>NZ_JAJOMC010000121.1 GCF_021129155.1 Arthrobacter sp. AK04
TAGGTGTTCTTGACGTGGCCTGCGGCGTCGGTGGCGTGGTCTTTGACGTCGGTGGCTGCGTGTTGGCCTTCGGCTTTGACGTTCTGGGCGGCGTCGGTGGCGGTGGCCTTGACGTTTTCCATGGCTTCCTGGGCTGGTTCCTTGAGGTCCTGGACCATGTCCTTGGCGGCGTCGGTGACCTGGGTTGCCAGGGGCTGGGCTGCGGTTTTGAGCTGGTCCGCGGCTTCGCGTTCCTTCTGGCTGGCCGGGATCAGGGAGGAGATCAGCATGCCGGCGCCGAACGCGATCAGGCCCGCGGCCAGGGGGTTGCCCTGGGTTTTGGCTTTGAC
This sequence comes from Arthrobacter sp. AK04, assembly GCF_021129155.1. GTDB lineage: Bacteria > Actinomycetota > Actinomycetes > Actinomycetales > Micrococcaceae > Arthrobacter > Arthrobacter quantipunctorum. The sequence goes on from NZ_JAJOMC010000121.1 coordinate 330, forward strand.
CTGGTCCGGTGCGTTGGAGATCGCTGTTCCAGCGTCACCGAGCTTCGCCGCGGCGGTGTCCTTGGCCCCGTGCAGGGTGTCCCCGGTGGAGTGCAGGGCGTTGCCGGTGTGCCCGGCTCCGGTGTGCATGGTGTCCTGGACACGGGTGGTGGTGTGGTCTGCTGCGCCCATGATTTTCTCCTTGACCCCGCTGACCGCGTCCTTCACTTTGTCGGTCTGGCGGTGGACGATGTTTGAGGGGGTGACTTTGTCGGCCACGGCGTCGACGTTGGTGCCCAGGCGTGCGCGGGTGGCTTCTATGTCTGAACGGATTGCGTCCGGGTTATCGCTCATCGGTTTACCTCACCTGGTTTTAGGGTTGGGGGTATTTCGGACAGGGTTTCGCCGGTCTGGGGCAGGCCCTTGACCTGTTTGAGTTCCTTGCGGCCGATCGAGGCCAGGACCGCGGCGATGATGCCCCAGACCACGGCGACGATCAGCGCGGCCCAGCCCAGCGGCATCAGGGCGCCCAGGGCGAACATCAGGCCCAGGGACAGGAA
>NZ_JAJOMC010000122.1 GCF_021129155.1 Arthrobacter sp. AK04
GAGCTGGCTTCCTGTCGGGTGCTGCCGGAGGACTCGATGTGGGCGAGTTCGGCGGGGATTTCCCAGCCTTTCTTCCGCATCGCGGTGGCCCAGAGCCGGCCGGCGCGGTAGGAGGAACGGACCAGCGGCCCGGACATCACGCCCAGGAAGCCGATCTCGGTGGCCTCGTCCTGGAGGTCCACGAATTCCTGCGGCTTGACCCACCGGTCCACCGGCAGGTGCCGCTCGGACGGGCGCAGGTACTGGGTGATGGTGATCAGGTCGCAGCCGGCCTCATGCAGGTCCCGCAGGGCCTCCGAGATCTCCTCGCGGGTCTCGCCCATGCCCAGGATCAGGTTGGACTTGGTCACCATGCCCAGGTTCCGGCCCTGCGTGATCACATCCAGGGACCGCTCGTACCGGAACGCGGGCCGGATCCGCTTGAAGATCCGCGGCACGGTCTCCACGTTGTGCGCGAAGACCTCGGGCTTGGAATCGCAGATCGCGGCGATGTGCTCGGGTTTGCCGGAGAAATCCGGGATCAGCAGTTCCACGCCGGTGCCGGGGTTCAGCTCGTGGATCTTCCGGACCGTCTCGGCGTACAGCCACACACCCTCATCGGCGAGGTCGTCGCGGGCCACCCCGGTGACGGTGGCGTAGCGCAGCTGCATCGCCTGCACCGAGCGGGCCACCTTGGTGGGCTCGAACCGGTCCACCGGGGACGGCTTGCCGGTATCAATCTGGCAGAAATCACACCGCCGGGTACACTCGGACCCGCCGATCAGGAACGTGGCTTCCTTGTCCTCCCAGCACTCGAAAATGTTGGGACAGCCGGCCTCCTCACACACCGTGTGCAGGCC
>NZ_JAJOMC010000123.1 GCF_021129155.1 Arthrobacter sp. AK04
GCGTTCGTCTCCGGCTGGTTCTACTGGATCAACTGGGCCACCACCACCATCGTGGACATCACCGCCGCCGCCCTCTACATGAACTTCTTCGGCAACTACATCCCCTGGATGGCAGCAGTCCCGCAATGGGCCTGGGCCCTGACCGCCCTCGTCGTCGTCCTGGCCCTGAACCTCGTCTCGGTGAAGGTCTTCGGCGAAATGGAATTCTGGTTCGCCCTGATCAAAGTCGCAGCCCTGGTCATCTTCCTCATCGTCGGCACCTACTTCGTCATCTTCGGCACCCCCGTGGACGGCCAACAGGTCGGCATCAGCCTCCTGTCAGACAACGGCGGGATCTTCCCCAACGGCCTGCTGCCCATGATCATCCTCATGCAGGGCGTCCTGTTCGCCTACGCCTCCATCGAACTCGTCGGCACCGCCGCCGGCGAAACCGAAAACCCCGAAAAAATCATGCCCAAGGCCATCAACTCCGTGGTCTTCCGCATCGCCGTGTTCTACGTCGGCTCCGTCATCCTCCTGGCCCTGCTGCTGCCCTACACCTCCTACGAAAAAGGCGTCAGCCCCTTCGTGACCTTCTTCGGCTCCATCGGCATCCAGGGCGTGGACGTCATCATGAACCTCGTCGTCCTCACCGCAGCCCTGTCCTCCCT
>NZ_JAJOMC010000124.1 GCF_021129155.1 Arthrobacter sp. AK04
TGAGGTGGGCTCAGCGTCGTCGATGGCCGCGGCCGGCCTGGCGGAGGTGATGGGCGGGTCCCCGGCGCAGGTGGAGAACGCGGCGGAGATCGCGATGGAGCACAACCTGGGGCTGACGTGTGACCCGATCGGCGGGCTGGTCCAGGTCCCGTGCATCGAGCGGAACGCGATCGCGGCGGCGAAGGCGATCAACGCCGCGAAGATGGCGCTCTGGGGCGACGGGTCCCACCGGGTCTCGCTGGACGAGGTCATCATCACGATGCGCGAGACCGGCAAGGACATGAGCTCCAAATACAAGGAAACGGCCATGGGCGGCCTCGCCGTCAACGTCGTCGAATGCTGAAGGAAGAACAGAAATGACATTGGCACCTGAAGGCCGGAAGCTTTTGCGCGTTGAACAGCGTAATTCTGCTGTTCCGGTGGAGCGGAAGCCGGAGTGGATCAAGGCGAAGGTCCAGATGGGTCCGGAGTTTGTCCAGCTCAAGAACCTGGTGAAGAAGGAAGGCCTGCACACGGTGTGTGAGGAGGCCGGCTGTCCCAACATTTTCGAGTGCTGGGAGGACAAGGAAGCCACGTTCCTGATCGGCGGGTCCGAGTGTACCCGGCGGTGTGAT
>NZ_JAJOMC010000125.1 GCF_021129155.1 Arthrobacter sp. AK04
GATTACCGGCTGGTGCTTTTTGACCATGTTGGTGCAGGACACTCCGACATCAGCGCCTATGACTGGGAGAAGTACGGGTCCCTGAACGGGTACGCGTCGGACCTGCTGGAGATTTGCGCCGCCCTTGAACTTGAGGACGTCATCCTGGTGGGCCACAGTGTGAGCACCATGATCGCCGTGATCGCCGCTGTGAAGGACCCCAACCGTTTCTCCCACCTGGTGCTGCTTGCTCCTTCGCCCCGTCATACGGATGACCCGTACGACGGCTACGTGGGCGGGTTTTCGCGGGAAGACATCGAGGGCCTGCTGGCATCTTTGGACAGCGACTATTTCGCCTGGGCCGCGGCCTTGGCCCCCGTGGTTATGGGCAACCCGCAGGAGCCTGAATTAGCGGAGGACCTGCGTGTCAGCTTCTGCCGGACAAATCCGGCCATTGCACGGCACTTCGCCGGGGTAACCTTTTTCTCCGACACCCGCCCTGAACTGAAAAAGGTGCGCACTAACTGCCTGAT
>NZ_JAJOMC010000126.1 GCF_021129155.1 Arthrobacter sp. AK04
CTCCTACGAAAAAGGCGTCAGCCCCTTCGTGACCTTCTTCGGCTCCATCGGCATCCAGGGCGTGGACGTCATCATGAACCTCGTCGTCCTCACCGCAGCCCTGTCCTCCCTGAACGCCGGGCTCTACTCCACCGGCCGGATCCTGCGCTCCATGTCCGTCAACGGCTCCGCCCCCCGCTTCGCCTCCCGCATGAACAAAGCCGGCGTCCCCTACGGCGGCATCGCCATCACCGCCGCCGTCTCCCTCCTCGGCGTCCCCCTGAACTACCTCGTCCCCGCCCAAGCCTTCGAAATCGTCCTCAACGTCGCCTCCGTCGGCATCATCATGACCTGGGCCACCATCGTCCTATGCCAAATCCAACTCCACCGCTGGGCCAACAAAGGCTGGCTCGAACGCCCCTCCTTCCGCATGATCGGCGCCCCCTACACCGGCTACCTCTCCCTCCTCTTCCTCGCCGGCGTCCTGATCATGGTCTTCATCGAATCCCCCCTCACCATGCTCGTC
>NZ_JAJOMC010000127.1 GCF_021129155.1 Arthrobacter sp. AK04
GGTCATGATCGCCGACCGCCCGCCCGAGGTCCAAGACCGTGCCCTTCCCGGCCACTGGGAAGGTGATCTCATCCTGGGCAAGGACGGCAAGAGCAGCATCGCCACCGTCGTTGAGCGGACCACAGGGTTCCTGATGCTGATCCATATCCAGCAGGACATGAACCGTGTCGAAGCCGTCAGGGACGGGCTGATCGCCAAAATGGGCGCCCTCCCGGACCATCTGCGCCAGTCCCTGACCTGGGACCAAGGCACCGAGATGCACCGACACAAGGAAGTGAAGATCGCAGCCGACATCGATATCTACTTCTGCGATCCCCACTCACCCTGGCAACGCGGATCGAACGAGAACATGAACGGACTGCTGCGACAGTACTTCCCCAAGGGCACCGACCTCAGCGTCTACAGCCAAACTGACCTCGACTACGTCGCCCACCAAGTCAACGACAGACCCCGCCAACGA
>NZ_JAJOMC010000128.1 GCF_021129155.1 Arthrobacter sp. AK04
GGTGGCCGACGGCGATGGATACGTCGACGCCGGCGCGTCGGTCGGGTGGTCAGTCACCACTGTCCGGAACGAGCTTCGTGCGGCAGGTGGAGTCCGGCCACGCCGTGGCCGTTCACTGACAGGGCGGTCCCTCACGTTCCGGGAGCGTGAGGAGATAGCGGTCATGCGCGCCCAGAAACTGCCCGTCAGGGAGATGGCCCGCCGTCTCGGCAGGGCACCTTCGACGGTCTCGCGGGAGCTGCGCCGCAACGCAGACAAGCCCTGTCTCTATCGGGCGACGACAGCCCATGCCCGTGCCCATGAAAGGGCGGCACGACCGAAGACAGCCAAGCTCCTGGCCAATGAGAAACTAAGGGAGAAAGTCCAAAAAGGGCTGGAGGCACAATCATCCCCGCAGCAGATCGCCGGCCGGCTCCGCAAGGACAACCCCAGGAATCCGGAGATGTGGGT
>NZ_JAJOMC010000129.1 GCF_021129155.1 Arthrobacter sp. AK04
CTGGGTAGTGTTTGGCACACTGTTGGGTCCTGAGGCAACAGGGCCGTGGTTCTTCCCTTTGGGGGAGGGGTGCGGGTTTGTTTGTTTCTGGTTTCCTGGCTGCACCGATCACATGGTTGTTCCTGCTTTGGCGGGTGCGTGTGTGGGGTGTGTGGTACGGGGTTGTTGTTTGAGAACTACATAGTGGACGCGAGCATCTTTTATAAGAAGCAATTTCCAAGAATATGAACCTGGATCTGTTGTGCTGTC
>NZ_JAJOMC010000013.1 GCF_021129155.1 Arthrobacter sp. AK04
TCCGGCGGGGTCGGCTGCCGGCGCCGGCGGGGGGGGCGGGCCGCCGGGGCCTATCGCCGCCCCCCGCGCCCGCCCGCCCCCCCCCCCCCCCCCCACTTCTTTGTTTCCCCCCACCCCCACCCGGCCGGGAATCGGGTATTACAGTGGATGCATGGCTCCCAGCCGGCATCCGCTCGACGACCTGCGCGAAACCATCGGCCATCTGGCCGATCAGTTCAAGCTGCCCAATTCGGAGCGCGTCGATGACCTAATGGGTGATCTCATTGGTGCGAGGCCCGGGCCGGCCCGGCCGCTGTCCGAGGTGCAGGCCGAGCTCGATGCGCTGGTGGGACTGGAAACCGTGAAGGAACAGGTGCGGGCCCTCGTCGCACTGCTCCAGGTCCAGGCCCGCCGTAAGGCGCACGGCCTGCCGGAGGTGGCCACATCACAGCATCTGGTGTTCCTCGGAAACCCGGGCACCGGCAAGACCACCGTGGCGCGGCTCCTGGCGGAGATGTACCGCGCGGTCGGACTGCTGCAGAAAGGCCACCTGGTGGAGGTCGACCGTTCGGGCCTGGTGGGGCAGTACGTCGGCGCGACCGCAATCAAGACGGACCGGGTGATCCGGCGTGCGCTGGACGGCGTGCTGTTCATCGACGAGGCCTACGCGCTGGCCCCGGAGGACGGCCGGATGGACTTCGGCCCCGAGGCGATCGAGATCCTGCTTAAGCGGATGGAGGACCACCGCCACCGCCTGGTGGTGATCGTGGCAGGATACCCGCGGCTGATGGAGTCCTTCCTGCTGTCGAACCCCGGACTGCGCTCCCGGTTCGCCCGGGAGATCACGTTCCCCGACTACTCCGTCGACGCACTCCAGACGATCTTCCACCAGATGCTGGCACAACACGAGTACACGCTGGAGCCGGGTGCGGACCAGATGCTGCGCCGCATCCTCACCGGGCTCCACGCGGGCGAGGACTCCGGCAACGCACGGTTCGCCCGCACATTGTTCGAGCAGGCGCTCAACCGCCAGGCGCTGCGCCTGTCGCTCGACGAGGAACACAGCCTCGACGCTCTCGATCGCGACGCCGTCATGACGCTCACCGCGGACGATATCGTCGAAGCCGCGCTGGCCCTGGGCGAGCAGCCGGAGCCGGACCCGACGCCAGAACCGGAGCAGCCGCGCTGGTGGCGCTGGCTGGCCTGACCCATCGGCGGCGGCTGACAGGCGAGGGCCCGTCCGGCTTTTTCAGTCCACCTTCACCAGGCCACCCACATGTGTCCGGCCCTGCTATTTCCGGCCGATAAACCAGTCCTGGAGCTTCCGCAGGCGGGACTGCAGCTGCTCCTCGTTCGCCTGGGCAACGGGCGGTCCGCCACACACCGTCCGCAGCTTGGTGTGCACCACGCCGTGGGGAGTGCCCGTGCGGGCAGACCAGGCCGCCACGTTCTTGGCAAGCTCGTTGCGGAGGTCCATCAGCATCCGGTGGTCCGGGACGGCCGGTACAGCGCTTTCCGCCGCCGCAGGCGCCTTCCGGTTCTTGCGGTTCAGCTGTTCGTGCTGGCGCTGCCGGAGCAGCGTACCCACCTGCTCCGCGTCCAGCAGCCCGGGGATGCCCAGGAAGTCCATCTCGTCGTCGGACCCCACCTCGCCGCCCGTGCCGAATTCGCCGCCGTCGAACAAAACGCGGTCAAAGGACGCCTGCGAATCCAGGGCCTCGAACTTGCCCTTGGTCAGGCTGTCCGATGCCTTGTCCTCGCGGTTGGCCTCGGCCATCAGCGAGTCCTCGGGGTTGAACAGGCCGTCCCCGTCTTCCTTCTCCGGGCGGTCCAAGGCGTGGTCCCGTTCCGCCTCCATGGAGTTGGCAAGAGCCATCAGCTGCGGCACCGAGGGCAGGAAGACCGACGCCGTTTCGCCCCGCTTGCGGGCACGCACGAAGCGCCCCACCGCCTGGGCGAAAAACAGGGGGGTCGAGGTTGACGTTGCATACACGCCGACGGAAAGCCGCGGCACGTCCACGCCTTCGGACACCATCCGGACGGCCACCATCCAGCGTTTCTCGCTGGCGGTGAATTCCTCGATCTTGCTCGACGCCTTCGCGTCGTCGGAAAGGATGACCGTGGGCGACTCCCCCGTGATCCTCTTGAGCTGCCCTGCATACGCACGGGCGTCCTCGTGGTCCGTGGCAATCACCAGGCCGCCGGCATCGGGAACGGTGCGGCGCACCTCGCTGAGGCGCTTGTCCGCGCCGGCCAGCACAGCCGGAATCCACTCCCCCGCCGGGTTCAGGGCAGTACGCCAGGCGTGGGACGTGATGTCCTTGGTCACCGCGGCCTCCCCCAGCGACGCCGCCATCTCCTCGCCGGCGCTGGTACGCCAGCGCATCTGCCCGGAATAGGCCATGAACATCACCGGCCGGACCACGTGGTCGCGCAGCGCATTGCCGTACCCATAGGTGTAGTCGGCCTTGGAGCGGCGGATGCCGTCCCGGTCCTCGGCGTATTCGACGAACGGAATGGGAGAGGTGTCGGAACGGAACGGCGTTCCCGTCAGCGATAGCCGCCTGACCGCGGGGTCGAAGGCTTCGCGCAGGCCGTCACCCCAGGACAGTGCCTCGCCGCCGTGGTGGATCTCGTCGAGGATCACCAGCGTGCGCGCAGCTTCCGTCTTGGCGCGGTGGAGCAGCGGCTTGCTGGCCACCTGCGCATAGGTGACGGCAACGCCGATGAAGCCCCGGCCGTGCTGCCCGTCGGAGTTCTTGAAATTGGGGTCGATGGCGATGCCCACCCTGGCCGCCGCATCCGCCCACTGACGCTTCAGGTGGTCCGTGGGCGCCACGATGGTCACCCTGTTGACGGCGCCGGAGTCGATGAGTGTTGACGCCACCCTCAGCGCGAAGGTGGTCTTGCCGGCGCCGGGGGTTGCCACGGCGAGGAAATCGCGGGGGCTGTTGCGCAGGTAGAGGTCCAGGGCTTCCTGCTGCCAGGCACGGAGTTTCGGGGCGGTTCCCCAGGCTGCACGTTCCGGATAGGCCGGAGGCAGGGTGGGGCCGCCAAAGAGCGTCTCCGTCACTATTTGTTGTTGCCCGAGTCCCCTCCGGGACCCTTGCCGCCGTCGTTGCCCGGGCGGAGGCCGTCATAGACCTCTTTGCACATCGGGCAGACCGGGAACTTCTGCGGATCCCGGCCCGGCGTCCAGACCTTGCCGCACAGCGCGATGACCGGTTCCCCGGTCAGTGCGGACTCCATGATCTTTTCCTTGCGCACATAGTGCGAAAAGCGCTCCCGGTCCCCGGGCTCCACTTCCTGGCGCAGTTCCTCGCGCTCAATGGTGGCTGTGGACGTTCCAGCCCCGGAAAGCTCGCGCATCGGGTCGTTTTCGAGAGGGTCCGTCGTGCTAGTCATGCCAACCATCTTAGCTGTTCCACCGGCCGGACGTTCGACGGCGGCGCGTCCCCGCCGGCCGCCGCAGGACTTTGCGGCAGCGTGCGTTGGCAGCGGGCGGTGCCGGCTAAATCCCCTGCCAGTCGGGCTTGTTGTCATACGTGTGCCGGTAGAAATCCGCCAGTTTCAGCGCGGACGCGGCGGCCTCGTCCAGCAGGACGGTGGCGTGCGGGTGGAACTGCAGGATCGACGCCGGGCAGATGGCGGCGACGGGACCTTCAACGAATTCGCGGACAGCCTGGGCCTTCTGCGCACCGGTTGCCAGCAGGATGACGTGCCGCGCCTCCATGATGGTCCCGAGTCCCTGCGTCAGGACATGGTGCGGGACGTCCGCCAGGCTGGAGAAGAACCGGGCGTTGTCCCGGCGGGTCTGTTCGATGAGGCTCTTGATGCGGGTCCTGGAAGCGAAGGAGGATCCCGGTTCGTTGAATGCGATGTGGCCGTCCGTTCCCACCCCAAGGATCTGCAGGTCCACCCCGCCAGCCGCAGCGATCGCCTCCTCGTAGGCGCGGCAGGCAGCCGGGATGTCCGCAGCGGCACCGTCCGGCCCGTGGACGTTCTCCGGCCGGATGTTCACCCTGTTGGTGAACTCCCGGCGGACCACTTCCCGGTAGGACTCGGGGTGGCCGGGAGGAAGACCCACGTACTCGTCCAGGGCAAAACCTGAGGCCCGGCTGAAGTCCAGGCCGTCCCGCTCATGGCGGGCCGCCAGTTCATCGTAGACCGGCAGCGGGGACGAACCCGTCGCCAGCCCCAGGACGGCGTCCGGCTTGCTGCGAAGCAGGTCCTCGACGGCGTCGGCGGCGAGCCTGGCAATCTGTTTGCTGCCATTGAGGATGACCACTTCCATGCTGTTTCCTTCCCAAAGTTTTTCAGCGGTTGACGGACACCTGGGCCAGGAGCTCAGGCCCGCGGGCGTCCAGCCATTTTCCGCCCAGCCTGACGCCTGCAACAAACAGGCCCACGCCCAGGGCTGTGCCGGCAGTGAGGTTGATCCAGCCGAAGAGGCTGTTGCCCGTGACCACCTGGGCAACCAGGAGGCCCGCCTGGGGCAGCACCAGGATCATGAGGACCAGCAGTCCTCCAAACTGCACGGCGAGGGTCTGCCCCACGTTGCCGGGCGGTTTCTTGAACGGGCTGTCGCCGGGCAGCGGGACGGCCACGGTGTAGCGGGCCGAGACCACTGAAGACAGTCCCAGCCCTGTGAACAGGATGCCCAGGCTCAGGCCCAGCTGGCCGGGCAGGCCTGCCCAGTCCCCGGTCAGGGCCGAATAGCCAACGGCAAACACCAGCACCACCGGCAGGGCGAAGGCCATACAGGCCAGGGCGCGGCCCAGCCTGTCCGCCACTCCCCTCACACCCGTGGAAAGGTGCAGGGCGAACGCGGTGTTGTCGTAGGACACGTCGGCGGAGATGGACCAGGCGAGGATGAATGCGGACAGCGGGGCAAGGATGCCCAGGCTGGTAAAGTCCCCGCTCTGGCTGCCCTGGAAGGCGAGCACCACGGGAAGCAGGGGGATCACCACGAGCGATCCCGAATACCTTGGGTCCCGGAACCAGTAGGTGAGGGACCTCGCCATTACCGCACCGGCCGGGGTGGCGGGCAGCATCCCCAGCAGCCCCAGCCTGCCGCCTTTCCGCTTGCCGCTTCCCGCGTAGGGAGGCGTTACCAGCGCCCGTTCCAGCAGGGATTTCCAAGCCCACGCCAGCGCGGCCAGGGACGCAACCGACACCAGCAGCTTCAGTGCCGCCTGTCCCGGCTGCCCCGCGGCAACATCACCGCCCAGGGACCACGGTGCGCCCAGCGGGGTCCAGGACAGCGTCCTTGCAAAGCCGGGCAGGAAACCGGAGGAGGCTGAGAGGCCCTGGCCTACTCCGGCCACAATGGGCCCCATCAGTACGAGGGGCACCATGAACGCGATGGCGCTGACGTCCTTGAACCGCCGCGATGCCGCCAGGCTTGCCGTTGCCGTGGTCACCACTTTGGCAAGCACCACGCAGGTCAGCACGCCCAGCACTGCCCCCGCGAGCGCGGCGAGCGCAGGAAGGACACCCCGGGACCAGGTAACCACTGTGGACAGCGCAACCAGCGACGTTGCCACCCCGGGAATGCCGATGAGTCCGCCCAGGGCCAGCCCGGCCAGCATCTGCTTCATGGGAATCGCGAAGGTGGTGAACCGTGCGGGATCCAGGGTCATGTCCGTGGCAGAGGCAACCACCGGGACGATGCCCCAGCCCAGGATGGCGGCGGATCCGCCGAGAACCACTGCGGTCTGGGCAAGGTCGTGCGGCGCGTTGCGCAGCATCACCAGTGCCATCACGAGCGTTGCCACCATCCCCAGTGCGTAGAGCCCGGCGAAGGCCATCCCCACCAGTTGCCATGGGCTGCGCCGCAAACCATTGCGCAGCAGTGTCAGCTTGAGCCTTAAAAGGTGCGCAACCATTCCAGTCCTTCCGTGTGGCTGCGGCCGCCCACCAGCTGCACGAACCGGTCCTCCAGCGATGCCCCGGCACGCACCTCGTCAACGGTTCCGGCGGCGAGCAGCCGTCCGTTCGCCACCACTGCCACGTGGTCGCACATGCGCTGCACCAGGTCCATGACATGGCTGGACACAATGACCGTGCCGCCCGAGGCAACGTAGCTGTCCAGGATGGAGCGGATATTGGCCGCGGAAACCGGGTCCACCGCCTCGAAGGGTTCGTCCAGGACCAGGAGCCTGGGTGCGTGGATGAGGGCGGAGGCCAGGGCGACCTTCTTGGTCATGCCCGCCGAGTAGTCCACCACCAGGGTCCCGGCAGCTTCCTGGAGATCCATGGCGGCGAGGAGGTCCGCAACGCGGGCGGCCACCGTTTCCCTGTCCATTCCCCGCAGCAGTCCCGCATAGGTAATGAGCTGTTCGCCGGTGAGCCGGTCGAACAGCCGTACCCCGTCCGGCAGGATGCCCATCAGTCTCTTCGCTTCCAACGGCCGCTGCCAGACGTCCACGCCGTGGACTGCCGCTGTCCCAAAGTCCGGGCGCAGGAGGCCCGTTGCCATGGACAAGGTGGTGGTCTTTCCGGCGCCGTTGGGGCCCACAATGCCGTAGAAGGAGCCGGCCGGCACGTCCAGGCTGATGCCGTCCACAGCGATCTTATCGCCGAAGCGCTTTGCCAGTCCGCGGATGGACAGTGCCGGCACCCGCGGTCCCGCACCGGGGCGCAGCGACGGGGCGGGGGTCAGCGCCGGCGCGGAGTGCAGTGCCGGGTCCGGTTGCGGGACCGGGCCGGGTTGCTGGACCGGTCCTGGCTGTAGTGCCGGGTCAGGTTGCGGGACCGGTTCGGAGTGCGGGGCAGTCATGATGCCAGAGTAGTCCCCGGGCCCCCGCTGCGGGGTCCTCCCGGAGGAGTAGCGAAAAAGGCGTAGGGCCCGCGCTTCCGGTGACGCTGTCCGCGGTATCGCGCCGGGCCCCTAACGGACCTTGCGGATGCGGATGGGTCCCCTGGCGGTGGCAGGATCTACCACCGATCCGCCTTGGGTGACCTGTACCTGGCCTGCGTCAACCAGCTGGCGTGCCGCCCTGCGGGCAGGCTCCATGAGGTCACGCCATTCCGCGCCGCCAACGGCGCGGGCGGCCTCCGACGGGCAGATGGTGGACGTGGCGGCCCTTGCGGCCAGGAGTTCCAGGATGGCGGCTTCCAACTGCTGGTCCACCCCGTTCTGCGGTTCCCTTTCAGGCTTTGGCGCAGCGCGCCGGTCCCGGTTGGCCGTCATGGGCATTCAGAAGGTGCGCCGCGGAACGGCACGCTCGTATTGCGGCGGCCAGGCAAGGTCATGGCCCAGTTCGAACGCGGCCCGAAGCCACCAGTGCGGGTCCCGCAGGGCTGCCCTCGCGATGAGGACGCCGTCAGCCTGGCCCGTTGCGACGGCGTGTTCAGCCTGCCCCGCCGACGTCAGCAGGCCCACGGTCCCCGTGGCCACGCCGGCTTCCTTCCGGATGGCAGCCGAAAAACCGGTCTGGTAGCCGGGGCCGGCCTTGATCTGCTGATGGGCTACGGCGCCGCCGCTGGAAACGTCGATGAGGTCCACACCGCGCCCGGCCGCCTGCCGTGCAAGGCGAACGGAGGCGGCCAGGTCCACGCCGCCTTCCGCCCAGTCACTGGCGGAGATCCTCAGGAGCAGCGGCATGGACTCCGGAATGACGGCCCGGACGGCGTCAACCACAGCCAGCATCAGCCGGTTCCTGCCGGCTTCGTCCCCGCCCCAGGAGTCGGTCCGCGTGTTGATCAGCGGGCTCTGGAACTGGTGCAGGAGGTACCCGTGGGCGCCGTGGATCTCAATGGTGTCAAAGCCTGCGTCCACGGCCCGCACCGCTGCGTCGGCGAAGTCCCGCACCACGCCCGTGATCTGCTCGGCGCTCATCTCCGCGGGAGCTGCGTACCCCTCGAAGGCCAAAGGTGACGGCCCCACGGTGGTCCAGCCGCCGTCGGACGCCGGAACACTGCCGTGCTTGCCGGAAAACGGCCAGTAAGTGGAAGCTTTCCTGCCGGCATGGGCGAGCTGCACGCCGATCTTGGCCCTCGCGGCGCCGTGCCGGTGGACGAAGGAGGTGATCCGTTCCCACGCTTCGGCCTGCGCACCGTTGTAGAGGCCGGCGTCGCGGGGGCTGATCCTGCCCTCTGCATTCACTGCCGCGGCTTCGGTCAGGATCAGCGCGGCGCCGCCGGCGGCGAAGGACCCCAAGTGCATCAGGTGCCAGTCGTTGGGGACTCCCGGGGCGTCGTCGGGATCGCAGCTGTACTGGCACATCGGCGATACCCAGCCCCGGTGCTGCAGCTCCAGCGAGCGGAGCCGCAGGGGCTGGAACAGTGCCGTCACTAGAAGAGCACCCTCGCGAGCGCCTGGCGTGCCTTGGCAACCCGCTCGTCCGCGGCACCCACCACATCGAACAGCTCCAGCAGCCTGACCCGGACCGTCTCGCGCTCCGGACCGAAGTTCCTGCCGATGAAGGACACCAGCCGGTTCAACGCATCCTCCACATGGCCGCCGGCCACGTCCAGGTCAGCCACCCCCAGCTGGGCCTCGAGGTTGTCCGGCTCATTGGCCGCGAGGGTGCGCAGGGCTTCGCTGTCCTGGGCGGACAGCGGCTGCAGCCTCGCCATCAGCTCCACCTGGGCCAGCCCGGCCTTGGCCTCATGGTCGGCAGGCATCTCCGTCAGCGCCTGGCGGTAGGCATCTGCCGCGGCGGCATAGTCTCCCGCCTCAATGGCGTCAAACGCCGTCTGGTGCAGCGGCGGCAGGGGCGCCGGAGCGTTCCCTTCCTCCGCAGCGCCGGCCCCCAGGCTCCCGGTCACGCCGTTCGCAGCGGCCACCTTCAGCAGTTCGTCAAAGAGGCTGCGCACCTGCTGCTCATCCGCGCTGCCCTGGAACAGCGGCACGGGCTGGCCCTTGAGGACGGCAACAGCGGTGGGGACGGCCTGTACCTGGAAGGCCTGGGCAAGCTGCGGGAACGCTTCAATGTCCGCGGCGCCAAGGACCAGCCGGCCGCCGTAGCCCGCAACAACCCGTTCCAGGACCTCCAGCACGGCTGCCGATTCCGGCGAGTAGGAGGCCCACAGGGCGAAGACCACCGGCACCTGCGCTGAGAGCTCCACGAGCTGCTGGAAGTTGCCCTCGGTGACGTTGACCTTCAGTTCCGCGGTGCCGGCAGCGGCGCCCGGCTGGGCGCCCTCCTGCGGCGTGCCGGCACCGGCCGGGGAGGCCGGGCGCTGCTTCAGGCTGGAAAGGTCGACGGCGCCGCGCAGGTTAAGCAGGTTGGCAGCGGCAGGAGGGACTGGGCGGGAAGCTGGCGAACTCATGCTTTCCACTCTAGCCACTCCGGCCGCTGCCGGTGCTACTGCCGGGAGGGGGATTACTTGAAGCTGGCCCCCGTCAGGCCGCGGGTTGCGGCCACGAGCTTCATCGGGTCCGTTGATCCTGCCGGCGGCACGTACACGGCCACCGACTCGGCGAAGCTCAGGACCATGCCGGTGGTGGTTTCCTTGCCGCCGGCCAGCGCTGCAGCATCGTCACCGATGGTCAGCTTGTCGCCTGCGGCCTTGGGGGTCCCTTCGAAACCGAAGTTGATGCGGCCCAGGACCAGCGCGCCGCCGTCAGCCGTACGGAAAACAACAGTGCTTTCGGGGACCACCTTGTGGGTGAAGGAGAAGTTGCCGTTCTCGCCGGCCTTCACCACTTCAGCCTGGTAGGAGAGGGTGTCGGCGATGTACGGCGAGGACTCCCCTTCCACCAGCTTGTCCTTGAAAGCGGAATCTTCGGAGGTAAGGCGGTCGGCCAGGCCGGACAGGGCCTCTTCCCCGCTGTAGAGCAGGCCGGTCTTGTCTGCTGGGGCCAGCGTTTCGGTGCCGTCCCTGCTGATGGTGGGGAAAGTGGTTCCGGGCTGGAGCGGGTTGGTTTCCACGAGCTTGTAGTTCTCGCGGGGTGAGGCCTGGACCAGGGTCAGCAGCTGCGGCACGACGTTGCCTTCACCCTGGGTAACGGCCATGACGGACCGGGGCCACTCGCGGTCACTGGTCACCACGGTGGTGAGGAGCTTGGTGGAACGCACCGGCATGCGCGGCTCGTAGGAACCAACCTGTGAACGGATCTTGTAGTTCTGGGTGCGGACTTCCAGTTCGGTCCCGCCCACCCGCTCGGCCAGCTTGGCAGCATCCTTTGCGGCGTCCCCTGCATCAACGGCGCTGGACACCTGTTCCAGGATCCGCCGGAATTGTGCATCCAGCAGGACGGGTGAACCGGCCTCCTGCGCAGCGGGCGACGCCGATGCGGAGGGCTCCGGGGAAGGCGCAGGCGAGGTGGCGCTTGCGGCCACACCGGTGCCGGCCACCACGGCGGCGGCAACCACGCCGGCCGCGGCCATGGTCACCCGGGAGGACGACTTTGCTTCGCTGCGGGCGCGGGCACGCCGTGCAAAACCGCTGCCCTCGCCGCCGCCTTCACCGTTGCGCCTGCGGGCAGAGAGCAGGGCCAGGACGATTCCGCCGATCACCAGCAGGGAACCAAGGACCATCAGTGGAACAGCCCAGGGGGTGGAGGTGTCATTCGGGAACGTCATGGAGATGGAGGCCGGTGCGGGCTGTGTTCCGTCCGAGGCCAGCAGCAGCGTCCAGTCACCGTCAGCCGGCGGGGTCCAGGAGTACTCGAGCTCGCCGCTGGCATTCTCGGTGGAAACCCAGAGGTCCGAGCCGGCAGGGTTCGGTGCGGTGGCCTCGCCGTCGGCGTGCTCAACCTGCAGCGACTTTTCGTCCTCGGAGACGCCGGTAATGGTGTTGTGCGCGGCCTGGCCAACCCATGCCTCCACATCGTCGGGCCTGCCGGCGGCAAGCATAAAGTTGCCGTCACCCTCGATGTCGATCTTGACTGTCCCGCCGTGAAGGGTCCGCAGGTCCTGGTCGATCACGGTGATCGGCGCCCCGGCAACATCGGCCGGCGCGGAAGCCGTAAAGGTCTCGGAGGGGGCCCAGATGGTCCTCTGGCCGATGCCGGCCAAAAGTGTCAGGAGGCCGAGCAGCACGAGTGCGACTGCAGTCTTTAAACGCAAGGGAACACCTATCATCAGCGGGGGTTTAGTCTCAATAGTATCCGTTTTGTTATCGGGAGCCCGGATCGGGGCATCCCGCAGGATCGCCAGCAGGCCGCTGAACAGGCCCTTCAGCTGTTGTTGACAAGGCTGCTGATAGTGTTTGCGATGATCATCACACCGGCCCGCGCAGCGGCGCCATGTACGGAACAGGCCCTCAAAACCAGTGACTGACAAGACGGACGAATCCTCCGCGGCACCAGAGAATCCGGGGGGTACGCAGCCGCCGGCAGCCGCCGCCAACGGTCCTGGAAAAGGTCCTGAAACAGGTCCTGGAACTGCCCGCCGGAAGAGGCCGGCCGCGGCCGCACTCGGGATGCTGGCACAGCGGCTGCGCCAGCCCCTGCCGGGCGCCCAGCCACGTCTCCGGTTCGAGATGCCGCCGGAGTACACGCGCCAGGACGGGGATGCCGGCGGGGACAGCGAGGTGCAGCCGCAGTTTGGCAGTCCCGGTCCCCGGATTTCGCCGCAGCATCCCCTGTACCTGGGCTTTATGGGAACCGTGGGCGTTGGACTTGCGCTGCTGGTCTACTGGATCGGCTCCAACACCACGCAGCTGCTCCTGTGGATCGTTGCCGCGCTTTTCATCGCCCTGGGCCTGGAACCTGTCGTCAGCTGGCTGGAAGGCCGGAAGATCCCCCGTCCCGCCGGAATCCTGGTGTCCGTCACGGTACTTATCAGCGCCGTCGTCGGCTTTTTCGCCACCCTTATTCCCACCATCGTGGAACAGGTCACGCAGATCGTCGAGCAGGCACCGGTGTGGATTCGGGACTTCATCGACTCCGAGTTCTTCCGCAGCCTGGACGACCAGTTCGGTGTCCGTGACCGGGTCACGGAAGAGCTGGACAAGTTCGTCAACGACCCCGCCGCCATGGGGGGAATCTTTGGCGGCGTTGTCGGTTTTGGCTCCACCGTGGCCAACGGCCTTTTCGGCACCCTGATCGTCCTGGTGCTGAGCCTGTACTTCCTTGCCGCCCTGCCCGCGATGAAGAAGTGGGGCTACCGGCTTGCGCCGCGGTCCCGGCGCCACCGGGTGGAGGCCCTGTCCGAGGAAATCACCCGCTCGGTGGGCAACTACGTCATCGGACAGGCGGTGGTGGCCCTCCTGAACGCCACCTTTGCCTTCATCGTGATGTCAATCGTGGGAATTCCCTTCGCGCTGCTGCTGGCCTTCGTGGTGGCGCTGCTCGCGTTCATTCCGCTGGTGGGCGGCATGATTGCCGGCGTCGTGGTGCTGCTGGTCTCGCTCACCGAGGGCTGGCAGACCGCCGCCATCTACGGAATCTGCTACTTCTCCTACCTGCAGTTCGAGGCCTACTTCATCTCCCCCCGCATCATGCAGAAGGCCGTTGCGGTTCCCGGCGCCGTGGCTGTTATCTCCGTCATCGCCGGCGGCAGCCTGCTGGGCGTGCTCGGCGCCCTCATCGCCATTCCCACGGCGGCTGCCGTCCTGTTGCTGGTCAGGGAGATCTACATCGTCCGCCAGGACCAGCACTAGCCCGGCTCCTTAGGCGGAGGCCGTAGCCACAGGCCCGTCCCACTCCTGCGGCAGCCCCGCGGCGCCGGATCCTGCCTCACTGACCTCGTCCACGATTTCGTTGAGGACCCGGGCCGCATACTTCTCCCCCACCCACAGGTGCTTGGCGCCGTCCACGCCCACCACGCGGGCCTGCGGCACCAGGCTGAAGCGTTCGGCCGCCTCTGCAGGCTTGAGGAAGTCGTCGTGCTCGGGCACCAGTACCGTGAGCGGCTTGCCTGAGGAGGCCCACTGGAGCAGGTCCTTGTCAGTGGCCCGGTGCAGCGGAGGTGAAAGCAGGACCGCTCCCTCCACCTGGGACGCCACCGGTTCCACGGCTCCGTACATCAGGGCAAGTTCCGTGCCGAAGGACCATCCCACCAGCCAGCGGTTGGGCAGGCCCCGTTCGACGGCGAAGCGGACCGCAGCCTCCATGTCGTGGCGTTCCCCGACGCCTTCCTCGAAGGCCCCGGTGCTGGTTCCGTGCGGGGATGCGGTTCCGCGGGTGTTGAACCGCAGCACCGCGATGCCGGCGAGCGCCGGCAGCCGGTAGGACGCCTTGCGGTAGACATGCGAGTCCATGAAGCCGCCGTGCGTTGGAAGGGGATGCAGCGTGATCAGGGTGGCATTCACGGGCCCGGATTCCGGCAGTGCCAGCTCGGCCACCAGGGTGTGGCCGTCTTCGGTTTCCAGCTGCACCAGTTCACGTTTCGCGGGCAGCACGGTGGAGGCACGGATAGTAGTGGGGCCAGGGCCCTGGCGGAATACGTACGACGCCGGATCAAAACTCATGCCTGCCAGCTTAGCGACAGCGGGCGCATCTTTGCCTGCACGTCAGCGGTAGCGGTAACTGCGCGACATCCAGCAGTTGGTGTGCCAGTGCCGGCGCTCAGCCAGTCCGGCGGCGGCGCCGAACAGGTGGTCGTCCTTCCAGACCACAAGGTGGGCCACACCGGGCTGCACGGCGGTGGAACACTCGGGGCAGATATACGTCTTCTCTGCGTTCCTGGCGGTCATGGTGCGGACCATCCACTCCCCGTCGGGGGCGCTCTCCCGCCGGGCAATCCCGGCACGCGCACGTTCGAGGTCAAGCTCGGGAACCTCCCGGCTGCCCTTCCTTCCAGCACCCGCCTTTCCGGACACGGAACCCTTCCCGGATACGGGACGGCGGGGTCGGTTGGAGCGCGGCATGCATCCATTCTGCCCCAGCCGCCGCGCGGTTTCCTGCGGGCCGCCCTCGCTGGATGGGACACCGCCTGCCACCTGCCTGCGCGGCAGACGGTAGTCTGTACGGCGTGCGACTTGTCATAGCCCGATGCTCCGTTGATTATGTTGGCCGGCTTAAAGCCCACCTCCCGCTTGCCACCAGGCTCCTGCTGGTGAAGGCCGACGGTTCCGTCCTGGTCCATTCCGATGGCGGTTCCTACAAGCCGCTCAACTGGATGAGCCCCCCGGCCACCCTCCGGGTTGCCTCGCCGGAGGATGTGGACCTTGAACTGGGGGTGATGGAGCAGTGGACCGTCCAGTCGGCCAAGACTGACGACCGGCTGATCATCAACATCCATGAAAAACTCGATGAGTCATCCCACGACCTCGGGGTGGACCCCGGCCTGATCAAGGATGGCGTGGAGGCAGACCTGCAGCGGCTGCTGGCAGAACAGATTGAAACACTGGGGACGGGCTACTCCCTCATCCGCCGTGAATACTTCACGGCCATCGGGCCGGTGGATATCCTGGCGCGTGATGCCGAGGGAGCCACGGTGGCCATTGAGCTGAAACGGCGTGGCGATATCGACGGCGTCGAGCAACTGACGCGCTACCTGGAGCTGCTTAACCGCGACCCCCTGCTGGCCCCGGTCCGCGGAATTTTCGCGGCCCAGCAAATCAAGCCGCAGGCCAAGGTTCTTGCCAATGACCGGGGCATCGATTGCGTCACCTTGGATTACGACGCCATGCGGGGCGTTGACGACAGCGAGTCCCGCCTTTTCTGACGGTGGCCCTTGGCGGTCCGTGGACGGTTGAAACTGCTCCTGACGTGCGCATTCACCTCCTCTTTGCCCAAAATTTCTCCGTTTTGAAGCCAAAACCGTTGACCTGCGGGAACGGGCATGAAATTCTTATCTCAGTCTTTGTGTAGGTGTTTTTTCATGCTCGCAAGACAAGTTGCGAGCGCGAAGCTCCTGCACCGCCGGTTCCCTTTCCGGGGAACAGCTAAACAGGATTCTTCTCGCGGAGTGACCAAGGCCGGCACGAGGTGTGCCGATCTTAAAAAGTTCCACAATGAGGAGAAATAAATGGCACAGGGAACCGTCAAGTGGTTCAACGCTGAAAAGGGCTTCGGCTTCATTACCCCGGATGATTCGGATGGGGACGTCTTCGTCCACTACTCCGAAATCCAGACCGGCGGCTTCAAGACCCTCGATGAGAACCAGCGTGTTCAGTTCGAAATCGGCCAGGGCGCAAAGGGTCCGCAGGCTACCGGCGTAACGCTGGTCTAGTCTTCGCCCGCCGCCGCACCTGCGGCCGGCAGCGAAAATGGCCCCGGCATTCATGCCGGGGCCATTTTTTATGCCGCTTTACAGTCGCACAAATTCAAAACACAGCGCGTTGGGATTCCGGCCGCCCCCATAAACGGCGGGAAATTCGGCAAAAACTGCGCCGATATTCACTTCACCAAACTGCGCACCAGGCGGGCGCCCTGCGCAAGCGAAAGTCCGGGAAGGTAGGCACGGGTCAGCGCGCGGCCAATGGCCGGCAGGTGCAGCGGGTCCTGGTAGTAAAGGTACAGCGCGCGGTACTCGGGCTTGAACCTGGATTTGAACGCCGCCAGGGACCGGAAGCCGTAGACAGGTTCGAGCGCATGCCCCACCAGGTCCAGGATCTTTACCAGGTTCTCCGGCCCCGGCTGCCCCTCCTCCCCGCCACCCGGGTTCCCGGCAGCACCGTTCCCAAGGGAACCTTCCTGACCTACGGGAACCTTCGCCAGCGGAGAACCGGACAGGGAGATGACCTCCACGGAGCCGCGCAGCTCCAGGACCGCAGAGGCGATGAGGAATTCCATCACCCCGGGAAATCCTTCGGCGCCACGGCGCATGACGTCCAGCGTCCGGCTAACCAGCCGCCCGCCGTCGTATACGGGAAGCCAGCTGGTCACGCCGTGGTCGGTTGCGTTGCCGTCCACGGCGAGGCAGCACAGCACCTCCTCGTCCTCAAGCTCGTCCACGCCGCCCAACGTGAAGCCCATCTCAGGGACAGACTTTCCTGCTGCCCATTCCTCGGACACCTCGCTCAACCTGGACCGGAGCGCCGCCGGCAGCGAGCGGTACGGCCCCCAGACGGCACGCACGCCCAGCTTGGCGGCCCGGTTCAGCGCTGTCCGGACGTTCTGCCATTCCTTTCCCTTGAACTCGAGCTCGCGGATCGGCAACCGTGTTTCCTGGGCAACGGCTACCCGGGCGAACCCCTGTTCCTGCAGGGCCGGCCACAGTGTGTCATCACACGAGTACAGCGCCGGAATCAGCGCGTGGCTCCGGCAGTAGGCCAGGAATTCCCCGGTGACACGCTGCTGTGCCTCCTTGGGTCCGAAGGCTCCCCCGAGGGTGAGGGCAACACTCCCGTGCTGCTGGAAGGCGACCGCACCCTTGCCGTCGGGGCTGAACCAGTAGGTGTTGGGTTCCCACAGCGCCATCCACGAGAGCGGGCCGCCGCCCTGGCGCAGCAGCGACCGGGCCCTCTCCCTGTCCTCCACGCCGGAATCGGTGCCATGGGCCTTGCCCAACAGCACCCACCACACTGCCGCCAGCGCGATGACCCAGAACACCGGTCCGGAATAGGCAAAGAGAACGGACTCCAGGACGTTGCGGTCCGCAAAAATGCCGCGGTAGTGCTGCGGGATGGGAATGGGGACGTACTGCCTGGCCAGCTCGGCCAGCAGTCCCAGCAACCCGCCGTCGCGCTCCAGCCCTCCTGACCAGAACCAGGCCAGCGCGTAGGAGCCGGCCAGGGCAAGCCACGTTCCTCCCGCCACCAAGGCAAGCATGCGGCGCGCGGACGGCGCTGTCTGCACCCGGAACTGCCGCCGGTTCAGCCACAAGACCAGGGCAAGCAGCAGCGGCACCACCACAAGGAGAAGGACGTGGGCGAACGCGGAACCCATCGGTCCGGCATTGGGAACCTGGCCCCTCGAGGTCAGCAGTGCGAAGAGGGCAAGGTAGACGGCGGCCATGGACGTCACTGCCAGCTGGATGCCGATGGCGATGTTCAGGGCAAGGCGCCGGCCGCGGCGCATGCCGTCCGCACAGATCAGCAGCAGGGCCACCGGGACCACCGCCAGGGCCAGCCCGACCGGGCCGGCAAAACCGGCCCGGCCCGCTTCCAGGCAGGAAGACTCCACCGTGGCGCCGCAGTTGAACGCGAGCTGGCCCAGCGTTGGGAGCGGATTCAGGACCACGTCGCGCAGAAGGGCCAGCGGACCCGTGGGCGCCCGTGCGACGCCCGTCAGGATCGGACCCACGGCAAACACGGCGACGGTAAGGGCCAGGAGGTTCCTTGTTTCCCGCCCCGTTGAACGGTGCCGGTGCAGCTGGCCGTGGTCCCCTTGGATCCACCACCCCGCCAGCAGCCCCAGCACGGCGCCCAGGAATCCGATAACAGTTTCAGCGTGCCCCACGTACAGGACCAGCAGGAGCGAGATGGACAGCACTGCGGTCCGCAGCCGGCGCTGCCACAGGACCGGCAGCCGCGCGCTTGCCGCCAGGCCTGCCGTCAGCAGCGGGGCATACGGGCCAACCAGGACATCATCGGCCATCCGGTCCAGCCAGCCGTCCCCGACGTATCCGGCAACCTGGGTCACCAGCAGGAACAGCGTGACGGCCGCAAACTGGCCGCCCAGCAACAGCGCAACGGCCGCACGGGTTCCCAGCCTGCGCTCGGCGGGACCCAGCAACACCACGATCATCAGGGCAGCCGCCAGGTAAGCAGCCGGATTCGTGGCGAAGAACAGGCTGGTGAAGAGGGACCACCAGTTACCGTCCCGGAGCCCGGGACCGCTGACTCCCGCAAGCCCCATCAGCTGTTCGGGTGGCCCCGCCGCGAAGCTCCCGGTCACTGCCGCCGTCACCAGGAAGAGTCCGAGCATCCCCAGCGTGAAGGGCGCGGACTTCAGCGCGGCCCCTGCATCCCGGAGGGCGGGCAGCGCCACCGTGGACCAGGCAAGGCGGGCAGTCCGCACCTGCTTTTCCCCGGTCACCCGCTCAGTCCCCACCGCTCGGCCAGGAAACCGAGTGCGTCCGCAATACGCTTCGAGGATGTATCCCAGGAGTGGCCGGTGTGTTCCACCTCGTAGGAGCGCACCGTAAACCCGGCCTCCTCCGCCGCAGCGGCCAGGGTGCGGAGGTATCCGATGAATTCGGGGTCGTCCTGCCCGGCGGTCAGGTACAGTCCGCTTCCTTCGAACCGCCGCTGCTCCATGATGGCCAGCGGCGTCTGGCGGATGAAGGCCTCAGGGTCTCCGGGGAAGGACGCCTCGATGGTCTTGTGGCGCTCCTTGGCAATCGCCGGCTCCGCCTCGCCGGAAAAGGACAAAACGGAGGGGAAGAGGTCCGGATGCCTGGTGCCCAGCTGCAGCGCGCAGGTACCGCCGAAGGAGAACCCGCCGGCGGCCCATTTGGAGTGGTCTGTGTCGACGGCGAGCGTGGACTTTATCCACTGCGGAACGTCCTGCGCGAGGTAGGTGTCCGCGCGTGCGATCCGGCTGTCCATGCACATGGTGTTGGCGGACTGTGATCCGTTGGGGTCTGGCACCACCACCACGGGCGCGACTCCCCCATGCGCGGCGGCATAGGAATCCAGGTGGGACTGGAGCTGGCCTCCGGTCAGCCAGTCTGCCGGACCGCCCGGCTGCCCTGCCACCAGCACCAGCACCGGGAGGGCGGGACGGTTCTGCGCAAAGTAGGCGGGCGGGAGGTAGATGTAGGCTTCCCGGGTATCCATTCCGGAAACGTCCCCCGGGATAACGTGCCGTCGCAGGGCTCCCCCGGCAGGCATCTCCCCCTGCGGTGCCCATCCCTGAAGCTGGACGCCGTCGGACTCCCCGGGCTGGCGCATCAGCTCCTGCTCCAGGACGGGGATCCGGGCCAGCGCCGTGCCGAAGAGGTCGCTGACGGTGCGGTTGAGCCCATAGTAGGCGTTGATCTGCACGCCACAGAGAACCGTCACCAGCAGTGCCGCTGCAAGGCCGGTGGCGCGGCTTCGCCACCTGCCGCGGGGCAGCCGCAGGACCAGGAGGATGAGCGCAGCCGCACCCGCCGCCACCCAGAGCAGCACAGCGTTGGGGATGTTCGCGGGGAAGACCGAGAAGACGTTGATGAGGGCCCAGTGCACGGCGGCGACCAATACCAGCGCCGCGGCCGCGGCAGCCAGGATCCGGTATAGCCACGGGCGGGGGCGGATGCCGGCGGGGGGCACCAGGAGGTAGAAGGCCCCGGCGAGGCCCAGGACGAGGGAAAGCCAGTAGGCCGGCCCGTCCACGAGCCGGACATCGAAGAGCCAGTCCACGCCGGCTAGCGCCAGGTGCCGACGCCGATGACCGGACCGGCCTCCAGCCACGACGAGAGGCCGGTGTAGGCGTCGAACTTCATGGCGAGGCGGAGGTCCTTGCCTTCATAGCGCAGTTCCACAATCACGACGTCGGGCTGGACCTTCACGGCCTCGGCCTCCGTGGGTTTGCGACGGCCCAGCAGTTCAAGGCTGTGGCGCTTGAACTTGTGTTTGGGCCGGACGCTTAAAGAGATCAGACGGAACCACTCAAGGTCGTTGTCCTGATAACGACAAACCCCCATCTGCCAGCTGTTTCCAGCCATGCAAATGGAGGCGTCCACCGTGCCGAGGGCACGCCGCAGGTTGAAGCGGCGCACCCCCGAAAGGCACAGTGCAAAGATCAGCAATCCGAAAGCGATTGCCATGGCGATGAACGGAAGACTCGAAGCGTCCATCAAGGTGATGCTAGCGGATCCCAGCGGTAGCCGAGCCGCGCAGCTGGGCGTTGTCAGCAACGATGACCACGCGGTTGTTGTCCACGGAGAAGAACCCGCCGTCGACGTCTACCGCGATACGGTCTCCCGCTACCGGCTGGATCGCCAGTTCACCCTCGGCCAGGATCGCCAGCAGGGGCGAGTGGCCGGGCAGGATTCCGATTTCACCATCGCTGGTGCGGGCCTTGACCATCTTGGCCGCTCCGGACCACACGAAGTGGTCCGCTGCGACAATCTCAACCTCAAGCTCAGCCATATTACTTGGTCTGTTCCTGGATCTTGGCCCACTGGCGCTCGACGTCGTCGAGACCGCCGACGTTGAAGAACGCCTGCTCAGCGATGTGGTCAAGGTCGCCGTCGCAGATCGCGGTGAAGCCTTCTACGGTGTCCTTGATGGAAACCGTGGAGCCCTCCACACCGGTGAACTGCTTGGCGGTGTAGGTGTTCTGGGACAGGAACTGCTGGATGCGGCGTGCACGCGACACCACGATCTTGTCCTCTTCGGAGAGTTCATCCACACCGAGGATGGCGATGATGTCCTGGAGTTCCTTGTTCTTCTGCAGGATCTGCTTCACGCGGACAGCCGTGTTGTAGTGGTCCTTGCCGATGTACTGGGGATCCAGGATGCGGGAGGTCGACGTCAGCGGGTCAACGGCCGGGTACAGACCACGGGAGGCGATTTCACGGGAAAGTTCCGTGGTCGCGTCGAGGTGTGCGAAGGTCGTTGCCGGAGCCGGGTCGGTGTAGTCATCTGCGGGAACGTAGATGGCCTGCATCGAGGTGATGGAGTGGCCCTTGGTGGACGTGATGCGCTCCTGCAGGAGGCCCATCTCGTCTGCCAGGTTGGGCTGGTAGCCCACAGCGGACGGCATGCGGCCGAGGAGGGTGGAAACCTCGGAACCTGCCTGGGTGAAGCGGAAGATGTTGTCGATGAACAACAGCACGTCCTGGTTCTGCACATCGCGGAAGTACTCCGCCATGGTCAGTGCGGACAGTGCCACGCGCAGGCGCGTTCCCGGCGGCTCATCCATCTGGCCGAATACAAGGGCGGTGTCCTTGAGGACGCCTGCCTCTTCCATTTCAACCCAGAGGTCGTTACCTTCACGGGTACGCTCGCCAACACCGGCGAATACCGAGGTACCGCCGAAGTTGCGTGCCACACGGGTGATCATTTCCTGGATCAGAACCGTCTTGCCCACGCCGGCGCCGCCGAACAGGCCGATCTTTCCACCCTTGATGTAGGGGGTGAGGAGGTCGATGACCTTGATGCCGGTTTCCAGCATCTCGGTGGAGCCTTCCAGCGAGGCGAAGCTGGGTGCCTTGCGGTGGATCGGCCAGCGTTCGCTGATGTCCAGTTCCGACTCTGCAACGTCCAGGGGCTGGCCCAGCACGTTGAAGATGTGGCCCTTGACGCCGTCGCCAACGGGTACGGAGATGGGGGCACCGGTGTCCACTACGTTGGTTCCGCGGACCAGTCCGTCGGTAGCCTGCAGGGAAATGGCGCGAATGAGGTTGTCGCCCAGGTGCAGGGCGGTCTCGAACGTGATGGTCTTGGTTACACCGTTGAGAGTAATCTCGGTGGTGAGGGCATTGTAGATGGACGGGATTGCGTCGGCCGGGAATTCGACGTCGACAACCGGGCCGATTACGCGCGCAATGCGGCCGGTGGCACCGGACGTTGCGGCTACGTGTTCGGTAGCAGTGGCAGTCATCTCTCTCACTTCACTCAGTAGATGGCGTGGGTTTAAGTTTATCTGTGGTGGTGCAGGTCCAGCTGGATCCGGTCTGGTGCAGGCTAGGACGCGAGGGCGTCGGCGCCGGCAACAATCTCGGAAAGCTCCTGCGTAATTTCAGCCTGGCGGGCCGTGTTGCGCAGACGCGTGTACTTCTTGATGAGGTCCGTGGCGTTGTCGCCGGCGGACTTCATGGCCCGCTGGCGTGCAGCAAGCTCAGAAGCTGCTGCCTGCAGCATGGCCGCGAAGATGCGTGACTCGATGTAGCGCGGCAGCAGGGCGTCGAGAACGCGCTCCGTTTCCGGCTCAAACTCGTACAGCGGCAACAGGTCCGATTCAGAAGCGGCCTGCTCTTCCACTACTTCCAGGGGAAGCAGGCGGATGACCGTGGGCTCCTGGGTGACCATGGACTTGAAGCGGGTGTAAACCACGTGGATTTCGTCCACGCCGCCCTCTTCGTAGTCGGTCGCGAACTCGGCCAGCAGTGCCTCGCCAATTTCGCGCGCGGTGCTGAACTCAGGCGAATCCGTCCCTCCGGTCCAAACCCGTGCATACTCACGGTTCCGGAAATCGAAGTAGGCCTGGGCCTTACGTCCAACGACGTAAGTCTTGACTTCCTTGCCTTCTTCGTGGAGCAGCTCGATGAGACCTTCCGCCTGCTTGAGCACGCTGGCCGAGTACGAACCTGCCAGTCCACGGTCCGCGGTAATTACCAGGACGGCGGCACGGCGGATCTGCTCCGGCTCAGTGGTCAGCGGGTGGTCGATTTCGCTTTGGCTTGCGACAGCAGAAACGGCGCGCGTGATCGCGTTCGCGTAAGGCAGTGAAGCTGCTACGCGCGCACGGGCCTTGCCGATGCGCGAGGTAGCGATCAGTTCCATCGCCTTGAAGATCTTGCGCATCGACGTGGTCGAGCTGATCTTCTGGCGGTAGACCCGGATCTGGGCTCCCATACTTATCCTTTCCTAGCGTTCCGTAGGCCGGGTGTGGGGGGGGGGGGGGGGGGGGGGGGGGGGCGCGGGGCCCGCCCCCCCCCCCACACCCGGTCAGTGGAACTAGCGCTTCTGCTTGACGATCTTTTCCTGGTCAACCTGGCCCTCGTCGATGGCGGCATATTCCTCATGCCCCGCACCCACCAGGTGGTTGTCACCCTCGCCGAAGAAGCCCCTCTTGAAGTCGACGATGGCCGACTTCAGAGCTGCCGCGGTGTCATCGTCCAGCACGTTGGTCTGCGCCAGCGTGGTGAGGATCGAGGACTTGTGCGTCAGGTGCTCCAGGAACTCGGACTCGAAGCGGCTGATGTCCTCAACCGGAACGTCGTCCAGGTAGCCGTTGGTGCCGGCCCAGATGGACACAACCTGGTTCTCCACCGGGAACGGCGAGTACTGGCCCTGCTTGAGCAGCTCCATGAGGCGGGCGCCACGGGTCAGCTGCTGGCGTGACGCGGCGTCCAGGTCCGAGGCGAACATGGCGAATGCCTGCATGTCGCGGTACTGGGCAAGGTCCAGCTTCAACGTGCCGGAGACCTTCTTCATGGACTTCACCTGTGCGGCGCCGCCCACGCGGGACACGGACACACCCACGTCAACAGCGGGACGCTGGTTGGCGTTGAAGAGGTCCGACTGCAGGAAGATCTGGCCGTCGGTGATGGAGATGACGTTGGTCGGGATGTAGGCGGAAACGTCGTTCGCCTTCGTCTCGATCAGCGGCAGGCCCGTCATGGAACCGGCACCCAGTTCGTCGGAGAGCTTCGCACAACGCTCCAGCAGGCGGGAGTGCAGGTAGAAGACGTCGCCCGGGTAGGCTTCGCGGCCCGGCGGACGGCGGAGCAGCAGCGACACTGCACGGTAGGCCTCAGCCTGCTTGGAGAGGTCATCGAACACGATGAGGACATGCTTGCCGCCGTACATCCAGTGCTGGCCGATGGCCGAACCGGCGTACGGTGCAAGGTACTTGAAGCCGGCGGGGTCGGAAGCCGGAGACGCCACGATGGTGGTGTACTCCAGTGCGCCGTTGTCCTCAAGGGTCTGGCGGATGGCGGCGATGGTGGACGCCTTCTGGCCGATAGCCACGTAGATGCAGCGCACCTGCTTGGTCACATCGCCCGAAGCCCAGTTGGCCTTCTGGTTGATGATGGTATCGATCGCAATTGCCGACTTACCGGTCTGGCGGTCGCCAATGATGAGCTGGCGCTGGCCGCGGCCGATCGGGATCATGGCGTCGATAGCCTTGAGCCCGGTCTGCATCGGCTCGTGCACCGATTTGCGCTGGGTCACGCCGGGAGCCTGGAGCTCCAGTGCGCGGGTGGTTTCGGCCTTGATCTCGCCGAGGTCGTCGATGGGCATGCCCAGCGGGTCGACTACGCGGCCAAGGAAGGCGTCGCCCACGGGAACGGACAGAACCTGTCCGGTGCGGTGGACTTCCTGGCCTTCTTCGATGCCGGTGAAGTCGCCGAGGATGATGACGCCGATTTCGCGGACGTCGAGGTTCTGGGCCAGGCCCAGCGTGCCGTCCTCAAAGCGAAGCAGCTCATTCGCCATGACCGAGGGAAGGCCCTCAACACGGGCGATGCCGTCACCAGCGGTAGATACGCGGCCGACCTCTACGCGTTCTGCGTTTCCGGGTTCGTAGGACGCCGCGAACTCGTTCAGCGCATTACGGACGTCGTCGGCGTTGATGGTCAATTCGGCCATCTGCAGTCCCTGCTCTCCTGTTTTGTGATCACCGTTGCCGATGACCGGGGTTTCTATCAGTTTGTTTGTGCTTGTCCGGCTAGCCGGCCAGCTGGCGTTGCAGCTCGCCCAGCCTGGTGAGTACCGAAGCGTCGAGCACTTCGTCACCGACCTGGACGCGGATGCCGCCAATGAGTGCCGGATCAACGTTGACGTTGATCTTCAGTTCCCGCCCGTACATGGCGTTCAAGCCCGCCTGGAGGCGTGCAAGCTGCGTCTGCGTCAGGGGACGGGTCACATTGACCGTTGCAATCCAGCGCTGCTGGCGCTTGGCCGCAAGCTCCGCGAAACGTTCCACCAGCCGGGTGGGCTTGATGCCGCGGGGCTGGGTGACGGCCTGCCGGATGAGGACTTTTGCTTCCTCACTGGCGGCGGGCACCAGCTTTTCGGCAAATGCCGACTTGGCAGCAGCGCTGGCCTGTGTTTCGGACAGAGCACGTTGTACCTCGTGGCTGGAGGCAACAGCCTGGTTGAAGGAGAACAGATCGTTCTCCAGTTCTTCCAGGCCAGTGATTCCGGAGGCAGAAACGGCCGACTTGTTTTCGGCAACGGAAATGACCACCGTTGCGGCAAGAGTCTCGAGTGCATCGCCGATGTCACGTGCGGTTGCCCAGCGCAAGCTGGCCAGTCCGCCCGCGATCTCTGCAGCATCAGCGGAGACTTTTCCGCCAACCAGCTGCCTGACCAGCGCCGACTTTTCGTCACCGTTGCGGGACGGGTCAGTCAGGGCGCGGCGCAAGCCAGCCGAGCTGTCCACCATTCCCAGAATTCCGAAGAGTTCCTTTGCCAGCTGCAGCGACGCCGTCGGAAGCTTGGCTTCCAACGCTGTCAGCGCTGTTGCCAGCGATTCGCTCGATACGCCTGCCATTACTTAGCTGCACCTGCGTTCTGGGTCTCCAGATCAGCCAGGAAACGGTCTACGACCCGAGCTGCGCGCTCGTCATCGTTGAGCGATTCGCCGACGATCCGGCCAGCCAGGGTGGTGGCCAGGGTGCCGACCTCTGAGCGCAGGGACACGACGGCCGCCTGGCGCTCGGATTCGATCTGTGCGTGCGCCTGGGCCGTGATGCGGGCAGACTCTGTAGCTGCCTTCTCCTTGAGATCCGCAAGGATCTGGGCACCTTCGGCGCGGGCTTCCTCACGGATGCGGTTGGCTTCGGTGCGGGCGTCGGTCAGCTGCTGCTTGTACTCTTCGAGTGCAGCAGAAGCCTCAGCCTGGGCCTTTTCAGCCTTTGCAATGCCGCCTTCAATGGCCTCAGCACGCTCGGCGAAGGTCTTTTCGAACATCGGGACAACGAACTTGACCACGATGAACATGAGGATGGCAAAGCCCACGAGGACAACGCCCATTTCCCAGACATTGGGAACCAGGGGGTTGACTTCGCCCTCAGTGGCGGCTGAGATGATCAGCTGATTCATATTTCACCCGTCCTTTTCTACTCGGTTCTGTAAGTTCGCTTCGCTCTAAGGACTAGAGAACGAAGGCGAAGACCAGGCCGAGGATGGCGAGGGCTTCGGTGAGCGCAAGGCCGAGGAATGCGATCGGCTGCAGGACGCGCTGTGCTTCCGGCTGGCGTGCAACGCCGTTGATGTAGGCAGCGAATACGAGGCCAACACCGATACCACCGCCGATTGCGGACAGACCGTAACCTACGAGGTTGAGATTGCCTTCCATTTTTCTTCCTTTCAAGATGCCACCCATGTGGCAGGTTGTTTGGGTTGCTCTATCCCCGCGAGGGGAAGTCTTTGTGTGCCTTCCGGCACGGTGCCGTGCGGCGGTGCCTAGTGGCTGTCGGCGTGAAGCGCGCCTTCGATGTAGATCGCGGTCAGCAGGGTAAAGACGTAGGCCTGCAGGACCATGATCAGTGCTTCAAGCATGTACATGGCGATCGCGCCGCCGAGGACCAGGAGCGAGGATCCCTTGAGCAGGATGTTCTCCTGCATGACGAGGAATTCGATGCCGTAGCCGGCGATCATCACGATGAGGTGGCCTGCCAGCATGGTGGCGAACAGACGGAGGCTGTGGGTGACCGGCCGGACCAGGAAGTTGGAGATGATCTCGATCGGGATCACGATCGGAAGGATGTACCAGGGAACACCTGAGGGCACAGTGGCCAGTTTGAAGTAACGGAGGCCGTTCTTCTTGACGCCGATGGCGATCCAGGTGAAGTAGACGATGCCCGCCAGCACGTAGGCCCCGCCCACGTGGGAGAAGGTGGGGAGCTGGAAGAACGGGATGGCGCCGTAGATGTTGTTCACCAGGATGAAGAAGAAGAGGCTGAACAACAGCGGGACGTACTTGATGAAGTCCTTGCCGCCGATGATGTCCTTGGCGATTCCGTTGCGGACGAAGCCGTAGGCGGCCTCGCCGGCGAACTGGAGTTTGCCGGGTACCAGCTGCTGCTTGCGTGCAGCGAGCACGAAGAAGACGGCGATAAAGACGACAGAGAGGAGGACCAGCAGCATCTGCTTGGAGAATCCTTCTGCGGCACCCCACGGCAGGATTGCCGGCAAATGCATTTCGTTAATACCAGGAGGAGTGAACTCTCCTGAATCTTGGGCCGGGAGCGCAAGCGCGATCAACGCGTTTCCTCTCTGCAGTGTCCATCATTGGGCGTTGGGCGGGGACCGGCAGCCTGATGGCCTGCTGTTCCCCCTGTGAAATTATTTGGCATTAGTGTCGCCGTCCTGGGACGGCCCGCTGGCAGCATGGCGCTCCCCAGCGTTGTTTCGAGAACTGGTAAGGCCATGCATGTGGGAAAGGTAAAAACCTCCGACGGCTCCAAGCAGAGCGCCTGCGAGCACAATCCAGCGCGTTCCCCACACGTAATCCAGTCCCCACCCTATCAAACTCCAGACGATGATTCCGCCAATGATGTAGCTGAATACGGCCATGCCGCCGTTGTATCCGCCGCTGGTTCCGTCGCCTGATACACCGGGAGCGGAACCGCTCGATCCGCCATTGCCGTTGCGGCCTTCATTGGGCTTCTTCGGATCACGCATCGGGGTTTTCCTTGGTTTGTGGATCGTTGTAAATCTGGAGGCGCGCTTTGCTGAAACCGTAGATCTCAGCAGCCTGCCACAGCACCACGGCGGTGACAGCACCGGCAACAAACCAGCGCCCGTCCAGCCACTGCGGCGCTCCGACGACGAACAGGACGACGGCGAAGCCGACCACCTTGACGAAGTAGGTTGCCACGAACATTCCGATGGCTCCGGAGGGGTTGGTGCGGCCCACGAAGTGCCCCACGAGGAGGCTGATCCCGAAGAACAGCATCACCAGCAGGCCACCGGACGTACTGGACAGCGCCCCGTCCATGCCATCCAGCAGCAAGGCCAGGACAGCGCAAAGAAGTAATCCGAACGCCGAAGCGATCGAGCTCAGCTTGAGGAGGTGCAGCCAGAGTGACGGCGTGGGGCCGGATGCGCCAACGTTTCCGTTGCCGGACAGCGGTCCGGACTCGGCGTTGGAGGTCATTCGATCCCAATCGTCGGCACCTGCGGCAGATCATCAACAGGCTGTGTGGAGGGGCAGCTTTGGCTGCTCCTAAATTCTACATGAGATAGAAATATTTCTGGACGGACGTTACGCCCGGGTCTCTTCGCCCCGGCGTGCCAGGTAGGGCCAGGCAGTGACGAGGCCCATGACCAGGGTGGCGAAGAGGTCAATGGACAGTACGATCTGCCACGGGAAGATGGCGAAGGCCAGTCCCCCGAAGGAGAGGATGGCGGTCCAGAGGTACATCAGGATGACTGCCGTGCGGTGCGAATAGCCGATGTCCAGGAGCTTGTGGTGCAGGTGGCCGCGGTCGGCGGACCAGGGTGAGCGGCCGCGGGCAGTCCGTCGGACCACGGCCAGGCCAAGGTCCAGCAGCGGAAGGAAGAGGACCGCGAACGGAAGCAGGATGGGAATCACGGTGGAGATGCCGTTGACCCTGTCGTAGAGTCCCGACGTGATTTGTCCCGTGGACACCACACCGGCGGAGGCCATCAGCAGCCCGATCAGCATGGCGCCGGAATCGCCCATGAAGATCTTGGACGGAAACCAGTTGTGCGGCAGGAAGCCCAGGCAGCTCCCCACCAGGACGGCGGTTATGAGGGTGGCGAGGTCTGAATAGTCCAGCAGGACCGCATTGCGGTGCACCCAGTACGCGGTGAAGAAGAACGCAGTGCCGCCGATGATGGCGACACCCGCGGCAAGGCCGTCCAGCCCGTCGATGAAGTTGAAGGCATTCATCGTGGTGACAATCAACCCGGCGGTCAACAGGACCCGGACTGTTTCATTCTCGAGGTAGACCGGTTCGGGAACCCAGGGGACGATGCTCATCTGGACTCCCCAGGTGGCCACGGTCAGGCCTGCGATGCTCTGGCCGATCAGCTTTACCCACCACCGGATGTCCAGCAGGTCATCGGCGACGCCCACCAGGACAATGACTGCAGCGCCTGCGAGGACACCCCAGGGCGAGAAGTTGTTCCGGTAGATGTCCTTCACGAAAAACGATTGGCTGGCAACGATGAGGGCCACCATAACGCCGAGGAAGATCGCCACGCCGCCCAGGCGGGACACGGGAATGGAGTGCATGTCGCGGCTGCGGATGGGCATGTGGAGCTCGAGCCGGTGGCCGACGACCCGTGCCCCCCACGTCGCCGCGTAGGACACAACGGCAGCCGTCAGTCCCATCAGCAGGTACATGATCATGGGGCGGGTTCCGTTTCCGGGGGGACGCTGGAGGCAGGCAACGGCGCTGGCAGCTGGTCCTTGGGTATGGGGCTCACTGGCCGGGAATCTGTTCTTCGATAAATGAAACTTCTCCGTCGCCGAGCGCGCGGCAGGCAGCGCGTATTTCCTCATACGCAGTGCCGTACAGGGCTGTATTACAGTGGACTCTAGTCAAAGATACTAGCGCCAACAGCTTCATGGCTTCGCGCCACACTGGCGCATTGCGAGCGGGGAAATCCCTGTCAGCCATGCTGAAAGGACCCCCATGACCCCCCGCATAGCAGTTGCTGCCGTGACCTTCGACAGGCCGAAGGAACTTGCTGTCCTGCTGGATTCCATCAACGCCCAGACGGCTGCGGTGGACACAATCTGCCTTGTTGACAGCGGCAAGACCCCGGCGCGCGAAGCAGCCGGATTGCATCCGAACGTCGACTACGTCCGTTCGGAGGCCAACCTTGGCGGTGCGGGCGGCTTCGCCCTGGCAGCGCTCAAGGCAGTGGCCAGCGGCGCCAGGTGGATCTGGATGATGGACGACGACGCCGAGCCGGCAGATCCTGAATGCCTCGCCACGCTGCTGCGTGAGGCTGAGGCACGGGACCTTGAGGCGGTGGTTCCGCTTGTGACCGCGCCCGGCCAGCCGGACCGGCTTTCCTTCTTCTTCCGCCTTGACGGCAAGGTGACGCACAGCCGCGCCGAGGTGGAGAAGCTTGGCTTCCTCCCCAACGACGGCCACTTCTTCAACGGAGCGCTGATCCGCTCCGATGTCTTCTTCAAAGTGGGTCTGCCGGACATGCGGCTGTTTATCCGTGGCGACGAAGTGGACTTCACCATCCGGCTGCGCAAGGCGGGCATCAGGTTTGGCACCGTGACCACCACAGCCATCACCCACCCGCATGCGTTTTCCGAAACCCAGCATGTGTTTGGCGCAGGCTGGCACGTCATCGTTCCGGAGTCCGCGTTCAAGCGCTACTACTATTACCGGAACCGCGGCTACCTGATCCGCCGCTACTTCCGTGTCCGCTCTTTTGTTGCGGACGTGGGCGGCTATGTGGGCTACTTCGCGCAGCGGCGGGACCTGCGGGGGTTCGTCGGCTGGGCCAAGTCCTTCACCACCGGCCTGCGCGGCAAGGGCTTTGCCCCGCTGGAGGACCAGAAGTTCCAGTGACGTACCTCCGGTCAGACGGCTTTTACCTGCCGGGCCTGGGGATCTGCCGCTTCAAGTGCCGGTTTCCCAGGAGCCACAGCAGGACCCAGGGCTCTCCGAGCACGCGGTAGGCAACACGTCGGGGATGCAGCAGAAGCCGCCAGGCCCATTCCAGCCCCATCCGGCCCAGCCAGCGCGGTGCAAGTTTCTGGAAGCCGGCCAGCTGTTCGATTGCTCCCCCCACGGCGCAATAGATGGCAGGCGGCATGTCGCCCAGGCGCCGCTGCAGGACTTCCTCCTGCAGGGGCATGCCCAGGCCCAGCAGGACAAGCTGCGGCTGCTGCGCGTGCAGCCACGCCACAGCCCGGTCTTCGAGGTCCCCGTTCCAGCCCTCACCGGGCAGTCCCGCCACCCGGGCTCCGGGAACAATCGACTCCAGTTGCCTAACGGCCGCAGCATTTGCCTCGGCGCCGGCGCCGATCACTGCAATCCGCTCCAGACCGTGAACCTTGCCCAGCGCCGGAAGCCAGTCTGTGGTGCCCAGCCGGTAGTCCATGACCGGCCCTTCGGCTTTACCGGTCCTCCCCCACAACCAGAGCACGGGTGCACCATCCAGCAAAACTACGTCGCTGCGCTGGTAGAGGTTCCGGAAGCCTTCATCCGAGAGCGTCAGCGTCACGCTGTGCAGGTTGTGCCCCAGCACCGTGCGCGTGGAGCCTTCCTCGACGAAGCGGCTGAGTTCCGCCACCAGCTCGGGAACCCGGAGCGGTGTCGCATCAACCTCCAGGACCGGAATCCGCTGGCGGTCCAGAGCCATCACGGTTCAGGGTCCCGAACCGGCGCCGGGGCAGCAGCAGACGAAGGTTTGGCCGCTGCTGGGTCAACCGCGGAGGAACCGGATGCCGCCGGCTGAACCGGTTCAGCTGCGGACTCGTCAGCAGCGTCAGCCCGGACTCCTGGAATCCCGTCCGAGGCAGACTCAGCAGCAGGAGATTCGACAGCAGGAGGCACAACGGCCGGAGACTCGTTGGCGGGTGCAGGTTCTTCCGTTGCTTTTGACGGCGTTGCTTCCACCGGTTCCTCTTCAGCCATGGGGATCTCTCCGAGGCCCAGGACGCCGGGTACGTGTTCACGAAGCTGGTCCAGGGTCACCGCACCGTTGCGGACCACGCGCAGGTGCGGACCCGTGGCATCGACGATCGTGGAGGGCACCGCTGCTTCTCCTTCGATCGGCCGGAAGCCGCCTTCAAGGTAGACCTCCACGGAGTCAGCCAGCTGTTCGCGCGCGGCTGCAGCGGTCTGTCCGGGGGCATGGCCGGTGCGATTGGCCGAGGAAACGGCCAGGGGGCCGGTCAAAGTCAGGAGCTCCTGGGCGATCTCATCGTCCGGCATGCGGAGTGCCACCGTGCCTTTGGTCTCGCCAAGGTCCCAGTCCAGGGAAGGCTGCGCGTGCAGGATGAGGGTTAGGCCGCCGGGCCAGAAAGCCTCCGCCAGTTTGCGGGCGTCGGCCGACACTTCCGTGGCGAGGCCGTCCAGGGCGTTGATCCGCGGGATCAGCACGGGCGGCGGCATGGTGCGGCTGCGTCCCTTGGACACCAGCAGCATTGTCACGGCCTGGGGCGAGAAGGCATCGGCGGCAATCCCGTAGACCGTGTCCGTGGGAAAGACCACGCACTTCTTTTCGCTGATGGCACGCTGGGCGTGCTCGAGTCCCTTGGCGCGCTCGTCGTCACTGGTGCAGTTGTAGGTAGTGGTCACTCGCCTATTCTTTCATTCGCTGTGGTCCGGATCCGCGAGCAGGGCGCTGGTGGCGCGCTCCTTGCCGTTGAGGTCCAGGTGCGTCCTGATTCCGGTCCAGTTTCCTGAACCCGCCAAATGGTCAGAAATCCATCCCGCCTGGACTTCTGCGTGCTCCATCACAAAGTAGCCGCCCGGGCGCAGGAGGCGGGCGGCGGAGGCAGCGGCCGCCGTCGGAAGTTCCATGCCGTCCGCTCCCCCGCCATACAGCGCCTCAGGCGGATCATGGAGGGCGACTTCCGGCTCGTTGGGGACGGCTTCGGCGGGGATGTACGGCGGGTTGGACACCACGACGTCGAAAGTCCCGTCCAGCTCGGGCAGCGCGTTCCGCAGGTCCCCCAGGACAAGCCGGACACCCAGCGGGCCCAGGTTTTTTGCTGCCCATGCATGGGCGAAGGGGCTGAACTCGACGGCGTGCACCTCCGCGCCCGGCACTTCGTGGGCGATGGAGCCTGCGATGGCGCCGGAGCCCGTCCCGAGGTCGACGATCCTCGGGTGGGCCATCCCCCGGACGTGGTCGATGACCAGCTGCACCACCGATTCGGTCTCGGGGCGGGGCACGAAAACGCCGGGGCCAACGGCCAGTTCGAGGTAGCGGAAATACGCCACCCCGGTGATGTGCTGCAGCGGTACGCGGCTGGCGCGCTCCGCCACCAGCGCCGCATAGCCTTCCGGCGCGGGTGCATCCCCCAGCATCATGGCACGCAGCCGGCCGAGCCCGACGTTCAGCAGGTGGTCCGCCAGCAGCTCCGCGTCCACCCGCGGACTGGGGACGCCGGCGTCACGGAGTATGTCCGTTGCCTCGCTGACGGCGTCCGCGAGCGACTGGCCTGGCTCGAGTGTCATGTCTGCTATGTGCCGAAAGGACTAGTCGCCGATGGCGTCCAGGCGCGCCTGTTCGTCCATCTCGATGGCGGACTGGATGACGGGCTCGAGGTCGCCGTTCATGACCTGGTCCAGGTTGTACGCCTTGTACCCGGTGCGGTGGTCCGCGATGCGGTTCTCCGGATAGTTGTAGGTCCGGATGCGCTCCGAGCGGTCCATGGTGCGGATCTGGGATTTCCGCTGGGCCGAGT
The DNA here is from genome assembly GCF_021129155.1 of Arthrobacter sp. AK04. Taxonomy (GTDB): domain Bacteria; phylum Actinomycetota; class Actinomycetes; order Actinomycetales; family Micrococcaceae; genus Arthrobacter; species Arthrobacter quantipunctorum. Next base: position 32,789 of record NZ_JAJOMC010000013.1, read on the forward strand.
TCTCGGCGTCGATCTGCTCCTGCTGGTGCGCCAGGATGCGTGCCCGGAGCACGCGCATGCCCGCTTCACGGTTCTGGAGCTGGGATTTTTCGTTCTGCATGGCAACCACGATGCCCGTGGGAAGGTGGGTGATGCGCACGGCGGAGTCGGTGGTGTTAACGGACTGGCCGCCGGGACCGGAAGACCGGTAGACGTCGATCTTGAGGTCGTTCTGGTTGATTTCCAGCTCTTCGGGTTCATCCACTTCGGGGAGGACAAGGACGCCGGCAGCGGAGGTGTGGATACGGCCCTGGGATTCCGTGACGGGGACGCGCTGTACCCGGTGCACGCCGCCTTCGAACTTGAGGCGCGCGTAAACGCCCTCGGCAGGATCGTTCGAGCTCCCCTTGACGGCAACCTGGACGTCCTTGTAACCGCCGAGGTCGGATTCGGTGGCGGAAATAATTTCGGTTTTCCAGCCCCGGGACTCCGCGTACCGCGTGTACATACGGAGCAGGTCGCCGGCAAACAGTGCGGCTTCGTCGCCGCCTTCACCGCCCTTGACCTCGAGGATTACGTTGCGGGCATCGTCAGGATCGCGCGGGATGAGAAGGCGGCGCAGTTTCGCAGCAGCCACCTCAAGGGCGGCTTCCAGTTCAGGCACCTCAGCTGCGAACTCGGGATCCTCCGAGGCCATCTCCTTGGCAGCGGCAAGGTCATCCCGGAGGCCTTCCCACTTGTGGTAGGCCTCAACAATGCCATTGAGCTGAGCCGAACGCCGCCCCAGTTTCCGGGCAAGCCGCTGGTCAGCATAAACAGCAGGATCCCCCAACTGCGCCTGGATAGCATCATGCTCATCAAGCAGGCCCTGTACGGACTCAAACATCTATAAACCTCTTTCGACTCGTAGCCAAGTCTAGTAATACGGCGGCAAAACCGAACGACGAAGGCGGGGGCGGAAAACCCGCGCGGCGAACCACGCGAGGCATCCGCACCCCGCCCCTAGCTCAGCTACTTGTCGTTATCCGACTTCGCGCCAAGCGTCGTCTTCTGGACCTGCATGAGGAACTCGACGTTGCTCTGGGTTTCCCGGATCTTGTTGGTCAGGAGTTCGAGGCTCTGCTGGGTCTCGAGTCCGGAGAGGACGCGGCGCAGCTTCCACATGATCTTGACTTCCTCGGGCGAGAGCAGGTTCTCCTCGCGGCGGGTGCCGGACGCGTTGACGTCCACTGCCGGGAAGATGCGCTTGTCAGCCAGCTGGCGGGACAGGCGGAGCTCCATGTTGCCGGTGCCCTTGAACTCCTCGAAGATGACCTCGTCCATCTTGGAACCGGTCTCCACGAGCGCGGTGGCCAGGATGGTGAGCGAGCCGCCGTTTTCGATGTTGCGGGCTGCACCGAAGAAGCGCTTCGGCGGGTACAGCGCCGCGGAGTCCACGCCACCGGACAGGATGCGGCCGGAGGCCGGCGCTGCCAGGTTGTAGGCGCGGCCCAGGCGGGTCATGGAGTCCAGCAGGACCACCACGTCCATGCCCATTTCCACGAGGCGCTTGGCGCGTTCGATGGAAAGTTCGGCCACGGTGGTGTGGTCATCGGCAGGACGGTCGAAGGTGGAGGCAATGACCTCGCCCTTGACGGTGCGCTGCATGTCCGTGACTTCTTCGGGGCGTTCGTCAACCAGCACCATCATGAGGTGGACCTCAGGGTTGTTGGTGGTGATCGCGTTGGCGATGGACTGCAGGATGAGCGTCTTGCCGGCCTTCGGGGGCGAAACGATCAGGCCGCGCTGGCCCTTGCCGATGGGAGCCACGAGGTCGATGACGCGGGGGCCGATCTTCTTGGGATCGGTTTCCAGCCGCAGGCGCTCGGACGGGTAGAGCGGAACCAGCTTGGCGAACTCGACGCGGTCCTTGAGCTCCTCGGCGGTCTTGCCGTTCACCGAGGTGACGCGGACCAGGGCGTTGAACTTCTGGCGGGCGGACTGCTGGCTGCGGTCTTCGCCTTCGCGGGGCGCACGGATGGCGCCGACGACGGCGTCGCCCTTGCGCAGGTTGTACTTCTTGACCTGGGCCAGGGAAACGTAGACGTCGTTGGGGCCCGGCAGGTAGCCGGAGGTGCGGATGAACGCGTAGTTCTCCAGCACGTCAAGGATGCCGGCTACGGGCAGCAGGACATCGTCCTCGGTAACCTCGACGTCGTCAACGTCCGGCCCCTGGGAACGGCCGCGGCGGCGGTCATTGCGGTCGCGGAAGCGGTCGTTCCGGGAGTTGTTGTCCCGGTCCTGGCCGCCGGAACGGTCATTGCGGTCGTTCCGGTCGCGGCGGTTGCGCCGGTTGCGCCGGCTGCCGCCGTCGGAGTCATCGCCGTCGCGGGTGTCGCGGTTGTCATCGCGGCGGGCGCCATCGCGCTGGCCTGCCTCGCGGCTGCCAGTGTTGTCCCGGCCGCCGTCGGCATTCTCGCGGGAAGCGTTATCGCGTCCTGCGTTGTCACGGCCGGCGTTGTCGCGTCCGCTGTTGTCGCGTCCACGGGTGCGGCCGGCTTCGCGGCGGTCGGTGCGCTGGCCTGCCTCGCCGGCTTCGGCGGGGGCTTCGGTGCGCTGTTCTGACGTGCGCTGTTCTGACACGCGCTGGTCGGCGTCGGCCTGCTCAGCGGGAGCCTCGGCGGCTTCGGCAGCCTGCGGCGCAGCAGCTGCTTCACCGCGGCGGCGGTTGCGGGTGCGCGGCTGGCGGCGCTCGGTGGCGCCTTCGGGTGCTTCGGCTGCCTCGGCAGCGGGTGCCTCAACCGGAGCGGCGCTGCTGGTTTCGGCAGCGGCCGGCTCGGCGGCTGCAGGGGCCACAACTCCGTCGCTGACGGCGCGGCGGCTGCGGCCGCGGCGCGCCCGGGTTCCTTCAGCAGGAGCTTCCGTTGCCTCGGCGGCGGCCGGGGAGGTCACCGCGGTAGAGACGGCCGGGGCTTCGACGGCCTTTTCGGTTGCCCTGGCGGGAGCCTTGGTCATGGGGGTGCCGGCGCGGTGGGCGGAGATGGCCGAAACCAGGTCCCCCTTGCGCATCCGGGAACCGCCTGAAATGCCGAGCTGGCTGGCGAGTGCCTGCAGCTGGGCGAGCTTGAGGCCGGCAAGGCCGCTGCTCTTGGCGGGTGCTGCCGGTGATTCGGCAGCAGAAGATGATAGTTCCACAGCTGGCGACAGCTCAGTGGTTTCGGTCACGAAGGATCCTTCCCCCTCGACGGCGTCCAGACTGGGAGCTGGGCGCGATGATTTGATCTGGGCTGCAGTTCAGATCTGCAGCCGGATTGTTCGGCCTTGCCGGTTGGATTTCGGCCAGCAGGGCCGGATACTGATTCACCTTGCGCTCCGCCCATGACGGGACGCCGGACTGACGCTTCAGGGGCAGTTTAAGTGCTGCAGATTCCTGCGACAGACCTAGCAGGCGGCACCGGAATAGATTGCGCAGTAAGAGACCAGGCGGCAACTAAGTGCAATAGCAGATCAGATAGGCGGAATTACCGCCGGTGCAAGTCCACCTTAGCACCTTCGACGTCCACTGCCAGCTTCAGTACCCGCCAGGCGATATCCGGCGTGTTGGCCGCGTTGAACTCCCCGATGAAAGCCACAGCGGCGGCGGCTTCGGCCTCACCGTTGGCAAGGACCAGTACCGTGGGCCCGGCACCAGAGACGACGGCGGCGTGACCTGCGGCGCGCAGCGCACCGATAAGGGCTGCGCTGGGCCGCATTGCCTCGGCCCGGTAGCTCTGGTGCAGATAGTCCTCGGTGCCCGCCAGCAGGAACTCGGGCTTGTGCGTCAGTGCGTGGATCAGAAGGGCTGCGCGGCCCGCGTTCATGGCAGCGGCGTGGTGGCCCACTGATGCCGGCAAGAGGGCCCGTGCCGCCTCCGTGGACAGTTCAAAGTCCGGGACCGCAACGACCGGGATGACCGAATCCACCACCGTGGCGCTGGTGCTGCTGTACTGGTCACTGTCCTGCCAGGACAGCGCCAGTCCGCCGAAAATGGCGGGTGCCACGTTGTCAGGGTGGCCTTCGATTTCACTGGTCAGCTGCAGGATCCAGTCCCGGCCCCGTCGGTGCGCCTCAGGCACCATGGCATTGGCCGCCGAAACTGCCGCCACTACGGCGGAGGCGGACGAGCCGAGGCCGCGGCCGTGCGGGTTGACGTTGTCAGCGGTCACCTTCAGGCCGCCGTGGCGGAAACCGAGCCTTTCGAACGCCGCTTCCATGGCCCTGATGACCAGGTGGCTTGCGTCCCGGGGCAGGGTTTCCGCGCCTTCGCCGCGAAGCTCGAACAGCAGTTCGTCCGTTTCCAGGCTCTCCACCGTCAGCGTGTCGTGCAGGGCCAGGGCCAGGCCCAGGCTGTCATAGCCCGGGCCCAGGTTGGCCGTGGTTGCCGGCACCCGGACGGTGACAATCTGGCCGGCCTCGATACGTTGCAGTCCGACGGCGGCCGGCGAAGTGGTTTCCAAGGCTATTTTTCTTCCAGTCCCAGTTCAGCAGCAACCGTGACCACGTCGTTGGGTACCTTGACCGGCTGCACGTCGCTGCCGTCCTCGGTGCGCAGGGCCCACTGGGGGTCCTTGAGTCCATGGCCCGTGACGGTGATGACGATGGTCTTGCCGGAAGGGACTTCCCCCGCGGCGTGCTTCTTCAGCAGACCTGCCACGCCGGCAGCCGAGCCAGGCTCAACGAAGACGCCCTCGCGGGAGGACAGCCAGCGGTGGGCGCTCAGGATTTCCTCATCCGTGACGGAGTCGATCAGCCCGCCGGACTCGTCGCGGGCGCCGATGGCACCGTCCCAGGAGGCGGGGTTGCCAATACGGATGGCCGTCGCGATGGTGTCAGGCTCGGTGATGGGATGGCCCGCGACGAACGGCGCCGCACCTGCCGCCTGGAAGCCCCACATCGCAGGGGTCCGGGTGGAGACTGCGGGAAGGGTGCCGGCAGTCTCGGACTCGAACGGAGCGGAGTACTCCTTGTAGCCCTTCCAGTACGCGGTGATGTTTCCGGCGTTGCCCACCGGCAGGACGTGGATGTCCGGAGCGTCGCCCAGGGCGTCGACGATTTCGAAGGCGCCGGTCTTCTGTCCCTGGATGCGGGCAGGGTTCACCGAGTTCACCAGGAACACCGGGTAGGACTCCCCCAGCTTCCGGGCGATGTCCAGGCAGTTGTCAAAGTTGCCGTCCACCTGGAGCAGCGTGGCGCCGTGGGCGATCGCCTGGCTGAGCTTGCCCATGGAAATCTTGCCTTCGGGCACCAGGACGGCGCACTTCAGGCCGGCGGCCGTGGCGTAGGCAGCAGCGGAGGCGGAGGTGTTGCCCGTGGAGGCACAGACAACCGCTTTCGCGCCGGAGGCAACAGCTGCCGTCATGGCCATGGTCATGCCGCGGTCCTTGAAGGAACCGGTGGGGTTCATGCCCTCCACCTTGAGGTACACCTCGGAACCGGTGAGTTCCGAAAGCTTCTGCGCGTGCACCAGGGGGGTGCCGCCCTCGCCCAGGGTGATCACCCTGGTGGATTCCGTCACGGGCAGACGGTCAGCGTATTCGCGGATGACACCGCGCCATTGGTGAGCCACTTAGACTCCTTCTACCCGCAGAACGGATGTAACTGAGTTGATGACGTCCAGGCCCTTCACGGCCTGGACGGTGGCCGCAAGGGCAGCCTCTGACGCGCGGTGGGTGACGATCCGCAGTTCGGCGGATTCCACGTTGGACTCCGCATCACGGTGGATGGTCTGCCGCATGATCTCGATGGACACGCCATGCTCAGCGAAGAGCTGGGCAATCCGTGCCAGCACGCCGGGCTGGTCGGCGACGTCGAGCCCGATGTAGTAGCTGGTGACGGCCGCGTCGATCGGCAGCGCCGCAACCTGGCCGGTGGTGGTTTCCGTGCGGCCCGGGCCGCCGAGGACCAGGCTGCGCGCGGCCGAGACCAGATCGCCCAGGACGGCGGACGCCGTGGGAGTGCCGCCGGCTCCCTGGCCGTAGAACATCAGTTCGCCGGCGTTCTCGGCTTCGATGAACACCGCGTTGAAGGCGCCGTGGACGGCGGCCAGCGGGTGCTCGCGGGGAAGCAGCGTGGGGTGCACGCGCACGGAGACGCCCTCGCCGCCTGTTTCTGTGTCTGCAACCTTAAGCTTTTCCGCAATCGCCAGCAGCTTGATGACAAAGCCGGCGTCCTTGGCCGCGGCAATATCCGCCGCAGTGACGGAGGTGATTCCTTCGCAGTGGACGTTTTCCAGGGCAAACCGGGTGTGGAAGGAGAGCGAGGCAAGGATGGCGGCCTTCGCGGCGGCATCGTGGCCTTCGACGTCGGCAGTGGGGTCCGCCTCCGCGTAGCCGAGGCGCTGCGCTTCGGCGAGGGCGTCGGCGAACTGGGCTCCGGTGGTGTCCATCTGGTCAAGGATGAAGTTCGTGGTGCCGTTGACGATGCCCAGGACACGGGTGATGCGGTCGCCGGCGAGGCTGTCGCGGATGGGCCGCAGGATGGGAATGGCACCGGCGACGGCGGCCTCGTAGGAGAGCTGGACGCCTGCCTTGTCAGCCTCCTCGTGGAGGGTGGGGCCGTCCTGCGCCACAAGCGCCTTGTTGCCCGTGACAACGCAGGCACCGTTGCGGAGTGCGGAAAGGATCAGGGTGCGGGCGGGTTCGATGCCCCCCATCAGCTCGATGACCAGGTCCGCGTCCTTCACCAGCGTGTCGGCGTCGGTGGTGAAAAGGTCCTGCGGAAGGTCGACGTCGCGCTTGGCGGTGACATTGCGCACGGCGATGCCGCTCAGCTGCAGCTTCGCTCCCGCGCGGGCGGCAAGGGTGTCGGCGTCCTCGATGAGAATCCGCGCAACCTGGGCCCCAACGTTGCCACAGCCCAGCAGGGCCACTTTCAGGGTTCGCAATTCGGTCATTCAGACTCCCATGTCGCGGTTCAGCAGATCTTCTTCGGTTTCCCCGCGGACAATCAGCCGGGCAGATCCGTCGCGCACCGCGACAACGCCCGGCCGGGCCAGATAGTTGTAGTTGCTTGACAGGGCCCAGCAGTAGGCGCCGGTACCCGGTACAGCAAGCAGATCACCGGCTGCCACGTCCTCGGGCAGATATACATCTCTAACAACTATGTCGCCGCTCTCGCAATGTTTGCCCACCACGCGGGACAGCTGCGGGCCGGCGGCGGACGTTCGGGACGCCAGGATTGCGGAGTAATCCGCGTCGTACAGCACCGGGCGGGCGTTGTCGCTCATTCCGCCGTCCACCGAAACATAGCGCCGCGGATACGTAACGTTGTTGCCCGCGTCACTCTCGTCCGCGGCGGGCGCATCCACGCGGACGGTCTTGAGCGTTCCCACCTCATAGAGGGTGAAGGTGGTGCTGCCCACAATGGCGCGGCCGGGTTCGATGGAGATGCGGGGAGAGCCAATGCCCAGTTCAGCGCAGGTGGAACGCACGACGGCGGCCATCGCCTCCGCAATTTCCGATGCGGGGCGGGGGGTGTCCACCGGCGTGTAGGCAATGCCGTAGCCGCCGCCAAGATCCAGTTCCGGCAGGACGATGGAGTACTTTTCCTGCATGGCGGCGAGGAAGCGGAGGAGCTTCTGGGCGGCCAGGGCAAAACCGTCCGGCTCGAAGATCTGGGAGCCGATGTGGCAGTGCAGCCCCAGCAGTTCGATGCCCGGATGCGCCGACGCAGCCGCGACGGCCTCCTCGGCAGCCGACAGGCCGGCCTGTTCAGTGGTGTCCGCGGCCATGGAAAGGCCGAACTTCTGGTCCTCGTGGGCAGTGGCGATGAACTCGTGGGTGTGGGCGTGCACGCCGGGCGTCAGCCGCAGCATGACCTTGGCCTGCTCGCCCCGGCGCTGTGCGATGTCTCCAACCCGGACCAGCTCGCCGAGGCTGTCCACCACAATCCTGCCCAGCTTCATGTCCAGCGCACGGTGGATCTCAAGGTCGGACTTGTTGTTGCCGTGCAGGGCGACGTCTGCGCCGGGAATGCCGGCCTTTGCCGCGACCGCGAGCTCACCGCCGGAGGCAGTATCCAGCCGGAGGCCCTCTTCTTCGACCCAGCGCACCACGGCGGTGCACAGGAACGACTTGCCGGCATAGTAGACGTCCACACCCCCGCAGATATCGGCAAACGCATTGTTGAACGCGTCGCTGAAGGCGCGTGCCCGGGCGCGGAAATCATCCTCGCTCATGACGAACAGCGGGGTTCCGTACTGCTGCTGGAGCTCGCTGACCGGAATGCCGCCGACGGTAAGTTCACCTGAATCGTTCCGGGCTGCGTCCTGTGCCCACATCTTGGGCACCAGGGCATTCAGGTCGGCGGGGACCGACAGCCATTCGGGTGCCAGCGGGGACGCCTGGCTTTGGGAATCTTCGTGCTGCGGTGACATGGGGATCACATCCGTTCCGGCGCGGAAACACCCAGCAGGTCCAGGCCATTGGCCAGCACCTGGCTGGTGGCGTCATTGAGCCACAGGCGCGTGCGGTTTACGTCGGTCACGGCTTCGTCGCCCATGGGCGCAATCCGGCAGGCGTCGTACCAGCGGTGGTAGGCACCGGCGATCACTTCAAGGTGCCGGGCCACCCGGTGCGGCTCGCGCAGTTCGGCGGCCTTGGCCACGATCGAGGGGTAGCTGCCCAAGTATGAGAGCAACTCGTTCTCCGTGGCGTGGTCCAGCAGGGAGGCGTCAAAGGAGTCCTGGCCGTCAACCTGGCGTTCCACCCCGGCGGCAACGGCGTTCCGGGCGGCACCGCGGGAGCGGGCATGCGCGTACTGCACATAGAACACCGGGTTTTCGTTGCTGTGCTTCTTCAGCAGCTCGGGATCGAGGGTCAACGGCGAATCCGCAGGGAACCGGGCCAGGGAGTAGCGGACAGCGTCCTTCCCGAGCCAGTCGATCAGGTCCTTGAGCTCGATGATGTTTCCGGCACGCTTGGACAGCTTGGCTCCGTTGACGGACACGAGCTGTCCGATCAGCACCTCGATGTGGAGCTCGGGATCGTCGCCGGCGCAGGCAGCAATGGCCTTGAGCCGGTTGATGTACCCGTGGTGGTCCGCGCCCAGGAGGTAGATCTTCTCGGTGAAGCCCCTGTCCTTTTTGGACAGGTAGTAGGCGGCGTCTGCGGCAAAGTAGGTGGGTTCGCCGTTGGCGCGGATCATCACCCGGTCCTTGTCGTCGCCAAAGTCCGTGGTCCGCAGCCAGACCGCACCGCCGTCGTCGAACACGTGGCCCTGCTCGCGCAGCCGCGCCACGGCACTTTCGATGGCGCCGGCGTCGTGCAGTTCCTGCTCGGAGAAGAAGACGTCGAACTCCACGCCGAAGTCCGCGAGGGTGGCCTTGATGTCCTTCATCTGCGCCTGGTAGGCGGCGGCGCGGATGACCGGGAGGGCCGCTACTTCCGTCAGTTCGCGGATGTCCGGGTGCTCGGTGAGGACCTCATGGCCGAGGTCGGCAATGTACTGGCCGGGGTAACCGCCGTCGGGCACGGGCAGGCCGTGGAGCCGGTTGTAGACGGAGTGGGCGAAGACGTTCATCTGGGTGCCGGCGTCGTTGATGTAGTACTCGGCGGTGACCTCGGCACCGGAGGCGCGCAGGACGCGGGCGATCGAATCGCCCAAGGCTGCCCAGCGGGTGTGTCCGATATGCAGGGGCCCGGTGGGGTTGGCGGAAACGAACTCCATGTTCACCGTGTGGCCGGCGAGCGCCGAGTTGGTGCCGTACTGCTTTCCGGCTTCCACAATTGCCTTGGCGAGGGCGCCGGCAGCGGCGGCGTCCACGGTGATGTTCAGGAACCCCGGCCCGGCGATGTCCACTGCGGAAACACCGTCAATGGATTTCAGCCGCGCGCTGAGGATCGTGGCGAATTCCCGGGGGTTGGTGCCTGCCTGCTTGGCCAGCTGAAGGGCGATATTGGTGGCCCAGTCTCCGTGGTCCCTGTTCTTTGGCCGCTCCACGCGCACCTCATCAGGCACGGCTGATGCAGGAAGGGCAATGTCGCCGGCGGCGACGGCTTCCTTCAGGCAGGCGGATATGGCGAGGGAGAGTTCTTCGGGAGTCACCCCTCTAGCCTACCGGGGGCCCAGTAACAGCAAGTAATTCAGGCGTTTTTTGATGCACCGGGGACCCACAGGAAGCAGGGAATGCGGGCACAGGTTGAACCAATACGCTGGGTTCGGCGTTGACAACACGTAACCACCTGGCATTTCCACACCGAGTCCACCGACGAAACGAGTACCCCGATGAGGCCCGCAGTCCGTAAAAGTGTTTATGCCGGGATCGCCGGCCTGTCCCTGGCCGGAACGGTGGCCGCCTGCGCCCCTTCTGCCGGGGATTCCTCCCCCGCGCCCGCAGCCACCGGCAGTGCTCCAGCACCGGGCGCATCAACCGCGGCTGGCAGCGGATCGGACTACAAGGACGGCACCTACAGTGCGGATGGGACGTACGTCTCACCCAACGGCACCGAAACTGTGGGCGTGGAACTGACCCTGGCATCCGGGACCGTCACGGACGTGCAGATCACGCAGCACCCCTCCAACCCGAACACCCGCAAGTTCCAGGGCGAGTTCGCCGGTGGGATCGCGGGGCAGGTGGTAGGCAAGAACATTGACCAGCTCAATGTTTCCAAGGTTGCCGGCTCCTCCCTCACCAGTGGCGGCTTCAACCAGGCCGTGGAGCAGATCAAGTCGGAAGCGCGATAGGACGTGCCGGTCGGCTGGGAGGATTTTGCGTTTGAGGGGATCGGAACGCGCTGGGAAATTTCAACGCCGCAGCCGCTCGATTCCGCACTCCGCGCGCGCCTGCTGGCCCTGGTGGAACGATTCGACGCCGACTGGTCCCGGTTCCGGGCGGATTCCCTTGTCAGCGCCATGGCCAGGGAACCCGGAAAGTATGAGTTTGCCGCGGAGGCGCAGGCGCTGGGGCAGCTGTACCGGAGCCTTTATAAGGCCACCGGCGGGGCCATGACGCCGCTCATCGGACCCAGCCTGGAGCGCCTGGGGTACGACGCGAATTACTCCCTTCGCCCCTCGGGCTCCGCACTGCCGGCGCCGGCCTGGGACGGGGTGCTGGAGTGGGCCGGCAGCACCCTCACCACCTCGGCTCCCGTTGTGCTGGACGTCGGGGCCGCCGGCAAGGGCCTGCTGGTGGATCTGCTGGCTGCCCAGCTCGAGGAGGCCGGGCTCAAGGCGTACACCGTTGATGGCAGCGGAGACCTGCTGGCGAAGGGTCCGGAACCCGTTGCGGTGGCGCTGGAACATCCGTACAACACAACGCAGGCCATAGGGGTGGTGCAGCTGGCGGACCGTGCCCTGTGCGCCTCTGCGGCCAACCGGCGTGCCTGGGGCGACGGCCTGCACCACGTCCTGGACGGGAGGACCGGCCGGCCCGTCAGGACGGCCGTGGCCACGTGGGCACTGGCCGGCACCACCATGCTGGCCGATGCCCTGGCAACAGCACTCTTCTTTGTACCCGGTGCCGAACTCCAACGGGCCTTCGACTTCTCCTGGCTCACCGTTTTCTCGGACGGAAGCGCCGCCCATTCCGCAGAGTTTGAGGGGACACTGTTCACATGAGCCCTGTTGAAACGCCGAAAGCGCCGCCGGGCGCCGCCTTGGGTGCCCGGCTGGACACCGCGCTGGGCCGGTTCACCATGTACCGGCTGGTCCTCCTTGTCCTCGCGGTCCTGGCTGTATACAGCCTGGTCCTCGATGCCCTTGGTTGGCTGACGTTCGGTATTCCCGAAATGCTGGCGCACCTGGTGCTGTGCCTCGGCCTGACATACGCCTCAAACAGGGCGCTGGCGCCGCTGTTCCGGGTCCGGCCGCACTCTGAGTCCTCGCTCATCACGGGCCTGCTGCTGTACTTCCTGTTCTGGCCCTCGTTCGCGCCGCTGGACGTGGCAGGCGTGGCCCTGGCCTGCGTCCTGGCGTCGGCATCAAAGTATGCGCTCGCGTGGCGCGGCCGGCACATCTTCAACGCCGCCGCGGCGGGAGCTTTCGTGGCCGGGCTTACCGGGCTCAACATTGCAACCTGGTGGGCCGCCACTCCTGCGATGCTGTGGGTGCTGGTGCCCGGTGTCCTCCTGGTCCTGTACAGAACCCGGAAGTTCCTGATGGCGTCCGTGTTCGTTGCTGTGGCCACCGCCATCATCACGGCGGAACTGCTTCAGGCCGGGATGTCCGTGGGCATGGCTTTATGGCAGTCCCTGGCCCAGCGGCCGCTGCTGTTTTTTGTTGGCTTCATGCTCACCGAACCACTCACACTGCCGCCACGGAGACGGCAGCAGCTGGCACTTGCCGCTGTGGTGGGCGTGGTGTTCGCGGTCCCCTACAACTTCGGTTTCCTGGCCAATTCTCCAGAGGCGGCGCTGCTGCTTGGCAATGCGATCGCGTTCCTGATGGGGCAGCGGGGCAGGGTGGCCCTTCGCCTGGCCGGAACCAGGCCCTTGACGCGCAGCACGACGGAATTCAGTTTCGAGCCGTCCCGGCCTGTGCGCTTCGTGCCGGGGCAGTACATGGAACTGGACCTTCCGCATGCAAAATCCGACGGCAAAGGACGACGCCGGGTGTTCAGCCTGACGGGCTCGCCCAGTGAACGCCTGGTCAAGTTCGGCGTGCGGACCGCGGAGCCCCTGTCGGCAGCCAAGAAAGTGCTCCTGTCGCTGAATCCGGGGGATGAAGTGACGGCCACGGCGGTTGGAGGTGACTTTGTCCTCCCCCGCGATCCGCGCAAGCCTGTCCTGCTGATTGCCGCCGGAATCGGCATCACGCCGTACCTTTCACACTTGTCGTCCGGAGGATTGCGGGACCGGGATGCCGTGCTGCTCCTGCTCGCCAGGAGCGCGGAGGAGGTTGCCTATGCGGAGGAGCTGCAGGCGGCGGGTATCCGTGTCCTGGTCCGCGTGGCGGACGGTTCCGTGCCGCCCCCGGGTCTGGCCACCGCGTCTTGGGATGGCACGCGGGTGGACGGCGAGGCCATCCGCGCCCTGGTCCCCGACGTCGCTGACCGTGAGGTGTACATCTCGGGTTCCCCTGCCAGCGTGGCCTCACTGAGGCGGGCTGCAAAAGACGCCGGGGCAAGAAAAGTCCACATTGATTCCTTCTCGGGCTACTGACTTTCCACCGTTCGGCCCGTCCCGTCGCGGTGCCGCAGCGCCGATTTTCCCTTGCGGGCCACCTTACTGCTAAGCTCTAGGACGTCCCGCCGGCAACGGCAGGAACCCCGGATTGCCCTCGTAGCTCAGGGGATAGAGCGTCTGCCTCCGGAGCAGAAGGTCGTAGGTTCGAATCCTATCGAGGGCACCAACGAGAACCGCCAGGAATCAATGATTCCGGGCGGTTCTCTGCGTCCCAGCAGGTTCTGCAGGTGATTGATGCCCAACGCTTGCGACACCTCCATACGGGAACTATTGGCCACGGCTGTCGATTAAACCTTTCAGCAGAGCCCAGCGCCACAGTCGGAGCGCTGCCACCGAACGAAAGGCGCGTCATCGTAGGCCGGAACACCGTGACCAGTACAAAAGCTCCCGGGCCAGCCCTGCCCCTGGTCCTGCCCAGTCACAACAACCCCGATGCCCAGTTGCGGCATATCTTTGTGGTCTCGTGCTGAACTCCGACAGGACCCGGGACGGCCGCCGCGGGCCGCTTCGGCTGCTCCCCGGGTTTCTCGTTTTTGTGCTGCTCGCATCAGCGCTGGTACTCCTCGCGCCAGGCCTGCTCAGCGGTTTGCGGGGCGCCGGCGGCTCGCTGGTGTGGAACCCGGAGTGCGTTGTCGAGACCCCTGACGGGAAGGTAGGGCTCACCCGGGAGGAGGCGCAACGGGCCACAACAGCCGTCGCACTGCTGGCCCGCGGCGTGCAGCCACCGGACACCTCCGGCATTGATGCGGCGGCGTTGGAGCAGCTGGCTGCCGGCCCGTCCGATGACGCAGGCCCTTCCCTCTCCTGCCGGGGCTCGGCCGCCAGCGGACTGGGCGAAGAGCCGCTGACTGCCACGGGCCTGACACCCCGTGCCGAGCGGTTGCGCGCGGCGATGACGGAGGTGTTTGGCCCCCAAAGTTTGGGCGGGTTCGCCCCAGGCGGCGTCGGCCAAGGACACGGAGTTGACTCCACGCACTATGACGGCCGGGCAGTGGATGTCTTCTTCCGTCCCGTGACCGAGGAAAACCGGCGCGCTGGGTGGGTGCTGGCCCACTGGCTGGTTGCCCACGCCGAGGCGCTGGATATCCAGTACGTCATCTTCGATGACCGCTTCTGGAGCGTGCACAGTTCCCGCGGGCAATGGCAGGCGTACCGCGCACCTGAGCCCGGCAACGAGATCCTGCGCCACCTCGACCACGTCCACGTGGATGTGCTGGCCGGAGGGTCCGGCTAGGGGGCAGGCCGGCAATGCCGGGAGCCTGCCGAGGAATGTCGGTGCCTCCTCGTAGGCTGAATCCACCAAGTTGAGGGGGTACGCAATGCACGGTCCGTTATGTTCCATCATCCCGCCCTATATGCTCAGGAGGCTGGCCAGGCAGGGCGCGCCGGAGTTTTCGTCCGCGGCCAGGGCAGCCAAGGAAGCTTTAGGCCATGTGGAGTCGTTCCGTTCAGCACGGGCCAAGTCCGCGCCCGGCGCCCCGGCAGGCGTCCGCCAGGCCAAGCCCGGACCACCGGACCGGAGCATCTTCGACGCAAACAGCTCGGAGCTTCTCCCCGGCACGCTGGTGCGCAAGGAAGGCGGGCCACCTGCCGGCGACCCTGCGGCTGACGAAGCCTATGAAGGGCTGGGCCACACGCACCGGCTCTACGCCGACGTGTTCGGACGCAACTCCATCGACGGACGGGGACTGCCCCTGAACGCCACGGTCCACTTCGGCCAGCTTTACGACAACGCCTTTTGGGACGGGAAGCAGATGGTCTTCGGCGACGGGGACGGTGAAGTCTTTGAACGGTTTACAAAATCCCTGAGCGTCATCGGGCACGAGCTCGCCCACGGCGTCACGCAGTATTCAGCTGCGCTTGTGTACCGGAACCAGGCCGGCGCCCTCAATGAATCCATGTCCGACGTCTTCGGCGCGCTGGTGGAACAATACGTCAAGAACCAGTCCGCCGCCGAGGCCAGCTGGCTTATCGGCGAGGGCATCTTCACTCCCGAAGTGGAAGGCCGCGCCTTGCGCTCCCTGAAGGCCCCCGGAACGGCGTACGACGACGACGTGCTGGGTAAGGACCCCCAGCCGGACACGATGGACACCTACGTGAGGACCAGCGCGGACAACGGCGGCGTCCACATCAATTCCGGCATCCCCAACCGCGCCTTCTACCTCGTGGCGGAGTCTCTCGGCGGAAACGCCTGGGACTCCCCCGGGCGCATCTGGTACGAGGCACTCACCGGCGGATCGCTTCCCCCTGCTGCCACCTTCAGGGTCTTCGCCCGCGCCACGGTTGAATCAGCCGTAGAGCTCTTCGGTTCCGGATCACCGGAGCATGACGCCGTACAGCTGGCGTGGGAAACTGTGAAGGTCAAGCTCTAACAAACGCCCGGCTGGCGCAGTTTGGCCGCCGGGCTGCAGGGGAAGCCCAAGGACCAGGCCATGAAGATCAGCGTTGAGCGCACCGGAGGAATCGCAGCGATACCCCGGGTGTGGACTGTGGAAGCCCGCTCCGAGACCGCTATCAGCCAGTGGCAGCCCATTGTGGAAGCCTGCCCATGGGATTCGGTGCCCAGGACGCCCAGGGCTGCGGCAGAGGAGTTCGCTGGGCACCAGCCGGACCGGTTCATCTACTCCATCCGGGCCGGCCAGCACCGGGCCGCGCTTCCCGAGCAGGCCGTGACCGGGCCGTGGCGGGTGCTGGTGGACAGTACCCGGGAAGCCGCCGAGGCATCCCGGGTCCAGCGGCGGCAGGACGGCGCGTCCCCCGGCTGAGTGGGCGGAAAGCCCGGCTGGGTCAACGCAAGCCCCGCTGGGTAAACGCAAGCCCCGCTGGGTGCGCAGAAGGCTCCGCTGCAGCTTCAGCCGGAGTACGCTCCGGCCAGGCAGTAGCTACCCCGCCTCAGCCAGTTGGCCGCGGAAGGCCCTGCGGTATGACTGCGGACTGGTGTCCAGGACCTTGGCGAAGTGGTGGCGCAACAGGACAGGATGCCCGAAACCTGACTCCCTGGCGATCTCGTCGATGTTCAAGTCAGTGGATTCAAGGAGCTCCTGGGCGCGGAGTACGCGCTGCGAGTTGAGCCAGGCGGCAGGGGTGGCTCCGGTCTCCGACCTGAACCGCCTCGCAAAGGTTCTCGGAGACATGTGGACCCGTGCCGCCAGCTCGTTCACCGTGTGCTCGCGCTCCAGGTTTTCCACCATCCAGCGCAGCAGTTTCTCCATGGGCGCGGAACCGCAGGTGGGCATGGGCCGGTCGATAAACTGCGCCTGGCCGCCGTCGCGGTGCGGAGGAACCACCATGTCCCTTGCTATCGCGGCAGCCACGTGCGCCCCCAACTCCACGCGCACCAGGTGGAGGCACGCATCGATCCCTGCGGCGGTGCCGGCGGAGGAGATGATGTTGCCGTCCTGGACGTACAGGACGTTCTCGTCAACCTGCACGAGCGGATGCTCGGCGGCCAGCTGGCCGGAATAGTGCCAGTGGGTGGTGCAGCGGCGCCCGTCGAGCAGGCCGGCACGGGCCAGCGCAAAAGCGCCGGAGCAGATGGACATGACCCAGGCACCCCGGGCATCGGCAGCGCGGAGCGCCTCCAAAACCTGTTCGGGCAGCTCCTCGTCCCTGCCATAGGGTGCCATGATGACCAGGTCCGCATCCTGTGTGGCTTCGAGCCCCAGGCCCACGTTCATGGAGAGCCCCGACTTCAACGGCACGTTTCCGGGGTAAGCGGTGCACACGCGGAAATCGAAAGCCGGAACGCCGCTTCCCCTGGCCGATCTGTCGATGCCGAACACTTCGCACGCGGTCCCGAATTCGAACATCGAGAAGTTGGGAACCACGATGACTGCCACTGATTTGAGCATGTCTCCATTGTGGCAGTAATTTTAGCTTTTTGGGCATTTCTGCCACTTTTTTCAGCGTGGCACCAGGAGAAGCATGGAGGTATGGAAATCCTCATAACCGCCCTCCTCATCGTGATCCTCCTCGTTATCGCCGCCACCCTTTCAGCCCTCCTGCGTGACGGAAGGGGACATACGCCTCCGGTCGAATCCCACGAGGCATGGTCCGCCCTGGACCTTCCCAGCATCAACTACACGCTTCGCGTCTTCTAACCACCCCCCGATCCGGAAACAACTGCAGATAGTCGAAACGGGATGCCCGGGCTCCCGCAGTAGACTGTCAGCAGACATGACACTTCACATCGCCTATCCCGCTGAGCTGCCGGTTTCCGAACGGCGCGAAGACCTGATGGCAGCCATCGCAGCAAACCAGGTCACCATCATCGCCGGCGAGACCGGCTCCGGTAAGACCACCCAGATACCCAAGATGTGCCTTGAGCTTGGCCTGGGTGAGAATGGCCTGATCGGCCATACCCAGCCCCGCCGGCTTGCCGCGCGCACCGTGGCCGAGCGCATCGCGGAGGAGTTGGGCGTGGACATCGGCCAGGAGGTGGGCTTCCAGGTCCGCTTCACCGGCGAAGTCAGCCGCGCCACGAAGATCAAGCTGATGACTGACGGCATCCTGCTGGCGGAGATCCAGCGGGACAAGCTGCTCCGCAAGTACAACGCAATCATCATCGATGAGGCCCACGAGCGCAGCCTGAACATCGACTTCATCCTGGGCTACCTGAAGCGGATCCTGCCGCAGCGGCCGGATCTCAAGGTGATCATTACCTCCGCCACCATCGACCCCCAGCGGTTTGCCAACCATTTCGGCACAGCCGAAAACCCCGCCCCCATCGTCGAGGTCTCCGGACGGACCTACCCCGTGGAGATCCGCTACCGCCCGCTGTCCCAGCCGCCCGGAGGAGCGGCCGCGGATGACGACGGAAATGGTTCCGACGACGAACTTGAGGAAGACCGGGACCCGCTCGACGCCGTCTGCGACGCCGTGGACGAACTCGCCGCCGAGGCACCCGGCGACATCCTGGTCTTCTTTTCCGGCGAGCGCGAGATCCGGGATGCGGCCGACGCGCTGCAGGCCCGCATCCAGTCGAACCGCCGGCTGGCCGGAACCGAAGTCCTGCCCCTCTTCGCGCGGCTGAGCCTGCAGGAACAGCACAAGGTGTTCCACCCGGGCAACAAACGCCGGATCGTGCTGGCCACCAACGTGGCCGAAACGTCACTCACGGTGCCGGGCATCAAATACGTCATCGACACCGGAACCGCCCGTATCTCCAGGTACTCGCACCGCACCAAGGTCCAGCGCCTGCCCATCGAGCGGGTCTCGCAGGCGTCCGCCAACCAGCGTTCGGGGCGGTGCGGCCGCGTCTCGGACGGCATTGCAATCCGCCTCTACTCCGAGGAAGACTTCGATTCCCGGCCCCTCTACACGGACCCGGAGATCCTGCGGACCAACCTCGCTGCCGTCATCCTGCAGATGACCGCCATGGGAGTGGCCCGCGGGCCCAAGGACGTCGAAAACTTCCCGTTCGTGGAACCACCTGAAACGCGGGCAATTAACGACGGCGTCACGCTGCTCCGCGAACTCGGCGCCCTTGCAGCCGCCCGGCCGCAGAACGGCACGGACGGGGCGAAAAGCGGCGGCGGGCTCACCGCCGTCGGGCAAAAGCTTGCCCAGCTGCCGGTGGATCCCCGGCTGGGCCGGATGATCGTGGAAGCAGGAAAACGGGGCTGTGTCCGCGAAGTCATGATCCTGGCTGCCGCGCTCACCATCCAGGACCCACGCGAGCGCCCAACGGACAAGCAGCAGCTTGCGGCGGAAAAGCACAACCGTTTCAAGGACGAAAATTCGGATTTCACCGGATTCCTTAACCTCTGGAACTACCTGCAGGAGAAGCAGCAGGAGCTCTCGTCGTCGGCCTTCCGCCGGATGTGCCGGGCAGAGTTCATCAACTACCTGCGCGTGCGCGAATGGCAGGATCTGTTTGCCCAGCTGCGCCAGCTGGCCCGGCCCCTGGGCATCAGCCTCGACAACAAGCGCCTGGCCGATCCCGTGGGCAACCACGATGGCATCCACATCAGCCTCCTTTCCGGGCTCCTGAGCCACATCGGCATTTTGGACGAGCGCAAGCGCGAGTACGCCGGAGCGCGCGGGTCCCGTTTCGCGATTTTCCCCGGCTCGGCCCTTTTCAAGAAGTCCCCCACGTTCGTGATGGCCGCGGAACTGGTGGAAACCAGCCGGCTCTGGGCCAGGGTGGCTGCCAGGTTCGATCCCGCGTGGGCGGAGCAGGTGGCGCCGGACCTGGTGAAGCGCAGCTACAGTGAACCGCACTGGTCCACGCGGCAGGGTGCCGTGATGGCCTACGAGAAGGTCACCCTTTACGGCGTGCCCATCATCGCCCAGCGCAGGATCAATTACGGCAGGGTTGACCCGGTGGTAGCCCGGGAGCTGTTTATCCGGCATGCCCTGGTGGAGGGCGACTGGAAAACGCACCACAAGTTCTTCCACCGCAACCGTGCCCTCCTGAATGAGGTCGAGGAGCTGGAGGCCAGGATGCGCCGCCGGGACCTCCTGGTGGATGACGAGACGCTGTTCGAGTTCTACGATGCGCGGATCGGACCGGACGTGGTGTCCGAGCGGCACTTCGACAAGTGGTGGAAGGAGGCGCGGCAGAAGAACCCGGACCTCCTGGACTACGACAAGTCGCTCCTCCTCAGCGACGACGCCGACGACCTCGACGACTCCGCCTACCCCAAAACCTGGCTGCACAAGGGCTTCGAACTTCCCCTGAGCTATGAGTTCCACCCTGTTGCCCCGGGCTCACCGCCCAATCCTTCCGATGGCGTGACAGCTGAAGTGCCCGTCCTGTTCCTCAACCAGCTGGAAGATAAAGCCTTCCGCTGGCTGATTCCCGGGCAGCGCGTGGAGCTGGTGACAGCCCTGATCAAGTCGCTGCCCAAGCAGATCCGGAAGAACTTCGTCCCTGCCCCGGACGTGGCACGCCAGGCGGTGGCAGTGCTGGAAGCTGACTTCGATCCGGCCGCCGACGACCTGGAACCCTCCCTTGAGCTCGCCCTGCGCCGCATCCGCGGACACGTTGTCCCCCCGGGGTCGTGGAACTGGGATGCCGTCCCCGCCCACCTTCGCGTCTCGTTCAGGGTGGTGGACAGCAAGGGCAAGGTCCTGGATGAGGGCAAGGACCTCGCGGCACTGCAGGAGAAACTTGCTCCGGCCACCCGGCGGGCCATTGCCGAATCCCTGGGTGCCACGCCCGCCTCCACCGCTCCCGGCGGGGCCAAGGGCACCGGCAACGGCAGGAAGGCCGGGCAGGGAGACGGCAAAGGGCACGACGCCGGCTCCCCCGCGGCAGGGCAGCCGGCCGCAGTGCCGGCAGCCGCAGCTTCGGCAGGTTTCAGGGAGCAGGCAGGTCTGACGGAATGGAGCTTCGGCACCCTTCAGCGGCAGGTCAGCAACACAGTCAAGGGCCACACCGTCACCGGGTATCCGGCGCTTGTGGACCAGGGAACGTCCGTGGCGCTCCGGGTCTTCCAGACGGCGGCAGAACAGGCGGAGGCGATGCGCGGCGGCGTGATCCGCCTGCTCGCCCTGCGCGTCCCGGCACCGGACCGCTACGTGCTGGAGCACTTGAGCAACACCGAGAAACTGACGTTCAGCCAGAACCCGCACGGCTCCGTCTCAGCCCTGATCGCGGACTGCGCTCTGGCAGCCCTCGACAAACTCACGCCCCAGGACCTTCCGTGGGACCGGGAATCCTTTGACCGCCTGTATGAGGTGGTCCGGGCCGAACTGATCGACACCGTGTTCAGCGTGACCGCCGTGGTGGAGCGGATCCTTGCCAGCACGCGGCGGATCGAAAAGCAGCTGAAGGGGACCACCAGCCTGGCCCTCATTTCTGCCCTCAACGACGTCAAGAGCCAACTGGAGCAGCTGGTGTACCCGGGCTTTGTGGCACGGACGGGCTACGCACAGCTCAGCCAGCTGCCCAGATACCTTTCCGCCATCGAGAAGCGGCTGGAACGCCTGCCGGGCAACGTGCAGCGGGACGCCCTCAACATGGCCGTGGTGCAGCGGCTTGAGGACGACTACGACGACGCCGTGTCTGCCCTGCTTCCCGGACGCAAGACCGGACCTGAATTAACCCAGGTGCGCTGGATGATTGAAGAGCTCCGGGTGAGCCTCTTCGCCGTCGAACTCGGCACAGCGTATTCGGTGTCCGAGAAGCGTATCCGGGCCGTGCTCAACAAAGCACTGGCCCCGGCGTAGGGCTCTTCTTTCCCGCCAGGCAACGGCGCGGATCCCGGACCGGGTCCGCGCCGTACCGGGTTTCAGGCCGGAACGAACTCCCCGTATCCGGCGGCCCGGAGGCCCTGGCGGAGCTTCTCCGCATTGGCGTCGAGGATGTCGGGGTCCGGGTTCTGGTCCGCGGTGGCAAAGTTGAACTCCGCCATGCTCCGGGAAGGCCAGACATGAACGTGGAGGTGGTTGATCTCGTAGCCGGCCACAATCAGGCCCGCCCTTGCCGCGCCGAAGACATCCACCTGGACCGCGCCGATCCGGCGGGCCACTTCCATGACTTTGGCCAGCGTTTCGGGAGAGGCGTCGGTCCAGCGGTCCACTTCCTCGGTGGGAACCACCAGCGTGTGGCCATCGGCGAGCGGCCCCGTGGTGAGGAAAGCGCCAACATCGGGTTCCCGCCATACGAAGCGGCCCGGGATTTCGCCGTTCAGGATCCTGGTAAAGAGAGTGCTCATGCGTGTGCCTCCTTGGCAGGTGCGTGCAGTGTGCTGGTGTCCAGCACAAACCGGTATTTCACATCGCCTGCCACCATCCGGTCGTAGGCTTCGTTGAGCTGGTCGGCGCGGACCATCTCGATCTCCGCCGCCACACCGTGCTCAGCGCAGAAGTCCAGCATCTCCTGGGTTTCTGCAATGCCGCCGATGAGCGAACCCGCATAGGCTATCCGGCGCCGGATCAGTGAGCCCGGGTTGACCGGCGGCATCGGCTCCGACGGAAGGCCCAGCTGGAAGAGCGCACCGTCAACGCGGAGTGTCCGGAAGTAGGGGTTCAGGTCGTGCGGGGCCGCGACCGTATCGATGATGAGGTCGATGCTGCGGTTTGCCCCGGCCATCGCTTCTTCATCCCTGGACAGGACAACCTCATCGGCACCCAACTCAAGGGCCGCCGCCACCTTGGCATCCGACGTCGTAAACACCACCACCTTTGCGCCCATGGCCCTGGCAAGCTTGACGGCCATGTGGCCCAGGCCGCCCAGCCCCACCACACCCACAACATCCCCTTCTTCGACGCCGAAGTGCCGCAGCGGGGAGAATGTGGTGACGCCGGCACAGAGCAAGGGCGCGGCGGCCGCCGGGTCAAGTGATTCCGGAACCCGCACAACGTAGCGCCGGTCCACCACGATGGACGAGGAGTATCCGCCCTGGGTGACGGAATCGCCGTTCCGGCGGTCGATGGCACCGTACGTGCCGGTCATTCCGTTTTCGCAGTACTGTTCCAGGCCGTCCAGGCAGCTCTCGCATGTCCGGCAGGAATCGACCATGCACCCGACGCCTACGCGGTCGCCGGCGGCAAAATCAACAACCGCGGAACCCACCCGGCTGACGGTGCCCACGATCTCGTGTCCCGGCACCAGCGGCCAGGTTGTACCGCCCCACTCGCCCCGGGTGGCGTGCACATCCGAATGGCAGAGGCCACAGTATTCAATGGCTATTTCGACGTCGTCGGCCTTCGGCGTGCGCCGGGCGAGGGTCAGCGGCACCAGCCCGCTGTCCGGGGACGTTGCACCGTAAGCTGCGGCAAGTACGCCGCCGCCGGAAGGTGCGGCAGGTTGTGCAAGGGGCGGAGGTACCGGGCGTCCTGGAGTCATAGTGCGACGCTACCCCTGCCCGCATCCGTGTTGCCACTCGGCTGCGCGCCGCGGCCGCCGGGCTCAGCCCCGGTGGCCACTGGCAGGTCCGGGTGGTTGGACCACATTGAGAAGGAACCCGGATACAGCGCGGCAGCAAACCCGGCGATTTCCAGGGCTGCGACCTCATGGGCCGCAGTAACTCCTGATCCGCAGTACACCGCTACCTGCCGGCCGTCGCGGACGCCCAGCGACTCGAACCGGCGGCGGAGGGAGTCAGGTGGCAGGAACCGCCCGCTGCCGTCCACGTTTTCCGACGTCGGCGCACTAATCGCGCCGGGGATATGCCCGGCCCGCGGGTCGATGGGCTCAAACTCGCCGCGGTACCTCTCCCCCGCCCGTGCATCCAGCAGGAGGCCCGCCTCCGGCCAGGCGGACGCCGCCGTGGCGTCGAGCGCCGGCATCTTTCCATGCGTGAGGTGCACGCCGCCGGGGGCCGGAACAACGGGGCCTGCCTCAAGCGCAAGTCCCGCGGCACGCCAGGCGGCCAGGCCGCCGTCGAGCAGGTACACCTCCGCCAGTCCGGCGTCCCGGAGCATCCACCACGCGCGGGCTGCAGCCATGTTGCCGCTGTCATCGTAGGCCACCACAACATCGCCGTCGTTGATGCCCCAGCGGCGGGCAGATGCTTCGAAATCCTCCGCAGCCGGCAGCGGGTGCCTTCCCCGTTCGGGAACTCCGGCGGCGGCAAGTTCCGTCTGCAGGTCAACAAACACTGCGCCCGGCAGGTGCTCCTGCAGGTAGTGGCGGTAGCCGTGGGGATCACCCAGGGCCCAGCGCACATCCAGCAGTACGGTGCGCCGGTGATCCGCAAGGCGGGCCTGCAGACCGGCAACGTCCATCAGGGGGCTCATTGCACTCCTCCAGCGGTGGTTGGGCCAACGGGTCCACTCTAGCGGCAGCCCTTCCCGCCGCGGGTAGGCTGGTGCGGTGAAGATCGAGCGCAGCGCCAGCCGGTACACCGCGGACCGGGACTGGGCGGACCAGGCAATCCGCAAAATCAGGGCAGAAAACAACCGCTCCGCCGACACCCACCTCTACTCTGTCCCGCTTCCTGAGCATTGGGGCGTCCACCTCTACCTCAAGGACGAGTCCACCCACCGCTCCGGCAGCCTGAAGCACCGGCTGGCCCGCTCCCTGTTTCTCTTTGGCCTGGTGAACGGCTGGATCCGGGAGGACACCACCATCGTGGAGGCTTCCAGCGGGAGCACGGCCGTGTCCGAGGCGTACTTCGCGCAGCTCCTGGGCCTGCCCTTCGTTGCCGTGATGGCGCGCACCACCAGCCCCGAGAAAATTGCCCTGATCGAGCAGTTCGGCGGTTCCTGCCTGCTGGTGGAGCACGCGTCCGACGTGTACGCGACCGCCCAGGAGGTGGCGGAAACCTGCAACGGCCACTACATGGACCAGTTCACCTACGCCGAGCGGGCAACCGACTGGCGGGGCAACAACAATATTGCCGAATCGATTTTTGGCCAGCTCGGGCTGGAGGAACACCCGGTGCCGGAGTGGATCGTGGTGGGAGCCGGCACCGGAGGCACGAGCGCCACCATCGGCAGGTACCTCCGCTACCACAGCCACCCCACGCAGCTGCTGGTGGTGGATCCGGAAAATTCGGCTTTCTACCCGGGCTGGCAGGGCACCTCCGGCGCGCCGGCGGGCCTGCCGTCCCGGATTGAGGGGATCGGGCGCCCGCGGATGGAACCCAGCTTCGTGCCCTCCGTGATCGACCTCATGGTGCAGGTCCCCGACGCCGCGTCAGTGGCTGCCATGCGCCACCTCCACAGCCTTGCGGGGCTCCACGCCGGCCCCTCCACCGGAACCAACCTCTGGGGTGTGTGGCAGCTCGTGGCAGGGATGGTTGCCGCTGGCCGCAAAGGCAGCATCGTTTCACTCATGTGCGACGGCGGCGAACGCTATGCGGGCAACTACTACAACGAGGACTGGCTGGCTGCCCATGGGCTGGACCCGGCACCGTACGAAGCGGTGATCCGGCGGTTCATGGACACGGGCATCTGGACCGGAGACGCGGCTTAGACCTCCACCGACTCCCGGGCCGCAAGATGGGTGTATTCGGTGCCGTACTTGGCGCCGATCCGCTGGACATGGCCTTCGACGATTTTCAGGCCGTTCTCGTTCAGCAGTCCGTCGTGGATCTGGAATGCCCGCGGGGCCCTGACGGCAATCACGAAGTCCAGCACCTCGGCGGACTTGCTCCACGGTGCGTGCAGGGGAACAAGCAGCGTTTTGACGCTGATGCCGTCCGGAACCACGAAGGAATCCCCCGGGTGGTAGACGTTCCCGTCCACCAGGTAGCCAATATTGGCCACGATGGGGATCTGCGGGTGGATCAAGGCATGCTGGCCGCCGAAGCTGCGGATTTCGAAGCCGGCAGCCTGGAAGGTCGAGCCCGGGTTCACGGCATGAATGCGGGCAGCTTCGCCGGTTGCCTTGTCCTGCAGCTGGCCGGCAACACGCGCCGGGGCGAACACTGCAAGCCCGGCATTTGCGCGCAGGGCGTCCACCACGGCTGGAACGTCAATGTGGTCGGCGTGCTCGTGCGTCACCAGGACTGCCTCAGCGGACTCCAGGGCCTCAGCCGATTCCGAGAAGTTGCCCGGGTCCAGGACCAGCGCCCTGCCGTCTTTTTCAAGCCGGACACAGGAGTGGGTGTATTTCGTCAACTTCATAGCGCCAGCCTAGGGTCCCTCTCCGGACCCTGTCCACGAAGCTCCGGCTGGTAATCTGGATCTTTGCCACCAACCCGAGGAAGCGAGTCCTTTCATGCCCGTCGGCGCCAAAGCTGATTCCACCACGTCATCCCCGGCGACGGGCGGCGGCAAGGAGCAGCGCGTCACGAAGCAGCGCCTGGCTGTCAGCGCGGCCCTGGATGAACTGGACGATTTCGTCAGCACCCAGGAGCTCTACCGGATCCTCCAAAACCAGGGCGCTTCGGTATCACTGGCAACTGCCTACCGGATTCTCCAGTCCCTCGCCGACGAGGGCCTGGTGGACGTCCTGCGCAACGGTGACGGCGAGGCCGTATACCGCCGTTGTGCCGTTACGGGACACCACCACCATCTCCTGTGCCGGAGTTGCGGAAAGGCAGTGGAAGTGGAGGCTCCGGCCGTGGAAACCTGGGCGGCGCGCACGGCAGCAGAGCACGGATATACAGAGGTGGCGCACACCGTGGAAATCTTTGGCCTGTGTCCTGACTGCACGGCGCGCAAGGCCGCCGGCAGCCTCTAAGCCGTTCCCGCCAGGACCCGCCCGTTGATTCCCTTTCGGGCCCGCACCGATCCAACCACCCGGCACACCACGTAGATCAGGAATGACAACGTGGTGACGTAGGGGCTGATGGGAATACGGCCTCCCAGCGCCAGCAGGATCCCGCCCACAGTGGCCGTCATAGCGAAGGCCACACTGAGCAGCACCACCGCAACGGGCGAGGACGTCACCCGGAGTGCGGCCGCGGCCGGCGTAATCAACAGTGCCAGTACCAAAAGGGCTCCCACCACCTGGATGGACAGGGCCACGCTGACGCCCAGCAGGACCATAAAGGCGATGGCAAGCGTCCGCACCGGAACGCCCCGGGCCTCGGCAAGTTCGGGATCCACGCTGGCGAAATTGAGGGGCCGCCAGATGGCCGCCAGCGCCACCATCACCACCACTGCCGTTCCGGCAAGCGCCTGCAGCTGCACGGTGTCCACCGAGACGATCTGTCCGGTGAGCAGGCCAAACTTGTTGGCAGCCCGGCCTTCATAGAGGGAGAGGAACAGGATCCCCAGCCCCAGCCCAAACGGCATGATGACGCCGATGATCGAGTTCTTGTCCCTGGCCCGGACGCCCATCAGTCCCAGCAACAGCGCCGCAGTGACGGATCCGATCAGCGATCCAAAAACAATGTCCGCGCCAATCAGCAGCGCAAAGGCGGCTCCGGCGAAGGAGAGTTCAGAGATGCCGTGCACCGCAAATGCCAGGTCCCGCTTCATCACGAAGGTCCCCACCAGGCCGCCCAGGAGGCCCAGGACGGCCCCGGCCCAGATGGAGTTCTGCACCAGGACCAGGAGCTCGCCGTAGTTTTCGAAGCTGAAGATGGCGCCGAGGATACTGTCTGCGTCCATCAGGCTGCCTCTCCGGCCAGCACATGCGTTGGCGCATGGTGATGGGTGGTGGCATCGGGCAGGCCCACCACCACAATGCGTCCGTTGGCGTGGATCACCTCAACATGGCTGCCGTAAAGGTCGGAAAGGACCTCGGTGGTCATGACCTCTTCGGGGGTACCCACCTTGAAACGGCCGCCGGCCAGGTACAGCACCCGGTCCACGTAGTCGATGATGGGGTTGATCTCGTGCGTCACGAAAACCACGGCACTGTCCTGCTCACGGCACTGCTTGTTGATCAGGGCGCTGACCGCCTGCTGGTGGTGGAGGTCCAGGGAGAGCAGGGGCTCATCGCACAGCAGGATCTGCGGATCAGTGGCAAGGGCCTGCGCAACCCGCAGCCGCTGCTGCTCCCCGCCGGACAACTGTCCTACCGGAACTTTCGCGTACTCCGTGGCCCCTACGAGTTCGAGGAGCTCATCGATCCTGCGGTTTGCCTTGCCCGGGGACAGGCGCAGTCCCCACCGGTGGCCGTCCACGCCCAGGCCCACCAGGTCCCGGGCCCGCATGGGGGTGTCCGGGGCAAACGATTTCTGCTGGGGGATGTAGCCAATGAGGCTGCTGCCCCGTTCCACCGGATGTCCGCCAAGCGTGGCCTGCCCCTGATGGAGGTCCTGCAGCCCCAGCAGGACCTTCAGGAAACTGGTCTTGCCGCTTCCGTTGGGACCCAGCACGGCGAAGAATTCGCCAGGCATGATGTCCAGGTCCAGATCCTCCCAGAGCGCCCGCTTACCGAACTTCAGGGACGCACCGGTGAGGCTGACCACGGGTTTCAACTATTTGTCTCCAGAACCTTGGCGATGTTGTCCACATTGTCCGTCATCCACTGGAGGTACGTCTTGCCCTCCGGCAGTGTTTCACTGAAGTCGACCACAGGAACCCCCGCAGTTTCGGCCGCTTTCTTCAGCGACTCCGTCTGCGGGCCTTCAGTCTGGCTGTTGTAGGCCAGCAGGCGCACCGACTTCGAAGCCACGAGGTCCGTGGCGGCCTTGAGTACTGCCGGCGGGACGTCCGAGCCTTCCTCAATCGCAGCAGTGTAGTCCTCCGGCGTGGCGTTCACCAGCCCGGCATCCGCCAGGAGGTAGAGCGGCACCGGCTCAGTCACTGCCACCTCGGTACCCGCCGAAGCGGCCTTCAGTGCGTCCAGTTCGCCATGCAGTTCTTCAATACTGGACTTAAAGGCTGAGGCGTTTGACTCGAACATCGAAGCCGAGCCGGGATCCAGCTCACCCAGCTTGGCCGCGATTTCGTCGGCCAGGCGTTCCACCGCCGGGAGGCTGTACCAGACGTGCTCGTTCAACTCACCGTGGCCGTGCGAGGACTCATCGTCCGCCGCCGCTTCCGTGGCCGGGGCTTCCTCGGCTTCCTCCCCTTCGGGATGGGCCAGGCCGGAAAGTTCGACGGCGTTCAGCACCTTGGCGTCGTCGAGGCCGCTGTCTTCGGCCAGGGTGTGGACGAAGTCGTCGTAGCCGCCGCCGTTTTCCAGGACAAGGTCGGCTTTGGAGACTGCAAGCCGGTCCTGGGCGGTGGCTTCGTAGGAATGCGGGTCCTGGCTGGTCTTGGTGATGATGGCGGTGACGCTGACCTTGTCCCCGCCGATCGTCCTGGCGATGTCACCGTAGACATTGGTGGAGGCCACAATGTTGATTCCATCGGCGGCGGCCGGCGCAGGTTCCGCCTGCTGGCTGCATCCGGCAAGCAGCAGGCCAAGCCCGGCGAGGGCGGCGAGGGACGATCGGGCAGCGGTGAAACGGCGCACGGAAACCTCATTCAAAGGGGAAAGGCGAAAACAACCACTCCAGCTTACAACTAAATGGGAATGATTCCTATTTAGAAAAGACGGCTGCTTGGGTGCGGTACCCCTCCCGCACGGAAGGGCACCGCCCCGCTATCCCCCGTTCGGCTGCCCCAGCCGCCGGATGCCGGTGGCCTGGGTTGCATCCCGGATCTCGCCCACGAGCTGCTCGATCACGTCTTCCAGGAACAGGACGCCCTTGGTGTTGCCATCGGGCCCTATCACCCTTGCAAGATGGGAACCAGTGCGCTGCATGACTGACATTGCTTTCTCGATCTCATCGTCCAGCGCCAAATTGGCCAGGGAGCGGATGCGGCTCTCGGCGATTGGCCGCTCATAGGCCTGCTCGGGGATGGAGAGCACATCCTTGACGTGGAGGTAGCCGTAAAGCATGTCATCCTCGTCCAGCATGGGGAACCGTGAAAATCCGGTGCGGCTCACGGCCTTCTCGAATTCCACGGGGGTGGTGGCCGCGCGGAGCATGACCAGCTTCTCGAGCGGAACCATGATGTCGGCCGCCGTGTATTCGGAGAACTCCAGCGCGCCGGTGATGAGCCCGGCGTCGTCATCCACCAGTCCGTGGCGGGTGGACTCCTGCACAATGGACTGCACTTCCTCCAGCGTGAAGGAGGAGTTGACCTCATCCTTCGGCTCGATGCGAAGGAGCTTGAGGATGTGGTTGGCCGACCAGTTGAGGACCGATATGACCGGGTGCACCAGCCGGGCAACGAACATCAGCGGCGGGGCCAGCAGGAGCGCGGCCTTGTCCGCCACGCTGACCGAGATGTTTTTTGGCACCATCTCGCCAAAGGTCACATGCAGGAACGTCACCAGCATCAGCGCCACCGCGAAGGCAGCCACATCGGCAACTTCCTTCGGCATTCCCAGCGTCTCCAGCGGGACGGCCAGCAGGTGGTGGATGGCCGGCTCGGCCACCAGCAGGATCAGGAGGGAGCACACGGTGATGCCAAGCTGGGCACAGGCCAGCATCAGAGACACGTTCTCCATGGCGCGAAGTGTGGTCTGCGCCCGCTTCGACCCCGCCTCGGCCAGCGGCTCGATCTGGCTGCGCCGGGCGGACATGACCGCGAACTCAGCGGCCACAAAAAAGGCGTTGCCGAGCAGCAGCACAGCCAGCCAGAAGATTCCGGCCCAGTCGCTCATCGTTCAGCCCTGTCGTCGCGTTTGTTCCTGCCGTTACGTGTGGACTTGTCATCGCGCTGGGAACTGTCTGCCCGGTCGGTGTCCTCTGACCCGGCGCCCGGCCGGAAACAGATCCGGTCAATGCGGCGGCCGTCCATCCTGGTGACACTCAATGTCCCGCCGCCAACGGGGACAGTGTCCCCAACTGCGGCGATCCGGCCCAGCTTGCTCATGACGTATCCGCCCACCGTTTCGTAGGCGGCTTCGTCAGGGACGCTCAGCCGGGGAATCTGCTCGGACAGCTCATCCGGGCGGAGCAGGCCCGGGAAATACCAGTCGCCGGAGGCACTCTGCAGGAGTCCCGGCCGGACCTTGTCGTGCTCGTCCGCAACCTCTCCCACGATTTCCTCCACCAGGTCCTCAAGCGTGGCGATGCCGGCGGTTCCGCCGTACTCGTCCAGGACGACGGCGAGCTGGAGGTTGCCCTCGCGTAATTCCGCAAGCAGGGCGTCGAGGTGGATTGTCTCGGGGACCCTCAGCACCTCGGTCATGATGGCACCGGCCTCCAGGTTCTGCCGGCGGTCCCACGGCACTGCGACAGCTTTCTTGACATGGACCAGCCCCCGGATGTCGTCCGCGGAATCCCCGATCACCGGGAACCGCGAGTAACCGGTCCGGCGAGCAGCACTGAGGACATCCGAAACGGGCTGGTCGGCATCAATCGTTTCCACCCGGATGCGCGGCGTCATGACGTCCGCCGCTGTCCTGGTGGAGAAGTTCAGCGTGCGGGCCACGAAGTTGGCAGTGCCGGCGTCGAGCGTTCCCATCGCCGCGGAACGGCGCACCAGCGATGCGAGTTCCGCCGGTGTCCGGGCCCCTGAAATTTCCTCCTTCGCCTCCAGTCCGAAGACGTTCAGCACCTTGTTGGAGAACCCGTTGAGTACCACGATGGCCGGCTTGAAGACGGCCGTAAACATCAGCTGGGGCCGTGCAAGCGCCCGGCCAACCGGGAAGGACAGCGCAATAGCCATGTTCTTGGGCACCAGTTCGCCCAGGAGCATGGAGAGCAGGGTGGCAAGAACCATGGCGAGGACCAGGGAGACCGACGCTACTGCGACGTCGGGAAGTCCGACGGCGGCCAGGGGGGCTTCCAGGAGGCGTCCCACCGATGGCTCCATCACGTAGCCGGTCAGGAGCGTTGTGAGCGTGATGCCCAACTGGCAGCTGGAAAGCTGGGTGGACAGTGATTTAAGGCACGTGAGCAGGGGAACAGCGCCGGTGTCGCCGTCGTCAATGGCGCGTTGGACCGTTGGCTGGTCCAGGGCAATGAGGGAGAACTCGACGGCCACAAAGAAGCCAGTGCCGGCGATCAGCAGAAGGCCCGCTGCGAGGAGAAGCCACTCCATTCAGCATCCCGCCTGGAAGGCGGTGGCCAGCGGCACGAAAAAGGAAGTTGAACTAGGGAAGCTGGAGGGTCTTCCCGGCGGAGGATGGTCGGCGGAAACCGGCGCCCTTTCCCCGGGGGTTCTGGCCGGCTGCGCCGCCGGCGGATGATGGGCTCGTGTTCGGGGTTTGCCGGCTCTGCGGGTGGACTGCGCGGCGCTGCTCTTCATGCTCCGCTGACAGCCCCCAGGCCGGCACCTAGATTTACTGTCCATAAGGGCTTCAGTCTACAGGAGGCACCTGCGCCCGCTTCACCGGCGCTGCCCCCGGCGGGTGCCGCAACGGCGGCCTTTCGGCCGTTGCGCAACACGCGGGGATGACGTCTTTTCCCGCCATATTCCGCGATCCCGGCGTCACTTCATGATTTGGGTCACCCTTATTGGCAGTTAACACAGGATGCTCACTAGACTTGCAAAGGTCTGGGTTCAGAGGACGCAGAGATCGGTTCGAACGTGTTGCTGAAGCACCGTGAGGCCGGGGAGAAATCAAACTCATGGAAGAGGCGTATTTCAAGTGCCAGAGCAGCCTAGCCACCGTCTACCAGAGGAATTTGGCGGAAATGAGTGGCTCGTTGACGAACTGTACGAGCAGTACCAGCAGGACAAGAACGCCGTGGATGCCAAGTGGTGGCCGCTGTTTGAATCGTTCGGGTCGGGCAGTTCTTCTTCCAACGGAAATTCGGAGCACGCCGCAGCCCGGCCCGCTACCAGGGAAATGCCCGCAGTGAACGCAGCCCCGGCACCGTCGCCGGCGGCAGCACCCGCCGTCCCGCCTGTACCGCCGGCCCCTCCGGCCTCCGCGCCCGCGTCTGCAAAGAAGGCCCCGGCCACTGTTGCCCGCGACGGCGGCAAGAAGACCGAGGCCGGTACCGGCTCCCAGCCCATCCCGGCGCAGCTGCCCAAGAACGTGAAGGCACCTACCGCTCCTGAGGAAGACGTCGTCTCCGTCCTCCGCGGACCGGCAAAGGCAATTGCCACCAACATGGTTACCAGCCTCCAGGTGCCCACCGCCACCAGCGTCCGTGCCATCCCGGCCAAGCTGCTGATCGACAACCGCGTGGTCATCAACTCGAACCTGGCCCGCGCCCGCGGCGGCAAGGTTTCCTTCACGCACCTGATCGGCTACGCCGTCATCCGCGCGCTCTCCCAGTTCCCTTCCATGAACGTGTACTACGACGAAGTGGACGGCAAGCCCGTTGCGGTCCAGCCGGCCCACGTCAACTTCGGCATTGCCATCGACATGCCCAAGCCGGACGGCACCCGCCTGCTCATGGTGCCGAACATCAAGAAGGCCGAAACCCTCAACTTCTCCGAGTTCTGGCACACCTACGAAGACCTGATCAAGCGCGCCCGTAACGGCAAGCTGACGGCAGAGGACCACCAGGGCACCACCGTCTCGCTGACCAACCCCGGCGGTATCGGCACCGTCCACTCGGTTCCCCGCCTGTCCAAGGGCCAGGCTGCCATCATCGGCGTCGGCGCCCTCGACTACCCCGCCGAATTCCAGGGCGCCAGCGAAAAGATCATCGCCCAGAACGCGATCAGCAAGGTCCTTACCCTGACCTCCACCTACGATCACCGCGTGATCCAGGGTGCCGGCAGCGGCGAGTTCCTCAAGCTTGTCCACCAGCTGCTGCTCGGCGCACAGGACTTCTACGACGAAATCTTCGAATCGCTCCGCATCCCGTACGAGCCTGTGCGCTGGAGCGCCGACAAGCAGGTTGACCCGGCCGACGAAATCAACAAGGTGGCACGGATCCAGCAGCTGATCCACTCCTACCGCGTCCGCGGGCACCTGATGGCGGATACCGATCCGCTTGAATACGTCCAGCGGAAGCACCCTGACCTCGACGTCCTCACGTACGGCCTGACGCTCTGGGACCTGGACCGCGAGTGGCCCACCGGCGGCTTCGGCGGCAAGCCCATGCTTAAGTTCCGCGACATCCTGGGCGTCCTGCGCGATGCGTACTGCCGCACTACCGGCATCGAATACATGCACATCCAGGAGCCTGCCGAGCGCAAGTGGTTCCAGGACCAGCTGGAGCACCCCTACTCCAAGCCCAGCCGCGAAGAGCAGCTGCGCATCGTTTCCAAGCTGAATGCCGCCGAGGCCTTCGAAACCTTCCTGCAGACCAAGTTCGTCGGCCAGAAGCGCTTCTCCCTGGAGGGCGGCGAATCCCTGATTCCGCTGCTTGACGCCATCATGTCCGACGCCGCCGACGACGGCCTGGACGAGGTAGCCATCGGCATGGCCCACCGCGGCCGCCTGAACGTGCTCACCAACATCGCCGGCAAGACCTACGCGCAGGTCTTCCGCGAATTCGAAGGCACCCAGGACCCCCGCTCCGTGCAGGGATCCGGCGACGTCAAGTACCACCTGGGCACCGAGGGGACCTTCACCTCGGACAACGGCAAGGAAACCAAGGTCTACCTCGCCGCCAACCCGTCCCACCTTGAGGCCGTGGACCCCGTGCTTGAAGGCATTGTCCGCGCCAAGCAGGACCGCCTGGACCAGGGCGAGTCCTTCCCGGTCCTGCCCATCATGGTCCATGGTGACGCGGCGTTTGCCGGCCAGGGCGTTGTTTCGGAAACGCTCAACCTGTCCCAGCTCCGCGGCTACCGCACCGGCGGTACCATCCACGTTGTTGTCAACAACCAGGTTGGTTTCACCACGGCCCCGTCATCATCCCGCTCGTCCACGTACTCCACGGACGTTGCCAAGATGATCCAGGCACCTGTGTTCCACGTCAACGGCGATGATCCCGAGGCAGTGGTCCGCATCGGCCAGCTCGCGTACGAGTTCCGGCAGCGGTTCCACAAGGACGTCGTCATCGACATGGTCTGCTACCGGCGCCGGGGGCACAACGAGGGCGACGACCCCTCGATGACGCAGCCGCTGATGTACAACCTCATCGAAGCCAAGCGCTCCGTTCGCAAGCTCTACACCGAGTCCCTGATCGGCCGCGGAGACATCACCGAGGAAGAAGCCGAGCAGCTGCTCCGCGACTACCAGGAGAGGCTGGAACGCGTCTTCGCCGAAACGCACGCGGCCCAGACGTCCCCCATCCCGATCGTTACGGCAGACACTGCCGCCGTCTCGGACATCGAGCGTCCGCACGCCCAGCAGTCCGACTCCGGCACCAGCGCACCCGTGTCGACGGCCATTTCCGCGGATACCCTGGCGCGGATCGGCAAGGCCCACGTGGAAATTCCCGAGGGCTTCACCGTGCACGCCAAGCTCAAGCAGCTGCTCGAGAAGCGTGAGCAGATGTCCCGGGAGGGCGGCATCGACTGGGGCTTCGGTGAGATCGCAGCCTTTGGTTCACTCATCATGGAGGGTGTCCCCGTACGCCTGGCGGGGCAGGATTCCCGCCGCGGCACGTTCGTGCAGCGCCACGCCGTGTTCCACGACCGCGCCAACGGCAAGGAATGGCTGCCCCTGGGCAACCTTTCCGACGACCAGGCAAAGCTGTGGATCTACGACTCCCTGCTTTCGGAATACGCGGCCATGGGCTTCGAGTACGGCTACTCCGTTGAGCGGCCGGATGCGCTGGTCCTGTGGGAGGCGCAGTTCGGCGACTTCGTCAACGGTGCACAGACCATCATCGACGAGTTCATCTCCTCCGCAGAGCAGAAGTGGGGACAGCGGTCCTCGCTGGTCCTGATGCTGCCGCACGGCTACGAGGGCCAGGGCCCGGACCACTCCTCCGCAAGGATCGAGCGGTTCCTGCAGTTGTGTGCCGAAGAGAACATGATCGTGGCCAACCCCACCACGGCGGCCTCGCACTTCCACCTCTTGCGCCGCCAGGCGTACAACCGGCCGCGCAAGCCGCTCATCATCTTCACGCCCAAGCAGCTGCTGCGCCTCAAGGCTGCCGCATCGTCGGTGGAGGACTTTACCACCGGCAGCTTCCGCCCTGTCATCGGCGACCACGAGCAGCTGGCGGGAGACGCCGTCGAACGCGTTCTCCTGGTCTCCGGCCGCCTGTACTACGACCTCCTGTCCACGCGGCAGAAGACGGACGACAAGACCACCGCGATCATCCGCGTGGAGCAGCTCTACCCGCTGCCGCATGAGGAAATCGCAAAGGAACTTGCCAAGTACCCGAACGCAGAAGTTGTCTGGGCCCAGGATGAGCCTGCCAACCAGGGGCCGTGGCCGTTTATCGGCCTGAACCTTCCGGGCGCCCTGGAGCGCAATATCCGGCTGGTTTCGCGTCCGGCGTCGGCATCCACTGCCGCCGGGTCCATGAAACGGCACGCCGCTGAGCAGGATATCCTCCTGAAGCAGGCATTTGCACGGAAGTAAGCACTAGGGCTGCCCGGCCGGACGTCGAAATCCCAGACTCCGGCCGGGCGGTTCTGTTTAATGGAGTGCACAGCGCTGATGGAAATACAGAGCGCTGAATGACAAGCCCCAATCGCATGCACAGCCCAACCCCGTGGCCGGAACCAGGTTCCACGGCGGCGGCACCGCACCGACGTAAAGAGGAACGCGTGGAAGACAGGAAGCTGCGGATTGCAGCTGTAGGAGATGAACTGCTGGCCGGACTGGGCGATCCCCGGGCCCTCGGCTGGCTGGGCCGTGTGCTGGCCCGCACTCCCCGGGACAGCATGCTCCTCGAAAGCTACGCCCTCCCCTGCCCGGAGGAAGGAACGGAAGGCCTGGCCGCGCGCTGGCTTGACGAGGCCGGCCGGCGCTTCAGCAACCAGACGGAGAACCGCCTGGTAATTGGGCTTTCCGGACGCGACATTGAGTTCGGGCTCTCCACCGCGCGCAGCCGGCTTAACCTGGCGAACATCCTGGATTCGGCGTCACAGAACCGTATCGAAGTGTTCGTCGTGGGCCCGCCGCCCACCCTGGATCCCGCGCAGAACAGGCGCCTTGATGAACTGAACACGGCGTTCGCCGACGTTACCACCCGGCGCAAGCACCTGTACGTGGACACCTTCTCCCCGCTGCTGAACCATGAACAGTGGCGCCAGGACCTGGCAGCCCAGGGCGGCACCCCCGGGCAGGCAGGCTACGGACTCATGGCCTGGCTGGTACTGCACCGCGGCTGGTTCCAGTGGCTCGGCATGGACGCTCCGGAGTAGCCACTCTCGCGATATATCTTGACCCTTCCCTGCGGCGGGGGTACGTTGGGGAGGGTCAACACGATATATCGCCTGGAGGGCCCGTGACCGATCAAGAGTGGACTGTCACCAGTCCCCAGACCATAGACGTGGACGGCGTGACGTCCTTGAAGCTTGGAATGGTGCAGGGACGTTTCGACGTCGTCACGCACCAGGAGCCCGTCACCCGGCTCGAGATCTCGGATGTGCATGGCGATCCTGTGGCCGTGTCCCTCAGCGGCGGCCGGCTCGAAGTCCGCCACCAGCTGCACGGCCCCCAGGGCTGGTTCAAGAACCTGATGGGCACTGTCAACCACAACAGCGAAAACTCCGCCGTCATCAGCATCGCCGTTCCCGCGCACGTCAGCCTTGAAGCCGGCACCGTCAGCGGCGACGGGCTGGTGTCCGGGGTGACCGGGAACACCCGCCTCAACACGGTATCCGGGTCAGTCATGGCGGACACCACAAACGGGGAACTGCACGTCCAGACCGTCAGCGGAGAAGTATCAGTCCGCAACCACACGGGCGTCCTGACAGCCAAGAGCGTCTCCGGCGAAGTGACGGCGTCCGGGCACCTCAGCAACATCCGGGCCAACACCGTCAGCGGGGACATGACCTTCGACCTCCTGGGCTTCACCCATGATTTCGGGGCGAACTCGGTTTCGGGAGACCTCACCATCCGGCTGCCCCATGACGTCGGGGTGGACATCGTGGCCAAGTCCGCCAGCGGTGCGGTGGTGATTGGTGACCAGCGGTACACGGTGGTCGGCGGCAAGGTGGAAACCATCGCAGGCCCTGACGGGCAGCTCATGCTGGTACGTACCAACTCGGTCTCCGGAAAAACCTCGATATTCCACAGGTCCGTGGCAGGAACCGCAGAAGCAGGGACCTGATGGCACCGGTCTTTGCGCACGGCGCGCTCCGGTTGTACCTTTTGGCGCTTCTTGAATCCGGCCCCAAACACGGCTACGAACTCATCAAGGCGCTCAAGGAGCGGTTCGGCGGTACTTATTCCCCCAGCGCCGGCACCATCTACCCCCGGCTGGGCAAACTTGAGGAGGAAGGCCTGGTGGCCACGGAATCCGCCGGCCGCCGCACGAACTACCGCATCACCGCCTCCGGGCTGGCCGAGCTCAACCGCCGCCGCGACGAGCTGGCAGGCGTGGAGAGCGAGATCTCAGCCTCCGTCCGCCGGCTGGCGGACAGCCTGCGGGAGGACATCCGCAGCAACATGAGGGGGCTGCGCGCGGATCTTGCCGCCACTGCTGAGGCGGCCCGTGCTACCGCACTGTCCACGGATTTCAGGGTCCCCGGACGGCTGCCGTCGGAAAGCCAGCGGTCGCTCAAGGAAGCCGAAATGATGCTCCAGCAATTCCGGGATGACCTTCGGGCCGAGCTTCGGCTGCAGGCAGGCAGGCAGCCGCTCAGTCCCCTTGCGCTGGAAACTGTCAGGACGGTGCTGGAACAGGCCGGCATCTCCATCCGCAACTCGCTCAATTCCTAGCCCCACAGCCGCCCGGCCGGCCTCAAGACGCAGGTCATCCGGCGTTTCCTGGTTCGCGGGCTGCCCCTTGATGTGGGAGACTTGAGGGCAGCTCTTTTGAGTACCAACATTTAAGGAGGCCAGCTATGAGCAAGCGTGCACGCAAGCGTCGTGACCGTAAGCGTGGCGGCGCGAACCACGGGAAGCGCCCCAACACCTAGGCACATGCCAGGAACTACGGTTCAAACAAAGGACCCCGGAAACCACATGGCTTCCGGGGTCCTTTGTTGTCAGCGGGCTAAGGGCGCCCGCAACGCCCTGGCGCTGTTCTAGGCGTCCACCGGCCTGATGGTATGGATCCGGTCCAGGATGGCGTTCTTCAGGTTCTCCGGAGCAGCCTCGGTGCAGGAGCGTTTAACCATGTTGCGGATGACGCACTCAAGGTCGTACTGCTCCGTGCATTCCGGGCAGTCATCAAGGTGGTTCTTGATTTCCGTGATGTCCTCGCGGGTCAGGGCACCATCGAGGTACTCGTAAATGCGTTGCATCCGGCTG
Organism: Arthrobacter sp. AK04; assembly: GCF_021129155.1. Lineage (GTDB taxonomy): Bacteria > Actinomycetota > Actinomycetes > Actinomycetales > Micrococcaceae > Arthrobacter > Arthrobacter quantipunctorum. Next base: position 71,435 of record NZ_JAJOMC010000013.1, read on the forward strand.
TCGTCGCAGTCGCCCAATCCCTGGCAGTCGCTCATTTCCTGCTCTCCTGTTGTGTGCTTCCTGCCGCGTCCTGTGGATCAGCGGCCGTCTTGAACCCGCGCTCTGCGGCGTACTCCCCCAGCATGTCCCGCAGCATCCTCCGGCCGCGGTGGAGCCGGGACATCACCGTACCGATGGGCGTGTTCATGATTTCTGAAATTTCCTTGTAGGCGAACCCCTCCACATCCGCGAAGTAGACCGCAAGGCGGAATTCCTCCGGAATGTCCTGGAGTGCCCTTTTGACGTCGGAATCCGGAAGGTGGTCCAACGCCTCTGCCTCGGCGGAGCGGAGTCCGCTGGAGGTGTGTGACTCGGCCCGCGCCAACTGCCAGTCCTCGATGGTGTCCGAATTGGACTGGAGCGGTTCACGCTGCCGCTTTCGGTACAAATTGATGTACGTGTTTGTCAGGATGCGGTACAGCCAGGCCTTGAGGTTGGTCCCGGGCCGGTACTGGTGGAACGCGGAGAAAGCCTTGGTGTAAGCCTCCTGGACGAGGTCTTCGGCGTCAGAGGGGTTTCTGGCCATGCGCATTGCCGCCGAGTACAGCTGGTCGACATACTGCATCGCATCGCGTTCAAACCTCAGGCGGCGTTCTTCCACCGACTCGGTGGAAACATCCACCAGGTCCCCGCCGGATTCAGCAGGCGCCGGGGCAGCGGCGGAGCCCGCAGCCCCAGGACCAGCTGCTGCGCTGCTCTTCGCTTCGCTTTGGGAAGCCTCATACATGGCCGCGACGGCCGGATCCAGGGTGCTCATTGCCTTCAAGTCTACTGGGAGGCTGCGCGCACGCGGCGAGCCATAGCTCGGGGTTTCAGCCTCCAATGAGTCCATCGCCACCGGGCCTGCTGTTTCAATTCCGTCCAACACCCGTGCCAAGGGCACAACTCCGCTCTGCTTGTCCGTCCTGCATCTGCATCTGGCTATCTGCATCCGGAGCTTTTCGGCCGGCAGTTGCATGCTGTAGCCCATGATTTCCCTGCGGCAGCGCATTCCGGATGCGTCATGAATAACCTCATGCCTTCGGCAAATATTCCCCAAAAGTGCAAGACTAGAACGGACTCCGCCGCTTTCGACGCGGTTCGTCCATCCAGGAGGAAATCCATGTCCTTTTTCCGCACGCTCGCCCGCCCCATGCTGGCCTCCAGTTTCGTCATCGCCGGAGTGGATAAGCTCAAGAACGCCGATGACACAGCGCAGCAGCTTTCCCCGCTGCTTCGCAAGGCGGCCGCGTCCCTGCCCTTCAAGTCAGACGAGAAAACCCTGGCCCGCGTCATCGGCGGAACACAGGTGGGCGCCGGCGTGCTTTTCGGACTGGGCAAATTCTCCAGGTTGTCGGCCACGCTGCTCACGGTGATCTCCCTGCTGAACACCTTTGTTGAGTGGCGCAGTGCGGATATCAGCACCAAGGAAGGGCGGGAGAACCGCCGTAACCAGCTGCTGAAGAATCTGTCCCTGAGCGGCGGCGCCCTGCTGGCGTCCGTTGACACAGCCGGCAAGCCGGGCCTGGCCTGGCGCGCGGAACACCTGGCGGCAGACGCCCGCAAGGGTGCCTCGCACCTGGCAGCGGACGCACGCAAGACAACCAACAAGAAGCTCCACAAGGCAGACAAGGTTGTACGGCGCGCTGTGGAACAGGCCACGGGGGCATAACAACGCATGACCGCAGCAGCCGATGTCCGGGATGACTCCGGAATGCATGTTCCCCACTGGCCGGCACCCTTCGCATCCCGGCCCGTCGACGCCACCGTCACGGTTCCCGGTTCCAAGTCCCTGACCAACAGGTACCTGGTTCTTGCCGCTTTGGCCGACGGACCGTCCCGGCTCCGCGTACCCCTGCATTCGAGGGACTCAGCGCTCATGATCGAGGCACTACGGCAGTTGGGCGCCACCATTACGGAGGTTCCCGGCGACGGTGCGTTCGGGCCCGACCTGGAGGTGGTTCCGTTGGACCCGGATGCTGCATCACCCCTCACGAGGATCGACTGCGGGCTTGCGGGTACGGTTATGCGGTTCGTTCCGCCGCTGGCTGCGTTGCGGAACGGCGAAAGCGTGTTCGACGGCGACCCCCACGCCCGCAAACGGCCGATGGGGACGACCATCGAAGCGCTCTCGGCGCTTGGTGTCACCGTTTCCGCAGAAGAGGGCGGCACGCCGTCATCCCTGCCCTTCGTGGTGGAGGGCACCGGCGAGGTCCGCGGCGGCCACCTGGTCATCGATGCCAGCGCGTCTTCCCAGTTCGTTTCGGCGCTGCTCCTGGTGGGGGCAAGGTTCACCGAGGGCCTGCACCTGGAACATGTGGGCAAGGCGGTGCCCAGCCTGGACCACATCAACATGACCGTGGCAGTCCTGCGCGGCGCCGGGGTTGCTGTCGATGACTCGGTGCCCAACCACTGGGTGGTCAGCCCCGGCCCCATCCGCGCCTTCGACCAGCGGATCGAGCAGGACCTGTCCAACGCCGGCCCCTTCCTGGCCGCCGCCTTGGCCTCCCGCGGAACGGTGCGGATCCCGGGCTGGCCGGACGAAACGCAGCAGGTTGGTGACCTCTGGCGCAGCATCCTGGCCGCCATGGGCGCCGAGGTTACCCTGCACGACGGCGTCCTCACGGTCACCGGCGGCCCCCACATCAAGGGCGGAGACTTCGCGGACACCAGCGAACTCGCGCCCACCGTAGCCGCCCTGTGCGCGCTGGCCACGGGCCCCTCCCGGCTCACCGGCATCGCACACCTGCGGGGACACGAGACAGACCGGCTGGCGGCGCTTGTCACAGAGATCAACCGCCTGGGCGGTGACGCAGAGGAAACCAGCGATGGACTGGTGATCCGGCCCGCAAAGCTGCATGCCGGCGTCGTCCACAGCTACGCTGACCACCGCATGGCCACCGCAGGGGCCATCCTTGGCCTGGCTGTGGAAGGCGTCCAGGTGGAGGACATCGGCACCACGGCCAAGACCATGCCGGATTTCCCCCGGCTGTGGGCAGGCATGCTGGCGCAGAACGGCCCTGCCGAAACGGCATCGGAAGGTTCCAGCGGTGGCGCGGAGCACTGACTCCTGGGATGAATCGGACGTCCGGATCCGGCCCAGCAAGAAGGGCTCCCGGCCCCGCACCAAGGACAGGCCCAGCCATGACGACGCCGTCACGGGGCGCATCATTACCGTCGACCGGGGCAGGTACACCGCCGTGGTGGGAGAGGATTCGGGCAACGAAAGGATAGTCATTGCTGCCCGGGCCCGGGAACTCCGCCGGAACCCGGTAGTCGCCGGAGACTTCGTCTCGCTGGTCGGCGACGTCTCCGGGGAGCCGGACACCCTGGCGCGCCTGGTGAAGATCCAGGACCGCAAGACCCTGCTGCGGCGCAGCGCCGACGACACGGACCCCGTTGAACGGGCAGTGGTGGCCAATGCCGACCAGCTGGTGATTGTGGTGGCAGCAGCCAACCCTGAACCACGGACCGGCTTTATCGACCGTGCCCTGGTGGCAGCGTACGACGCCGGCATCGATCCGATCCTGCTGGTCACGAAGGCGGACGTCAAAGACCCTGCGGAGCTGCTGTCCAACTACACCCATCTGGACTTTCCCGTGATCATCAGCCGGACCGCCGATTCCAGCGCTTCCGGCATTGACGCCCGTTCCGATGACGGCCTGTCTGCGCGGCTGGACATCTCCGCCGTCGCCGAGATGCGCGGCCACCTGGACGGCAAGGTCACCGTGATGCTTGGGCATTCCGGCGTTGGGAAGTCAACCATGGTCAACGCACTGACCGGGGCGGAACGGGCTACCGGCGGAGTGAACGCCGTGACGGGCCGCGGGCGGCACACGTCGTCGTCGGCCCTTGCGCTGAAGCTCGCGGACGCGCCCTCCGGAAGCTGGATCATCGACACCCCCGGCATCCGCTCCTTTGGCCTGGCGCACGTGGACCCCGACCGGATCCTCCGTTCCTTCCCGGACCTCTCCCCCGGCATAGACGACTGTGAGCGCGGGTGCAAGCACACCGCCACCGCAGTCAACTGCGGGCTGGACGCATGGGTGGGCGCGGGGCACGCCGGCCCCACCGGAGCAGCGAGGCTGGGGTCCCTGCGGCGCCTCCTCGGCACGGACCCGAGGATGGAAGCCCAGGAGGCCAAGGAACTAGGCAGCGTCACCTGACGGGCCCGCTTCCCGGCAGAACGGCGCGCAGACGGTAGTTTGGAACCATGATCCAACCCGCTTCGAGCTACAACGATGACCTGCGCCTGGCCCATGTCCTGGCCGATTCCGTGGATGACCAGACCATGAGCCGCTTCAAGGCCCAGGACCTCCACATTGAGACCAAGCCGGACCTGACGCCCGTCACCGATGCGGACAAGGCAGCCGAGGAAGCCATCCGCGGCCAGCTCTCCCGCTCCCGTCCCCGCGATGCCGTCCTCGGCGAGGAGTTCGGCAGCACGGGGCATGGGTCGCGGCGGTGGATTATCGACCCCATTGACGGCACCAAGAACTTCGTCCGGGGCGTCCCGGTCTGGGCCACCCTGATCGCGCTGGTGGATGAGGGCGAACCGGTGGTGGGCGTGGTCAGCGCGCCTGCCCTTGGCAAGCGTTGGTGGGCCGCCAAGGGCATGGGAGCCTACATGGGGCGTTCCCTTGCCGCAGCAACCCGCCTCCGGGTGTCCAATGTTTCCAGCCTGTCGGATGCTTCCCTTTCCTACTCGAGCCTTGGCGGCTGGAAGGAACGCGGAAACCTTGACGAATTCCTGGGGCTCACCGAGGACGTGTGGCGGACCAGGGCCTTTGGGGACTTCTGGTCCTACTGCATGGTGGCCGAGGGTTCGGTGGACATCGCCTGTGAACCTGAACTGAATCTTTACGACATGGCCGCGCTGGTGCCCATTGTGGTGGAAGCGGGGGGCCGCTTTACCTCGCTGGAAGGCGAGGACGGTCCGTTCGGCGGGAACGCCCTGGCCACGAATTCCATCCTCCACTCGGAGGTGCTGCGGCGCCTAAACCCGAATCTGGACGACCTCCTCTAGTCCACGCAGCACGAATAATCGACGGCGGGCGCCCTCGAAAGGAGGCGTCCGCCGTCGTGATATTCGGCGCCGGAGTTCCTTTTCAACCGCTCGTAACAAAGCCCTTAACATTTCTGCGGGCTTTTAACCTTCGCGGCCCATGTTCTACGCTCTTAAGCAGGTCACGAGTGCCAGCGCAAAACCCCGGTTTGCTGGCCGGCAACCCTCCATTCGCGGTGGGGTGCCCCGGGTGACGACCAGGCCGGTCCGGAAGGGATGCGGCAAGCGCGGATTCCTGCACGGGGTCCTGTTTTGAAGTGAGGTCTCTGTGACTACTGCCATCGTCTCCCCCAATGCCGCTGTCCAGCCTGCCACCACTGCCCTTCTGGACCAGTGGCAGGCTGTCGCTGGCCGCCCGCTCGCCGCCGTCAGCGGTGCCGAAATCCAGGCTCCGCTGATCCACGGCGGCCACGTCCGCTACGCCAACCTGGATTATGGCGCGTCCGCTCCCGCCCTCTCGGTGGTGTCGGCCTACCTCAACGAGATCCTGCCCTTCTACGCGAGCGTCCATCGCGGTGCGGGCTACGCCTCCCAGATCAGCACCTCGGTTTACGAGAATGCCCGTGCGATCGTCCGCGAGTTCGTGGGCGGCCGCCCGGACGATTCGGTGATCTTCACCCGGAACACCACAGATTCCCTGAACCTGCTGGCGGGCTGCCTGCCGGCCACCGACGGGCGGCCGGACGGCGACGTCCTTTACCTCGACATCGAGCACCATGCCAACCTGCTTCCGTGGCAGGGCGTCCCCCACCGCAGCATCGTGGCAGCGGATACCATTGCCGGAACCATTGACGCCGTCCGTGCGGAGCTGCAACAGGGCAGCGTGAGCCTGCTCGCCGTGACCGGGGCTTCCAACGTAACCGGCGAAATCCTCCCCATCCGCGCCCTTGCCGCGCTGGCGCACGAGCACGGCGCACGGATCGCTGTGGACGCGGCCCAGCTGGCGCCGCACCGGCGCGTCGACATCACCGTGGACGAAGTCGACTACCTCGCCTTCTCGGGCCACAAGCTGTACGCACCCTTTGGTGCCGGCGTGCTGGTTGGCCGGCCGGACTGGCTCGACGCCGGCACACCGCACCTCGCAGGCGGAGGCGCCGTCAAGGAAGCAAGGCTCGACGGCGTCAGCTGGGCAACCGGTCCGGCCCGCCACGAGGGCGGATCACCCAACGTGCTCGGTGCGGCGACGCTGGCCCGGGCAACGCAGGTCATCGCGGAACTGGACCAGGACCGCTGGCACGCCCACGAGTCCGCCATCCGTTCGTTCCTGGTGGAAGGCCTGCAGGAGATCGACGGCGTGACCGTCCACCAGATCTTCAAGGACACCAACCCGGACACCGACACGATCGGCGTGGTCAACTTCTCCGTGGAAGGATACGACGCCGGCCTGGTGGCCGCCTACCTGTCGGCCGAACACGGGGTGGGCCTGCGCGACGGCCGGTTCTGCGCGCACCCGCTGCTGAAGCGGCTGGGACTTCCGTCCGGTTCCCTTCGGGCCAGCTTCGGCGTCGGCTCAAGGCTGGAAGATGCCGAGCGGCTGCTGGCTGGCATCCGGGACCTTCGGAGCAAGGGCCTGGGCTGGGACTATGTGGTGGACGCGGGCCGCTGGGTTCCCGCCAATGACAACCGTACATACCCCCATTGGGCGCCCAACACCCCGGGAACAGCCGGCGCCGCGCCCTGCCTCGACGACTGACCTGGGGCCGGCCTGTCGGCCGGCGCCCTGCTGCAGCTCATGCGGTAAATTCGGAGGACACTAAAAGTACCGGATGAAGGAGGCCGCGCGTGGCACGGGGTGGCCCACGGCTGGATCACGGCCGGCGCCGGGAGCTCGGCCTGAGCTTCCAGGATGGCGGCAAGCACTACCAGCAGGTGCGGCCCGGCTACCCTGCCGACTCAGCGCGCTGGCTGGTGCCTCCCGCGGCCCGCGATGCACTCGACGTTGGCGCCGGCACCGGCAAATTCACCGAACTGCTGCTGGGCCTGGGGCTGTCCGTCACGGCCGTCGACCCCTCAGCGGACATGCTCAGGCAGTTGGCCGAGCACTATCCCGCCGCCACGGCTGTCCTTGGTACCGCGGAGGCGACCGGCCTGCCTGACGAGGCCTTCGACGTCGTTACCGTAGCCCAGGCCTGGCACTGGTGCGATGCGTTGCGGGCGAGCACGGAACTTGCCCGCGTCCTCCGCCCGCACGGAACGCTGGGACTGGTCTGGAACCAGCTGGACACGTCGGTTCCCTGGGTCCACCGGCTCTCCAGGATCATGCATGCCGGGGATGTCTACAAACCCGGCCACCGTCCGCTCATAGGACCCGAGTTTGAGGCGCTGGAGGAGCATGTCACGCACTGGCAGGACTCCGTCACAACCGCGGACCTGATGGAACTGACGAAATCCCGCAGCTATTACCTGCGCGCCGGTGAGGCCACCCGGGCGAAGGTGCTTGCGAACCTTGACTGGTATCTCCATGACCACCTCGGCCACGGGCCGGACGAGGTACTGGAGCTGCCGTACCTGACACTGACATGGCGGGCGGTCAGGGCATGAGCGGCTGGCAGCCCGCGCGTGGGCAGGGGCAGCCGGTAGGCTGGATCCTGTGAAGACCAGCGCGCCCTCCTCCTCCATTGAGGACTACGTCAAGGTCATCTATTCCTTCACTGAATGGCAGGACAAACCCATCACGTCCTCCCAGCTGGCCCAGCGCCTGGGGGTGGCGAACTCATCCGTCTCGGAGATGGTCCGGAAGCTGAAGGACCAGGGCCTGGTGGACCACAAGCCGTACAGTGCCATCAGGCTCACGGACGCCGGCCTGCAGCTCGCCCTTTCCATGGTGCGCCGGCACCGCCTGATCGAGACCTACCTCGTCCAGCAGCTGGGGTACAGCTGGGACGAGGTCCACGATGAGGCCGAGCTGCTCGAGCACGCCGTGTCGGACACCTTCATTGAACGCGTAGCGGCGAAGCTGGGCAACCCCCAGCGGGATCCGCATGGTGATCCGATTCCGACGGCGGACGGCACGGTCTTTATGCCCCGCGCGCACCTCATGGGAGAGCTGGACCAGGGCCACACGGGCCGGATCACCCGGATCAGCGACGACAACCCGGAGCTGCTGCGCTACCTTGCGGCCGAGGAGATAGACCTCGATGCCGAGGTGGAGGTGATGGGGCGCAGGCCGTTCGGAGGCGCCCTGATGGTGCGCGTCCGGGATTCAGGGCGTACGCGTGATTACGACCTGGCTGATGAGATCACGTCCGCGCTGTGGGTGCACAGCGACCGGCCCCATCCAGGCTGCCTCCTCGGGGATGCCGGTTTGCCCAAGGCATGAGCGGGCTGAAGACTTCATGGGCGCCCAGGGCTGGAGCCTGGCTGGCCGTTGCTGCCGGCGGCCTGGTGGGGACGGAACTTCGCTATGGCCTGGGGCTGGCCTTCCCTGAGTTTCCCGGATCGTTTCCCTGGACCACCCTGTGCATCAACGTGGCCGGCAGCTTTATCCTGGCCGCCCTGACCACCGCGTGGATGGCCCGCCCGCACACCCCCTTCTGGTTGCGGGCAGGGCTGGGGCCGGGTCTGCTGGGGTCCTTCACCACGTTCTCCGCTGTGGTCTTTTCTTTGGACCAGCTGGTGAGGGCGGGGCAGCACGGAGTGTGGACTGCGTATCTCGCGGTGTCGCTGGTGCTGGGGCTGGCCGCGGCTGGCCTTGGGTGGCGGACAGGAAAGATTATTGGCCGCCCGTCCCGGAGCCGTCAGTGATTACCGCGGTCCTGGTGGGAGTTCTTGGGGTAACCGGCGCCCTCCTCCGCTTCGGCATTGACAGCTGGTTTGCCCACCACAGCTCCAGGCGGACTGTCCGTGCCGGCGGCCAGAACGGCCCCGCGCGGCTGCACTGGCCTTGGGCAACGCTGCTGGTGAACGTGGCAGGATGCTTCATCATCGGCGCCGCCCACGGACTTACAGCGGACCTGGGGCTGGGGGCAGAGTGGCAGGCTGGGCTGGCCACCGGCCTGGCCGGCGGGCTTACCACCTTCAGTTCGTGGACCACGGCCACGGTGCGGCTGGTGGCAGAAGAACGCCTCGGATCTGCCGCGGCGAACATTGCCGCCAACCTGGTCCTGGGCCTCGCTGCGGCCGCTGCAGGGATCGCCCTGGTGTCCTGGGGATAGGAAGCGCGGCCCGGGCCGGAAGCACTGATTTGGGGTGGGCTCCCGTATCGTGGATGGTGATGATTAGCAGACGCGACGCGGCCATTGCCCTTGACGTACCGATGGAGATGGCACAGCGCCACGGCCTTCCAAAATGGCTGACCGAGGCTGAGCTGGGTGAGATCCTGGACAACCCTCCGCCCTGGCTGGTCCAGTCCCGTGCGAACCGGACGGGTAAGCGGCCGGTCTGGGTCCACCTCGAATGCGCCGTGTGCGGTTACGAGGAAGCTGCCCGGCCAAAGAAGTGGTGGCCCGACTTTACCTACGTGATCTGCGGCCACCACCGTCCGGACGAGGTGCCCCCTGCCCGTCCGGGCTTGGTCCGGAGCGAGTTCGACGGCGTGGGCACGCGTTTCGTGGGCATTGCGGATGTGCCTGTCCCGGACTGACTTCCTGCTGCTCCAGGCCATTACATTCGGGGCTGAAAAGGCGTAGTTTACGAGGAGGGACGCAGCCCGTCCCCTGCCGTAAGGAGCACGCCATGCCGGACAAGACACCCCACCAAAACCTGGCAAAGAAGCCGGTCAAGACCATCAAGGAAAAACGCGCCGAGAAGAAATCCAAGCACCCTGAAGCCGCCCAGGACCCGGTTGCGCATCTTAAGAAGCGCCGGTAGTCCCACCGCCGCCGGCTTGCGTTCCATTCCGGCGGCCGCTGAAGGTGACGACGGTGCCCGGTGCGGTGAAACCATCCCAGCCGCGCGCATAACCGCGTCTCCGCGTATGAGTCCAGCGGGCCGTCGTCGAACTTTTCCGGAGTGGATCCGTGCTGCCGCCCTGGCGTAGCTCATGGCTGTTCCGGTCGCCGCGGCTGGGGCGACTGGATATAGGGGAAACCATCCAAGAACAGCGGCCCGTGATACGGAGCCGCCACTCTGTCGGTGAACAGATCTTTGTGTTCCCGGTGTTGGGGTCGCCCCCATGCGCGGTGGCCATGCGGCCGGGCGGCCGTCATTACGCCCCCTGTTAAGCAACGAAAGACCCGGACGGAGTGTCCGGGTCTTTCGTTGCGCCTCGTGGCGTCTTGCAAATGTGGAGATGGGGGGAATTGAACCCCCGTCCGATGTCGTGTTGTCAGGGCTTCTCCGGGCGCAGTTTGCGTCGGATTTTCTCGGCCCCAGCCATGCTGCAAACAGCTGGCTGATCCGGGCCCAGTCATCTAAAAGTCCCGTTCACCCCGATGACGGAGGTGGACAGCAGTGGCTATCTAAATGACGCCAGGATCCGGGGCGATAGCAACCTCGGGCTGACGGACTGTCTTACTGCTTAGGCAGCAAGAGCGAAGTCAGTGCGCTTAGATTCGGCACTTATTGGTTTGCAGACAGCGTTTACGAGATAATTCTGCATCCTCGGCCCGCTTCACCTGTCGCGACTAACATCGTCGAAACCGATCATCCCCATATTTTTTTGTCAAACCGGCAGGCTGGCCCACCGGACTATTAATCATAACGCACCCGCGCAGAAAAACATTCCTAGCGGCGCCGGTTGCGCTCCCGCATCTCACGCTGCGCTTCGCGGTTGTCCTGCTGCTCGCGAAGGGTCTGGCGTTTGTCGTACTCGCGCTTGCCGCGGGCCACGCCGATTTCCACCTTCGCACGGCCGTCCACAAAGTAGAGCTGCAGCGGGACGATGGTGTAGCCCGATTCGCGCACCTTGTGGGAGATCTTGATGAGTTCCTCCCGGTGCAGCAGGAGCTTGCGGCGCCTGCGGGCCGCGTGGTTGGTCCAGCTTCCCTGGTTGTACTCAGGGATGTGGATGGCCTCCATCCACAGCTCGTCGTTGTAGAAGGTGCAGAAGCCATCCACCATGGAAGCATGGCCCTCACGCAGGGATTTCACTTCCGTGCCCATGAGCGCGATTCCAGCCTCGTAGGTATCCAGCACGTGGTAATCGTGCCGGGCCTTTCGGTTGGTGGCCACCACTTTACGGCCACTTTCTTTAGGCAAGGGAAAGCTCCTCAGTATAAATCGGTTGTCCTCCGGGCCAGCCGGCGCGGAGTCATACCAGTGTACGGCAGGTCAAAGAAGGTGCTACAGCAGCCTCATCGGGTCCACCGGGCTGCCGTTCAGCCAGGTTTCGAAGTGGGCGTGGCAGCCTGTGGAGTTGCCCGTGTTGCCGGAGTAGGCAATCAGTTGTCCCTGTGAGACCCGCTGGCCGTTGGAGACCACGATGCTGGCGTTGTGGTAGTAGATGGTGTTCAGGGTGTTGCCTTCGATGAGGCCGTGGGAGATTTTCACGCGCCAGCCGCCTCCGTCGCCGGAGTTCCAGCCGGAGCTGAAGACCTCCCCTGCTGCTGCCGCGTAGACGGGTGTGCCGCAGGCCGCGCCAAAGTCCAGCCCGGTGTGCATGTACCCGCCCTGGCCGTAGAAGTCGATGGTTCCCGGCGGGGTGGCCCGCCATCCGAAACCGGACGTAATAGGAACGCTGCCGTCAAAGGGGTGCCGGAGGCCGAAGGCCGACGGCGAACCCACCGGCGGCATGAATGACTGCGCCGGCGGGGCGGGCGGCGGCGGCTGGTTCCGCGCTGCGGCTTCTGCTGCAGCAGCAGCCGCAGCAGCCGCGGCGGCTGCTTCAGCCTTCCGGCGCTGCTCTGCTTCCCAGGCTTCCCGCAGCCTGCGGTCACGCTCCTCGATCTCGGCTGCCACCGCATTCTGGCTGGCCTGGACGCCGGCCAGCTGCGACTGGATACCCGGCTTGGCTGCCTGCAGCTCCGCGTCCAGGCGGGTGGTGTCAGCGATGAGTTTGTCGACCTGTTCCTTCTTCGCTGCCGCTTCGTCGCGCGCTGCTTTTTCACGCTCCAGGGCTGCATCAGCCTTGGCTTTGAGGTCCTTGATCTCGGCCTCGACGGCCTGGAGGCGCGCTTCAGAGTTCACGTTGGTGGCACTCTGCTGGGACAGTTTGTCCATGGCAGCGTTCTGGCTCCGCATGGCCTGATCCGCCAGGTCCATGGTTTCGGTCAGGCTGCCGCCGTTGTTGGAGCCGAAGAAGAGGGACAGGTTGGACGGCACGCCGCCGGACTTGTAGGCCTGCGTGGCAATCTGGCCGATCAGCTTCTTGGTGTCGGCAATCTTCTGCTTGTCCGATTCGAGCTGCTGCGTGATTTTGGCCTTGTTCTGCTGGGCCATGTCAACGCGCGCGGAGAGCGCCTCGACTTCCTTGACGGCGCCGGCTACACGGCCCTGCGCCTCAAGGAGCGCTTGCTGCGCACCGGGAAGTTGGCCTTGGTAGATCACGAGGTCGCCGGCCGCCTTGGCGATGCGCGAATCGACGAATTCCAGGGACTGCTGGACCCGCGAAGCCTCAGCTTCGAGGGCTTTCTGCCGGTCCTCAAGCTCGTCAGCGAAGGCCGCCGGGGTGGAGGATGCCAGGCCTGCGGCGAGGACGACGGCCAGCACACCACTCAGGAGGCTGGTGCGGGGCGCCGCCCTGCGCGCGCCGTTTCGCCGGGAGCGGGAAGCGTTTTTGTCCGGTGCATTCATGGGCATTCCTTGTTTGGTTTGCATACCTAGACGCGAAGGTATCTGCGTAAGGTCAAGAGAGACGAAATTCCAGCCAAGGATGCACCAAGGATTAGCAGCGCGGGAACCAGGATCAGGGTCTGGCCGGAGGATATGAAGGCAGTGTCCGGGTACTGCTGGGACATGAATTCGCCGAGGAAGAAGTGTGCCACGGCCCAGAGAGTTGCTGACGCCAGGGCGGCGCCGATCACCGCGGCAATGACCCCCTCGAGGATAAACGGCAGCTGGATCACCGTCTTGGACGCGCCTACCAGCCGCATGATCCCCGTTTCGCGGCGGCGGCTGAACGCCGAGAGCCTGATGGTGGTGGCGATCAGCAGGATTGCGCAGACGATCATGACCCCGGCAATGCTGACTGCCACCAAGGAGGCGCCATTCATCACCGAGAACAGGCGCTCAAGCAGCTGGCGCTGGTCGATGACCGTTTCCACTCCAGGCTGGGAGGAAAAAGTCTCGCTGATGATCTGGTACTTCTCGGGATCCTTCATGTTGATCCGGAAGGAAGCCGGCAGCTGGTCCGGGGTTACCGAGTCCACAATGGGCGAGTTGGAGAACTGGTCCTTGAAGTGGTTGTAGGCCTCCTCCTTGGACTCGAACTGGAAATCGTTGACGTATTGCGACACGGCGGGCGATTCCAGCAGTGCGTTGAGGCTGGCCTGCTGTTCGGCGGTGACCGGACCGCTGGCGCAACCTGCCGCCGTCGAGCCCTCACTGCACAGGAAGATGGCCACCTGGACTTTGTCGTACCAGTAGCCCTTCATCTGGTTGATCTGCATCTGCAGCATGCCCGCTGCGCCCACAAAGGTGAGCGAGACGAAGGTGACCAGGATGACCGAGACCACCATGGAGAGGTTGCGGCGGAGTCCGCTTCCGATCTCACCGAGGATGAACGCAAGCCTCATCGCTTTGCCTCACCTTCGCCGGGAAGTCCAGCTTCGGGAGTCTCCCGCCCGCTGGCGTCCTTGAGCCTGCGCGACTGCCCTACTACCGGAATCATCGAGGTGTAAAGCGCCTTTGCCTCGTCACGGATCACGACGCCGTTCTTGAGTTCAACCACGCGTTTGCGCATTTCGTTGACGATGTCGTCGTCGTGCGTTGCCATGACCACGGTGGTCCCGTTTTGGTTGATCTTGTCCAGGACGCCCATGATGCCCATTGAGGTGGTGGGGTCAAGGTTTCCCGTGGGCTCGTCGGCGAGCAGGATGCCGGGACGGTTGACGACGGCGCGGGCGATGGCGACGCGCTGCTGCTCACCGCCGGAGAGCTCGTGCGGCATGCGGTGTTCTTTGCCTTCGAGGCCCACGGTCTTCAGGACCTCGGGGACGGTGTCGCGGATGACGCTGCGGCTTTTGCCGATGACCTGCATGGCGAAGGCGACGTTTGCGAAGACGTTCTTCTGGGGCAGGAGCCGGAAATCCTGGAAGACGACTCCGATTCCCCGGCGGAGCCTCGGCACGCGCCAGCTGGAGATCTTGGCGACATTCTGGCCGGCGACGTAGACGGCACCGGACGTTGCCCGGTCCTCCTTGAGGACGAGCCGGAGGAAGGTGGATTTGCCGGAGCCGGATGCACCGACCAGGAAGGCGAATTCGCCGCGGTCAATCTCAAGGTTGACAGCGTCCAGCGCGGGCCGGGCTTTCTGGTCGTAGACCTTGGTGACATTTTCGAATCGGATCATGGCCCTAAGTACCCTGCAGGGCATGGCTGATTCTGATGCAGCCCAGTTCTGCAGCCGGTGCGCGGGTTTCGTTTGGGGGAAGTAGGGCCCCGGCCCCTTGACTATACGCAGGAGTTCCCGCGTATCACGCTGGTTTCAGGAGGCGTGTCGCCGGATCCGCGTGGAGCCAGGCAAGCGGTGCCTCACCTACGGCGCTGCCCGCAAATGGCCGTCCTGTGGCTACGTGAGTGGAAATGACGCCTAAAACCGCATGCTTTTGCCAAGGTTCCACAAATTCCCCACAGGATCACCAGAGGTTCGTCTGGAGGGCACTGGACTCCCCATAAGCTCAGATTCGAAGGCGCGTGGTGCACTTTCAGCACCCGCCAAGTTCTATGAGGAATCAAACATGCCTTTCGCTTCCCCTGGGCGCGGCGCCCTTGTCGTCCTCCTGATCTCAGTCGTCATGCTCATCTCACCTCCAATGGCGGCGGCTGGGGAAATGGCGCAAGCAGCTGCACGCCCTATGGCGGCGAACGAGCCCGGGCGATACCTGGTTGAGTTCGCACCGGGTGTGGATGTCCCGCGGGAAGTGCTCGCACTGGAGTCCCAGGGAATCGGTGTCAGCCGCAAGTTTGGGACAGCGCTACGCGGTGCAGCAATCAAGGCGACGGCGCGGCAAGCGGAGGCGTTGGCCCGCTCAGAAAGGGTCACTGCCGTGGAGATCGATGCACAGGTGAGTATTTCCGAAACCCAGCAACCAGCTCCATGGGGATTGGACAGGATTGACCAGCGAAACCTGCCCTTGTCCGGTTCCTACACTTTCCCTTCCGGCCAACCGGGCGTCAGCGCCTACGTTCTGGACACAGGGATCCTTGCATCCCACTCCGACTTCGGGGGGCGCGTGACTTCAGGTTGGACTGCACTGAATGATGGACGTGGAACGACCGACTGCAACGGACATGGCACACATGTCGCTGCAACCATCGGCGGGCAAATCCACGGGGTGGCCAAGTCTGCGACGCTCGTTCCGGTCCGCGTCTTGGACTGCAGCGGCTCGGGCTACTACTCCGATGTCATAGCCGGACTCGACTGGGTTGCCGCCGACCACCGTGGAGGGAGCCCTGCCGTAGTCAATCTCAGCCTGGGCGGCCCGACCAGCAGAATGCTCGACGTCGCGGTCCAGAATGCCATCAATGACGGCATCGTCGCAGTGGTGGCTGCCGGAAACTCTGCCATAGACGCGTGCAACAGCTCCCCTGCGCGGCTTCCTTCTGCCCTCAGTGTTGCGGCCAGCGATTCTTCAGACCGGCAGGCCTCCTTCTCGAACTACGGAAGCTGCGTGGACTTGTACGCCCCGGGCGTCGGAATCAGTTCCGCTTGGCACACGTCGACAACCGCGACCGCGTCGGCGAGCGGAACCTCAATGGCGGCACCCCACGTAGCTGGGGCCGCGGTGCTCCTGCTGACCCAGGACCCCTTCCTGACGCCTGCCCAAGTAGCCGAGACAATTGTCTCTGCCGCTGTGACAGGGGTCATTGCCAGGTCCGGGGCTAACACGCCAAACCGGCTGCTGCATATTCGGCCGGCCAAGACCTCGACGCCGGTTACAGCGTCCCCCTTCACCGACGTATCTACCGATCACGTGTTCTACAAAGAGATAACCTGGCTCGCCGGTAACGGGATCAGCAACGGCTGGACCGAAGCCGACGGCACAAAGACCTACCGTCCAACCCTCGCCGTGTCCCGCGAGGCCATGGCCGCCTTCATGTACCGGCTTGCAGGAAGTCCCGCGTACGTTCCACCGGCAACTTCCCCCTTCACCGACATATCCACCAATCACGGGTTCTACAAAGAGATAACCTGGCTCGCCGGTAACGGGATCAGCAACGGCTGGACCGAAGCCGACGGCACAAAGACCTACCGTCCAACCCTCGCCGTGTCCCGCGAGGCCAT
>NZ_JAJOMC010000130.1 GCF_021129155.1 Arthrobacter sp. AK04
GGGGGGGGGGGGGGGGGGGGGGGGGGGGGGGGGGGGGGGGGGGGGGGGGGGGGGGGGGGGGGGGGGGGGGGGGGGGGGGGGGGGGGGGGGGGGGGGGGGGGGGGGGGGGGGCGGGGGGGGGGGGGGGGGGGGGGGGGGGGGGGGGGGGGGGGGGGGGGGGGGGGGGGGGGGGGGGGGGGGGGGGGGGGGGGGGGGGGGGGGGGGGGGGGGGGGGGGGGGG
>NZ_JAJOMC010000014.1 GCF_021129155.1 Arthrobacter sp. AK04
CCCCCCCCGCCCCCCCCCCCCCCCCCCCCCCCCCCCCCCCCCCCCCCCCCCCCCCCCCCCCCCCGCCGCCCCCCCCCCCCCCCGCCCCCCCCCCCCCCCCCCCCCCCCCCCCCCCGGGCCCCCCCGCGTCCCCTCCCTTGGAGTTTTTGTCCAGATATGGCGGGTTTCAGGCCTTGGAAGTCTGCATATCTGGACAAAAACTCCGGAGGCTAGATGGGTTTGGTGCCGGCCGGCGGGAGGTCCGGGTTCATGTCCTCAAGGTGCGGGTCCTCAGCCGTCCAGACCTGGATGATGGCCCAGGTGACGGCGGCCAGCGGAACGGACAGGACCGCGCCGACGATGCCCGCCAGGATGGTGCCGGCCGTCAGTGCCATCAGGATCACCAGGGCGTGCAGCTGGAGCGACTTGCCCATGACCACAGGCTGCAGGAGGTCGCCCTCCAGCTGGTTGACCGCGATCACCACGGCCACCACGATCAGGGCAACCACCGGCCCGTTCGCCACCAGGGCCACGAGGGCGGCGAGGATGCCGGCCACAGTTGCACCCACCAGCGGAATGAAGGCGCCGAGGAAGACGATGATGGCCAGCGGGAAAGCCAGCGGCACCTGCATGATCAGCAGTGCCGCGCCAATCGCCACGGTGTCCACCAGGGCCACGATGGCGGTGCCGCGGACGTAGCCGCCGAGAACCTCAAGGGTGCGGCTGCCTACCCGGCGCAGCTTCGCCTCGCGGGCCCCGCTGAAGGGGCGCAGGAAGAAGTTCCAGATCTTGGCGCCGTCCTTGAGGAAGAAGAACAGGATGATGACCATAAGGCTGGCGCCGGCAATGAACTCCGTGACCATGGACAGGCCGGTGATGGCGCCGGAGCGGACCTGGCTGCTGGTGGCAAAGTCGATGATTCCCTGCCGCGCCTCGTTCAGCTGCTGCTGGTCGATGGGAATCGGGCCGGTCAGCAGGAACTGCTCCAGCTCATCCAGGCCTGACGAGGCCTGCTGGGCAAGCTCGCCCCACTGGCTGCGGACCGAGAAGTAGATCACCGTGCCAACCCCGCCCAGCACCAGCAGCAGCCCGATGAACGCGATGCCCGTGGCCAGTCCGCCGCGCATTCCCCGGCGCCGGAGCATGTTCACGAACGGGCCGATCGCGGCGGCCAGGATCAGCGCTATCAGGATGGGAATCACCAGGAGCTTGATCTGCATCAGCGCGTAGACGGACACCACCGCCACGGTAAGGATCAGCAGTAACTGGGCCGACCGGATGCCCGCCCGGCCCAGGCCGTCACCCCACAGCTGGGAGGGGGACTTGATTTCCCGCGGAATCCGCGCAGCCGGACGCTGGGCTCGCGGCGCCCCTGATAAGTCCGTCCCCGTTAAGTCCGTCCCGGTTGAATCCGTCCCTGCCGGCTGCGAGGGCTCTTGGCCCGGCTCATGCTCGGTCAGGCGTGATGAACGCGCCATGGAAACTCCTCATCGTCAGCGGAGCCCGCCGCGCCGGGATAGACGGCGGACAGGACTACCTTCTTCAGATAGTAAGCCTACTGACCGATTAAGCCCTGACGAAACCCCGGATGCTGCGCTATCCTGCCAGCCACTCCGCGCAGGAGTTCAGGTTCCGGTCAACGGTGGCGGCCGCTGCGTCCTCGTCCCGCGCTTCAATGGCGTCTGCGAGGAGGTCGTGCCCCTCGCTCGGGCGGCCGTCGAAGCCGGGCCGGCGCTGCTGCTTGAGGAGGTCCTGGTGGAAGGCGCTGCCAAAACTGAGGTACAGCTCGTGCAGCAGGGGATTGCCGGAGGCCTGCGCCACCCGTTCGTGGAACCCCCAGTCAGCCCTGGCCCAGGCCTCGTAGTCTCCGCGGCTCCAGGCCTGGTCCCGGGCGGTGAGCAGCGCACGCAGGGCCGTGACGTCGTCGGCCGTTGCATTGCGGGCCGCCAGCCGGGCAGCCTGCGTGTCCAGGCCCAGCCGGACTTCAAGGATGTGCTGCTCGGTATGGTCCTGGTACATGCGCCGGGCGGCGCCGGAAAGTTCGCTGGTGGCGCGGACATAGGTGCCGTCGCCGCGCCGCACCTCCAGCATCCCGCTGTGGGCGAGGGCCTTGATGCCCTCGCGGAGGGTGCCGCGCGAGACCCCCAGGCCGGCCATGAGTTCCGGTTCGGAGGGGATGCGCTGGTGGAGGGGCCATTCACCGGACTGCACCATGGCGCGCAGTTTGGCAGTGACCTCGTCAGCGAGCGGAGGGCGGGCCGAAGGACTCAGGGCCATGGCTGTTACTTCCTTCCCACGGCGCTGGTCATGGCCTTGCCCGTGATCAGGTGCGCCACCACGATCTGGGCCAGCGCCAGGGCAAGGAGGATCAGGAGGGGCAGGGTCCAGCCGCCGGTGGCGCTGTGCAGCAGCCCCATTCCGAACGGCCCCGCCGTGGCCAGCAGGTAGCCCGTGGACTGCGCCAGCGTGGACAGGGCCGTGGTTTCGGCGGTGCTCACCCCGCTGCGGCTGATCATCACCATCACCAGCGGGAAGATTCCCAGGCCGAACCCCAGCAGCGCCGCGGGGACAGCGGCCAGCCCCACCGGCAGGACAAGCAGCGAAACCAGGCCCGCCACCATGGTGATGCTGACCAGGTAGAACGCCGGCCGCAGCATCCGCGGACGGGAACCGACGGCAATCAGCACCATGCCGGCCGGAACGGAGACAAGCTGCATCAGCCCGAACATCAGTCCGCTGTCCGCCGCGCCCAGGCCCATGGTGGTCAGCATGTACGGGAACCAGCTCAGCAGGGCATAGGCGAGCAGGGCCTGGAGCGTGAAAATCGCGGTGAGGAGCAGCCCTTTGCGGGTCCGCAGCAGCGGCCAGGGGGAGATCCGCCCGCCGGCCGCCCGGGGACTGTTCCGGTGCGCATGCAGCGCCACGGGAAGGAAGCCCAGGAGCGCCGCCACGGCGGTGATGCCGATGGCGCCGACGGCGGCCGAGGGCGAGCCGAGTGCCTGCGCCAACGGAACCACGGCGACGGCGGTCACGGTGGCGCCGGTGGTCATGGTCACCGTGTAGACGGCGGTCATCAGGGACGTCCGCTGGGCAAAGTGTTCCCGGATAAAGGAGGGCATGGCCACGTTGCAGACGGCCAGGCCGGACATCCCCAGGACGCTGCCCGCCACCAGCATCCCGGTGGCGGGAATGCCGCGCAGGAGGAGCCCGCCGGCCAGCATGGCCAGGGCCACCAGGATCGCCTTCTCCACGCCGAGCCGCCCCGTCAGCCAGGACGTGCCCGCCCCGGCAAGCGCGAAGCACAGCGTGGGAATGGACGGGATGATGGCGGCCACCAGCGCCCCGTAGCCCAGCACCGCTTGGAGGTCGTGCAGCAGTGCCGACGCCCCGGTGATGCCCGCCCGCAGGTTCAGACCGATCAGCACCAGCGCGATAACACCGAACACGACGGCGGAGCGGGGCTTGGCATTCCCCGTTGCCGGGGTGGGGGCCGGGAATGGTGCTGCGGCCGCCGGAGCAGCGGCCGGCGCTCGGGTGGCGGGAGGATTCGGGGCGGACATCCCTCCACTCTAAAGGTTAGACGTTTGATGTCTGTGGTTCTGTGGCCAAGCTCTCCCGGCACCCCGGCCGGGGCAATAGACTGCCAGCGGGAGCCCGGACGCCTTGGTCCGGACCCTGGACGCGCGGATGCGGGAGGGACAGCTTGTGAAGGCTTCGCAGGGACTTGAGATCGAAAAGAAGTACGACGTCGGCAATGACGTCGCCGTGCCCGCGCTGGACAGGCTTCCCGGCGTGGCCAGGGTTGCAGCTCCCCATACCGATGTCCTGGAGGCCGTCTATTTCGACACCGACCGGCACATCCTCGCGTCCCGCCGGATCACCCTTCGCCGGCGGACAGGCGGGACCGACGCAGGCTGGCACCTGAAGCTGCCGCCGCTGGAAGTCGGGGCCACCGCCGCAGAACCCCAGCAGCGGCGGGAATTGCACGCACCGCTGGGGCAGCCCGGCGTGGTGCCGGACAGCCTGCTCGACCACATCCAGGCCTATCTTCGCGGAGCGCCCGTGGCGCCGGTGGTCCGGCTCGAAACCCGGCGCACCACGCACGCCCTTTATGGGGAGGACGGCGTGCACCTGGCGGACCTGGCCGACGACCGGGTGACGGCGGAGCGCCTGCACCCCGGGGGGAGGGGAGGCTCCGGCGGGCAGCAGCAGTGGCGCGAGTGGGAACTGGAACTTGTCCACGGCGGGCCCGGGCTCTTCGGCCCGGCTGAGGAACTGCTGGTGGAGGCCGGCGCACGCCCTGCCGGCCACGCATCCAAACTGGCCCGCGCGCTGGGCGGCGAACCGAGCGGCGAACCGGACGCCGGCCCATCCACGGACGGAAGCACCCCGGACCAAAGCACCCAGGACCAAAGCACCCAGGACGCAAGCACCCCGGACCTTGCTGCCGGCAAGAAGGCGCCCGCGGCCGCCGTCGTCACCGCATACCTCGCCGGGCAGATCCAGGAGATCCTGGCCCAGGACCCCAAGGTCCGCCTGGAGGAACCCGAGTCCGTGCACGACATGAGGTCGGCCGTGCGTCGGATCCGTTCCGCGCTCGCGGCCTACCGCAAGCTCTATGCCGCCCGGCCCGTGCGGCATCTGCGGGACGAGCTGAAGTGGCTGGGCCAGTTGCTGGGCGGACCGCGGGATGCCGAGGTCCTGCTGGACAGGCTGCGCGGGCATCTGGGTGAACTGCCTCCGGGCGAGGGGGTTGACGCCGCCAGGGACCTGGTGGAGGGCAAAGTAGGCGGCGCGTTCGACGACGGGTACCGGCGCTTGCAGGAGGCCCTGCGGTCGGACCGCTACTTCCGGCTGCTGGACGAACTCGAAGCCTTCCGGGACACCCCGCCGGTCCGGGCGGAAGCGGTGGCCCGCGGCCGCCGGGTGTCCGCAAAGGCAGTGGACAAGTCGGCCAGGCGCCTGCAGCGCTCGCACAGGGCGGCAACGCGTGCCAGGCGTGGGACAGACCACGAAAACGCCCTCCACCAGGTACGCAAGGATGCCAAGCGGCTCCGCCATGTGGCGGAGACGGCGGCCCTGGTGCGCGGCAAGCGCGCCCGGAAAGTGGCCAAGGCGGCGCAGCGGCAGCAGAAGATCCTGGGCGACTTCCATGACGCCGTGATAGCCCGCGACCTGCTGGGCGCCGTAGGTTCGGACACTGAAATGGCCGCCCCGGAGGCGGCAGCGCTGACCGCGCTGCGCACGCGCCAGGCCGAAGAGATGGTCATAGCCGAGGCCAAGTACCGGAAAGCCCGCCGGAAATCCCGCGAACTGCTGCGCCGCGGGGTCCTCTAGGCCCGGGGCACTCCCGGCGCCGGGGTTACTTGCCCTGCCGCGCGCCCAGCCGGGCCACGGCCAGGGCCAGCCAGAGCTGGACGCGGTCCGTGGTGACGGCGGGGTCGTACCCGGTCAGCTCGGTGATCTGGGCCAGCCGGTAGCGGACCGTGTTGCGGTGCAGCGTGAGTTCCTCCGCCACGGCAGCCACCGAGCCGTTGTTGTTGAGGTAGCTCTCCAGGGTGGCCATCAGTTCCGAGCCGTGGGCGGTGTCGAAGGTCCGCAGCGGGTTCAGGGATTCGTTGGCCATGTCCGCCAGCGGCACGTCCTCGCTGGCGAGCAGCAGCGACGTCAGGCTCAGCCGCTCCGGTTCATTGACGGGCAGGCCGTGGCTGGCGGCGTCCCGGGCCTCGAAATAGCTCCACCGCAGGCCGTTGGGCTTGGTGTACGCCCCGCCGATGCCGATGGTCGCGTGCAGGCCCGCCTCGGCCAGGTGGTCGCTCAGCTTACGGGCCAGCGCAGGTGCGCCCACGCCGTCGTCATTAATCACCAGGACCAGGTCCTTGCCTACGACGGCGGCCACTGCGTTCTCCAGTTCGCGCGGCACCGAGGTGCTCACCAGGGCTTTGTTGTGCGCGGCGGAGACAGCCAGCAGCACCACGTTCTTCCGCGTGCTGTTGACGCCCACGCCCGCCAGCCGCCGCTGGGCCTCGCTGGTTTCCAGGGCGCCGTGGATCACGTCCTCAAGGACCTGGCCGCACAACGCCCGCTGGGCCTGGCGCTGCTTGACCATGTTGTTCAGCTCCACGCTGATCAGGTTCTGGGCATAGCCGATGATGCCAGAGTCCTCGAAGGGCTGCCGGACCCACAGGGTGCAGGCGTCCCGCCGGCCGGTGGGGACGGGGTAGGAGGACCAGGTGTCCGCCGAAGGGGATTCGCTGCTGCTGTTGTAGAGCTGGGCCGTGAACTGGCTCAGGGCAACATCGGTGCGCAGCATGCCTCCGAGGTGCTTGAGGAGCTCGGCAAGCCCGCCCCCGGTGAGCAGCGCCCGTGCCAGCACCTGGTGCCCGGCGATCAGCCGCTCAAGTTTTGCGTAGTGGTCCGCCGACTGGGCGTCGGCCACCAGCTTGCCGATGGCGATGAAGGGCGTCTCGTAGGGGACCTCCACCACGGGCAGCCCCCAGCGGTTGGCTTCCGCCAGCAGGGCCGGGGGGACGGTCTCGTGGGAGAGCCCCACGCCGAAGCCGATGCCCACGGCGCCGGCCCGCTGCACCTGCCGGACAAAGCGCCGCTGCTCCGGTGCGGACCGCAGCCGCAGGCCGGTGGTGAGGATCAGTTCACCGCCGTTGATGAAGCGGTGCGGATCCTCCAGTTCGGTCACCGCCACCCAGTTGATGTCCTGGTGCCAGGTGGTTTCCGCGAGCCCGGCTTTGGTCAGCTTCAGGGAGTTCACACCCAGGAGGGCGGCAAGGGAAATGGCCATGGATCAAGGATAAAGGGGTGCTGGGCAACCGCACTAAACAGGCTCAGAAAGGGTGTGCAGGTGGCTATTCACTGGGCAGGGGTGCTGGCATAGGCTCAAGGCAGTTCCATCCCTCCGCCCTGAATTCAGCCCGGGCGCGGACGGCCCCTACGAAAGAGGTTGCACACCGTGGTCCAAACCTTGCAGAACTTCATCAACGGGAAGTTCGTCACTCCTGCCGGCACCGCCCTGCTGGACATCGTGAACCCCACCAACGGCGAGGTCGTGGCGCAGTCGCCCGTCTCGGTGCAGGCCGATGTGGACGCTGCCATGACCGCGGCGAAGGACGCCTTCAAAACCTGGAAGCACGCCACCCCGGGCCAGCGCCAGCTCATGCTCCTCAAGCTCGCTGACGCCGTCGAGGCCAACAGCGATGAACTCGTGGAGGCCCAGCACCGCAACACCGGCCAGGTGCGGTCCCTGATCGCGTCGGAGGAAGTGGCCGCCGGCGCCGACCAGCTCCGCTTCTTTGCCGGTGCCGCCCGCATCCTTGAAGGCAAGTCCGCCGGGGAATACTTCGAGGGACACACCTCTTACGTCCGCCGCGAGCCCATCGGCGTCGTGGCGCAGGTGGCGCCGTGGAACTACCCGTTCCTGATGGCCATCTGGAAGATCGGCCCCGCCCTGGCCGCCGGCAACACCGTGGTGCTGAAGCCCTCGGACACCACGCCGGAATCCACCCTGGTCCTGGCCCGCCTGGCCGGCGAAATCTTCCCGGCCGGCGTCCTGAACGTGGTGCTGGGCACGGGCGAGACCGGCGCCATGATGGTGGACCACAAGGTCCCCGGCCTGGTGTCCATCACCGGCTCCGTCCGCGCCGGCATCGCCGTCGCTTCGGGTGCAGCCAAGGGCCTCAAGCGTGCGCACCTGGAGCTTGGCGGCAAGGCTCCCGCCATTGTCTTCAAGGACGCCGACATCAAGAAGAGTGCAGCGGCGATTGCCGAGTTTGCGTTCTTCAACGCGGGGCAGGACTGCACGGCCATCACGCGGGTGCTGGTGGAGGATTCCGTGCACGACGACGTCGTGGCCGCCATGGTGGAGCACACCAGGACCCTGCGCACGGGCTCACAGAACGACGAGGACAACTACTTCGGCCCGCTCAACAACGTCAACCACTTCAACGCCGTCAGCTCGGTGGTGGAAAACCTTCCGGACAACTGCAAGATTGTCACTGGCGGCCACCGTGCAGGGGAGAAGGGCTACTTCTTCGAACCCACCATCGTCACCGGCGCCAGGCAGACCGACGACATTGTCCAGAAGGAAACCTTCGGACCCGTCATCACGGTGCAGAAGTTCAGCACAGAGGAAGAGGCTGTTGAGCTGGCGAACGACGTGGACTACGCCCTCGCCTCAAGCGTGTGGACGTCCAACCACGGCACGGCCATGCGGCTCAGCCGGGATCTCGATTTCGGTGCCGTCTGGATCAATACGCACATCCTCCTCACCGCCGAAATGCCCCACGGCGGCTTCAAACAGTCCGGCTACGGCAAGGACCTCTCCATGTACGGCGTTGAGGACTACACGCGCATCAAGCACGTGATGTCCGCCCTCGACTCTTAATTCCCCACCGCAGCAAACCCCAGGCTTCAAAGAAAGGCCTTCCCATGACCACCACAGCATCAGACATCACCTTCCGCCTGGAGCAGAAGCGCCGGGTCCAGGCTGACTTCCCCGGCCCCAAGTCCGTAGCCCTGACCGAACGCCGCAAGGCAGTCGTCGCCGCCGGCGTCGCCTCCAGCGTCCCCGTCTACGTTGCAGACGCCGACGGCGGGATCATCCACGACGTCGACGGCAACTCCTTCATCGACCTCGGCTCAGGCATCGCCGTGACGAGCGTGGGCGCGTCCGATCCCGCCGTCGTCGGGGCCGTCAAGGAAGCCGTGGAGCACTTCACGCACACCTGCTTCATGGTGACCCCCTACGAGGGCTACGTGGCCGTGGCCGAGCAGCTGAACCGCCTCACCCCGGGCGACCACGAGAAGCGCACCGTCCTCTTCAACTCCGGCGCCGAGGCCGTGGAGAACGCCGTCAAGGTGGCCCGCCTCGCCACCGGACGAGACGCCGTCGTGGCTTTCGACCACGCCTACCACGGCCGGACCAACCTCACCATGGCGCTCACCGCCAAAGCCATGCCGTACAAGACGAACTTCGGCCCGTTCGCGCCCGAGGTCTACCGCATGCCCATGAGCTACCCCTACCGCGAGGAAAACCCGGAGATCACCGGTGCCGAGGCCGCCAAGCGCGCCATCACCATGATCGAAAAGCAGATCGGCGGGGACCAGGTTGCCGCGATCATCATCGAACCCATCCAGGGCGAGGGCGGCTTCATCGTCCCGGCCGAGGGCTTCCTCCCGGCACTGGCTGCATGGGCCAAGGACAAGGGCATCGTCTTCATTGCGGACGAGGTCCAGTCCGGCTTCTGCCGCACCGGCGAATGGTTCGCCGTCAACCATGAAGGAGTTGTCCCGGACATCCTGACCATGGCCAAGGGCATCGCCGGCGGCATGCCGCTGTCCGCCATCACCGGCCGGGCAGACCTGCTGGACGCCGTCCACCCCGGCGGCCTGGGCGGCACCTACGGCGGCAACCCGGTGGCGTGTGCTGCCGCGCTGGCGTCCATCGGATCCATGGAGGAGTACAACCTCAACGGGCGTGCCCGCCACATCGAGGAACTCGCCACCGGCCGGCTCCGTGAACTCCAGGCCGAGCTCGGCGGTGCCGGCTCCTCAGTGATTGGCGACATCCGCGGCCGCGGCGCCATGCTGGCCATCGAACTTGTCCAGGCCGGCTCCAAGGAACCCAACCCGGAACTGACCAAGGCCGTTGCCGCTGCCTGCCTGAAGGAAGGCGTCATCATCCTGACCTGCGGAACCTACGGCAACGTGATCCGCCTGCTGCCGCCGCTGGTCATCACCGATGATCTGCTCAACGATGGCCTGGACGTCCTCGCGGCCGCCATCAGGGCCAACGCGTAACACCCCGCACAGAACCAGCGCCTCCTCGCAACGGCGCGAACAAACCCCAGGCCCCGAAAGCAACGCTTCCGGGGCCTGGGGTTTTGTTACTCCAAAACTGATGCAAGCGGAATGTACTTCAGGTTGGACGTTGCCCCGCCCTTGTTGTCTTCGTCGTGAACCACCAGGAGTCCTTGCTCAAACTGCGGCCCGGCGTTCAGTGCCGTCACGTCCAGGCCGTCGGTTCCGGACACGCCGTCGATATCCCCGTTCCCGCCCACCGCGAATTTTTTGACGAACTTGTTGTCGCCGGACCGCTCATAGACGGCGATGGTGGAGTCGCCCTGGCTGGACACGAACAGGTGCCCTGAGCCGCCGGGGCCGTAGCTGATGCCCATCCCCTCCACGTCCGCCACCAGGCGCCCCGCACCGGTTTTGTCCATGGCGGCCCGTTCCGTTCCGGCGTCGGGTTCTGCGTTGTACTTCCAGACGCCGACATCTTCCTGCGCAACATAGAGGTGCCCCAGTTCGTCGTCCGCGACGCAGCTTTCCGTGATGCTGCTGATGGGAAGCTCCCTGACAAGCTCCGCGTCCACCCGGCCGTCGCCGTCGTCAACCAGCTCGAACTGTTGGATGGACCCTTCCTCGTTCGGGGTGACAAAGGCGTAGAACTTGCCGCTGGCGCTGCTGTGGTACATGCAGAAGCCGTAGTTGGGTGCGAACGTCTTGATGCTGCCTGCCGCCACGGGGGCGAGGGTCCTGGCCGTGGGGTCCAGGGTCCACAGGGCAAGGGTGTCGTCCGTCCGGTTGTTGCCGCCCACCAGCACGGCCGGCTTGCCGGACAGCGGGAAGCCCGTCCTCAAGTCCACGTTGCCGATCATCCCGTCCGGGCGGAACTGGACCAGTTTGCCGTCCATCCCAAAGACCCCGATGCCGCCTTCCTTGGACGCCTTGTTGTCCGCGATCACCACGCTGTTGGCCGGGTTGGCAGGGTCTACCCAGATGGCAGCGTCGTCCGCTACGTCGCCGGATCCCGAAAAGCTGGACGTTTCCACCGCGGGCCCCTCGGCCGCCGGGGACGGCGCCGACGTGGCGGGAGGGGACGGTTCAGGGCTGGCAGGTCCGGGCGGCTGGTCCGCCGCCGGGAGGTTTGTGAGCAGCACCAGCACCGCGAGGACAGCAAGCGCAAGGAAGGCAACGACGGCGATACGGATGCGGGCACGCCTGGTCTTTCCCGCGGAAGGAGGTGTCATGTGCCCCGCTTTGCGCGTTTGGCCACCGAGTTCCTGCGCGCCGCCCCCAGCATGTCCACGGTCAGGACAGCCAAGGCAAGCCAAACCACTCCGAACCCGATCCAGCGTTCCACGGTCATCGCTTCCCTGAACACCACGAGGGCCAGGATGAACTGCAGGACGGGAGCGCAGTACTGGAGCAGGCCGATGGTGGTCATGGGCAGCCTGCGGGCGGAAGCGCCGAAGAACAGCAGCGGAACAGCCGTGATCACGCCGGACGCCACCAGGAGCCAGAAATGGCCCGGCCCCTGCGTGGTGAGGGTGTCGGTTCCGGTTACGGCCAGGACGATCATGGTGGCCGCTGCGAACGGGGCCAGCACCATGGTTTCCACGCTGAGGCTCGTGACGGCGTCCACCCTTGGCCCCACCCGTTTCTTGACGAAGCCGTAAAGGCCAAAGCTGAACGCCAGGGTGAGGGCGATCCACGGGAGCTTGCCGTAGGAATAGGTCAGGACGCCCACCGCAACAAACCCGATGCCGACGGCGGCCCATTGCAGCGGCCGCAGCTTCTCCTTCAGGACAAACACGCCCAGCAGTACGGACACCAGCGGGTTGATGAAGTAGCCAAGGGACGCCTCAACGGCCTGCCCGGTGGTGACTCCATAGGTGTAGGTGAGCCAGTTGACTGCGATCAGCAAGGCAGCCAGGGCCAGGGAACCGAACACGGCGCGGTTCCGCAGCGCCCGGGCCAGGGCGGACCAGGCGCGGGTAACCGTGATGAGGAGTGCACAGAACAGCAGCGACCACACCACCCGGTTTGCCACGATTTCGACGGCGCCGGCCGGCATGAGCACAAAGAAGTACAGGGGGAGCAGCCCCCACAGCCCGTAAGCGGCAATGCCAAAGAGGACTCCCGCCGTCGTCTCCTTGTCCACGGCCTTGGGGCCCGCTGCCTTGGGGCCTGCTGCCGGGGAAGAGCCTGCGGCGGAACCGGCGGCAGCCGGGACGGTAACGGGGGAGGATCCGTGGGGAGAGGGCACGAAACCCATAACACCACCTCAGCGGCAGGTATTCCACCAGGCAGGACATGCAATCGGGGAAACAGTCAGTAGGCTTGCTTTTATGACATTCGCGAAGCGGCCTGGCACGGCCCTGTGAGGCTCCGCCGCAGCAACGCCTCGGGCCGGGGCTACCGCCGTGTCGCCGCGGGCACGGGCTTCAGCTACCGGGACCTTGACGGCTCAACACTGCCGCCCGGCCCCACCCGGGACCGGCTGGAAAGCATTGGCATTCCGCCTGCCTGGACAGACGTCTGGATTGCCCCGTTTGAGAACGGGCACATCCAGGCAACCGGGCTGGATGCCGTGGGCCGGCGGCAGTACATCTACCATCCGGAATGGCGGGAACGGAAGGACCGCGTCAAGTTCGACCGTGCGCTGCAGCTGGCCGAATCGCTGCCCGCCGCACGGCGCCGGGTCACCATGGACCTGCGCGGGGAAGGGTTCACGCGCGAACGGGTCCTTGCCGGTGCCTTCAGGATGCTGGACAGCGGGTCGCTGCGGGTGGGGTCCGAACGGTACACGAACGAAAACGGCAGCCACGGGCTTGCCACCCTGCTGTGCGCCCACGTGCAGGTGCGCAAGGACCGGATCCACCTGAGTTTTCCGGCCAAGAGCGGGAAGGACTGGGAATCGGAAATCCGCGACGCCGACCTCGCTGCCCTGCTGCGCCAGCTCAAACGCCGCGGCGGGAACGCCAGGCTCCTGGCGTTCAAGGAGGGCCGGCGCTGGCGTCCCGTGACCAGCGCGGACATCAACGCCTACGTGAAGGAGCGGACCGGCTCTGACTTCACCGCCAAGGACTTCCGGACCCTGCGCGGAACCGCGGCCGCCGCCGCCAGCCTGGCCCGGACCGGCCCGCAGCGAACGGCCGCCAAACGCAAGCGCGCCATCAGCCGGGCCATGATGGACGCCTCCGAGGTGCTGGGCAACACCCCGTCCATCGCCCGCAAGAGCTACGTGGACCCGCGCGTGCTGGACCATTACCACGAAGGCGAAACCATCGACCCCAAACGGCCGGACTCCGCCGAAGCCGAGCTGCGGGCGCTGCTGTACCGGG
Organism: Arthrobacter sp. AK04; assembly: GCF_021129155.1. GTDB lineage: Bacteria > Actinomycetota > Actinomycetes > Actinomycetales > Micrococcaceae > Arthrobacter > Arthrobacter quantipunctorum. The sequence continues at coordinate 13,122 of NZ_JAJOMC010000014.1, forward strand.
AGGGCGACGTGGTTCCGCTGGCGAAAAGCGGCTGAGGCCTAGAATAGGGGACTGTGCGCTACCTGTTCGGCGCGACGTCATGCATCAGATGATCAGTTCAGAAGGGCTTCCGGTGTCCAACCACAGCGAAACCATTTCCTCCCGTCCCCTCCGCATCGCCATTGTGGGCGCGGGACCGGCGGGCGTCTACGCTGCGGACATTTTGACCAAGTCCAGCGGGGTCAAGGACGGCGACTTCGAGGTCAGCATCGACCTGTTCGAGGCCTACCCGGCGCCCTATGGCCTGATCCGCTACGGCGTGGCCCCGGACCACCCGCGTATCAAGGGCATCGTCAACGCGCTCCACAAGGTCCTGGACCGCGGCGACATCCGGTTCCTGGGCAACGTGACCTACGGCCGGGACCTCACGCTCCACGACTTCCGCGCCTTCTACGACGCCGTGATCTTCTCCACCGGGGCCGTCAAGGACGCGGACCTGGACATCCCCGGCATTGACCTGCAGGGCTCGTTCGGCGGCGCGGACTTTGTGTCCTGGTATGACGGCCACCCGGACGTGCCGCGCGAATGGCCGCTGGACGCCAGGGAAATCGCCGTGATCGGCAACGGCAACGTGGCGCTGGACGTAGCGCGGATGCTGGTTAAGCACCCCGAAGAGCTGCTGAGCACCGAGATCCCGGACAACGTGTACGCCGGCCTGAAGTCTTCCCCGGTCACGGACGTGCACGTGTTCGGCCGGCGAGGCCCAGCCCAGGTCAAGTTCACGCCGCTGGAGCTGCGCGAACTGAGCCACATGAACGACGTCGACATTGTGCTCTACCCGGAGGACTTCGAATTCGATGAGGCCTCCGACGAGGCGATCCGCAGCAACAACCAGATCAAGACAATGGTCAACACCCTCACCAACTGGCTGGTGGAGGAACACACCGAATCGGAGAACCCCTCATCCCGGCGGCTGCACCTGCATTTCCTGCACAGCCCGGTGGAAATCTTTGCCGACGGCGGCGAAGGCGGCACCGGTAAGGTGGCCGGGATCAAGTTTGAGCGCATGCAGCTTGACGGCACCGGCAACGCGAAAGGCACGGGGGAGTACGTCGAGTACCCGGTCCAGGCGGTTTACCGGGCCATCGGCTACCACGGCTCCGCGCTGGACGAGCTGGAGTACGACGCCAAGCGCGGCGTCATACCGAACGAGGGCGGCCGCGTGCTCGACGCTGAAGGCAACCCGGTTCCCGGTATCTACGCCACCGGCTGGATCAAGCGCGGACCGGTAGGCCTGATTGGCCACACCAAGGGCGACGCCCTGGAGACCATCGGCTTCCTGCTTGAGGACAGGCTTTCCCTGCCGCCGGCCCAGAATCCCGATCCCCAAGCCATCATCGATCTTCTCGAAGAGCGCGGCATCGAATACACAACCTGGGAGGGCTGGAACCGGCTGGACGCCCACGAGGCACAGCTCGGTGCCGCCTGGACCGGTCCCGAGGGCCTGGACCACGTGGTCCGCGAACGCATCAAGGTGGTGCCGCGCGAGGAGATGATCCGTATCTCCCGCGGCTGAAACCCTCCTCCCGTCCGGAGTTTTTGTCCACATATGCAGGCTTAAACGTCACTTAAGCCTGCATATCTGGACAAAAACTCGAGAGCGTAGGTGGGCGAGGGGAGCCGCGCTACAATGGCGTCCACCCCTTGGCCGGCAGCATGCGGCCATGCCCTTGCAGACGTAGTGCAGCCACCAGGAGTTCGATGACGAACCTGACCCAGCCCGGCGCCGGCGCAGCGCTGCAGCTCCGCGCCCTGGCAGCACATGAAGAGCTCGACGGCGGCACGTTGGCCGATGCGCCGGAGCTGCCCGGCCTGCGTGCACTGATCCGCGAATCCTGGCAGCGGTCAGCAGGCCTGAAGGCCAACCCGGACAACCCGGCCGCCCCGCTGGCCATGGACCGGGATGAGCTGGAGGACTACCGCAGCCAGCACCCCCTCGCCGCCATCATGCCGGTCATCAACAAACTCCTGGTGCAGCCCAGCCACGACAGCGGCCTGCTGGTGGCGGTGGGCGATGAAGTGGGCAGGCTGCTGTGGGTTGACGGGGACCCCGCCCTCCAGCGCCGGGCGGAGGGCATGATGTTCGTCCCGGGCGCTGACTGGTCCGAAGCCACCGTTGGCACCAGCGCGCCCGGAACCGCCCTGGCCCTGGGCCGCGGCATCCAGATTTCCGGTGCCGAGCACTACCAGCGGACGGTCCACCCGTGGAGCTGCACCGCCGTTCCCTTCCATGATCCGGATTCCGGCGCCGTCCTGGGCGTGGTGGACATTACCGGCACGGCCACGGCGGTGGCGCCCCACACGTTGTCGCTCGTCGAGGCCACCGTGGCCGCCGCGCAGGCGCAGCTTCGCGTTGAGCGCCTCCAGCTGGCGGCATCGCTGGCCAGCAGGCCCGCACGACGGCGGAGCGCGGGCAGCGCTTCCCGGTCACCGGGGGCGGGGGCGAAGGAAGGCAGCCTGTACCGCAACAGCCTCCAGCTGTTGGGCCGGGACCAGGCCCTGCTCAGCATCGAAGGCAAAAGCGTGGTGCTGTCCGCCCGGCACAGCGAAATCCTCGCCCTCCTGGGCTCCCACCCGGACGGACTGAGCGCCGAGGAACTCACTGTCCTCCTGTACCCGGGCGACGGCTCCACCATGACCCTGCGCGCCGAAATGGTCAGGCTGCGCAAGGTGCTGCAGCAGCTCAACCCGGCCGCCGTTCCGGAGTCCCGGCCCTACAAGCTCACCATGGACCTCGTTCCGGACAGCGGCCAGGTCCTGAACTGCCTCCAGCGCGGCGCCCACCGGATCGCACTCGAGATCTACCGCGGCGCCCTGCTGCCGAAGTCCGAGGCGCCCGGCATCATCGAGCTCCGGGAAAGGGTCTCGTCCCTGATGCGGGAAGCCGTCCTCACCGACGGCAGCGCCGAAACGCTGCTCAAGTACGCGGAGCTCCCGGAGGCGAGGGACGACGTCGGGGTCCGGCGTGCCGCCCTGAAACTGTTGCCTGCCCGCTCACCCAAGCGTGCCGCCGTCGTGGCCGACCTCGAGCGGCTGGAAGCCGAACTCAGCGCCTAGCCATGTGGCGCCGTCGTTCCGTCCGGCTACCTCTGCTGTGAGCTGGACCACTCCTGTGCAACCTGACTGCAACCTTTGCCCTCCTACGCTGGGAGCAACGGCGGAGGCCATGAACCGGCCCCCGCCCCATGCACAGCAAAGGAGCTAGCAATGACTGTTTACGCCCAGCCCGGTACCGAGGGTTCGAAGGTCACCTTCAAGGACCGCTACGAGAACTGGATCGGCGGCGAGTGGGTGGCCCCCGTCAAGGGCCAGTACTTCGAAAACATCACCCCCGTCACGGGCAAGGCCTTCTGCGAGGTGGCCCGCGGAACGGCCGAGGACATCGAACTGGCCCTGGACGCCGCGCACAAGGTTGCACCGTCCTGGGGCAAGACCTCCGTGGCCGAGCGCGCCGCGATCCTGAACAAGATCGCTGACCGGATCGACGAGAACCTGGAAATGCTGGCCGTCGCCGAGTCCTGGGACAATGGCAAGCCCATCCGCGAAACCCTCAACGCCGACATGCCGCTGGCCGCGGACCACTTCCGCTACTTCGCCTCCGCCGTCCGCGCCCAGGAGGGCCGGCTCTCGCAGCTCGACGACGACACCACCGCCTACCACTACCACGAGCCGCTCGGCGTCGTCGGCCAGATCATCCCCTGGAACTTCCCCATCCTGATGGCCGTCTGGAAGCTCGCCCCCGCGCTCGCAGCCGGCAACGCCGTGGTGCTCAAGCCCGCCGAACAGACGCCGTCGTCCATCCTTGTCCTGATGGAGCTCATCGGCGACCTGCTTCCCGCAGGCGTCCTGAACGTGGTGAACGGGTTCGGTGTGGAGGCCGGAAAGCCGCTCGCCTCCAGCCCCCGGATCCGCAAGATTGCCTTCACGGGTGAGACCACCACGGGCCGGCTGATCAGCCAGTACGCGTCCCAGAACCTCATTCCGGTCACCCTGGAACTCGGCGGCAAGAGCCCCAACATCTTCTTCAACGATGTTGCCCAGGAGAACGACGCCTTCTACGACAAGGCACAGGAAGGCTTCGCGCTGTTCGCCTTCAACCAGGGCGAGGTGTGCACGTGCCCGTCCCGCGCCCTGGTCCAGGAAGACATCTACGAGTCCTTCATGGCCGACGCCGTTGCCCGGGTGGAGAAGATGGTGCAGGGCAACCCGCTGGACACCGAGACGCAGGTGGGCGCCCAGGCCTCCAACGATCAGCTCGAGAAGATCCTTTCCTACATCGACATCGGAAAGCAGGAAGGCGCCAAGGTCCTGACAGGCGGCGCCCGCGCCGAGCTGCCCGGCGACCTTGCCGGCGGCTTCTACGTGCAGCCCACGGTCTTCGAGGGCCACAACAAGATGCGGATCTTCCAGGAGGAGATCTTCGGCCCGGTGGTGGCCGTGACGAAGTTCAGCGACTACAACGACGCCATGGGCCTGGCCAACGACACCCTGTACGGCCTCGGAGCCGGCGTCTGGTCCCGCAACGGCAACGTCGCGTACCGGGCGGGCCGGGAAATCCAGGCCGGCCGTGTCTGGGTGAACAACTACCACGCCTACCCGGCCGGGGCCGCGTTTGGCGGCTACAAGTCCTCGGGCATCGGGCGTGAGAACCACGCGATGATGCTGGACCACTACCAGCAGACCAAGAACCTGCTGGTCAGCTACAACGAAAACAAGCTCGGCTTCTTCTAGGAGTTGCCGCTGCACCAGAGCTCCATCTCCGCTAAACCCCCGGTACAACAACGCAAGGATTTCGCCAATGACGACGACAATGCAAGCAGCAGTAGTAACCGAATTCGGCAAGGACCTCCAGCTCCAGGACCTGGAAATTCCTAGCCCCGGCCCGGGACGGGCCCTGGTCAAGGTCCTGACCACCGGCGTCTGCCACACCGACCTCCACGCGGCCGAAGGCGACTGGCCCGTCAAGCCCTCGCCGCCCTTCATCCCCGGCCACGAGGGCGTGGGGGAAGTGGTGGCCCTCGGCGAGGGCGTCACCGACCTTGCCGTCGGTGACCTGGTGGGCAACGCCTGGCTCTGGTCCGCCTGCGGCGACTGCCAGTACTGCCGCACCGGCTGGGAAACGCTCTGCGAAGTGCAGAAGAACGCCGGCTACAGCGTGGACGGCTCGTTCGGCGAATACATGCTGGTGGACTCGCGGTTCGCCGCCCGCATACCGGCGGGATCCGACCCCGTCGAGGTGGCGCCGGTGCTGTGCGCCGGCGTCACCGTCTACAAGGGCCTGAAGATGACCGAGGCCAAACCCGGCCAGTGGGTCACCATCTCCGGCATCGGCGGCCTGGGACACATCGCCGTCCAGTACGCGGTGGCCATGGGCCTCCGGGTGGCGGCGGTGGACATAGCCGACGACAAACTCGCCCTTGCGAAGGCCCACGGCGCGGAGTTGACGGTCAACGCCCTGCACGAGGACCCGGTGGAAGTCATCCAGCGCGAAACCGGAGGTTGCCATGGCGTCCTGGTCACGGCCGTGCACCCGTCAGCTTTCGGCCAGGCCATCGGCATGGCACGCCGTGGCGGGACGATCGTGTTCAACGGGCTGCCGCCCGGCGACTTTCCCGCACCGATCTTCGAGATTGTGCTCAAGGGCCTGACAGTCCGCGGTTCGATCGTGGGGACCCGGCAGGACATGGAGGAAGCCCTGGACTTCTATGCGCAGGGCAAGATCCACCCCACCGTCTCTGTCCGGGAGCTTTCCGAGATCAACGCGGTGCTCGATGAGATGAAGCACGCCAAGATCGACGGCCGCGTGGTCCTGAGGTTCTGATGCCGGACACACTGAAGGCCGCGGTGACGCTGCCCGGGGAGGAATTCTCCCGGGTGGCGCTCACCCCGGCCGCCGTGGGGCTGCTGCGGAAACTGTGGCTCCAGCACGGGCCGCTCATGTTCCACCAGTCCGGCGGCTGCTGCGACGGGTCCTCGCCCATGTGCTACCCGGCCGGCGACTTCATCACCGGGGAAGCAGACGTCCTGCTGGGCCTCTTCGACCTCTCCGACGGACTGGAACCGAAACCCCTGGAATTCTGGATGTCCCGGGAGCAGTTCAGCTACTGGAGCCACACCCACCTGACAGTGGACGTGGTGGCGGGGCGGGGGAGCGGGTTTTCCGTGGAAGCGCCGGAGGGCAAACGGTTCCTGATCCGCTCCACCCTCATGGACTGGCCTGCCTAGTAATTCGGCCCAAACGCACTTAGGACCCTCCATCCGGAGGGTCCTAAGTGCGTTTGAAGGAACAAAGTTTGGTGCATGGCCCGTCTCACCATTCGGGACAGTTCGGCCCGTCCAGTGGATGGACACTAGCGTTAACTGGTCTGTTTCCTTCGCAAACCAGGATTGTGATCCCCATGAACCTCCTCCGGACCAAATCCATCGAGCAGTCGATGGCAGACGCCGATGAGCCCGGACGCAAGCTCAAGCGTTCCCTCAGCACGTGGGACCTGATGATCATGGGCGTCGCCGTGGCTGTCGGTGCCGGCATCTTCTCCGTGGGTGCCAAAGCGGCAGCTAACTTCTCGGGACCGGCAGTGACCCTGTCCTTCGCCGTCGCCGCGGTCACCTGCGCGCTGGCCATCATGTGCTACGCCGAGTTCGCCACCGCCATCCCGGTGGCAGGCTCCGCCTACGTCTTCACCTACGCCACCATGGGCGAACTCCTCGCCTGGATTATCGGCTGGAACCTGATCCTGGAACTTTTCACCGCGGCAGCCGTCATCGCCAAGTACTGGGGCATCTACCTCAGCAAGGTGTTTGCACTCATGGGTGCCGACATTCCGGCTGCGGTCTCCCTGGGCGGGGTTGACCTTTACTGGGGAGCCTTCCTGATCGTCGCCGTCTTCACCGTGCTGCTGGTGCTTGGCACCAAACTGTCCGCCCGCGTAGGCAACATCTTCACCCTGATCAAGATTGGCGTCGTCCTCTTTGTCATCGTGGTGGGCTTCACCTACCTGAAGTTCGAAAACTACGCCCCGTTCATCCCCGCCGCTGAGCCCACCGGCGGCACCGGCACCGCAGACGTCCTCAAGCAGTCGTTCTTCGGCTTCCTCACCGGCGCCGCCCCGGCCCAGTACGGCACCCTGGGCATCTTTGCCGGCGCCGCGCTGGTGTTCTTCGCGTTCATCGGTTTTGACGTGGTGGCCACCTCTGCCGAAGAAGTGAAGAACCCGCAGAAGACCCTGCCGCGCGGGATCTTCGGCGGACTTGCCCTGGTGACCCTGCTCTACATCCTGGTCTCACTGGCCCTGACCGGCATGGTGTCCTACACGCAGCTGGCCGAGGCGGAAAACCCCACCCTCACCACCGCCTTCGAGGCCGTGGGCGACACTTCAGCGGCCAAGGTCATCGCCTTCGGTTCACTGGTGGGCCTGACCACCGTGATCATGGTGCTCCTCATGGGCCTGTCCCGCGTGGTTCTCGCCATGAGCCGCGACGGCCTCCTGCCCCGGGCGTTGTCGCGGACCAGCGAGAAGCGTTCGACGCCGGTGCGCCTCCAGGTCATCTGCGGAGCCGCGGTCGCGCTGGTGGCCGGGCTGACCAACGTGGACCTGCTGGAAGAAATGATCAACATCGGAACCCTGTCCGCGTTCGTGGTGGTAAGCCTCGGCATTTTGGTGCTCCGCAAGAAGCGTCCTGACCTTAAGCCCGCCTTCCGCGTTCCGTTCGGGAAGGTCCTGCCCATCGTTTCCGCAGTGCTGTGCCTCTACCTCATGACCAACCTTGCGGTGGAGACGTGGATCTTCTTCGCCATCTGGCTGGCAATCGGCCTGGCGATCTACTTCGCCTACGGCCAGCGCCACTCCCGCCTCAACGAGCGGTTCGGCGACGCCAGCACCGAGGTCAACGGAACGGCGTCCAGCCAGGTGCGCGACGGCGGGGACGAGCTCACCCGCGTCTGACCATTCACCGAATGCCCGCCCAGGCCTGCCCGGGCGGGCATTCGCATGCCCGGCTGCCAGGATGGAGCCCCCACTTAGGATTGGACTTATGGCCCGCCCCACTCGAGACGAACGCAAGGCCGAGCTCCTCGCCGCCATCCTTGACTATCTGATGGACAAGACGCTGGCCGAGCTCACCTTCCGGAGCCTGGCCGAGGGCCTGGGGATGAGCGCCTACGTGCTGGTGTACCACTTCGGGAGCCGCGACCAGCTGATCAACGACATCGTTGTTTCCATCGAATCCCGGCTGGACCGGATGCGCAACACCGACGTGCGGGACATCGACCGTGCCGCCTGGCGGGAGTTCCTGCTGGACTCCTGGCAGTGGACCATGGCGCAGCGCAACCGGCACCTGACCCGGCTCGAATTTGAAGCCACGGCGCAGGACATCGTTGCCGCCGAGCCGCGGGGAACGTCGCAGGAGCACTTCCGGATGCTCCACCACAAGACCCGCGACTGGCTGATGGTCCAGGGGATACAGGAGGAATTCGCCGATACCGACGCGCGGCTCTTCACCTCCACCTTCTACGGACTCCAGTTCGACTTCGTGGTCATGAACGAGCCGGAGGCGGCCACGAAAGCCTTCGAGCTGATGCTGGCGGTTTTCTTCAACAACCTCGAGACGCGGCTGGCAGCCAACGGCCACAGCGGCTGAGCCGCCCGGCCCCGGCGGGCTCGCTGGCCCCGCGCCGGCAGCAGAGTTCTGCCATGGGGTGTCCCTTACGCCGCCGTCTCAGAGCTGTAACAATGAGCCGTATATGGATGGCCTGACCGCCGTATCATGGTTGAATCAGAGTAATCGAACGCTTGTTCGAATGGCGAACACTAGGGCTAGGGAACGCGGGTGTTCCCAGTCATGGGCACGAAGGAGTGATCATGAAACGTCGTCTTATTTCCGTCCTGGCAGCAGCGTCCATGCTTGGACTGGCGGCATGCGGAAGCGGCTCGCCCAGCTCCACGGGAGGCGGAACCGCACCCGCCACCGGGGGCGGGGAAGCAGGTTTGACCAAGGTCAGCGTGGGCGTCATCCCCATCGTCGACTGCGCGCCCATCTACCTCGGTGACAAGCAGGGCTTCTTCAAGGAAGAGGGCCTTGAGCTGGATATCGAGACGGCCACCGGCGGCGCGGCGATTGTCCCCGGTGTGGTGAGCGGCAGCTTTGACTTCGCCTTCTCCAACCTGATCTCTGTCATGGTGGCCAAGGACAAGGGACTGGACCTGAAGTTCGTGGCCAACGGCGCCTCCACTACGGGTGAAGAGGGCAAGGACATCGGCGGTGTGGTTGTCCCAGCCGGATCAGACATCCAGTCCGCCAAGGACCTCGCGGGCAAGACCGTTTCCGTGAACAACCTCTCCAACATCGGCGACACCACCATCAAATCTGTCATCGAGAAGGATGGCGGCGATCCCAACGGCGTGAAGTTCGTGGAAGTCGACTTCCCGGACGCCCCCGCGGCGCTGGCCAACAAGCAGGTGGATGCCGCATGGATCCTGGAGCCGTTCCTGTCCAAGGCCGTGGATGAAGGCGGAACGGTGGTGTCGTCGAACTTCGTGGAGATGAGCCCGGAACTCGACATTGCCGGCTACTTCACCAAGGGCGACACCATCAGCGGCAAAGCCGACCTCACGGAGAAGTTCACCCGCGCCATGAACAAGTCGCTGGAATACGCCCAGGAGCACCCGGACGAAGTCCGCGAGATCGTGGGCACGTACACCAAGATCGATGAAGCCACACGGGCGAAGATGATCCTCCCGCGCTACCGGGTTGAGTTCGACGAGGACGCGTTCAAGACGCTGGGCGACGCGGCAGCCAAGTACGGCACCCTCTCCAAAGCCCCCAGTGCGGACGACCTCCTCCCGTGAGTCCAGGAACCCTGGCCGCCGGCGGTGCCGCTCCAGCCAAGGGGCGGCAGCGCCGGAAGGCGGGCAAGGGGGCAGCGAAACAGCTGCTGGGGATCCTGGGCATCATCGGATTCCTGGCGACGTGGGAGCTCATTCCCCGGCTCGGCCTCATTGACGAACGGTTCCTCCCGCCCGCCAGCGAGGTCATAGCCGCGCTGGTTGTCGACTTCGGGCTGACGGCCTTCTGGGTTGCGGTGGGCGAGACCATGAAGGCGTGGTTCCTGGGGCTGCTGATGGCAGTGGCGGCAGCCGTCCTGCTGGGCTTCATTATCGGCTCCAGCGATTTCCTGCGGAAGGCCACCAACTCCACCATTGAGTTCCTCCGCCCCATCCCGTCGGTGGCCCTCATCCCGCTGGCCGTGCTGCTTTTCGGCGTGAAAATCGAGTCGTCCCTGCTCCTGATTGTGTACGCGTCCTTCTGGCAGGTCCTGATCCAGGTGCTGTACGGGGTGGCGGACATCGACATGGTTGCCAACAACACCGCCAAGACCTACGGCCTGGGCAGGATGGCCCGGATCCGCTACGTCGTTTTTCCCACCGCACTGCCCTACCTGATGACGGGCGTGCGGCTGGCAGCCGCCGTGGCGCTGGTCCTGGCCATCACCGCGGAACTCGTCATCGGATCCCCGGGACTCGGCAGGGAAATCGCCCTGGCACAGTCCGGCGGCGCCATCTCCGGCATGTACGCCCTGGTGCTGGCCACCGGCCTGATCGGCGTCCTGATCAACATGCTGATGCGCCAGATCGAAAAAAGGATCCTGGGCTGGCACTCGTCCATCCGCTCGGAGGTGATCGTGTGAGGACGCTCAGGAACATCGGCTACATCCTGGGACTGCCCGTGCTGCTGGTCCTGGTCTGGTGGTTCTCCACCTTGGGCTCAGTCAACTTTTTTGTCCCCAAGCCGGCCGACCTCGTGGAGACCTTCGGTGAGGTCTGGTTCGGTGACCGCTTCTATTCCGATGTCCTGCCCAGCCTGGGCCGCCTGGTGGTGGGCGTTGCCGTCGCCATCATCATCGGAGTGGTCGGCGGAATCCTGATCGGGTCCGTCCGCTGGCTGCGGGCCCTCCTGGAACCGACGCTCGAGTTTTTCCGCGCCATCCCGCCACCGGTCCTGGTGCCGGTCCTGATGCTGCTCATGGGCATCACCGATTCCATGAAGGTGATGGTTATCATTTCCGGCTGCGTCTGGCCGGTACTGCTGAACACCATCGAAGGCGTCCGCGCCGTAGACCCTGTCCTTTCCGACTCCGCCCACACGTACGGCATCGGCGGCTGGGCACGGGTCCGGTACCTGGTGCTTCCCTCCGCAAGCCCGCAGATCATGGCCGGCGTCCGCCAGTCGCTGTCCCTCGGGCTGATCCTGATGGTGATCTCCGAAATGTTCGCCTCCTCCTCCGGGCTGGGCTTCACGATCGTCCAGTTCCAGCGGTCCTTTGCCATCCCCGAGATGTGGTCCGGCATCGTGGTCCTGGGCCTGGTGGGCGTGGCCATGTCCTTCATCTTCCAGTGGGCCGAGCGGAACATCCTGCGCTGGTACCACGGCCAGAAAGAGGTAGAAAATGCAGCCTGACCCAACCCAGGCAGACACGGAGGCCACACTCTCCGTCAGGGGGCTGAAGAAGGTCTACCAGACCGACGGCGTAGACGTCGAGGCTGTCCGGAACCTCACCTTCGACCTGCGCGCGGGAGAGCTGGCCTGCCTGGTGGGGCCCTCCGGGTCAGGCAAGACCACGCTGCTCAAATGCATCTCCGGGCTCATGGCGCCCACCGAGGGAGAAGTGCTCCTTGACGGCAAGCGCGTAACCGGTCCGCCCAAGAAGATGGCGGTGGTCTTCCAGGAATACGGGCGTTCGCTGTTCCCGTGGATGCGGGTGCGGGACAACGTGGAACTGCCACTGAAGAACCAGGGTGTCCCCAAGGGCGAACGCGACCGTCTGGTGGACGACGCCCTCGAAGCGGTAGGCCTCTCCCACGTGCCGCGGTCCTACCCCTGGCAGCTTTCGGGCGGCATGCAGCAGCGCGTCGCAATCGCCCGGGCCATTGCCTACCAGCCCGAGGTCCTGCTGATGGACGAGCCTTTTGCCGCGGTGGACGCGCAGACCAGGGCCGACCTCGAGGACCTCATCCGGGTTGTGTGGAAGAAGCTCGGCGTGACGGTGCTCTTCGTGACCCACGACATTGACGAATCCGTCTACCTTGGCGAGCGGGTCATTATCCTTTCGAGCTCTCCGACGGTGATCCAGGAGGATATCCGGATCGACCTCCCGGCGGACCGCGACCAGCTGAACACCCGTTCCCTGCCGCGCTTCACCGAGTTGCGCCACCACGTCTACGAACAGATCCAGCTGGCCAAGAAGGGGCACCGCCCGGCGGCGGCATCAGCGGGGGAGGAAACACGGCTCAAGGGGCAGCATGCCGGCTGACCCAGTCCACCAGCGGGCGCAGGTCCTCCCACAGCTCCGCGATTTCGTGTGCCGCGCCGGCGGTGCCCAGCCACTGGGGCCGGCCCAGGTGGACGCCGGCTGAGAGGGACTTGTGCTTCAGGAGTTCTGCCCGCGGATGTTCGCGGGAATAGCCCCGCGGCACTGTCTTCAGTTTCTCGCCCTCCACGGAAAAGCCGGCAGCGGCCACATTCTCCACAATGTGGCGCAGTGCCTCGCCGGTGCCTGAAGCATCCACCGAGTTGCGGTAGCGGGCCAGCTGCGCCGGGGTGTGTGAGTGGCAGCCGCCGCCCACCAGCAGGCCGTCGGCGCTGATCTGCAGGTAGTAGCCAACGCCCTCCTGGGCGGATGCCACCGCACCCTGGGCCGTCTTGTACGGGGACTTGTCCTCGGAGAACCGGATGTCCCTGTTGGGCCGGAAGAGCTTCGCCGGTCCGAACCGGGGCTCCAGCTCTGCGAGCAGTGATGCCAGGGGTTCCTTGACCAGCGACTGGTACCCGGCCTTGTGCTCCTGCCACCACTGCCGGTTGTTGTTGTCCTGAAGCTCTTCGTAGAACCCGAATGCGCCGGCCGGGATGCCCTGGAAAGTCGTCATGGTGCGAGCCTAGGGGCGGCCCGCAATGGGGGACAGTCCCTGCACGCCCTATGTGCAAACAGTCCCCTATGTGCAAAGGGTCCTTAGATGCACAAAGTCCCTCTGCGGATGCGGATGCAGAACCTGCGCGGAAAAGGAACCACCCCGCCACGGAATCCGTGACGGGGTGGTTCTTTGGAGCAAGCCGCAGGAAAGGCTGGATCAGCCGATCTTGTTGGCCGATTCAGCGTCCGAAACCGGAGCGGACGGGGCGTCAGCGGTACCGAGGTTGGCGCGCAGCTTGGCGCCGAGGTCGGCGTCAACGTTGGTCCAGTACTGGATGGCGCGTTCCTTGATGTCGGAGCGCTTGACGCCCCCCACGGCGCCGGTGATGGTCTCCAGGAAGCGTGCCTTGGCCGCTTCGTCGTAAACCTCGCGGTACAGGGCTCCGGCCTGGACAAAGTCGCTGTCCTCGGCGTGGAGGGAGTGCGCGGCGAGGGTCAGCTCGCCGTCGTTCTCCCAGCCGCCGGCCGGGTTCTGCGGCTCAAGCGCAGCCGGACCGCCGAAGGTGTTGGGGGCGTACACCGGAACGGACGGTGCGTTGAAGTGGTAACGCCCGGCGCCGTCCTGGCTGTAGTTGTTGACCTGGTTCTTGGGCTGGTTCACCGGGATCTGGGCGTGGTTGGTGCCCACGCGGTAGCGGTGTGCGTCCGCGTAGGAGAAGATGCGTGCCTGCAGCATCTTGTCCGGGGAAGCGGCGATGCCCGGCACGAAGTTCGACGGCGCGAAGGTGGCCTGCTCGATCTGCGCGAAGTAGTTCTCCGGGTTCCGGTTCAGCTCCATGGTGCCCACCTTGATCAGCGGGTAGTCGCCGTGCGGCCACACCTTGGTCAGGTCGAACGGATTGAAGCGGTAGGTCTTGGCGTCCTCGTACGGCATGACCTGGACGTGCAGGTCCCAGGACGGGAAGTTGCCGGCCTCGATGTTCTCGGACAGGTCGCGGATGTAGTAGTCCGCGTCCGAGCCTGCCAGCTGCTCGGCCTGCTCGCTGCTCATGGAGTTCACGCCCTGGTTGGACTTGAAGTGGTACTTGACCCAGAAGCGCTCGCCCTCGGCGTTGATCCACTGGTAGGTGTGCGAGCCGTAGCCCTGCATTTCACGCCAGGAGGCGGGCAGGCCGCGGTCACCCATCAGCCAGGTGACCTGGTGGGCGGATTCGGGGGACAGGGTCCAGAAGTCCCACTGCATGTCGGCGTCGCGCAGGTGGGTGCCCGGGAGGCGCTTCTGGGAGTGGATGAAGTCCGGGAACTTGATGCCGTCGCGAATGAAGAACACCGGGGTGTTGTTGCCCACGAGGTCGTAGTTGCCCTCGGAGGTGTAGAACTTCACGGCGAAACCGCGGGGATCCCGCCAGGTGTCCGGGGAGCCGTTCTCGCCGGCCACGGAGGAGAAGCGGATCAGCATCTCGGTTTCGACGCCGGGCTGGAGGAAGGCTGCCTTGGTGTACCTGGACACGTCCTCGGTGGCCTTGAACGTGCCGAATGCGCCGCCGCCCTTGGCGTGCACTACGCGCTCCGGAACCCGCTCGCGGTTGAACTGGGCGAGCTTTTCCACCAGGTAGTGGTCAGTCAGGATGATGGCACCGTCGGCGCCAACGGACTTGGAGTGCGCGTCGGACGTAACGGGGGCACCTGACTGGGTTGTTGAAATGGCAGTCATTGTTCTCCTATTTCTTTTATTTCTGTGTTTCTTCAGAGGGACGATTGGAAGGAAGTTGTTGGGACTGCTGGCAGTCCTGGCAGATGCCCTGGTACATGACATCGGCGATCTGGATGGTCATCGGCTTGGCGTTCTCATCCCAGTGGGGAGTGAGGCAGGGGGCATGGCCCACAGCGCAGTCCACATCCTCCACGCGGCCGCAGCTGATGCAGATGGCGTGGTGGTGGTTGTCTCCCACCCGTGTTTCGTACAGGGCCGGTGAGTGCGGGGGTTCAAACCGGCGGAGCATATGCAGGTCCGTCAGATCGCCCAGCACCACATACACGGACTGGGCCGTCAGCTCGGGAAGCTCGGCGCGGGCGGCGCTCAGGATGCTTTCGGCGGGGGAATGGGGGTGGCGTTCGACGGCGGCCAGGACCGCCAGCCGCTGTTTGGTCACCCTGCGGCCGTGGGCGCGCAGGGCGGCAGCCCATGCTTCGTGGCCGTCAAAGTGTTCCGTCATGACACCATTGAAACACTTATTATGAACATCTCACAATAAGGCTGGGCTAACCTTCCCGGAACCAGCAGCCACATCCGCACCACTAGGGTGGCAGGGTGGGGAAACTGCTCGCTGACATCACACCGCTCCGGGAGAGCCCCGCGTTCCGCAGGCTCTGGCTGGGCTCGGCCGTGTCCGCCGTCGGAAGCCAGCTCACCCTGGTGGCAGTCAGCCTGGAGGTCTACCGCCTGACCCAGGACAGCTTCTACGTGGGGTTGCTGGCGGTCTTCGCCCTGGTGCCGCTGGTCATCGGCGGGCTGCTGGGTGGTTCCATCGCCGACGCGCACGACCGCCGCCTGGTGGCGCTGCTCGCGACCTCTGTCCTGTGGCTGACCACCGGCGCGATTGCCCTGCAGTCCTGGCTCCCGCTGGGCAACGTATGGGTCCTGTACCTTCTGGTGGCGGCACAGAGCGGGGCACAGGCGATCAACCAGCCGGCCCGCAGCGCCATCCTTCCCATGCTGGTACGCAAGGAACTCCTGCCCGCTGCCAACGCCCTTAGCATGATGTCCTTCGGCCTTGCCATGACCGCAGGCCCCCTGCTCGCCGGGGTACTGGTTGCCTGGGTAGGGTTCGCCTGGACCTACACGCTCGATTTCGCGAGTTTCGCCTTTGTCCTGTGGGCCGTCTACCGGCTGCCGCCACTGCCGCCGTCGGGCACCCCCCGCCGGCCCGGACTCCGCTCCGTCGTCGAGGGCTTCCGCTTCCTGGGCACCCGGCCCAACGTTCGGATGACCTTCGTCATTGACCTGGTTGCCATGATCCTGGCCCAGCCGCGGGCGCTCATGCCGGCCATCGGCGCCGTCATGATCGGCGGCGGCGAGGCCACCGTGGGCGTACTGCTGGCCTCCACGGCCATTGGCGCCTTCTTGGCCGGGCTGTTCTCCGGCCCGCTCGGCAGTGTCCGCCGGCAGGGGAGCGCCGTGGTCTTCTCGGTGATGGGATGGGGAGCGTCCATCGCCGGATTTGGGCTGGTGGTGCTGCTGGCCGGACGCGCCCCGGACGGTGCGGTGACGCCCTGGCTGCTTCCTGCGGCATTGTGCTGCGCGCTGGCCGGGATTGCCGATTCCATCAGCGGCGTCTTCCGCCATACCATCCTGCAGGCAGCAACGCCCGACCATCTCCGCGGGCGCCTCCAGGGGGTGTTCATCGTGGTGGTGGCGGGAGGCCCAAGGATCGGCGACCTGCTGGCCGGCGGCGCCACCAAAATCGTGGCCGAGGGCTGGGTACTGCTGGCCGGCGGTTTCCTCTGTGTCACCGGCGCGTGGGTGGCCGCAAAGCTGCAGCCCGGCTTCAGGGAATACGACGCGCGGAACCCTGTTCCCTAGACAGCCGTTCCCATAGTGAGTAAGGAGGAGACGTGCACAAACACTACAACGGCCTCAAGACGGCGGCGCTCTTCGGTGTGCTGTGGGCGGTGCTCCTTGGCCTCGGGGCGCTGATCGGAACCAGCACCCGCAGCTCCGCACCCATCTGGATCATGGCCCTGGTAGGGGTGTTCACCACCGCCTACGGATACTGGAACAGCGACAAGATCGCCATCCGCTCCATGCAGGCAATTCCCGTGGCAGAGGCGCAGGCACCGCAGCTCTACCAGATGGTCCGCGAGCTCTCCGCCCGGGCCAACCAGCCCATGCCGCGCATCTATCTTTCGCCCACTCTGAACCCGAATGCCTTCGCCACTGGCCGCAATCCCCGCAACGCCGCCGTGTGCGTAACCCAGGGCATCCTGCAGCTGTTGGACGCCCGCGAGCTTCGCGGCGTCCTGGGGCATGAATTGATGCACGTCTACAACCGGGACATCCTCACCTCGTCAGTAGCCGCCGCCGTCGCAGGCGTGATCACCTCGGTTGGGCAGATGCTGCTGTTCTTCGGCGGCGGGGACCGCCGCAACTCCAATCCGCTGGCCATGATCGCCATGGCGCTGCTCGCCCCCTTCGCGGCGTCCCTGATCCAGCTCGCCATTTCGCGGACGCGGGAGTACGACGCCGACGAGGACGGTTCGCAGCTGACGGGCGATCCGCTGGCGCTCGCCTCAGCCCTGGCCAAGATTGAGCGCGGCGTCACCATCGCGCCCCTGTCGCAGGACCAGCGCCTGGTGAACGCCTCGCACCTCATGATCGCCAACCCGTTCCGCGGCGGCGCCATGAACAAGCTGTTCGCCACGCATCCGCCCATGCGGGACCGGATTGCGCGGCTGGAGCGGATGGCCGGCCGGCCGCCGGCGTAGCAACGACGCCGACGCGCACATTGCCCGGCGGCGCGCAAAAAAGCCGGCGCGGCCCATATCCGGGCCGCGCCGGCTTATTTGCGTGGCGGCATAGTTGCTGCGCGTCGAGAAACGACGGGAAGGGCTAGCTGCGGAAGTTCACAAACTGCAGGTCGGCTTCGTCGAAGTCCTTCAGCAGGGCCATGGTGGCCTGCAGGTCATCACGGGACTTGGAGGTCACGCGCAGTTCGTCGCCCTGGATCTGCGACTTGACGGACTTCGGAGCTTCGTCACGGATGAGCTTGTTGATCTTCTTCGCCAGGTCCTGAGCGATGCCCTCCTTGATAGAGGCCTCGAGCCGGAACTCCTTGCCGGAGGCGTACGGCTCGCCGGTGTCCAGGGACTTCAGCGAGATGCCGCGGCGGATCAGCTTGGACTGCAGGACATCCAGCACCGCCAGGACGCGTTCCTCAGAGTTGGCCTTCATCAGGATTTTTTCGCCGCTGAAGTCAACCTCGGCTCCCACGCCCTTGAAGTCGTAACGCTGCGCCAGTTCCTTCTGCGCCTGGTTCAGCGCGTTGGCCACTTCCTGCTTGTCCACTTTGCTTACGACGTCGAACGTTGACTCGCCTGCCATGACTCTCCTTATGCCGGTGGGACCCTGTGCGGGAACAGGGCTTGATCGCTGCCTAAAAGCCTAATACGGATGCCGGTGTTGGTGGGGGAGCGGGTTTCACAGTTCCCTCTCAGCGGACACCCGGAGGGAACGAAGGAGGCCGCCGCAGAGTTGGAACAGTTGGGAAACTGCACGAAGGGAACACCATGCACCGCAAGGCCGTCCGGTACGCCACCCGGACCACCACTGCAGCAGCCGGCGCGGTTGCGGGCGCCGCCAGCTCCGTTGCCGCCGCGGCCGTTGCAGCGGCCATAGTCTTCAGTCCCGTGCCGGACGCCTCAGCCCGGATGGAAGGTGTCCACGAGGACCTGCTCCGGGCCGTCCAGCTGAACCAGATCACGGAGGAGCAGGCTTCGAAGTTCGAAGAACGGCTCGCCGGCAGGATCCTCGGCGGCGCCTGATTCCGTTAGTTTTCCCTGGAATTGCGGGGGTTTTGGCGGCGTCCACGGCCCGATTCGATTCTTCGGCGGAAGTTCTGTAAAGTTGTCTTGCCCGCGGTTACTGGAAGCGGAACGGCCCGGAAACGGACGGTTCGCAGACTGCATCGGTGGGTACTTCTTTTGAAGTTCGGCAGATTACCCGAGCGGCCAAAGGGGGCTGACTGTAAATCAGCTGGCAACGCCTACGGGGGTTCGAATCCCTCATCTGCCACCCAAGGAAAAGCCTCCGGAACCTTTTGGTTCCGGAGGCTTTTTTGTGCCCTGCACCGGATCCTGCCGTCCCGTCAGGGCCTTGTTCGCAGATCCTGCCCTTGAAGGTTCTGAGCCGCGAAGAAGGCCAGGAGTTCCGGAAAGCGGGCCGGCGCCCGGGCAGGAAGTTCGTCCCTGAAGCCGTGGAAAACCGCCGTCGACATCAGCAGGGGCCCGGCGTAGGCTGGCAGCATCGGCGCATGTGCCCCGGTACCCTGCGTCGATATCCCCATCGATGAAGGAGGATCAATGAGTGCCGTACGTGAGTTCATGACGACGGACGCGCAATGTATCAAGGAAAACCAGTCCCTGGTGGATGCCGCCCGGATGATGATGGACCTTGACTGCGGGTCGCTGCCCATCTGCGGTGACGACGGCAAGCTGAAGGGCATGATCACTGACCGTGACATTGTGCTCAAGTGTGTGGCCGCGGGACGTGATCCGCGCGAAATGATGGCCCGCGACCTCGCCTCGGGCAAGCCGCACTGGATCGACGCGGACGCAAATGTTGACGCGGCGATTGAGATGATGGAAGCCCACCAGGTCCGCCGGCTCCCGGTGATCGCCGACCACAAGCTGGTGGGCATCATCAGCCAGGGCGATATTGCCCGGAACTACTCCGAGCAGCGCGTGGGAGAGCTCGTGGAGCACATCTCGGAACGCAAACCGATGAACGCATAGGTGGGTTTCCCTGCCAGGGAGCTCCCGCCATCAACGCCACGGGGTCCCCTCCGTGGCGTTTCTTTGTGCCCGGTCATGGCCTTGTCCGCGGCTCCCCGCCATCAGGGCTAGGAACCGCGGACAAGCTTGGAAAACCTGGGTGCCCCCCTGAACCGCACCGGCCTCGGCGCAAACCAGAGTGCCGGTCAGTTCAGCGCGATCAGGAGCATCTGGCTGGTGCCGGGGATGCAGGTCTGGAGGATTGCCCGGGGGAACCCGCCGAAGACAGCGATGACGTCGTTGGTGGTTCCCGGGTTGGGCACCTGCCCCCGTGCTGAGACCGTGTAGGTTCCGTAGCCCGGGAGGCTGACCGTTTCCCCCACCCCTATGCCGGAGAACCGTGCCCAGCCGCCGCAGAAATCGTGCTCGGTGATAAACAGCGAGTAGCCGTCGTTGGGGGTGTAGTGGATGGGCCCGATGCAGGCGTCCACCATGGACTGCCCGCCGGCGCCCGCCACGTAGATGGTCCGGATGGCCGGGGCGGCCGGGACAAAGGCAGGGGCCGGGGCCGGAGCTGCGGCCGGTGCAGGGGCCGCCGGCGCTGGAGCGGAGGCCGGCGCCGGTGCCGGCGCTGGTTCACCCGAAGCTACCGCCACGGGTGGTCCCGTGAGTACCAGCGTCTGGCCCGGAATGATGATGCTGTAGTGGCCCAGGCCGTTCGCCGCGAGCATGGCATTCATGTCCACGCCGTGGCTGGCAGCGATTGCCCCGACTGTGTCGCCCGGAACCACCGTGTACAGGTTCGGGTCACCCGCCGGAGCCGGAGCCGCCGCAGGAGCCGGAGCCGGCTCAGGTGCGGGTTCAGGCGCAGGCGCTGGTTCGGGTGCAGCTGGTGGCGCCGGTTCGGCCGCGGGTGCTGCCGGGGCTTCGGCAGCAGGCAGGCCTGCTCCGGAAGCGGCCTCGGCCGCGGGCTGGGCTTCGGCGGCTGCTGCGGCCACCGGCACCTCCGGCAACGCTGCGGCGGCAACCTGCCCAACCGTCGTCGTGCCCTGGTCCACCGACGCGGGAGGTCCCGCCAGGGCGCCGACGCCAAAAGCCGCCACCACGGCGGCCGTTGCCATGCCGGCCCACAGCCTGTTGCTGATGGCCGGCCGTCCAGTGGTGATCTCGGTGCGGGGTTCATCCGTGGCAAAGCTTCTGCTGGGGCCTTCGGGGTTGGAAAGGTATGGCTGGTTCATGGGTAGCCCGTCCAGGCTCGGTCCAGCCAGGCCGATGCAGTGCGCTCCGGCGGGCGGGACGGATCGAGGGGAACGCGCCTGCCGCCTCCGCTGATGCGGGGCCGCAGAAAAAGCGCGGGAATGGAGGCATCCGCATACCCAGAAGATACGGAGGCTCCGCGAGGGACGGGACTCCGGGAAGCAACCCCGGGGGACCGCCGGCACGTTTGGTTGGTCCTAGGAATCCCGAGTCTAGGAAGGGCGCACCGCAGGCGGCACCAGTAGGAATTACCCGAATATTTGAGTGCGGTACCTAGTGGCGGCCAGCATGCTACTCAAACGCCGAAGGCCCGATACCTGCCCGCAGCCAACACTTTTCGGGCAACCCGGGGCCACGTGTCCGGCTAGGGCGTTCGCCGGTCCTGGAGCACAGCGATTTCACGCCGCAGGGAGGCAATTTCTGCTGCGAGGTCCGCCACTTCAGCGCGGACCGGCTCCTCGGCCTCGGACACGGCCTCGGCGGTATCCTCCACCCGCTGGACCAGCCACGAGGCGATGGAGGCCGTGACCACACCCAGGACGGCGATGCCGCTCATCATCAGGGCGGCCGCAACCATCCGCCCGATCGGCGTCACCGGGTACATGTCGCCGTAACCCACGGTGGTGATGGTGGTCATGGCCCACCACAAGGCATCGCCGAAAGTGACGATTTTCGCGTCCGGGGCCGACTGCTCCACGTCAAGGACCGCCAGGGCGCCCACAAACACCAGCATGGTGGCTGACCCCGCGACATAGGTGACCACCCGGCCCCTCAGGGTATCGCCGAGCGTCCGGTGCAGCACGGACAACAGCGTCACGAGCCGCAGGAGGCGCAGCGGCCGGAAGAACGGCAGCGCCACAATCACCAGCTCGTGCAGGTTCCGGATAAACCAGCTGCCGCGGTCGGCCGCCAGCCACAGGTTGGCCAGGTAATCCACGGCAAAGATGCCCCAGGTTGCCCACATGACCGCTTCGAGCGGGAGGGCTGCACTGCCCTCGATCCGGCCGACCACCTGCCACGCGTAGGCTCCCAGGAAGACGAGTGCCGTCACCGTCAGCGGCCAGTCGGCCAGGTCCCGGTAGCGTTGTTGCGTCATGCAGGAAATCCTACTGTCAGAGCCACAGGCCCCAATGTTACTGGCGGGTAGCATAAGGGGATGCACCTGCTCCTGAGAACCCTGCTTATGCTGGTCCGTTCGTCGCGCCGCCCGCCCCTGACCGTCTGGGATAGCTCCTCGCTCCCGCTGCGGGTCCTGCCCACGGACATCGACATCGCCATGCACGTCAACAACGGAATGTACCTGTCCCTCATGGACCTGGGCCGGTTCGACCTGATGGTGCGCAGCGGCGTCTGGAAGCGGATGCGCCGGCGCGGCTGGGGCCCCGTGGTGGCAGCGGAGACCGTCGCTTTCCGGAAGTCCCTCCAGCTGTGGCAGCACTACACCATCGAGACCCGGATCATTGGGCTGGATGCCAAAGCCATCTTCTTCGAACAGCGCATGGTGGCCGACGGCGAGGTGTACGCCCGCGCGTACATCGCCACCCGGCTGGTCAGCAAAGGACGCCCGGTCAGCCAGGCGGACATCCTGAAGGAGTTCGGCGAACCGCCCGCTGACCTGGTGCTTCCCGACTGGATCCACGAGTGGCGGGCGTCCAGCACCCTCCCCGGGAGCCGGACCCCGGCGCCGCACAGCTGGGCGTAGCGGCCTAAGCCCCCACGTCCCGCCGTTCCAGGGCGACGGCGGCGAGCACCACCAGCGCGGCCGAGATGGCCCACAGCCACGCCGCTGCCGGCCAGTCCGCCCCGTTCGCCACCGGCGAGTTTCCATACGCCCAGTGGTAGGGGCTCACGTCCAGCAGCCACTCCACATCCTTGCTCTGCCGGCCCACCGCGTTGAACACGTATCCGAGGACGGCAACGGCGGCGCCGGCGGCCAGTCCGTACGTGCGGCGGCCGGTGACAGCACCGACGCAGAGGGCAGCCGTTCCGCTGAGCAGCGCCAGCCCGGCGAACAGCACGGTGGCGCCCAGCAGGTTGCCCAGCTCGATTCCCAGCTGGGCAGGACCGTTCAGCAGCCACACCAGGACGCAGACCACGGCCGCCAGCAGCACCACGCGCAGCAGGAGGGCAAGGGCCCGCTCCAGCACCACCTGCACCCGGCGCACCCCGTGCGCCAGGGTCAGCTCAAGCTGGCCCGATTCCTCGTCTCCGCCCACGGCAGCGGCGCCCCAGGAAACGGACGCGATGGTCATCAGGAGGAAGCCGAGGAGCCCGAACAGCGTTGCCTGCGTATAGCCCGGGCCGGTGGCTATCTGGTCATAGTTCAGTGCTTTGGTCATCTCCGGGGGGAGGGCGTCGATCATGTCCTGCATCTGCGCGCTGCCTCCGATGGACGGGTATAGCGGCAGGTAGAGGAAGATCGCCGCGGCCAGTCCCAGCGCCCAGCCCAGGGTGGACCGCCACGTGTCAAAGAAGGCCCGGCGGAACAGTGGCAGGGCCGTCACCGTGCCTCCTCCTGCGGGGCGGCGTACATCGTCAGCACTGCTTCCTCCAGGTCCGGCTCTTCCAGGACGAGGTCGGTCAGCCGGAGGGACGCCAGCATCCGGACCAGCGGCTGGATGTCCCCGCCAATGGTGGCGGACAGCGTTGCCGTGCCGTCGGACTCCAGTACCTCCACGTGTCCGACGCCGGGCACGCCAGTGAGCCGCGCAACGGCGTCGTGCGCTGCAATGCCGGAGGTGGTGAAGCGGACGCGGCGCACGGCACCTTCGCGGAGACCGCTGACGGATTCGACGGCGATGATCCTTCCGTCGCGGAGGATGGCCACCGTGTCCGCCGTCTGCTGGACCTCGCTCAGGACGTGCGAGCTGAGGAAGATGGTCTGGCCGCGGTGCTTCGCCTCGCGCACCATTGCGTGGAACTCCTGCTGGACCAGCGGGTCCAGGCCGCTGGTGGGCTCATCAAGGACCAGCAGTTGGGGCTGGTGCATAAACGCCTGCACCAGCCCCAGTTTCTGTTTGTTGCCCTTGGACAGCTTCCTGATGTGGCGGGTGAGGTCCAGTCCCAGCCTCTCCGCCAGCTGGTCCACCCGGCCTGGCGGCACCGGCCCGCTGATTGCCTCATAGTGGGCCAGCAGGGTGCGGCCCGTTACCCGGCCCGCCAGGAACAGCTCCCCGGGAAGGTAGCCGATGCGGCGCCGCAGATCCGGACCGCCGGCCCGGGGATCCGTACCCAGCACCCGGATGGTCCCGCTGGTGGGGCGGATGATGTCCAGCAGGCAGCGCATGGTGGTGGTCTTTCCCGCACCGTTAGGGCCGATCACTCCAAACACGGAGCCGGTTTCCACCTCGAAATCGACGCCGTGCAGCACCTCGCGGCGCCCGAATTCCTTGGTCAGGGACTTGGCCGAGATAGCGGTTGCCATAAGACCTCCTGGATGCGCACGCGGGGCGATGACCCCAGACTAGGTGCCGCCGGCCGCGCTGTACATCGCGCCTGCCCGTGATATTCCCGATGACGCGCGGAGCGAACAAAGCGGCCCCGGGCAGGACAGGCCGGGGGAGCGCCGCGTACCGTTGACACATGGCTACCCTAGACATCACAGGTGAACAGTTCGCATCCACCATCGAAGGCAACGACATTGTCCTGGTGGATTTCTGGGCGGAATGGTGCGGCCCCTGCAAGCAGTTCGGTCCCACGTACTCGGCCGTCTCGGAGAAGCACCCGGATGTCCTCTTCACCAAGGTGGACACCGAGGCGGAGCAGCAGCTCGCCGCCGAGGCCGGCATCTCGTCCATCCCCACCCTGATGGCCTTCCGCGAAAAGGTGCTGGTGTTCTCCCAGCCCGGCGCGCTGAACGCCCAGCAGCTCGAACAGGTGGTGGACGCCGTAAAGGCGCTGGACATGGAAGAAGTCCACGCCCACGTGGCGCGCCAGCGGGAAGAGGCCGCCGCGGCCACGGGCAAGCCGGCTGGCCCCCAGGACGGCACTCAGATCCCGGACGCCTAAGACTTACCACAACGCAAAATGCGGGACCTCCCACTGGGAGGTCCCGCATTTTTTTGTTCCCGCATTTCTGTTTGGGGCAGTCAGATCCGTTCCACCTTGACGGGCTCAGCCAGCAACGCGCTCAGTGATTCGTTCAGGTCCTGCACGGCGATGCCCTTGGAATGCTTGGCTAGGTCCTCCTCCGACGCCCACTGCTCCGTCAGGACCAGCTTCTCTTCGGTGGCTTCCGTCAGCTCGTACCGGATGCAGCCGGGTTCGTTCATCACCTCATCGATGGCGATGTCGAGGGCCAGCTTGACGCGGTGAAACTCGCCGTCGTTGGGGATGAAGGTTGCCTGCAGGTCAATGGGTGAAGTCATGGATTTCACAATACCGGCACCTGCGGACGGCTTGCGTTCTGTTGCGCCGGACACCGCTTACGGCGGTGCTTTCATTGCCGGAAGCCACTTGGTAGCGTGCCAGCATGCGCGCCTACACAGCCGGGGACACTGACGTCCCGCTGCTCCATGAAACCATCGGCCGGAACTTTGAGCGGGTGGCGGCCCGGTTTCCCTTCCACGACGCGCTGATCGAGGCGGCGCCTGTTCCGGGCGCCGACGCCCGCCGCTGGAGTTACACCAAGATGAATGACGACGTCGACAGGCTGGCGCGTGCGCTCCTCGCCCTGGGCGTCGCCAAGGGTGACCGGGTGGGAATCTGGAGTCCCAACTGCGCCGAGTGGACCCTCCTCCAGTACGCCACCGCCAAGGCCGGAGCCATCCTGGTCAACGTCAACCCTGCCTACCGCAGCCACGAACTGGAGTTCGTGGTGAAGCAAAACGGCATGCGGACGCTGGTTACCGCACCGTCGGACACCAACAGCGACTACGTGGGGATGGCACGGAAGGCGCTCGCGGAGTGCCCGGACCTGCGCGAGCTGGTCTTCCTTCCCGCGCCCGGCGGCGAGGGGTCCGGCGAGGAAGGGTTCGACGCCGGCGTTCCCCTCGGTGATGCGGAGCTGACGTACGCCGAGCTGCTTCGGCGGGCGGACGACGTCGGACATTCCGGACTGCAGGCCCGCATGGCGGAACTCAGCCCGCACGATCCCATCAACCTGCAGTACACCTCCGGGACCACGGGATTCCCCAAAGGGGCCACGCTGACCCACTACAACATCCTGAACAACGGGTTCTCGATCGGCGGACTGCTTGGATACACGGAGCACGACAGGGTGGTGATCCCGGTGCCGTTCTACCACTGCTTCGGCATGGTGATCGGCAACCTGAATGCCCTCAGCCACGGGGCAGCCACCATCATCCCCGGCCGCGGGTTCAGCCCGGCTGCAGCCCTGGAGGCCGTCCAGGATTTCGGCGGGACCTCCCTGTACGGCGTGCCTACAATGTTCATCGCCGAGCTGGCGCTGCCGGACTTTGCCTCCTACGATCTGTCCACCCTGCGCACGGGGGTCATGGCCGGTTCGCTGTGTCCCGTCGAGGTAATGAAGCGGGTGATATCGGAGATGAATATGGTGGATGTGGCCATCTGCTACGGCATGACCGAAACCTCGCCGGTGTCCACCATGACTCGCCAGGGCGACACTCTGCAGCACCGCACGGAGACCGTGGGACGCACCATGCCGCACCTGGAAAGCAAGATCGTTGATCCCGGATCAGGGGAGATCCTGGACCGGGGGCAGATCGGCGAGCTCTGCACCCGGGGATATGCCGTGATGGAGGGGTACTGGAACCAGCCCGACAAGACGGCTGAGGCGATCGATGCCGATGGCTGGATGCATACCGGAGACCTGGCCCGGATGGACGACGACGGCTATGTCATCGTCGAGGGCCGGATCAAGGACATGGTGATCAGGGGCGGCGAAAACATCTATCCGCGGGAGATCGAGGAATTCCTGTTCGCCCACCCGTCCATCCAGGACGTGCAGGTCATCGGTGTACCGGATGCCAGGTACGGCGAGGAGCTGATGGCGTGCATCATCCTCAAGCCCGGTGCCCAGCCGCTGGACGCCGGCTCGCTTGCCGAGTTCTGCCGGGGGAAGCTGGCCCACTACAAGATTCCCCGCTACGTGGAGGTCCGGGAGCGGTTCCCCATGACCGTGTCCGGGAAGGTCCGCAAGGTGGAGATGCGCCAGGAAGCCGTGGCCAGGCTGGGGCTGTGAAGTCAGCAGCCGTACCTAGCGGATGTTGCGGCTGATGGCCTTCACCCCCACAGCAAGGCCGACGACGGCTGTCACCAGGGCGGCGGCCAGGCCCAGGAGGGTGTCAGGCCCTACGCTGCCCGCAAACAGTTCGCGCTCGGCGTTCACCAGGTAGGTCAGGGGATTGAACAGGCTGGCCGTCCGCATCCAGCCGGGTCCGGCCTCGATGGGAAGCATGATGCCGGAGAGGATCATCAGCGGGAACAACAGCGTCTGCTGGACACCCCAGAAGATCCACTCCTTGCTCTGGGAAACCAGCGCCAGCGCATATGACAGGGCGCCGAGTCCGATCCCGAAGATCCCCAGGATGACCAGCCCGAACAGCACGTGCAGCGGATAGAACACGAAGCCGAACGGGATGCAGACCAGTGCGATCAGGAGTCCCTGGACCACCAGCGGCGCCCACTCCTTCAAGGCCCGCCCGATCATCAGCGAGGACCGGGACAGCGGGGTTGCCAGGATGCGCTCGTAGGAGCCCGTCATGAGCTCGTACTGCAGGTTTGAGCCGGTCATGGACGTCCCGAAGAGCGCGATCATCACCACCACGCCCGGGAGGAACCACTGGAGCGTGGACTGCCCGCCGAACGCCGGCGCGCCCACGGCCGCGCCCAGCAGCGGGCCGAACAGTCCCAGGAAGACCAGGGGCTGGAGCAGCGAGAAAACCAGTGAGAACGGGTCCCGAAGGGGCAGCAGCATTTCCCGCCAGAACACGTACCTTGTGTCATGCAGGACCCTGGCCAGCCCGGGCTTCTCCCGGGCGCCGGCAGCGGTGCTGTGGGTGGCCATCAGCGGTTCGCCCCTTCCCGCAGGTTGCGGCCGGTCAGCTCCAGGAACACGTCGTCCAGGGTGGGCGGTTTCAGCTCCAGGGACTGGGCGGGAGCACCGGCGTTGTGCATCTCCAGCAGCAGCGCAGGCGCCAACCGTGCACCTTCGGGGAGCCGGAGGCGGAAGCGCACAACGCCGTCGTACGCATTCTCGCTGACCTCCCCGCCCGCCGCGGCGCGCCCTAACAGCCCCCGCACCCCGGCCGCGGAGGCCGCCGCCACTTCGACGGCCAGCAGGTCGCCTGCGAGGTTCGCCTTCAGCCGCGCGGCGGTGTCATCGGCGATGATCCTGCCGTGGTCGATGATGATGACCCGTTCGGACATGGAGTCGGCCTCGTCCATGTAGTGCGTGGTCAGCACAATGGTGGTGCCGTGTTCCTCGCGCATCCGCATGATGTGCTCCCAGAGGTTGGCCCGGTTTTGGGGGTCCATCCCGGTGGACGGCTCGTCCAGGAAGAGCAGCCGCGGCGAATGCATCAGTCCCAGCGCCACATCCATCCGCCGCCGCTGCCCGCCGGAGAGCTTGATGACTGTCCGCTTGGCGAGGTCCGCGAGGTCCAGGGATTCCAGGAGTTCCCCGGCCCGGGCAAGGGCGTCCGCCGAATTCATGCCGTAGAAGCGGCCCTGCATCACCAGCTCATCGATTACCCGGAAACTGTGGCCGCCGCCGTTGCCCTGGCCGATGTAGCCGATCCTTGCCCTTACTCCGGCCGGATCCGCTGTAACGTCCACGCCGGCAACCCTGGCTGTCCCCGAAGTGGGCGTCAGCAGGGTGGTGAGCATCCGCAACGTGGTGGACTTGCCGGCCCCGTTCGGTCCAAGGAAGGCCACGAGCTCGCCGGGCGCCACATCGATGTCGACGCCCTTGACGGCTTCCACTGTTTCTTTTTTGACCGTGAACGTCTTGGTCAGGCTGTCCGTGTGGATCATGGGTGACTCCAGAGGATGCGGCGGGCCGGGGCTCTGGAACGGGCTCCCTGGCGCCACGCTATACCCATCCCCGGCACGAGTCCACGGAAAAATCGTGCACGTGCGCCGGGCCATGCATGCACCGCGGGCGTCAGTGCCGGCGGTGGTCCTGGATGGTCATCCGCGGGCCGAACGTGGGTTTTCGGAAGCCGCTGCTTTGGATCATCCGCACCACCCGCTGGCGATGTCCCTGCCACGGTTCCAGCAGCCGGAGCATGCCGGCGTCATCGGTCCGCCGGCCGGTCAGTGCGGCGCCGACGTAGGCGGCCAGGTGGTAGTCGCCCACCGAGATCGAGTCAGGGCAGCCGTGCGTGCGCTGCACCACCTCGGCGGCTGTCCAGATGCCGATGCCGGGGATGGTCTGCAATTTTGCTGCCGCCTCCAGTGCAGGCAGCGCCGCCAGCCGTTCAAGCGCGACGGCGGAACGCAGCGCCCGCATCACCGTTGCGGAGCGCTGCGGGCCCACTCCGGCCTTGTGCCACTCCCAGCTGGGAACCTGCAGCCACTGCGCCGCGGTGGGCGGCAGCACCAGGCCGGCGGGAGCCAGCGAGCCAGCCATCGGTGCGGGGGAACCGTAGCGGTGCAGGAGGTACCGGTAGCCGCGGCGGGCCTCGATGACCGTGACCTTCTGTTCCAGGATGATGGGCACCAGCTGGTCCACCATGCGGCCGCTGGAGGGAAGCCGGACGGCCAGGCTGCGCCGCCGCGCTTCCCTGACCATGCGGGGGAGGGTGGCATGGAACACCGGCTCGTCGAATTCCGACCAATCGTCGTGCGCCCCCAAGAGGCGCGGCACTGCCGCTACCGCCGCCGCGGCGCCCGGACCCCAGGCCTGGACGTTCACCCGGTGCTCCATCTCG
This sequence comes from Arthrobacter sp. AK04, assembly GCF_021129155.1. Taxonomy (GTDB): domain Bacteria; phylum Actinomycetota; class Actinomycetes; order Actinomycetales; family Micrococcaceae; genus Arthrobacter; species Arthrobacter quantipunctorum. The sequence continues at coordinate 42,669 of NZ_JAJOMC010000014.1, forward strand.
GGGCTGCCGGCCGGGCTGAGCCGGAGGGTGGCGGGGCCCTCCGCTGTTGTGAACGCGTTCCAGATGACGCCGCCTTCGGCCGCGAAGGACGGATCGCTGTTGCCGCGCAGGAGGGGCCGGAGGGTCCGCGCAAGGTCGTAGGGGCCGCCCGGACACCACCGGAGGGAGGCGTCCGCGGCGGCTGCCAGCCGTGCGGGAACCTCTGCGATCGTCATGCCACCATCGTCCCACGGTGCCCTGACAGTCCGCCCGCCGGGTCCGCCCGTGCCGGTTTCGGGGCCGGAGTTTTTGTCCACGTATGGCGGGCTGCGCGGCTCGGAAGTCTCCAGATCTGGACAAAAACTCCGGCTCGTCCCGGGCCCTTACCGGGCAGCGGACGGAGGACTAGACTCCCAGGTGTGGCGCGGGGCGTCCGCGCTGTTCCTTCCGAGATTCCAGAGATTCCAGGTGAGCGCAATGGGTGGAGTAGTACATTTCGAAATCCCCGCGGACGATCAGGAGCGGGCCAGGAACTTTTACCAGCAGGCCCTCGGCTGGCGGATAGAACCTGTGCCTGGAATGGACTACAACATGGTGATTACCACGCCGATGGACGAGACCACCGGCCAGCCCACAACCGCGGGTGCCATCAACGGCGGCATGATGGCCCGGGAGGACCAGATCACCAACCCCGTCATCACGGTGGACGTGGCGGACATCGATGCCACGCTGAAGACCATTGAGGAACTGGGCGGTTCTGTTGTTATGCCCAAGAACGAGATTCCCGGAATGGGCTACTTCGCCTACTTCAAGGATCCTGAAAACAACATCATGGGACTGTGGGAGAACCTTCCCGCGGACCAGCAGGCGCAGTCGGCCGGGTAGCTTCAGGGCATCCCGGACGCCAGCCACAGCGCCACAACAGCGAGGGGAATGGTCAGGGCTGCCACCAGCAGCCCGGCCAGGGCAAAGCCGCTCCATTTGATCCGGACGTTCAGGGCCTGCAGCCGCTCATGCCAGAGCAGGGTTGCCAGGGACGCCCACGGAGTGACCAGCGGGCCAAGGTTGACGCCGACCAGCAAGGCGGCCACCCGGGCCGGGGATTCGGCCACCGGTTCAAGGGCGAGATAGGCGGGCAGATTGTTGGCTGCGTTTGCCGCGCCGGCTCCCAGTGCGGCCAGATGCAGGAGGGCCGGCAGGCTGTCGCCCTGTCCGGCCGCGCCGGCCAGGAGCGCCGTCAACCCGTTGGCATGCAATGCCTCAACCACCATGAACAGTCCAACCGTGAGCATCAGCGGACGCCACGGAACCATGGACCACCGCAGTACGGCGGGCCGCCGCCAGAGGAAGACCAGCAGCAGGAATGCCGCCGCCATTATGGCCGGATAGTGCACCGGCACTCCGGACACCAGGGCCGGCAGCAGGACCAGCAGCGTGGCCGCGGCGGTGGCCAGCAATGGCCGGTCCCGCACCGCAGGCGGACGTTGTGGCTGGTACCGTCCGCGCAGGTCCCTGCGGAACGCCAGCCACAACAGCGCCAGCGGAACCATCACTCCCACCAGGGCGGGTGCCCAGACGGTCCCGGCAAAGCCCAGGGGGCTGAGTCCCAGTGCATCCTGCGCCAGCAGGTTCGTCAGGTTCGATACAGGCAGCAGCAGGGACGCGGTGTTGGCGAGCCAAATAGTGGTCAGCGCGAAGGGCAGCGGCTGGATGCCGGCATGGACTGCAAGGAGAACCACCACCGGCGTCACCAGTACGGCAGTGCTGTCCAGCGACAGGAAGATGGTGGCAACGGTGGCCAGCGCCACCACCAGGAGCCACAGCAGGAACACGCGGCCCCGGCCCAGCCCGGCCAGGCGGGCCGTAACAACCGTGAACAGCCCCGCCTCGTCCAGCAGTTCAGTCACCAGGGACATCGCCAGCACAAACGCCAGGACAGGAAGGGTGCGGCCCGCGAGCGCGTCGAAGGCGGGCATGGGCAGTGCCCCGGAGACGAGGGTTGCAACACCGGCCAGGAACATTGCTCCGGGAAGGAGGTAGCTCCGGACTTTGATCAACCAGGCGAACTGCGGCACCGCCCAATGATCGCACCCGTGCCTGCGTGGAACCTGTTAGGGACGGCCAGCTCCCGGGTGGCGTGCCGCCGGGGCCAAAATCCGGGGAAGGTGCCCACCGCAGTGAAGCGGTAGCTTTGTATCCATGAAGTACGCCCAGTCCATCCTGGACCTCATTGGCAATACCCCGCTCATCAAACTCAACCACGTGACGGAGGGCATCAAAGCCACCGTCCTGGTCAAGCTGGAGTACCTGAACCCGGGCGGGTCCATCAAGGACCGCATTGCGGTGAAGATGATCGAGGACGCCGAGCGGGACGGCAAGCTGCAGCCCGGCGGGACCATTGTTGAGCCCACCTCCGGCAACACCGGAGTTGGCTTGGCCCTGGTGGCCCAGCAAAAGGGCTACAAGTGCGTATTCGTGGTTCCGGACAAGGTGGGGGAAGACAAGCGCGCCGTCCTCCAGGCATACGGGGCTGAGGTGGTGGTGACGCCCACCGCCGTGCCGCCGGACAGCCCGCAAAGCTACTACGGCGTCTCGGACCGGATTGTCCGGGAGACCCCCGGCGCGTACAAGCCGGACCAGTTCTCCAACCCCGCGGCGCCCGGCAGCCACTACCAGACGACCGGCCCCGAGATCTGGCGCGATACGGACGGCAGGATCACCCATTGCGTCATCGGCGCGGGAACGGGCGGAACCATCACCGGCACCGGCCGCTACCTGAAGGAAGCATCAGCGCACCGGCCGGAGTCCGACGGTGGCGTGGTCCGGATCATCGGCGCGGACCCGGAAGGTTCGGTCTACTCCGGCGGCACCGGGCGCCCCTACTTCGTGGAGGGCGTGGGGGAGGACATGTGGCCCGGGAACTACGACAAGTCCATCCCGGACCAGGTGATCGCGGTGAGCGACGCCGATTCCTTCGCCATGACCAGGCGCCTGGCCCGCGAGGAGGGGCTCCTGGTGGGGGGATCCTCCGGCATGGCCGTGGTGGCTGCCCTGAAGGCGGCGCGGGACCTGCCCGAGTCCGCCGTCGTCGTCGTGATCCTGCCGGACTCCGGCCGGGGCTACCTGGCGAAAATCTTCAACGACCAGTGGATGCGCTCCTACGGTTTTCTCTCCGGCGGCGAGGAAACCTCCGTGGGGGAGGTCATCAGCTCCAAGAACGGCGAACTGCCGGACCTGGTGCACATCCATCCCAACGAGTCGGTGCGCGACGTCATCAACATCATGAACGAGTTCGGCGTCAGCCATATCCCGGTCCTGTCCCAGGAGCCGCCGGTGGTGATGGGCGAGGTGCTCGGTGCCGTGGACGAACGCACCCTCACCGCCAAGCTGTTCCGCGGCGAAGCCAAACTGACGGACAAGATCTCCGAGCACATGGGCCCCAAGCTGCCCGTCATCGGATCGCTGGAAACCATTTCGGCGGCCAGGGAACTGCTCTCGGACGTGGACACCGTCATGGTCACGTTCGTAGGCGCGCCCGTGGGCATCCTCACCCGGCACGACCTCCTGGCCTACCTCAGCAACTGACCTGCTTCACCCTGATACGGCTTCACCCAGACAAGGAGCATCATGTCCGTCCCCGAAAACCAAGGTTTCAACACCCGCGCGGTCCACGCCGGACAGGCGTTCGAGCCCCGCACCGGCGCCGTGGTCCCGCCGCTGCACTTCAGTTCCACCTACGCCCAGGACGGCATCGGCGGGCTCCGCAGCGGTTATGAGTACGGCCGCGGCGGCAACCCCACCCGGGACGCCCTGCAGGAACAGCTCGCCGCGCTGGAAGGCGGCACCCACGCCTACAGCTTCAGCTCCGGGCTGGCTGCCGAGGATTCGCTCATCCGGGCGCTGACCCGCCCGGGCGACCACATTGTGCTGGGCAACGACGCCTACGGCGGCACCTACCGGCTCATCAGCCGGGTCCTCGGCGGGTGGGGGATCGGCAACACTCCGGTGGATATGGCGGACCTGGACGCCGTCCGGGCCGCGGTGGCCGCCAACAAGACCCGCTTCGTCTGGGTGGAGACCCCGTCCAACCCGCTGATGAAGATCACCGACATCGCGGCGCTCGCAGGAATAGCGCACGACGCCGGGGCCCTCCTGGTGGTGGACAACACCTTTGCGTCCCCCTACCTGCAGAACCCGCTCGCCCTGGGTGCCGACGTCGTGGTCCACTCCACGACGAAGTACATCGGCGGGCATTCGGATGTGGTGGGCGGCGCCGTCGTGGTCAATGACGCGGAACTCGCGGAGAAGATCGGTTTTGTGCAGTTCGCCGTGGGCGCGGTCTCCGGTCCCATGGACGCTTTCCTCACCACCCGCGGCCTGAAGACGCTGGGGGTCCGCATGGACCGGCACAGCCTTAACGGCCAGGCCGTGGCTGAGTGGCTCCTGGAACGCCCCGAGGTGGAGGCCGTCCTGTACCCGGGCCTGCCGTCCCATCCGGGCCACGAGCTCGCCAAAAGGCAGATGCGGAGCTTCGGCGGCATGGTTTCGGTGCAGTTCAAGGGCGGCGAGGCTGCTGCCCGGAAGGTGGCGGAATCGACGTCCGTGTTCACCTTGGCGGAATCCCTGGGCGGCATTGAATCGCTGATGAACTACCCGTCGGAGATGACGCACGCCTCGGTCAAGGGCACCGAACTGGCGGTCCCGGTAAACCTCCTCCGCCTGTCTTGCGGCATCGAGGACGTGGAGGATCTGCTGGCGGACCTGGACCAGGCGTTCGCCGCCATCCCTTAGCCCGGCCGTTTAAGCGAAACGGCACGTCCCGGCAGTCCCCGGGGCGGGGTTGCCGCGACGTGCCGTCCTGCTTGGGGAAGTTCCCTACTTCACGGAACCCTCGGTGAGGCCGCCGCGCCAGAAGCGCTGCAGGACCACCATGGCGATGCTGAGCGGGATGATCGAGAGCAGCACGCCGCCGGTGGTCAGCTCGTAGAACTCGGGCAGCCGGTCCACCTGGCTCAGCCAGTTGTTCAGGCCGAGCGTGATCGGGTACAGCCCGGAATCGGACAGCATCACGAGCGGCAGGAAATAGTTGTTCCAGATCCCCACCAGCTGGAAGAGGAACACGGTGACCAGGGCCGGGGTGAGGACGCGCAGCCCGATGGTGTGGAAGATCCTGAGTTCGCTGGCGCCGTCCAGCCTGGCCGCTTCGATGAGTGAGCTGTCCACTGTGGCCTGCGAATAGATCCGGCACAGGAACAGTCCAAACGGCGACACCAGGGACGGCAGCAGGACGCTCCAGTACGTGTTGGCCAGGCCGAGCTGGCTGAAGAGCAGGAAGAGCGGCAGGGCTGTGGCCGTGCCGGGCACCAGCACTCCGCCCAGGATGGTCCCGAACACCAGGTTCCGGCCGCGGAACTCGTACTTGGCCAGCGCATAGCCGCCTGCCGCCGCAAAGTAGGTGGCCACGAGGGCGCCGACGCCGGCGTACAGTACCGAGTTCAGGAACCACCTGATGAAGATGCCGTTGTCGTAGCTGAGGACCTGGGCAAGGTTGTCCCACAGTGCCACCGTGGGGGCAAACCAGAATCCGTTGGTGGAAAACAGGTCCTCCGTGGACTTGGTGGCAGCGACAACAACCCAGTAGACGGGAATGAGGAAGTACAGGGCCACCACCACCAGCAGTGCGGTGACGATGATGGTGGACGGGGCGCTCTTGCCGCCCGGACGCCTGGACGCGGCTGCGGAAGAGCGGGGCGCGGTAGCTGATGTCGACGGCGGTGTCACGGTTGCGGTCATGATGACTTCCTGTTCGTGAATTTGAGGAAGGCGAAGGACAGGACGAAGGCGGCCACAGCGATCAGCACGGCCTGGGCAGCGGCCACGTTGTAGTCGTTGTAGGCGAACGCGGTGGTGTAGGCGCTGAGGTTGGGGGTGTACTGGCTGTCGATGGCGGGGGCGACAGTCTTCAGGACCTGGGCTTCGGCGAAGAGCTGCAGGGTGCCGATGATTGAGAACACCGTTGTCAGGACGAGGGCGGGCCGGATCAGCGGGAGCTGGATGCTGAGGGCCACCCGCCAGGTGGAGGCGCCGTCCACCTTTGCCGCCTCATACAGTTCCCCGGGGATGGCCTTCAGCTGGGCCACGATGATCAGCATGTTGTAGCCGGTGTAGCTCCAGGTGACGATGTTCGCGATCGACCACAGGACGGTGTTCGCTCCCAGGAAATCCGGTGTCAGTCCCACCAGCGCCGCGACGTCGAACAGGGGACTCAGCCCGGGCACGTACAGGAAGGACCACAGGATGGTGGCAATGACACCGGGCACGCCGTAGGGGAGGAAGTACGCGGCCCGGAAGAAACCCGGCCACTTGGCCGACGCTGATTCCAGCATCAGGGCCAGCACCGTGCAGAGGGCAATCATCAGGGGCACCTGCACTATGCCGAACAGCAGCATCCGCCCGATCGAGGCGACGAAACTCCCGTCCGCCAGCGCCTGGGCGTAGTTGCTGAACCCGGCGAATTCGCTGGTGACCCCGGCCTCCCCGAAGAGCCCGCTCCGGGTCACTTTGGTAAAGCTCGATCCCACCGCAACGAAGATCGGCAGGATGAACGTGAGGATAAACAGGGCCAGGAAAGGGGCCAGCAGGATCCAGGGGGCACGTGCCGCGGCTCCCGTCCGGCCGCCGGCCTTACGGGGGACGGCATCCTGCCGGGCGGCCGCCGGCGGACCGCTTGGGACTGTTCGTGACGGCGTTGTCATGACGCTTCCTTTCGAATGCTGAGGCCCTTGTTCCTGAAGACGGTCATGATCTGTTGTTCCGCCGTCGCCACCGAATCCACCAGGCTCGTTCCGGACGCCTTCTTCCGGAAGCCATCGCTCAGGATGTTGAAGGACTGCTGGGTGACGGGCCACCAGGACCAGTCCTTGTTCTGCTGCTGTGCCGCCGGCACGAGGATCTCCTGGTGGTAGCTCTGGCCGCTGAAGAAGTCCGAGGGCGCCTGCCGTGAGGTTCCGATGAAGTCCGGCGTGGGGGACCAGCCGATGCCGCTGTTGGAGATTTCGGCGTCGATGCCTTCCCTGGACGTGGTCATCCACACCGCGAACTCGAGTGCTTCACGGGGGTGCCTACTGTTGGCCAGTACCGCCGCGGTGGAGCCGCCAAGGTAGCTTGACCCGAACCCGGCGCTGCCCCACGTGGGCATGGGTGCCACCCGCCATTTGCCGCTGCCGCCGCTGACCCCTTCGATCAGGGCATCACCCCAGCTGCCCGTAACGACCGAAGCGATCGACCCTTTCGCCGCAGCCGCGAACCAGCCGGGGGAGTAGGCGCCAAAGGCAGTCTGGACAAGGTCCTCATTGATGGCCTGGTCAAAGAAGCGGGCCACCTTCAGGGTGGCGTCGTCAGTCATGTTGATGACCCAGCCGTCCTCCTCCGGGCGCAGCCACCGCGCACCGGCCTGCGTCGCGAAAGCAGTGAACACGGACGCGTCAGCCAGCGGGAAGCAGTCCAGGTAGACATCCTTGCGGCGGAGCTCACGGGCCAGCGCTGCCCAGTCGTCCCAGGTGCCGGGGCTGGTGCCGCCCACCTGGTCGAGGATGGCCGGCTGGTAGAACATCGCCATAGGCCCGGAATCCTGCGGAATTCCGTAGATGCCGCCCGAGAAGCTGACCTGGCCCCACAGGGTCTGATCGTAGAGGTGGGCGTAGTCCTGGGCACCATAGCGGGCTACGTCGACAAGCCCGTTCACCAGCATGAATTCCGGAAGCGAACGCATCTCCACTTGGGCGAGGTCAGGTCCGCCGCCCGCTGCCAGGGCTGAGTAGAGCTTCTGGTAACCCCCTGAATTGCCGCCGGGGATCCATACCACCTCCACCTGCACCTCGGGGTGGGAGGCGTTCCAGATGTCCGCCACCTTCTGGGCGTCCTTGAGCCAGCACCAGTATGTGAGGGTGACTTTTTCCCCGCTGGCGGCTGGGGCGAGCACCGGTGCTGTGTTGACGGAGCGCATGCCCGGGGTGGCGCAGCCGGACAGGAGGCCCATCGCTGCGGTGCCCAGGCCCGCACCCAGGAGTTGTCTTCGCGTGAATTGGGACATTTGCCTTCACCTCGTTGTGTCGGTTATGTGCCTTAAAGTGTGAACCATGGCACTTTTTGTTCGGTTCGAGACAGGCTAACACGAAAAGTCGAGTGAGCACTCGAGTTTTGATTTCCCGGGTAATACGGCGGGTACACTGGCTTGCCATGAGCACCAAGGAGGGGCCCCAGGCTTCCCGCCGGGGACCCTACGCGAAGTCCGCTGAGCGCCGCCAGGCCATCCTGACCGCAGCCCACGCCGTCTTCGCCGCCCGCGGATACCGCGGGGGCTCGCTGCAGGACGTTGCAGACCGCGCCGGCATGAGCCAGACGAGCCTCCTGCATTACTTTCCGTCCAAAAGCCAACTGCTGCTGGCGGTGCTTAACTGGCGCGACTCCATTACTGGAGACGGTACCGCGCCGCCGGACCCGGAGGAATCACTTGTTGATGCCGTCCTCCGCCAGGCGCGCTTCAATGAGGACGTACCGGGAGTCCTGGAGCTCTACACCGTGCTGTGCGGGGAAGCAGTCACGGAGGGGCATCCCGGGCGCCCGTACTTCACCAACAGGTTTGAAGAGCTGCGCCGCAGCTACACCCGGCAGTTACGGGAGCTTGCAGGGGAAGGGCGGCTGCGCCCGGGCGTGGACCCGGAGGTCGCCGCGGCGTCCTTGATCGGGTTGTGGGACGGGATCCAGACCCAGTGGCTCCTGGCGCCGGACAAGGTGGACATGGCCGGGTGCCTGCGCGGGTACCTGGAGCTGATCCTGCTTCCCGACTAGCTGATCCTGCTTCCCGACTAACGGGGGCTGGCGGTTTCGCGGCAGGGATGCCTGCGCTACTAGGCTGACCCCATGGAATCTCCCCAAGCAGCCGTCCGCCCCGTCGCCCTCATCACAGGCGCCGGCAGGCTGGCCTCGATCGGCGCCGGCATTGCCCGGCAACTGGCCGCCGAGGGCTGGGACCTGGTGCTGGCCTACTGGCAGGACTACGACGCCCGGATGCCGTGGGGGACTGAACCGGACGACGTCGTACGCCTTACTGCCGAGCTCGAGGCCATCGGCGCCCAGGTCCACGTGCTGTCCGCGGACCTGCAGGACCCCGCCGTGCCCGGCCAGCTGGTGGCGGAGTCCATGCGGCTGGCCGGCCCGCTGCAGGGCCTGGTCCTGAGCCATGCCGAGTCTGTGGACTCGGGCATCCTGGACACCAGCGTGGAATCCTTTGAGCGGCACTTTGCCGTGAATACGCGGGCCAGCTGGCAGCTGATTGCCGCTTTCGCCCGGCAGGCAACGGACGACGGCGGCGCAATCGTTGCGCTGACCAGTGACCATACAGCGTTCAACCTTCCTTATGGCGCCTCGAAGGGCGCGCTGGACAGGATCGTGATTGCCGCCGCGCGGGAGCTAGGACCGCAGGGCATCTCGGCGAACGTGCTGAACCCGGGCCCGGTGGACACGGGCTGGATGGACGATGAAATCCGGGACGCGCTGACGGCCCAACAGCCCACCGGTCGGCTGGGAACACCGGCCGATGTCGCCGGGACTGTGGCGTTCCTGCTCTCGCCCGCCGGTCGCTGGGTCTCCGGCCAGCTCATCAAGTCCGACGGCGGCTTCTCGGCGTAGCCCACCCCGGCACCGCCCAGCCCAACTTGGTAGCAGCAGATGCTGTTATGAGCCGGCAAAACGACATCAACTGCTACCCAGTTGGGAGGGGAAGCCGGGGTCAGCGGAACGCGTTGATGCCGGTGAGGTGCTGGCCGAGGACCAGGGCGTGGACTTCGTCGGTGCCCTCATAGGTGCGTACCGATTCCAGGTTGGCGGCATGGCGCAGCGGGGAGTAGTCCAGGGTGATGCCGTTTCCGCCGAGGATGGAGCGTGCCTCCCGGGCCACGGCGATGGCCTCGCGCACGTTGTTCAGCTTGCCCAGGGAAATCTGTTCCGGCCGCAGCCTGCCGGCGTCCTTGAGCCGTCCCAGGTGCAGCGCCAGGAGCGTGCCTTTCTGGATTTCCACGAGCATGTTGACCAGCTTCTCCTGGGTCAGCTGGTATCCGGCCAGCGATTTGCCGAACTGCAGCCGCTCCTGCGAGTAGGCCAGCGCCGCCTGGTACGAATCCCGGGCTGCGCCCATGGCTCCCCAGGCAATGCCGTACCGGGCCTCGTTCAGGCAGGTAAACGGGCCGCGCAGCCCGCGCGCCGCCGGCAACAGCGCCTCGGGTCCCAGCCTGACGTCGTCGAACACCACGTCGCACTGGATGGACGCACGCATCGACAGTTTCCGCGTGATGGGGACGGCAGTGACGCCGGGGGCCCCCGCCGGCACCAGGAAGCCGTGCACGCCGTCGTCGGTCATGGCCCACACCACCATCACCCCGGCCACCGAAGCGAGGCCAATCCAGCGCTTGGCACCATTGAGCACCCAGCCGGCGTCATCTCCTGGGCCGTCGCGGCGGGCAAAGGTGGTCATGGCCGCGGGGTCGGACCCTGCAGTCGGCTCGGTCAGGGCGAAACAGCCAATGACTTCACCGGCCGCCATCCGGGGCAGCCACTCCTGCTTCTGGTCCTCGGAGCCCCACTTGTGGATGGCGGTCATGGCCAGCGAGCCCTGCACCGAGACAAACGTGCGTATCCCGGAATCGCCGGCCTCAAGTTCCATTGCAGCCAGGCCATATTCGACGGCGGTGCGGCCGGGGCAGCCGTAGCCCTCCAGGTGCATGCCGAGCACCCCCAGTTCACCCAGTTCCTGCGCGAGCTCCAGGGGGAAGACAGCTTGGTCGTACCAGCGCGCAATGTCCGGTTTGATCCGCTGGTCCGTGAAATCGCGGACGCGCTGCCGGATCCTCAGTTCTTCCGCGCCCAGGAGGCTGTCCAAGGCCAGGATGTCGGAGGGGTCGGCCGGGAATTCAGCCGCTGTAACAGGCGCGTTGGTCATGGCAGAACCCTAGCTGGACGTTCCCGGGGCTGCCGGGTGCGCAGGCTGCCGGCCGGTGAAGTAGCCGGAGGTTGCCGGCAGGAACCGGCAAACCACAGCCAGCACCACACCCAGGGCCAGCAGCAGCACGCCGCTGACAAATGCCCCGCCGATCCCAAAGATCTGGGTGTCGCCGTAGGCCGGGTCCCACATCTGCACCGCCGAGATGAAGAAGGCGGCTGTCAGCAGGAGGGCGCCCACGAGCGGCAGGATGCCCCGGAACCACAGGTTGCGCGCCGAATCCCGCAGGGTGCCGCGGAAGAACCAGAAGCACGCGAAGCCCGTGAGTGCGTAGTAGAAGGCGATGAACAGGCTGATGGCGCTGATGGAATCGGAGAGCAGGTTCTCGCTCAGGAAACTCATGGCCACGTAATAGGCGATTGCGGCCGCGCCCATGACCTGGGTGGAGAACCCGGGGGTCTGGTTCTTCGGGTGCACCTCCCCGAACTTTGGCGGCAGGGCGCCATGGACGCCCATGGACAGGGTGCCGCGTGCCGTGGGGAGGATGGTGGTCTGGGTGGAGGACAGGACGGACGCGAGGACCGCGACGACGATCAGCCAGCCCCAGGGGCCCAGCACCACGTCCCGCATGGCCAGGAAGACGTCGTCCTGGTTGGCCTCGTTGCCCAGGCCGATGCCTTCCGTGCCCACGGTGGCATACATCATCACCAGCAGCGCCACGGAGACGTAGATGGCCACCAGGATGAAGGCGGAGATCACCGCGCCACGGCCGGGAGTGGTTGAAGGGTTCTCAGTTTCCTCGTTGACTGCCAGGCATGTGTCCCAGCCCCAGTAAATGAAGAGTGCCAGGAGCGCGCCGTGCACCACGGCCCCGGGATCCGCAAAGGCACCCACCGGGTTGAACCACTCAAATGAGAAAGCCTGGATGGTTGCGTCTCCGGCGGCGGCACCCGCAACGATCCGGACCACGATTGCCAGGGCAAAGACGCCCAGGGCGATGTACTGCACGTACGTCAGCACCCGCTGGACGTGTTCACCCAGCCGGATGCCCCTGTAGTTGACCAGTGTCATGACGGCGATGAACAGCACGCCGGTGGCTGTGACCACGGCCTTGTTTTCCGCCAGGGAGCCGTCGCCCGCCAGGAGCCACAGGTACTGTCCCGCCACCTGCGCCAGGTTGGCGAGCACCACGATGCCGGCGAGCGCCACGCCCCAGCCTCCCAGCCAGCCCGCCCAGGGCCCGAACGCCCGGCGGGACCAGGTGAAGGTGGTGCCGCAGTCCGGAATGGCGCTGTTCAGCTCACGGAACGCGTACGCGATGAACAGCACGGGGATGAAGCCGAGCAGCAGGATCAGGGGAGTGTAGTTGCCGTTCACGGCCACAATGAGGCCCAGGGTGGCAGCCAGCGAATACACCGGTGCCGTGGAGGCCAGCCCCAGCATTACGGAGTCTCCGAGGTCCAGGATCCCGGCCCGGAGCCCCTTGTCCGGGACGGTGGTGCCCGGCGCGCCGCCCGGGCCGCCCGTCGTCGTGGTTCCTGTGCTCATGCTGTCACCGGGTTCATAGTGCAATCCCTGCTTTGTTGGAGGAGGCCGCGGCCGAAAGCGGCGCCGGCGCGTCAATGGTGTTGGGCACAAAACGGCAGAAGTAGTCCGTCACCGGACCATCCGATTCCCGGATGCCGCAGCCGACGGACTCCCCGTCCACCACCCACAGGCCCAGGACGGGATGGTTGCCGTCGAAGTCGGGCAGTTCCTGGTACTGCTGGTAGCACCAGCCCTCGCGGCCGTACCCGCCGGGCTGCTCCAGGCTGATTCCCTGGGCGTGGATCTTAATGTTGTCGCCCTCGCGGCCGTGCAGCGGCTTGGCCACCCACTCCTTGAGGGGACCCGGCTCGTTGAGGTAGGCCGGCAGCAGGTTGGGATGCTGCGGGTACAGGTGCCAGAGCGCGGCGAGGAGCGCCTTGTTGGAGAGGAGCATTTTCCAGGCCGGTTCAACCCAGCGCGGATTGTGGGCGCGTTCCAGGAGCCGGTGCCCGAAGGGTTCCTTCATCATCAGCTCCCAGGGGTAGAGCTTGAAGATGGTGCTGATCATGAAGTTGTCCAGGTCCACAAACCGGTTCAGGTTGGGGTCCCAGCCGATGTCCGACATGTTGATGCCGATGGTGGTCCAGCCTGCCTGGCCGGCCACATCCCGCATGTACGCGGCCGTCATCCAGTCCTCGCCGGATTCCTCCACCTCCGAGTGCGCCACGTGAAGGGTGCTCATGCCGGTGCGGTACTGCACCTTTTTCCACTGCCGGATCAGGGCCTCATGGATTCCGTTCCATTGGTCCTTTTCCGGGAAGACGTCCTGCAGCCAGAACCACTGCGCCACGGCCGCCTCGATGAGTCCGGTGGGGGTGTCCGCGTTGTATTCGAGCATCTTGGCGGGACCGCCCTGCCCGTCATAGATGAAGTCGAAGCGGCCGTAGACATCCACGTCCCCGGCCTGCAGGGACTCCGCGGCGAGCTCCAAAGCCTGTTGGCCGATGCCAATGTCTCCCATGGCGCCGGTGGCAAGGAATTTGGCGGCTTCCAGGCACATCCGGTGCATGTCCTCGGCTGCCAGCTCGAGAACCTCCACCTCGTCAGCGGTGAATTCGTAGTACGCGGACTCGTTCCAGTACTCGATCCGCCGCCCGTCGTCCATGGTGGTGGTGGAAAAGACCAGGCCCTGTTCCTGGATTTTCTGCTTCCAGTCGGGCCTGGGCTCAGACAACAGCCGCTTCACGCTCAGCCCCCCACTTTGCTGCCGCCGCCGCTTGTGCCGCTCTTCGCGGTGGTACCGAAGCCGCCGCGGCTGACGGTGCCGCCCTTGGTGCTGTACCCGGTGGAGGCTTTTGCCCCGCTGGGCACGGTCTTGGTGTAGTTGGGGGCGGTTGAGCGGTTCTGCCCGACGGCGGGGACAAATGCGCCGCGGGAGAAGAAGTACCAGGCGTAGATGCCGCCGCTACGGCCGGCGGAACTGTTGCAGTTGGTGTCCTCCACCCGTTCGCCGGTTTCGTCGTTGAAGCACACCTGAGCGTACTCGGGGTCGTCCTGGTTGCTGGCCACCACGGCTGTGATGGTGCCGGCGAGCAGCGCCGTCACGCCCAGGCCCACCACCACGGTGCGCCGCTGCGAGCGCTTCTTCCGGGCGGCCGCCTCGTTGAGCTGCCTCTCCCGGTCGTGGGCAAAGGGGTCCACGGGGGTGACGGGCTCGTTGAGGAGTTCGGGGCGCAGCTCCGGTTTGGGCACCTGCCAGGGAGGGGGCTTGGCGCCGGCCCCGCCGCCGGCGTTCCGGCCGGTGTCCCCGGCAGTGCCGTCACCGCCTGGCCGGTTGCCGCTTGTCCGCCCGTTATCCGGGTCTTGGTTCGGGTCCATGGCGTCCCCTTCAGTAGTCCACGTGAATTGGGCACAGCGCTGCACCCCCAATTGCAATCCTGAACTCAGCGTAGTGCCTGGCAGGGCAGGCTGCGAGTAGCGCACCGGATAGGGAACGGGGAGAAGTCCCCATGCCCGCAGCCGCCGCCTGCAGGGGATCGCGGCCCCTACACTGGTGCCATGGAAACCGCCTCCGTTGTTGCCGTCTGCCGCGTCCACCAGCTCCTGCCGGACGCGTCGAACGTGGGCGTGACGGCCATCGACAAACGGCCGGCAGAGGGCCCTGTCAAGGTTCACCGCCTGGGACTCCAGGGCGACATCCAGGCGAACCGGGTGCACCACGGCGGTCCGGACCAGGCCCTGTACGCCTATTCGCAGGAGGACGCGGAGTACTGGGCCGGCGAACTGCAGCGGGACCTGCCGCCGGGAATCTTTGGCGAGAACCTGCGGGTGGCCGGCATCGACGCCACGGGAGCGGTAATTGGCGAACGGTGGAAGATCGGCCTCAACCTGGAAGTCGAAGTCACCTCGCCGCGTACACCCTGCGCCACCTTCCAGCGCCGGATGCGGGAGCCGCACTTCGTCAAGAGGTTCACGGCGGAGGGCCGCGTGGGCACGTACCTGCGCGTTATCAAAACCGGCAGCATCCAGGCCGGGGACCATATCCACCGGCTTTATGTGCCGACGCACGGCGTTACCGTGGGCAGGTGGTTCAGCGAACCGGACCGGGAGTCGATGGAGGCGTTGCGGGACGCGGACGCCGACGGCGAGATCCGCCTGCAGCAGCCCGAGTTCAAACAGAAGTTCGAGGCGCTGGAACGGCAGCTGGGCCGGTAGCCGCAGGCTGAACCGGCTGGAAGGGGAGCGGTGTGCGCAAGCTCACCGCCGTCGTCGTACGTTCAATTTCCGCTGCGGCAGGTGCGTACCTTACACTTGAAACATCCCCCACTCCGGAAATCCCTTATTCCTGCCCAATTTTTGAGGCAGGACTGGCAAGTGTTGGGGCCCGCACAAGCGATGCGGGCATTTTCATAGGGAGAGCCGGCTAAAGAAAACGCTGTACAGACTGCTGGGATAGCAGCCAAGAGATGCAGCGGGAAGTCCTGCCACGGGATTGCGAAAGCGCCGGACTTCTGTGACCGGCCGGTCAATGTTTGCCCGGCATCCACGGCACACGTACTGCGGCTCCACTCACCTCGGGTAGTGCCGCCTGGCCCCCTATGGATGAGGAATACTTCCCTATGCCCGAAAATCACAACGACGCCAACGCTGAAGCAGCAACTGCCAGCATCGAATTCACCGAGCCCGCTGCCCCCGCAGCCGAGGCCGCACCGGCACCCGCCGAAGCCCCCGAAGAAGCTCCCGCCGCGAAGGTTGAGGAAGCGCCTGCCGCTCCCGCCGAGGAAGCCCCCGCCGCTCCCGCCGCCAAGGCTGAGGAAGACGAAGAAGAAGGCATCAAGTTCGCCGATCTCGGCATCGACGGCCGCGTCCTCGCCGCACTGCAGGATGTCGGCTACGAAAAGCCTTCCCCCATCCAGGCAGCAACCATCCCGCTGCTGCTCGAAGGCCGCGACGTCGTGGGCCTCGCCCAGACCGGCACCGGTAAGACTGCAGCATTCGCAGTACCGGCACTGTCCCGCCTGGCCGAGCTCCACGACCTCAATGGCCCCTCCCGCAAGACCCAGGCCCTGGTTCTGGCTCCCACCCGCGAGCTGGCCCTCCAGGTTGCCGAGGCCTTCACCTCGTACGCCAAGCACATCGACGACTTCACTGTCCTCCCCGTTTACGGCGGCTCCGCCTACGGCCCCCAGCTCGCCGGCCTGCGCCGCGGTGCCCAGGTTGTCGTCGGTACCCCCGGCCGCGTGATCGACCACATCTCCAAGGGTTCCCTGGACCTGTCCGAGCTCCAGTACCTGGTGCTGGACGAGGCCGACGAGATGCTGCGCATGGGCTTCGCCGAAGACGTAGAGCAGATCTTCCAGCAGACCCCGTCGGACCGCCAGGTTGCGCTGTTCTCCGCCACCATGCCGAGCCAGATCCGCCGCATGTCCAAGCAGTACCTGAACAACCCGGCCGAGATCTCCGTCAAGTCCAAGACCACCACCGGCGCCAACACCCGCCAGCGGTACCTGCAGGTCATGGGCCCGCACAAGCTCGATGCCATGACCCGCATCCTCGAGGTTGAAGAGTTCGACGGCGTCATCGCCTTCGTGCGCACCAAGATGGCCACCGAGGACCTGGCTGACAAGCTGAAGTCCCGCGGTTTCCAGGCCGCCGCCATCAACGGTGACATCCCGCAGCAGCAGCGTGAGCGCACTGTGGACGCGCTGAAGGAAGGCCGCATCGACATCCTCGTGGCCACCGATGTCGCGGCCCGTGGCCTTGACGTGGAGCGCATCAGCCACGTCATCAACTACGACATCCCGCACGACACCGAGTCCTACGTGCACCGCATCGGCCGCACCGGCCGTGCAGGCCGTTCCGGCGATGCCATCCTGTTCATGACGCCGCGGGAGAAGTACCTGCTGCGTTCCATCGAGAAGGCCACCCGCCAGCCGGTGGAGCAGATGCACCTGCCCACGGCGGAGACCGTGAACACGCTGCGCCTGGGCAAGTTCGCCGAGAAGATCACCGAGACCCTCGCTTCCGAGGACGTTGCCCCGTTCCGCGACCTCATTGCCTCCTACGAGGAAGAGCACAACGTGCCGGCGGCAGAGATCGCTGCCGCCCTTGCCGTGATGGCGCAGGGCGGGCAGCCGCTGCTGGTCAAGGAACTGCCTGCAGCTCCGGAATTCCAGAAGCGCGAGCGCTCCAAGGACGGCTTCGGCTCCCGTGGCCCGACCCGTACGCTCACCGAGGGCAACGCCACCTACCGGATCGCCGTCGGACGCCGCCAGCGCGTCATGCCGGGCTCCATCGTGGGCGCCATTGCCAACGAGGGCGGCATTTCGTCGGCCCAGATCGGCGGCATCGACATCCGCTCGGACCACTCCCTGGTGGAGCTCCCGGCGGACCTGAGCCCCGAGCAGCTGCGCGCCCTGTCCCGCACCCGGATCGGCGGCGAGCTGATCCACCTCGAGCTGGACAACGGCCGCAAGCCGTCCGGCGACCGCGGCTCCTACCAGGGCAACCGCGGCGGTGACCGGGGAGGCAACTTCAAGGGCAACGGCGGGTTCAAGAAGGAATTCCGCAAGAACGACGGCGAGCGCTCCTCCGCTGACCGCGGCGGCCGTTCCTACAGCGAGCGTTCCTTCAGCGCCGACAGCGGTGCCAACCGCGGCCAGGCCAGCGACTCCCGCTTCGGCGGCCACGGAGACGGCTCCCGCAAGCCCCGCCACGGCAACGAGGGCGGCCAGCGGGACTTCAACCGCAAGGGCAAGTGGAAACCCCGTCAGCTAGCTCACACGTCCCCCTGGGGGGCCGGCTTTCGGGCGGGCCCACCGGCGTTTAAGGCGTGCTTTCAGTGAACGTCCGACGGCGGACGGCGGCGGGGGAGTCTCTGGAACCTCCGGCCCGCCCGTCCCTTCCCATGAGTTTTTGTCCAGATATGCGGACTTCGGGTGCCTCGAAGTCCGCATATCTGGACGAAAACTCCAGGGGGAGTGTGGGGATCGACACATCCTTGCAACGGGTCCTTTGGAAAAGGCTCTGGCCCGGCCCGCCTGCGCGGGTTCAAGGTGTTTCATTTTCCTTGAGTTTCCGGCTTTTTCGGGGCTGGTGGAGCTCTTGTCGGAAGCACGTCCCGGCCCCTCCACGCCTTCCCGGATGCCGATTTGTTGGTGGGTAAATCTTCCGGTAGAGTATTTACTCGTTGCCCCCCTAGCTCAGTGGTAGAGCGCGTTCTTGGTAAGAACGAGGTCACCGGATCGATTCCGGTGGGGGGCTCTGGATGAGGGCCTGTGTCAAGGCGGTTTTGACCGGCTTGACGCAGGTTTTTCTCATTCGTGGCGGTGTAGCTCAGTTGGTTAGAGCGCACGACTCATAATCGTGAGGTCGGGAGATCGAGCCTCCCCACCGCTACCAAGTAAGGCCCCTGGATCCCTTGAGGATCCGGGGGTCTTTTGCTTTAACTTCCTGGTCCCCGGGCCTGCCTGCAAGCTCGAATACAGCACGGCGCCCCCAGGCAGATTCCACCCGAGTCTCCTATCCGAGACTGCTGTGCTGCGCAGTCCATTGTTCCTGCCCGTGATTCACGGTGCGATGGTTCTGTTCACAAAACGCCGGACCGGACAGGCCGGCCGCAGTCAGGAGACAGACCTTTGGCCATCACCTCGCAAGCCCCGCGCACAGCGTCGCGCCACATGTGGAAGTTGTTTGTGTACAGCGGCATCGGCGCATTCATGTTCTTCGTGCCGGTAACGATAGCGGGCAAAAACACCATCATGCTGGACCATATCGTCTCGTTCCTCCAGGCGAACATCGGTCCCGTCCTGCCCTTCTATGCGCTGGCCGTGATTGTTGCCGGTGCCGGGTACCCCTTCGTTGCCGGAACCTGGAAAAGGTCCGCGGTTGAGGTGGTCTTCTCCCTGCTGAAGGTGGTGGGGATGGTGGTGGGCTTCATGATGGTCTTCAAGGTAGGGCCCGCGTGGCTGTTTGAACCCGGCATGGGGCCGTTCCTGTTTGAAAAGCTCGTCATTCCCGTGGGGCTGCTCGTCCCCATCGGCGCGGTGTTCCTGGCGCTCCTGGTCAGCTACGGCCTGCTGGAATTCATCGGAGTCATGGTCCAGCGCGTCATGCGCCCCATCTGGCGAACCCCCGGCCGGTCCGCGATCGACGCGGTCGCCTCCTTCGTGGGCAGCTACTCCCTTGGCCTGCTCATCACCAACCGCGTCTACAAGGAAGGCAAATACACCGCCCGCGAGTCAGCCATCATTGCCACCGGGTTTTCGACAGTGTCCGCCACGTTCATGGTGATCGTGGCCAAGACGCTGGACCTGATGGGCCAGTGGACCGCCTACTTCTGGGTCACCTTCCTGGTCACGTTCGTTGTTACCGCCATCACCGTCAGGATCTGGCCGTTGAACAGCATTCCGGACGAGTACCACCCCGAGGCCGTGCCGCAGCCTGAGGAGGACGTTTCCGGGCGCCGGCTGTCGGTCGCGTGGCGTGAGGCCCGGCAGACTGTGGAAGCAGCGCCCTCGCTGGCAGTGAACGTGTGGACCAACGTCCGGGACGGTGTGCTGATGGCCATGGCCATTCTCCCGTCCATCCTTTCCATCGGCCTGCTGGGTCTGGTCCTTGCCACCTACACTCCCGTGTTCGACTGGCTGGGCTTCCTCTTTTACCCCTTCACCTGGGCGCTGCAGCTGCCGGAACCCATGCTGGTGGCCAAAGCCAGCGCCGTTGGTGTTGCAGAGATGTTCCTTCCCGCGCTCCTTGCGGCGGAGGCTGCCCCGGTGGTCAAGTTCGTTGTGGGTGTTGTGTCCGTATCCGGGATCATCTTCTTCTCCGCACTGGTGCCCTGCATCATGGCCACCGACATCCCCATTCCGGTCTGGAAGCTGGTGATCATCTGGTTCCAGCGGGTTGTCTTGACGCTGATCCTTGTGACCCCCATAGCGTTCCTGTTGTTTCCGTCCTAGAGCACGGGGCTGGATCCACCTGAAGGTCCTGAGCGGGGCCGGCGACCTTGGCCGGCCCCGCTCCCACGTGCGTGACAACTTCCCCGTTTCGCCGTAGCTTTGCGGCAACTGAGGTTGGGGGAAAGCGCGTGGCCGTTCTTGACGAAATCATGGTTCCGTTCAGATGGCTCGTATCCGTGGTTATGGTCGGCTTCCACGATGCCCTGGGTGCCATCGGCATGCCGCCAGCGGACGGCTGGACCTGGACAATGTCCATCATTGGGCTGGTGCTGGTGATCCGCGCGGCAATGGTCCCGGTGTTCCTGAAACAGCTCGATGCCCAGCGCCGGATGCGGCTACTGCAGCCGGACCTGAAGGAGCTTCAGGAAAAGTACAACGGTAAAACCGACGCGCTTTCCCGCCAGGCCATGGCCGAGGAGCAGATGGCGTTGTACGGGAAGCACGGCACCAACCCGTTCTCGGCCTGCCTTCCAGTGCTGATCCAGGTGCCGTTCTTCCTGGCCCTGTTCCAGGTCCTCTCCGGCATCAGCACAAGCGCCCGGCGAGAGCAGGGGATCGGCGCGATGTCCCATGCCCAGGTGCTGCAGTTCGATCAGTCCAGGATCTTCGACGCGCCGCTGTCCGCGTCGGTGCTGCACGGAAGCGATGGCAACCACACTGCCGTGGCAGTCCTGACCCTCCTTATGATCCTGGTGATGATCGCGGCCCAGTTCATCGCGCAAAAGCGGATCATGGCGAGAAGTGACGCCGCCGGCGCCCCGGAAAGCCCGTTTATGAAGCAGCAAAAGCTGATCCTGTACATCCTCCCGGTGGTGTTTGGCCTGGGCGGCATCCTTTTTCCAATCGGGGTGCTCGTCTATTGGTCGGTCACCAACCTCTGGACAATGGCCCAGCAGCTCCTCGTCCGTGGCCGGCGGACATCCGGCACTGCCTAGCCCCGCCTGGAACCAGCGTGGCAGGTCTTACGCAATGCTGCAGGCGCAGGCAGAATGGGCCAATGGCTGACCTGATCTACACGGGCATCACCTCCCTGGACGGCTACCTTGCGGACAGCAACGGGAACTTCGACTGGAGTGCGCCCGATGAGGAAGTGCACGCCTTCGTCAACGACCTGGAGCGCGACGCCGGGACCTACCTTCTGGGGCGGCGCATGTACGACGTCATGTCCGTGTGGGAAACGCTGGGAGGGCCGGACGATCCGCCCGTGATCCAGGACTACGGCCGGATCTGGCGGGCGGCGGACAAGATTGTTTTCTCGGAAACCCTGGAGCTCCCGCCTGCTCCACGGACAACAGTCCGGCGCTCCTTCGATCCAGCGGCCGTCAGGGAATTGAAAGCGGACACGAGCGGCAGCATTGGTATCGGCGGCGCCACCCTGGCCGCCGCCGCTCTCCGGGCAGGGCTGGTGGACGAATGCCGGATTTTCCTCAACCCGGTGGCCGTGGGAGGCGGCCTGCGATTCCTGCCGGACGGCCTGAACCTCCGGCTCGAACTCGTGGAGGAGTGCCGGTTCGGAAACGGTGTCATGTACCTGCGTTACCGCATGGCCCGCTGAGACCGGCAGGCGCCGACGCGCCGGTGGCGTGGCATCGGCGGGCCGGGGGAGCAGAATAGGGCCATGACCCGAATCGCAATCATTGGCGGCCACGGCAAAGTGGCCCTGCACCTGTCCAGCCTCCTCACGGACGAGGGGCACAGCGTCACCTCGTTCATCCGCAACCCGGACCATGCGGGCGACGTTGCAGGAACGGGCGCAACGCCGTCGGTCCTCGATGTGGAGAATGCGACGACGGCGGAGATCGCCGCTGCGCTGAAGGGACACGACGCCGTGGTCTGGTCCGCAGGCGCTGGCGGCGGGGACCCGGCGCGGACGTACGCGGTGGACCGTGATGCTGCCATCAGGTCGATGGATGCCGCAGCGGAGGCCGGCGTGGGGCGCTACGTGATGGTCTCCTACCTGGGAGCCGGCAGGAACCATGGCGTGCCGGAAAGCAACAGCTTCTTTGCGTATGCCGAAGCGAAGGCCGCCGCCGACGACTACCTGCGCACCACAGGCCTCGCGTGGACCATCCTGGGCCCCGGATCCCTGACGGACAAGCCGGGGAGCGGCCTGATCGACGTCGACCCCTCCCCGGAGGGCAGCCGCGAAACCTCCCGCAGCAACACCGCAAGCGTGGCCGTGGCCGTCCTGGAAATGCCGGAGACAGCGGGCAGGACCATCGAGTTCTGTGACGGCAGCCTGCCTATCGCCGCCGCCTTGGAGCCGCCCGCGTAACGTGAGGCTCTTCTAGGAAACGGGCTGGGCAGGCTTCGGGAACGAAGCGGGGTAAAGGTCCAGTGCGTGCTCTTCGACGTAATCCAGCGCGAGGCGGATGGCTCCGATGGAAACGATGCCGTCGCCAAGGGAGGATGCCTCCACACGCGGCGGAGTGAAGGTAAAGTTCGGCAGCTGCTCTTCGATGGCGGGGATAAGTGTGCGCGCAGAGGCTGCGACGGCTCCCGCGAGGACGACGAGTTCAGGGTTTACGAGCGTGCTCACGGAACCGATCACACGGGCCATGCGGTGTGCCACCCGGTTGAGGACATCCTGGGCGACCTGGTCACCGTCCCCGGCAGCGGCAAACACCATTTCGGCCGTGAGGCGTTCCGCTGCGCCGCCGCAGAGCTCGCCCAGCTGCGTTTTGGCGCCGGCGGCGAGCGCTTCCTGGCCCCACAGCGCTACGTAATGCGCGATGCCGAGGGTGTCGCCAACCCCTTCGACATTGCCCAGGTAGCCCAGCTCGCCGAAGCCGCCAAGCTGCCCGTGCAGCAGGCGGCCGGATTCCAGGATGCCGGCGCCAAGACGATCCCCGGTAAGCATAACGACGAGGTTGTCGACGCCCTGGGCCATGCCCCGCCAGCGTTCAGCCAGCGCGGCAAGATTGGCATCGTTCTCCAGCAGCACGTGCCAGCCGTGCCGCTCGGACACCAGCCGGCGGACATCAAAAGACTTCCAGAATTCCTGGACGGTGAGGACTTCGCCGTCGCGGCTTACCGGTGCGGCGACCCCCACGGATACGGCCAGGACAGAGTCCGCGGACACCGCCGCCTTCTCCAAGGCCTCCGCGGCGATGCGGTCCAGCACGTCGGCGCGCTCATCAGCGGGCACGTTGTAGGCGCGGAAGGGCGTGGTCACCCTGGAGAGGGCCTTGCCCGCCATGTCGGCGACGATGGTCGTGATTTTGTTGGCCCCGATGTCGATGCCGAGAACGCTGGCTGCGCGGTCGTCGAAAACGAACCTGCGCGCCGGCCTGCCTTTGACATATCCCTCGGCGCCCCGCTGGTTTTCCAGTTCCTGGAGCCATCCGAGCCGGACAAGCTCATCGCAAATCGAGATGACCGTGGCCCGGGAGAGCCCGGTGGCCGCCATGAGGTCCGTGCCCGTCATGATGCCGGCCCCGCGCATCGCCTTGAGCATCGCACTGGCGTTGACCCGCCGCACCAACTGTGTTGACGGTGCAGTATCAGTCATCATCGCGCGCTCCCACTTTGGCCTGCTACAGGATGTATCCGCAGGTGATTCTAAATTTAGGTCATAAATATAGCCGAGGAAACATATTCCGCAGTCCTTGACCTCTGCGCGGTCCGCCCGCCATACTAACGATAGGAGCTAAATTTACCTCTTATATCAACTTGCGGCGACGCATCAGCCGTCCCCGCCGTGATCATGCGGCGTTCTGCCGCACCACGAAAGGACGAGGGTGTCTTTGAAACTGACGCGCACACTACGCATGGCAGCGCTTGGCCTGTGCCTGGCCCTCCTTGCCGGCCTCCTCTCGGGCTGCACGGGGGACCCAGGCAAGGAGACGATCCGCTTCACGTTCAGCAAGCGGGAGGCCATCGGCTTCATGACGAAACTGGTGGCCGATTACAACGCCTCGCAGGACAGCACGGAGGTCGTCCTCGACACCTCCGGCGTCGACGTCGTCTCAGCGAGTTTTGTGCGGGGCAATCCGCCGGACATCGCGCTGGCGAACTACAACATGGAAACGGCAAGGTTTGTGCAGCGCGGTGCGTTGAGCGACCTGTCCGGAACGCAGGCCGCAACCCGCATCCGGAAGGACCTGCAGCCACTGATGGACCAGTACGGCTCTTATCCGGGCCGGACCAGCGCGCTGCCCTACTCGGTCATGGCGTCCTCGGTGATCTACAACAAAGAGATCTTTGCCGCGCACGGCATCCAGGTGCCCAAGACCTGGAGCGAGCTGCTGGCGGCGTGTGACGCGCTCAAAGCCGCCGGTGTGACACCGTTCTACGCCACCTGGAAGGACGACTGGACGGTTGCCCAGGGATGGTTTGACTACTCCGTAGGCGGCCAGGTGGACACCATCGACTTCTTTGAGAAGCTTGCCGAAGCCGGCACGGACGTGGGACCTGACTCGCCGGTGTCGTTTCAAAAGGACTTTGAACAGCCCGTCGAGAAGATGCTGAAGCTGGCGGGCAGCTATGTCAACAAAGACGCCGCCAGCCGGGGCTATGGCGACGGCAACCTCGCGTTTTCGCAGGGCAAGGCGGCCATGTACCTGCAGGGCCCCTGGGCATTCAGCGAGATCGCGAAGACTGCTCCCGATCTTCAGCTGGGAACCTTTCCGCTGCCGATGACGGAGAATCCCGATGACCTGAGCGTGCGGGTCAATGTCGATCTCGCGGCATGGATTCCGGAGGAATCCAAGCACAAGGACGCTGCGCGCGACTTCCTGGAGTATCTCTACCGGCCGGAAATCATTGAAGAGTACAACAAGTCGCAGCTGGGCTTCACGCCCACCACCGATGCCGACGCAGCTCCGGACCCGCGAATCGAGGGCATGGTGGAGTACTACGAAAACGGCGATGTGTACCAAGGTCCGTCGGTGCTGGTGCCGCGCACCATCCCCATCATGAATTACACCCAGGCGCTCGTGTTGGGCGCAGATCCTGCAGCCACCTTCCGCACACTCGACGCAGACTGGGCGCGGCTGGCGTACCGCCAGTAGCGCAGAACAAGGGAGCCAGACACATGTCCACCACCACAGCAACCAGACGGGGGCAGGCCCGCCCCGAAAACCGCCGCCGGCGGCGGGTCGAACCGATCTTCTACCTTTTCCTCTTGCCCAGCCTCGTTCTCTTTACCCTGGCGATCACGGTTCCCGGCCTCGTTGGCATCTTTTTCAGCTTCACGGACTCCATCGGAATCGGCGACTGGGAGTTCGCCGGACTGACCAACTACATAGCGATTTTCAGCGATCCGGCCATTCTGCAGAGCTACCTGTTCACCTTCGGCTTCTCCATCGTCACCGTGCTGGTGGTGAATGTCATCGCCTTCCTCCTGGCCGTGGGGCTCACGTCGCAGATCCGCATGAAGACAGCGCTGCGAACCATCTTCGTCATCCCCATGGTGGTCTCCGGCATCATCATCGCCTATGTTTTCAACTTCCTGTTTTCGAACTCGCTGCCCGCTGCGGGTGCGGCGGCAGGCGTCTCCTGGCTGGAAACGAGCCTCCTGGCAAACCCTGACCTTGCATGGATCGCCATCGTGGTGGTTACCGCATGGCAGGCGGTGCCCGGGGCGCTGCTGATCTACATCGCCGGCCTCGTCTCGATTCCGGGGGACGTGTACGAGGCTGCGGAGATCGATGGCGCGAGCAAGTTCCAGCAGCTCCTGAAGATCACCGCTCCGCTTGTGGCCGGCTACGTGGTGATCAACATCATTCTCGGATTCAAGGGCTTCCTTAACGCCTACGACATCATCGTTGGACTCACGAACGGTGGCCCGGGAACCTCAACAAGAAGCAGTGCGATGACCGTCATCGCCGGCTTCAACGGTGGCGATTATGCCTACCAGATGGCCAACGCGACGATCTTCTTTGTCGTCGCTGTCCTCATCTCTCTCCTGCAGCTGTCGCTGACTCGCGGACGGAACACACTCTAATGACCACTCCATCAACCCTCACCGCCGAGGAACTCCACCACACCGAACAAACCCCTGCCGGGAACGGACGGCGACGCCCGGGCCTGAAGGTCGAGCGGGTGAACTGGCCGGGCACCACCATCCTGGTCCTCTGCGCTGTCACGGTCCTGCTTCCGCTCTACGTGACCGTTTCCATGGCCTTCAAAACCCAAGGGCAGGCTGTGGACGGCAATGCGTTCTCATTCCCTGCCCCCTTCAGCATCGACGGCTTCGTCCAGGCGTGGACCCTGACGAACTTCCCCGTCGGCGCCGCAATGTCGTTGCTGGTCACGGCAGGGACCGTTGTAGCGACGATCGTGCTGGCCGCATTTGCCTCGTATGCGATTGTGCGCAACTGGGAACGCAGGTTGTTCCGGTATTCCTTCTACTACCTGCTCGCGGCAATGTTCATTCCTTTCCCGGTCGTAGCGCTGCCGCAAATCCAGATGACCGGCCGCCTGGGCCTGGACAACCCGCTCGGCGTGATCCTGCTCGCCACCATGTTCCAGTTGAGCTTCAGCGTGCTGCTGTTCACGGCGTTCCTGCGGTCGATCCCCATGGAACTGGAAGAGAGCGCACGTATTGACGGCGCCACCACCTGGCAGACGTTCTGGAAACTGATCTTTCCCCTGCTGGCGCCGATGAGCGCCACGGTCGGCATTTTTGCCTTCCTCTACGCCTGGAATGACTTCATGATGCCTTCGCTGATCATCTCCGACCCGGCACTGCAAACCCTTCCAGTGCGGCAGAACCTGTTCCAGACCCAGTTCAGCAACAACTACCACGTGTCCTTTGCGTCCTATCTGATGGCCATGGCTCCGGCTATCGTGGCTTATCTCTTTACCCAGCGGTGGGTCATGGCCGGCGTCACGCAGGGTGCCGTCAAAGGCTGAGTACCGCCAGCATGCACGCCATCAACAACTCCAGCACCCCGGAAAGGGGAAACCGCTTGTCCATCCTCGCCAGCCAGACCCACCACGCCGACAACGGTCCCGCGGACGCCACCAACTGGTGGCGCCAGGCCGCGGTTTACCAGATCTATCCACGCAGCTTCGCGGACTCGAACGGCGACGGGATTGGGGACCTCAAGGGCATTGCCTCGAAGGTGCCGTACTTGGAGGGCCTGGGGATCGACGCCGTGTGGCTGAGCCCGTTTTACCCCTCGGCCCTGGCTGACGGCGGCTACGACGTCGATGACTACCGCGACGTCGACCCCAAGATCGGCAGCCTGGCGGATTTCGATGCAATGGCCGAGGCTCTGCATGCGGCGGGTATCAAGGTGATCGTGGACATTGTCCCGAACCACTCTTCCAACCGGCACGCCTGGTTCCAGGAAGCCCTGGCGGCCGGCAAGGGGTCACCGGCCCGGCAGCGGTACCACTTCAGGGACGGCAAGGGTGAGCACGGCGAGCTGCCGCCGTCGGACTGGACAGCCGCTTTCGGCGGCCCCGCCTGGTCCCGGGTGGATGATGGCCAGTGGTACCTGCACACCTTCACTCCCGAACAGCCGGACTGGAACTGGGACAACCCGGAGGTACGTGCGGACTTCCTCACGACCCTGCGCTTCTGGGCTGACCGCGGCGTGGACGGCTTCCGCGTGGACGTGGCCAACCTTCTGGTCAAGGACCTCCCCGCCGAGCTTCCCAGCAAGCAGGAACTGGACGCCATGGACCGTACCGTGGGGACGCACCCGCTCATGGACCGCGATGAAGTCCACGAGATCTACGCAGAATGGCGCAAGGTCTTCAACGAATACGACCCGCCGCGGTTTGCCGTGGCGGAGGCATGGGTGGAGACCGCCGCCCGGCGGGCCAAGTACGCCTCCCCTGAGGGGCTGGGCCAGGCTTTCAGCTTCGACCTGCTCCTGGCCGACTTCAACGCTCCCCAGTTCCGCACCATCATCACGGACAACCTCGAACAGGCCCGCCTCACCGGCTCCACCACCACCTGGGTCTTTTCCAACCATGACGTCACCCGCCACGCCACACGCTACGGTCTGGAACCGCTCAACGGCCGGCCGGGAAAACCGGGGGTGGACTGGGTCAAGGCGGGCGGCCCCCGCGAAGCGCTGGACGTGGAAGGCGGCATCCGCCGCGCCAAGGCCGCCACGTTGCTCATGCTCGCCCTTCCCGGCTCCGCCTACCTCTACCAGGGCGAGGAACTGGGGCTGCACGAGGTGGCGGACATCCCCGCTGATCAGCGCCAGGACCCGTCATTCTTCCGGGGCGCGGAGTACGACGGCCTGGGCCGGGACGGCTGCCGCGTGCCCCTGCCCTGGGAGCCCTCGGGACCATCCTTCGGCTTCGGTGCCGACGGCGCCCACCTGCCCCAGCCGGACTGGTTCGCCGAATACGCAGCCAGCAGCCAGGAAGCCAGCGACACTTCAACCCTGAACTTCTACCGGCAGGCACTGGCGCTGCGCCACGAACTCCAGGGTGCAGAGACCCTGGAATGGAGCGGCAGCGGAGATGAACAGGTGCTGCACTTTGTGCGCCCGGGCGGCTGGCACGTCGTGGCCAACTTCGGTCCCGCCGCCGTCGAACTGCCTGCCGGCAAGGTCCTGATCTCCAGCGGCGGGATCACAGACGGCAAGCTTCCAGGAGAATCAACCGCCTGGCTCAAGGCCTGAAGCGGCGTCCGGAGCGCGCAGCAGCCCTGCTGTTGACCTTCCGCGCCCGGCCGGAACATACTGGTCAAAAGAAAATTTAGATACTAAATAAAGGAGTGTTGTGAGCACCACCGCCACCCTGGCAACCCTGTCCGATTCCGGCCCACTGTCCGATCCGAACTGGTGGCGGCAGGCCGCCGTCTACCAGATCTACCCGCGCAGTTTCGCCGACTCCAACGGCGACGGCATCGGCGACCTCAAGGGCATCACCTCCAAGGTGCCGTACCTGAAGGCACTGGGTATCGACGCCGTGTGGCTGAGCCCCTTCTACCCCTCGGCGCTCGCCGACGGCGGCTACGACGTGGATGACTACCGCGACGTCGATCCCAAACTGGGCACCCTGGACGACTTCGACGAGATGGCCAAAACGCTGCACGGGGCCGGCATTAAGCTCATCGCCGACATCGTCCCCAACCATTCCTCCAACCGCCATGAGTGGTTCAAGGAAGCACTCGCCTCGCCCAAGGGCTCACCCGCCCGGGACCGCTACATCTTCCGTGACGGCAAGGGCCCGGACGGCGAGTTCCCGCCGTCGGACTGGGACTCTGTGTTCGGCGGCCCCGCCTGGGAGCGCATCACCGAACCGGACGGCACCCCCGGCCAGTGGTACATGCACATCTTCGCCAAGGAGCAGCCGGACCTGAACTGGTCCAACCGCGAGGTCCGCGATGACTTCCTCAAGACCCTGCGCTTCTGGTCCGACCGCGGCGTGGACGGCTTCCGGGTGGACGTGGCGCACGCCCTCACCAAGGACCTCACCGAACCGCTGCTGTCCAAGCTGGAACTGAGCGCCGCCAACACCGGTGTGGACGGTTTCGACGACGGCACGCACCCGTTCTGGGACCGCGACGAGGTCCACGAGGTGTACGCCGAGTGGCGTGAGGTCTTCAACGAATACAACCCGCCGCGCACCGCCGTGGCCGAGGCCTGGGTGCACGCCACCCGCCGGGCCCGCTACGCCAGCCCGCAGGGGCTTGGCCAGGCCTTCAACTTCGACCTGCTGCAGGCAGATTTCGACGCTGACGAGTTCCGCGAGATCATCACCCGCAACCTGGCTGAGGCCGCCGCCACCGGGGCCTCCTCCACCTGGGTGTTCTCCAACCACGACGTCGTCCGGCACGCCACCCGCTACGGGCTGCCGCAGGTTTCCAAGAGCAAGGCGGGCGCCAAGGGCCAGGACGGCAAGGACTGGCTGCTTGCCGGCGGCCCCAAGGACCAGCTGGACGTGGAGCTGGGTGAGCGCCGTGCCCGCGCCGCAACCCTGCTGATGCTGGCAGTGCCGGGGTCCGCCTACCTGTACCAGGGTGAGGAACTGGGCCTGCAGGAAGTGGCGGAGATCCCCGAATCCGAACGCCAGGACCCCTCCTTCTTCCGGAACAGGGGAGTGGAGATCGGCCGCGACGGCTGCCGCGTGCCCCTGCCCTGGAAGGTGGAAGGCACCTCCTTCGGCTTCGGCGACGGCGGGGCGCACCTGCCGCAGCCGGACTGGTTCAGCAAGTACGCCGTGGAGGCGCAGGACGGCACCGAAGGCTCCACCCTGGAGCTGTACCGCACCGCCCTGAAGCTGCGCCACGAGCTGCAGGCGGATGAGGACCTGGAATGGGTGGAGAACGCCAACCCGGAGGTCCTGCACTTCCGCCGCCCCGGCGGCTGGCAGTCCGTGACCAACTTCGGGGACACCGCCGTCGAACTCCCCGCGGGGACCGTCCTGGTCAGCAGCGCACCGCTGGAAGACGGCAAGCTGCCCGGCGGCACCACCGCATGGCTGCGCTGATGCCTGCACGCGTCCCGGAAGGGCGGCCAGCCTGATGCAGGAACTTATTTACGGGTGCATGGGCCTGGGCGGCAGCTGGTCTGACGAGCCGCATGGAACGGAACATGTGGACCAGGCCGCCGCCGCCGTCGAGGCCGCGCTGGATGCCGGGATCACCCTGTTCGACCACGCGGATATCTACCGCAGCGGCAAGTCTGAGGCAGTGTTTGGTGAAGTCCTGGCCGCCCAGCCGGGGCTGCGGGACCGCATCAGGCTCCAGACCAAATGCGGCATCCGGCTCAACGAACGCGGGCTGCAGACGCACTACGACCTCAGCCGCGAGGCCATCCTGGAGAGGGTTAACGGAAGCCTGAAGCGGCTGCGGACGGACTATGTGGACGTCCTGCTGCTGCACCGGCCGGACCCGCTGGCGGACCCGGCGGAGGTGGCCGCCGCCGTCGGGCAGCTGATGGCGGAAGGCAAAGTCCGGCAGCTGGGCGTGTCCAACATGTCCGGGGCGCAGATCGAGGCGCTGCAGGACCGGCTGGAAACCCCGGTTGTTGCCAACCAGCTGGAGATGAGCCTGCTCAAGCGGGCCTGGCTGGAGAGCCAGGTGCTGGTCAACCACTCCGAGCACCTGGACTACAGCTTCCCGCACGGCACGCTTGAGTACTGCGTGCGCAACTCCATCACGCTGCAGGCCTACGGCTCGCTGGCGCGCGGCCTGTACACGGGCGCGGAGCCGGAAAGCCCGGCATCGGCCGATGCCGCCACCGCCGAGCTCGTGGCCCGGCTGGCGGGGGAGTACGGCAGCTCCGGGGAGTCCGTCCTGCTGGGATGGCTGATGAAGCACCCGGCAGGCATCGCGCCGGTGATCGGGACGGTCAATCCGGAACGGATCCGTGCCTGTGCCGACGCCGCCCGCGTGGCCGGCACCATGACCCGGGCCGACTGGTACAAACTCTGGGTCACGGCGCGGGGCAGCAACATCCCCTGACCCACCCCAACCAGGTAGCAGCAGGTGCCGTTTTGGGCCCCCAAAACGACACCTGCTGCTACCCGGATCCGCCCCGGGGCGGTCATATGGGGTTTAGTTCGTATTGATCCCCACAAGCAGGCCATTTTCTTCGGCGTCCGGGTTGCGGGGCGGATACGGTAGATACATGACGTCTACCATCGCCACCGAGACCGTAAGGCCGGAACGCAATATCCCAGCAGAAATCGCCCGTTCCTGGCTTCTGGTCAATGCCATGAAGACAGAGCTGTTCGACCAGTCCGCGGTGTCGCGCGCTGACTCGATCATCCTGGATATTGAAGATGCCGTGGACCCGTCGCAGAAGGACCACGCACGGAACAACGTTGTGGACTGGCTGACCGCCGGCGGCAAGGCCTGGGTCCGCATCAACGATGCCACCAGCCGCTTCTGGGCGGACGACCTGGCGGGCCTGCGCGGCACCCCGGGCCTCCTGGGTGTCATGCTGGCCAAGACCGAATCCGCAGACCAGGTGACCGAGAGCTTCCACCGCATGGACGGCAAGACGCCCGTCATCCCGCTGGTTGAGTCCGCGCTGGGCATTGAGGAAGCGAACAACATCGCCAAGGCACAGGGCGCCTTCCGCCTGGCATTCGGCTCCGGCGACTTCCGCCGCGATACCGGCATGGCTGCCACACCCGAGGCCATGGCCTACCCCCGCGCCAAGCTGGTCGTCGCCAGCCGGGTGGGCAACCTTCCCGGCCCCATCGACGGGCCCACCGTGGGCACCAATCACCCCATCCTGCGCGAGCAGACCGGCATCACCGTGATGATGGGCATGACCGGCAAGCTCTGCCTGGCCATCGACCAGACCCCTGTGATCAACGAGGTCATCAGCCCCACGCCGTCGGACGTCGCCTGGGCCACGGACTTCATGGCGGACTTCGAAGCCAACGGGCGCGTCATCCGTGACGGCTCCGACCTGCCCCGCCTGGGCCGCGCCGAGAAGATCATGAAGCTCGCGGTAGCCTTTGGGGTGCAGCCCGCGCTGTAACACCCGCTCTTTCACTTCAGGAGACCCCGTGACCGATACGCGCTATCTGGTCCACGGGGTCTTCTGGCCTGCGCCTCCGGAGGCAACCGTTGGCGCGGACGTCCAGACGCACCCGTTCCTCCGCCTGCAGGCGCCGGAGGGCACCTTCCACAACGTAACGCTCGACGCCGGCACGCGCCTGGGCTTCCGGCTCGCCGCCGAGGGGAAGTACTGCCTCGGCCACCATGTGGTGCACGGTCCGGCCCACCGGGACCACGTCCTCTGCGCCCAGCGGGCGCCCGCAGTCCGTGGACACCAGTGCGAACGGTGCTTTGTGGTGGACGACTCCAGGCTCATCCACGACTTCCACCGGGACGGCCGGGTCCCGCCGGGGCTGCGCAACTACCTGATGCAGCCACACTGGCTCTACGTCGCCACCTTCGCCAACGGCGCCAGCAAAGTGGGCACGGCCGCGGAGCTCCGCAAATGGCAACGGCTTGCCGAGCAGGGAGCCGTGGCTGCCAGCTACGTGGCGCACGCCGCCGACGGACGCGTGGTGCGGATCCTCGAGGACCTGGTCACGCGCGAGGCCGGTCTTCCGCAGCAGGTCCGGTCCGCAGCCAAGGCTGCCGCGCTGGCTGCCCCGGCCCCGGCTGGCCGGCTCAGCGGGCATAACGCGGCCCTCGCCGCTTCCGCCCGCGGAGTAGTCTCCCGGTCCGGGGCTGCGGGCTTCCAGGTGGTGGAGGAAGTGTGGAACAGGCCGGACCTGGCCGGCCCGCTGTGCTCTGCGAGCCCCCGGCACCCCTATCCGCACGCCCTCGCTGCAGGCTCGCACGGATTGACGCTTGGTTCCCTGTGCGGCAGCTTCGCCCTGGCAGCCATCGACGGCACCGACCTGGAGTTCGTGGTGGATCTTGGCCAGCTCAAGGGCCGCAGCATCGAACTGGGCCACTTCACTTCCGAGGTCCCGGCCGTCCAGGAGGCGCTGTTCTGAGCCTGCGCCCCGGCAATTGGCCCCTGCTGCAGGCGCGGCCCCCGGTAGACTGGCAGGGTGCTGAACGAATTCTGGGCCACCGCGCCGACCCGCTATAAAGTCCTGGTTTTCAGTGCGATGGGGCTGATCGCCGTCGGGATTATCCTCAACCTGGTTGGCAACACCAGCGGCAACTCCGGCCTTGCCACTGCATCCCTTCCCGTGATCGGCCTGGGCCTTGTCCTGCACATCGCCGGAATTTTGGTCCGCGGCCAGGCTATCCGGAAGGGCTACAAGCGGTAGGCGGCGTTACGGCGGACGTGGCTGCGGGCGTGCTCCACAGCGTCACCGAGGTGCCCGAACAGGTGCTTGTGGTGCCGCAGGGAACGGATCACTCCAACGTTCGTCACCAGCTGCAGGTGGTCCGGCCGGACGCCCTTGAGCAGGACCGTGATGCCCCGCAGCTCGAGGGCGGAGACCACCTCCACCAGTGCATGCGCGCCCGTGGCGTCGAGCATGCGCAGCTGGGAAAGCCGGATGATGGCCACCTGGACGTCCTTGACCTGGCTGATCTCCTGCAGGATCCGTTCGGCGGCGCCAAAGAACATGGCCCCGTCCAGCCGGAGGACTGCGATGTGCTCGTCACCCTCGGCCCGGGGCCCGGGGATCTCCTCCCGCTGCACGCTGCTCAGCGAGGCGAACGTGCGGAGGGCAAAGAGGGCTGCGGCCGCGAGCCCGATCTGGATGGCAACGATCAGGTCGAACGCCACCGTAATGACCGCCGTCAGGATGAAGACGGCGGCGTCGGACCGGGTGGAGCGGAGGATCGCCGCAACGGTCCGCCGGGACACCATCCGCACCGCAGTGACCATCAGGACCCCGCCGAGGGCTGCCAGCGGAATACGGCTGACCATCCCTGACGCGAGGTAGACAATAGCCAGCAGCACCACAGCGTGGACAGCGGCAGCCAGGCGCGTTTTTGCACCCGAGCGGACGTTCACTGCCGTCCGCGCGATGGCCCCGGTGGCGGGCATGCCGCCGAACAGGCCTGCAGCGATGGACGCCAGGCCCTGGCCCGTCAGTTCCCGGTCCGGGCTGTACGGTCCACCGGGCCTGCCGTCTGGTCCGGTCATTCCTGCCGCAACCCGGGCAGACAGCAGGGATTCGATGGCCGCAAGGCAGGCGATCGCCACCGCGGGCATGGCCAGGCTGCCCAACAGCTCCACGTCAAAGGCGGGCACCGCCGGGGCGGGAAGGGAATGGGGCAGCGGGCCTATCCTCGGAATATCCAGCGCGAACAGCTCTGCGGCCGCCGCGGCGAGCAGCACCGCGATCAGGCTGGCCGGCAGGGCCCGGAGCAGCTTCTGCACAAGGACCATCACGACGGCGACGCCCGCCACGAGCCCGAGTGTCAGCAATGCCGTCGGAACAGTTGCGGCGGAGGCAGCTTCCACGGCAGCGACGAGGGTGTTGTGTCCCGGGACGCCGGACGTGCCGGTGGCGAGCGGAACCTGTTGGAGGAAAATAATTGCGGCGATCCCCAGGGTGAAGCCTTCCACCACAGGCCACGGGATAAAGGCGACGGCCCGGCCCAGGCCGCTGAATCCCAGGACGCAGACCAGCAGCCCCGCCATCAGCGACAACGGTGCCACGCTGCCGGTGCCATGGACTGCCACCACGGGGGCAAGGACCACAACCATGGCGCCGGTGGGGCCGGACACCTGGACGGGTGATCCGCCCATCACAGCCGCCACCAGGCCGGCAACAATCGCTGTGATGAGCCCGGCCTCGGCACCCACTCCTGAGCTGACGCCGAACGCGAGCGCCAGCGGCAGGGCCACAATGCCCACCGTGATGCCGGCAAGCAGGTCCGTCCGCCACGACGTTCCCAGTCCCGTGTAGTCCAGTTTCGAGGGCAGGAACCTGCTGAAGTGCCGCCTTGCGGTGCTTACGCCCGTGTTCACGAGGGAGTCCCGCCAGCCAGGTGCCCTGCAGGCAGCTGCCGGGCCAGCCGGAGCTGTTCGTTGGAGTCGGCAAGGTTGTCCAGGAGGAAAGTCCGCGCGATGGCCAGCAGTTGGGAAATCCCGGGGTGCGCCAGCCGGTAGGTCACGGCATTGGCGGTGCGCACCGAAGTCACCACTTTGTGCTTGCGCAATGTGGCTAGGTGCTGGGAGAGGTGCGAGGCTTCAAGCCCGGTCTCCGCCAGGAGGTAACTCACTGCAGCTGTTTCCTCCGGCGCCGCAGCAAGCAGCTCAAGGATGCGGATCCTTGCCGGATGCGCCAGCCCCTTGAAGAGGTTGGCCTTGATCTCGTACAGGGGAGCCTGGGCGGAAGGCAGCATGGAAAGCTCCTGGAAGTGGCACTGGTGACCAATAGACTGGCGGCAGCGAATTGATGGATTGATGAATTCATCATATCAAAGCGGCACAAGCCCCTGGCAGGTGCGGCAACGATAGGCTTGAGGCCATGACTATCAATCCGGACCTGCAGGGCCGAAGCTACCCTGCCGCAGAGGTGTACGACGTTGGCCGTGAAAAGATCCGCGAGTTCGCCCGCGCCGTGAAGGCAACCCATCCCGCGCACTTCGACGTCGACGCCGCCAAGGCACTGGGCCACGGTGACCTGGTGGCTCCGCCAACCTTCGCCATCATCGTTGCCCAGCGTGCCGATGCCCAGCTCATCGAAGATCCGGACGCCGGCATCGACTTCTCCCGCGTGGTCCACGCAGACCAGCGCTTCACCCATCACCGGCCGATTTTCGCCGGAGACCGCCTCGTCGCGGAGCTTCACGTGGACGGTGTCCGGGCCATGGGGGGCGGTGCGATGATCACCACCCGTTCGGAAATCTTCGCCCTCGGCGCGGACGATTCCCGCGAGCCCGTCACCACCACGTCGTCGTCTATCCTGGTCCGTGGAGAGGGACAGTAACCATGAGCCTCAGCATCCATGAACTCAGCGCCGGCCAGGAGATCGGCAGCCGCACCATTGAGGTCACCCGCACCGACCTCGTCAAGTACGCCGGCGCCTCCGGTGACTTCAACCCCATCCACTGGAACGAGGCTTTCGCCACCAGTGTGGAGCTGCCCGGCGTCATCGCCCACGGCATGTTCACCATGGGCTCCGCCGTCCAGCTGGTCACCGACTGGGCAGGCGACCCGGCCGCCGTCGTCGACTTCCAGACCAGGTTCACCAAGCCCGTCCTGGTCACCGACACCACCGGCACCCCTGACGCCGGCGCCACCATCGAGGTCAGCGGCATTGTTGGAAAGCTCGACGCCGAGGCGAACACTGCGCGGGTGGACCTTACCGTTATGGCCGCCGGCCAGAAGGTCCTGATGAAGGCCCAGGCGGTCGTCCGGCTTTCCTGAAGTCCCGCCGGCATCACGCCCGGCTGCCTGGAAAAGTTGAGGGAGGCCGCCCCAGGGGGCAGCCTCCCTCAACCTTCTTTTTAGTGGGTTGCGGCCGGTGTCAGTAAGCCGAAGCGGCGGCGTTGTAAGCCGCCTGGATGACCGAGCCCCAGTACGGGCCATACATTCTGGTGGAATTACTGCCGTAGCCGTAGCTGTTGACCGAGTTCTGGTACCCGCCTGACGAGGTGCCGATGAACCAGGGGCCACCTGAGGAACCGCCTGTCATATTGCACGGGATTCCCTGGCTGTAGAACTGCGGGTTGTAGGGATCGTTGGTTGCTGTGCCCGTGCAGCTTTTGAGCGATTCTCCATTGAAGGGTGAAGCTGCCGGGTAGCCGAATGCCTTGTAGCTGAGGCCGCGGGCGGCGTTGAACCTAACGCCGGAGGCGCCGACGACGTCGGCCAGGTTGCGGCCGTTCAGCTGGGACATGACGGCGAATCCTGTGTCGTACTGCATGCTGCCTGACGAGCTCCACTGGGTGGGGGCATAAAGCGCTTTGGCCGTCCACTTGCCGTAGGGCGCGGCGCCGTTGAGGTAGGCCGGCACAAAGGTAAACCTGGTCGCGAATGCGCCAGGGCCTTCATTGAGGCAGTGGCCTGCCGTGGACACTGTGTTCCTGTTGGTGGACGCTACGGAGTTAGCCGAGCAGACATAGTCCGCTCCACCCAGGGTGAAGAACACCTTGCCGATGTGGGGTACCGGGTTTTCACTGGCATTCGCCAGCGGCTGGACTGACGGATCCGAGCCCTTGATCCTGGTTTCAGCTCCCTTGCCGGCTCCCTCCGCGGCCTGCGGGGCAGTGGCCGTTTGCCGTTGCAGTGCTTTCTTTGCCAGAACCTCGCCGGGTGTGGCTGCCCGCATCCGTTCGGGCGTCCAGTAGTCAGCCTCAGCGGTGGCGATAACCCCGGTGCTGCTGACTCCGGGAACGTCAGTGTCCTCCGGGGCAGGGGGTGCCGCCATGGATCCACCTGCCGAAGCGAGGGTGAACAATGCGGCCGTGGATAGGCTCATGAGGCTTGTGGCCAGAGTCCTGGTAATGGTCATAGCTGTCCTATGCGTTTGCGTGGAAGCGAACCCGAATGTGTGATCCGCTGGGGTTGAAGGTACGCATGTATGACAGATTTGTAAATATCCAAAACAACATTTGTTAGTTAATTGTCGTACTTGTGAAATCCTGCCGGGTGACAGGTGGCGATGCCTCCGCCAGGCCCCTTTGGTTTCACTAGTAAGGTGGTGTGGTGACACCCATGATGCTTTCCGAACTGACCACCGCCGCCGTCGGAGGCCCCGCCGGCACGTATATCGAGGCCCGCACCGAGGCTGAGATCATCGACGCCGTCCGGGCTGCTGACGCGGCAGGGGAGCCGCTGTTGATCATCAGCGGCGGCTCCAACCTGCTGATTTCCGACGACGGGTTCCCGGGAACGGTAGTCAGAATCGCTTCCGAGGGTTTCACGGTCAATGCGGAGGACTCCTGCGGCGGCGTGGCCGTGGTGGTGCAGGCCGGGCACAACTGGGACAGGCTGGTAGACCACGCCGTCCGCCATGCCTGGTCCGGGCTGGAGGCCCTCGCCGGGATTCCAGGGTCAACCGGGGGCACACCGGTGCAGAATGTGGGCGCCTATGGAGCCGACGTGTCCCAGACCATCGCGGCAGTGCGCACCTGGGACCGGGAGCGGAACGCTGTCAAAACCTTCACGAACTCCGAGCTGAAGTTCGGTTACCGGGACTCCATCCTCAAGCAGACCACCGTGAACGGCTCACCCCGCTACGTGGTGCTGACCGTGGAGTTCCAGCTGCCCCTGGGCCGGATGAGCGCCCCAATCCGCTATGCGGAACTCGCCCGTGCCCTCGGGGTCGAGGTGGGCAAGCGTGCCTACGCGAACGATGTGCGCCGCGAGGTGCTTCGGCTGAGAGCGTCCAAGGGTATGGTGTGGGACCCGCAGGACCGGGACACGTACTCCACCGGATCCTTCTTCACCAACCCGATTGTTTCGGCCGAGGTGGCGGAGGCCCTGCCGGAAGGCGCGCCCCGCTACCCGGCGGGCCAGGACGGGCTGGTGAAGCTCTCCGCCGCCTGGCTGATCGACCAGGCCGGCTTTGCCAAGGGGTTCGGGCTGGAGCCGGGCAGCGTCAGCGGCGGACGGGCCTCCCTGTCCACCAAGCACACCCTCGCCATCACCAACCGCGGCTCAGCCACCGCCCAGGACGTGGTGGCGGTGGCGCGCGAGGTGCGTTCCGGCGTCGAACAGCGCTTTGGCATCCAGCTGCACCCGGAGCCCCTGCTTATCGGCCTGGAGCTGTAGCACCGGCGGGAACGCCCGCCAGGCCCGAAGCGGCGGCGCGGAGGACGGCCGCCTGGCCCAGCAGGGCGGACGACCAGCCGGCGAGCGCCAGGTAGATTCCCGTGAACAGCCATACCAGCTGGCCCGGCAACAGGGGATTAGCGAGCCCCGCGAGGATGCAGGCCACCAGCCCGCCGAGGGCGACGGCGAGGGACAGGACCCAGAGGACCTTCGCCGCAGGCGGGTGGTGCCGCCAGTCCCGGTACAGCCTGACGCCCTCGCGGCTGACGCTGATGCCGGGGAAAAGAACCGCATATCCTCCGCCGAGGCTCAGGACGAGCGAGGGGAGCTGCAGCAGGGGATCGGACCGGCCATCCCCGAGGAAGCTGGAGAACTGGAGCAGCCCCAGGCCCGCCCCTGCCAGGACGCAGGCCGTGCCGCCGGCCATCCACCACCTCGTTTTAAGCGCAAGCAACTGCCACAAACTCCCCAAAGTCATGGTTCTACCCTAGCGGTCTGTGACCGATGGGCAGTGGCAGCCCTAGGATAGGGCCATGACTGCTGGCATGGGCCGTCCTGACGGCAGGATCGTGGGCAGGCTGAGGCTTGCCTCCCAAGGGCTTGCCGGTGGAACGGAAGGCCTGGGATCCGTTGCGGAAGCCGTGCGCTGGATGACGGCGATGCAGGCCCAGGACCTGCAGGCAGCCATGTGGGCCGTGGGCGTGCGGGTGCCCGGATGTGGCCTCACCGGCGTACGCACCGCCCTTGACACCGGTTCCGTGGTCAGGTCGTGGCCCATGCGCGGCACCCTGCATCTCGTGGCCCCTGAGGATCTGCGCTGGATGCTGGACCTCACGGCTGAACGGCTCACCAAAAGCATCGCGGCCCGGCACCGGGAGCTCGGCATCACGTGGGCGGACATTGAGAAGTGCCGGGACATTGCGCTGGAGCATATTGCCGCCAGCGGTCCCGTGAGCCGTGCCGGGCTGTTCCAGGTGTTTGACGCCGCCGGGCAGCCGACACAGGGGCAGCGGGGCATCCACATCCTGGGGACACTGTGCCGGCACGCGTGGCTGGTGCAGGGGCCGCTGGCAAAGAACCAACAACTGCTGATGGCCTTTGACGGCTGGATCCCGGTGTCACGGAACCTGGAGCGCGATGAGGCACTGGCGGAGTTCCTGCTGCGGTACTTCCGCAGCCATGGCCCGGCAACCCTTGCTGACTTCGCCTGGTGGACCCAGCTCCCGCTGACGGAGGTGCGGGCCGCCTTCGAAAATGTCCGCGGCCAGCTCGTGGAACACCAGTTCGGCGGCGCGGGGTACTGGATGTCGCCCGAGACCGCGGCCCTGCTGGATTCCGGGGCTCCTGGAGCCCGGTCCGTCCTGCTGCTGCCCGGGTTTGACGAGTTCCTGCTGGGTTACAAGGATCGGTCAGCGGTGCTGCCCCTGGAGCACTCGGACAGGATCGTGCCCGGCGGGAACGGCGTTTTCAAGAAGACCCTGGTGGCCGGGGGAGAAGTGATCGGCACCTGGGCCGTCGAGCGCGGGAACCGGCCCGCCGCCGTCGTGCCTGAACTCTTTGAACCCGCCAGGCACCTTGGCCCCGCCGCCCAGGCCGCCCTGAGGAAGGCCGCAGACCGGTACCTCAGCTTCCTGGACCGCTGACAGGGACGCTCTCGCACTTAATGTCGGTTTTTCACGATCGCTCTCTCACTTCCCCTGCTCAAGTGAAAGAGCGTCCCGGTTTAATCCGCATCAAATGAGAGAGTCCCTATGTTCTTCGTCAAGCTGCTGTTGGTGATTTTGCCTGGTAGAGGGTGCCGTCGCGGAGCATGGCGTAGAGGGTGTCGCAGCGTCGCCGGGCGAGGGCGATGAGGG
>NZ_JAJOMC010000015.1 GCF_021129155.1 Arthrobacter sp. AK04
CCTGCTGCCAGAACCTCTGAACAACCTCGGCCACCAACCGATTCGAGAACACCGCCATGGAAATCAACACCCCTCAATAGTCAGGTGTTGCAATCACCGCATGAAGCCAAGCCCTCAAAACGACATCTGCTGCTACCCAGTTGGGGGTAGCGTTTGGTTATGAGTGCGCAGCAGCCTGAAGACGACGTTTACACGCACGGCCACCATGAATCCGTAGTCCGCGCCCATGCCGCCAGGACCGCCGAGAATTCGGCAGCGTTCGTCCTGCCGCACCTCACACCGGGGGCCGGCGTGCTCGACGTCGGCTGCGGGCCGGGCACCATCACATGCGACTTCGCCGCCCTGGTGGCGCCGGGAAAGGTGACGGGACTGGACCGGTCCCCGGACATCATCGCCCAGGCAAAGGCGCTCGCCATGGAGCGCGGGGTTCCCAACGTGGAGTTCGTGGCCGGCAACATCTATGACCTGGACTTTGAGGATGAGACGTTCGACGTCGTCCACGCCCACCAGGTGCTCCAGCACCTCACGGATCCCGTGGAGGCGCTGCGGGAGATGCGGCGGGTCGCCAAGCCCGGCGGCATCGTCGCCGTGCGCGACGCCGATTTCCACGGTATGAGCTGGTACCCCGCCATTCCGGAACTGGACGAGTGGATGGAGCTCTACCAGCGCATCGCCCGGCGGAACGGGGCGGAACCCGATGCCGGCCGGCGGCTGGTGAGCTGGGCGCAGGCGGCCGGGCTTACCGACGTGGCGCCCTCCAGCAGCAACTGGCTCTACGCCACCAGCCAGCAGCGCCGGTGGCAGGCGCGCGTATGGGGCGAACGCGTGCTTCATTCCGCGTTCGCCGAGCAGGCGCTGGAGTATGGCTTCGCCAACCCTGCGGACCTTGCCCGGATCTCGGCCGGGTGGCACCGCTGGGGGTCCACCGACGACGGGTGGTTCCTGATCCCCAACGGAGAGGTCATCGCCCGGGCCTGACCCTATGGCGCTTTGAGATGTGGTTTGTCCACCATGGACCACTGGGTGCACCCGCAGTCCGGCAGTCGCGGCCCGCCAGCAGTGCAAACAGGTGATTAGGTGGCGCCAACGGCCACTAAACTCGAATGGTGCAATTCTCCCTTTGGCTCGCCCTGGTGGGCGCCGGAACCCTGATCAGCTTCACGCCCGGCGCCGGAGCCATCAACACCATGAGCAACTCCCTGAACGCCGGGTTCCGCCGGTCCATCTGGGGCATCCTGGGTCAACAGGCAGCCCTGGTGATCCACGTGGTGATCGTGGCGCTCGGCGTCGGAGTGCTGGTGGCAAGCTCTCCCGTCGCCTTCAACGTCATCCGCTTCGCAGGAGCCGCCTACCTGGTGTACCTGGGCATCAGGCAGTTCCTGAGCAAGCCGGTTCTCGAAGAGCAGCAAACCGCCGCCCTCCGGAATGAACCTGCCTGGTCCATCTTCCGCCGGGGACTGTGGGTTAATCTGCTCAACCCCAAGGCCATCATCTTCTTCCTGGCGTTCATGCCCCAGTTCATCAGGCCCGAACAGCCGCTGCTCCCCCAGTACCTTGTGCTGACTGCCACGATTATTGCCATCGACATCCTGGTGATGTGGTTCTTCTTCGCGGCAGCCGCCCGGTCCTTCCACCGCTTTACGCGCTCCGCCCGTGGGCAACTGGTCCTCAGCAAGGTTTTTGGCGTGCTCTTCATCGGCGTGGGCATCCTCCTCGCCGTCCTTCACTAGACTCAGCCATCCAGCGTCCGTGACGCGAAAAGAAAGTTTCTTTACAAGCCTGTCAAGCAATGTGAATGACTTCTCTGGCCAATCCGTCCAATAGCGCGCATGCTTAGTTTCATGAACTCAGCGTCGAGCCCATACCGCGTCATCGCCGTCTGCACCGGAAACATCTGCCGGTCCCCCATGGCTGAGCTCATGCTCGCCGCGGCCCTTGAACGCGAAGGCCTGGACGACCTGGTGGCGGTGGACTCCGCAGGAACCACAGGCTACGAGGCCGGACGCCCCATTGACCCCCGGGCCGCCCGCCGGCTCGCCGCCACCCAGCTTGGCTCAGAGCAGCACGTGGCACGCGAGTGGGAGCTGGACTGGTTCCATTCCAGGGACCTGATCCTTGCCCTGGACATCGACCACTATGCCTGGCTCAGCGAAGCCGCTCCGGACCAGGAGTCACTGGACAAGATCCGTATGCTCCGCAGCTTCGATCCCGCAACGGCAGGCCTGGACCTGCTGGACCAGGGCATCGAGGACCCCTGGTACGGCGGCCACGCGGACTTCGACGCCGTCTGGCACCAGATCCACGCTGCACTCCCGGGGATCGTGGAGCACATCAAGTCGGCCGTACTCCGGGGCGCGGAACTGCAGCGGCAGGCCCGTTAGCCCCCTGCCCGTTGTGCAAGGCCGGCGGCCGTAAAGGTACGCTCTACTCCATGAGCCCAGCCCCCGTCATCATCGCCATT
Source organism: Arthrobacter sp. AK04 (assembly GCF_021129155.1). Classification (GTDB taxonomy): domain Bacteria; phylum Actinomycetota; class Actinomycetes; order Actinomycetales; family Micrococcaceae; genus Arthrobacter; species Arthrobacter quantipunctorum. The sequence continues at coordinate 2,462 of NZ_JAJOMC010000015.1, forward strand.
GACGGACGCTCCGGCGCTGGGAAGACGACCCTCGCCGTCGAACTGGCCGCCAGGCTGCGCGCGCACCACAGGGTGTCGCTGTTCCACCTTGAGGACATATACCCCGGCTGGAATGGGCTGGCTGCTGGCATCGAGAGGTACGTCTCCACGGTGCTCGCTCCCCTGAGCCGCGGGGAAGCAGCCTCCTGGGTCTGCTGGGACTGGGAGAAGCATTACGACGGCGAATCCCGGGTGACGCTTCCGGCCGAGATCGTCATTGTGGAGGGCGTCGGGGCCGCCGCGGCAGAAGCCCGGCCGCTGCTGAACGCGGTGATCTGGGCCGAAGCACCGGATGACGTGCGCCGGACCCGGGCCCTGGACCGGGACGGCGAAACCTACGAGCCGTTCTGGGACCAGTGGGCAGCGCAGGAAGAGGCGTGGCTCGCGGCGGACAACGTTCCCGGCGTTGCCGATATCCGCGTCCGGAACCCCGCGGACGGATCAGCACCAGCAGATGTGCTGCAGGTCCTCCCCTACCTTCCGGCGCTGGCCCCGGCCCTGGCACCGGAACTGTCAGCACGGCGGGGGCTGCGCCTCCGCGCGGAACGGCTGGACGCCCGCCCGGATGCACCAGGACTTTTCCGTTCCCTCTACAGCCGCTCGGCCAACGCCGTCTGGCTGGACTCCTCCAACGCGGGTGCCCTGCCGGAGCAGGACGGCGGGGAAGCGGCGGCTGCGCAGCGCAGCCGCTTCAGCATCATGGCGGACGACGCCGGCACCTTCGGCCAGTCTGTAACGCACCGTTCGGGCCAGAGCCTGATGAGCGCGGGCTGCGCCACAGCCACCGTGCAGGGCGCCTTTTTCCGTTGGCTGGACACCGTGTGGGGCCTCCCCGCCGTTGAGAGTCCCGAAGGCTACCCCGGCGGGTTTACGCTCGGCTGGCTCGGCTGCCTGGGGTACGAACTCAAGCGCGAGACCGGCGGCACCGACGTTCCCTCCCCCACCCCCGACGCCGCGCTCATCTTCGCCGGCAGGGCCGTGGTCCTGGACCACGCTGAAGGAAGCGCCTGGCTCCTGGCACTGGACGCTCCCGACGCGGACGACTGGCTGGACCGGGCGCGGGCCGCCGTGGAAAACGCAGGGCCGGCCGCTCAGGCCGGCGGCAGCACCGGCGTCGTCCTCCCGGCAGCGCCGGAATTCCGCAGCCGGGACACGCGCGCTGAATACCTGGCGAAAATCGCTGCGGCACAGCACCACATCGCAGAGGGGAACTCCTACGAGGTCTGCCTGACCACCGCACTGTCCGCGGACATTCCGGCGGATGCCTTGGATCCTTGGACCACTTACCTGGCGCTGCGCCGCAGGAATCCCGCCCCCTTTGCCAGTTACCTGCGCTTTGGCAGCCTCACAGTGGCCAGCACCTCGCCCGAGCGGTTCCTGAAAATCGCGGCCGACGGCGGCATGCGGGCAGAGCCCATTAAGGGAACCCGCCGCCGGGGTGCAGACGCCAAGGAGGACGCCAAACTTCGAACCGACCTTGCCACGGCGCTGAAAGACCGCGCCGAAAACATCATGATCGTGGACCTGCTGCGCAACGACCTCAGCCACTTTGCCGTCCCCGGCTCGGTGACCGTCAGCAGGCTCTGCGCCATCGAAAGCTACGCCACGGTGCACCAGATGGTGAGCACCATTGATGCGCAGCTGAAGCCCGGTTCACCCCGGGCCGAAGCCGTGGCCGCCTGCTTCCCCGCCGGCTCCATGACCGGCGCCCCCAAAATCAGCACCATGGCCATCCTGGACAGCCTGGAAGGTGGACCCCGCGGGGTCTACTCGGGAGCCATCGGCTACTTTTCGTTGAACGGGGCCACGGACCTCGCCGTCGCCATCCGGACCCTGGTGACCAGCACCCGCGGCGACGGAACAGCGGAACTGACGCTCGGCGTCGGCGGTGCCATCACCGCGGACTCGGATCCGGAGGACGAATACGAGGAAATCCGCACCAAGGCGTTCGGCGTCCTCTCAACGCTCGGCGCGGACTTCCCCCACACCTGACCCCTGGAGTTTTTGTCCAGATATGCAGGCTTCGCCACCGGCAAACCCTGCATAAGTGGACGAAAACTCCGGGGGTTTTACTGGACCGTTGCCGTCAGCCTCGCCACGTTGTCCACGTAGCGGGCCGCCAGGGGCCGGTTGATCCAGTCGGTCAGCTTGAGCTCGTGGGAGATGTCCCGGTAGGTGTTCTCCACGGCGCGCATCTTGGTGACGATGTCTTCGCCCAGCAGCATGACGGAGACCTCCATGTTCAGGGAGAAGGAGCGCATGTCCATGTTGCTGGAGCCGAGGACCGCCACCTCGTCGTCGATGGTGAAGTGCTTGGCATGGAGCACGAACGGGGCCTTATAGAGGTAGATCCGGACCCCGGCCTCCAGCAGGGCCTCGTAGTAGGACCGCTGGGCGTGGTGCACCAGGAACTGGTCACCCTTCTCGGACACGAAAAGCTCCACGTCCACCCCGCGCTGGGCGGCTGTGGTGATGGCATAGAGCAGGGAGTCGTCCGGAACAAAGTAGGGGCTGCAGATGGAAATCCGGTGCTGGGCCGAGTAGATCAGGGTGTTGAACAGCCGGAGGTTGTTCTCGGTGATGAACCCCGGGCCGCTGGGAACCACCTGGGCGGTGACGTTCCCCGGTTCCGTGTTGGCCGGAAGCTGCAGCTGGTGCTCCAGCGATTCATCGGTTTCGCTGAGCCAGTCTGTGGCAAAAACAACGTTCAGCGTGGTGACGATGGGCCCGCGGAGGCAGGCCATCAGCTCCACCCATTCGCGGCCTGCCTTGCGGTGCCGGGGGTTGTTGTAGGAGGGCTCGATCAGGTTCTGTGAGCCCGTGAAGGCGATTTCGCCGTCGATCACCATGATCTTGCGGTGGTTGCGCAGGTCCGGCCGGCGCCACTGGCCGTGGATGGGCAGCAGCGGCAGCATCCGTTTCCATTGGATCTTGCCGCCGCGCAGCCGCTTCAGCAGTTTCCTGTAGCCCTGCACGCGGAGGGTGCCGATGTGGTCGAACAGCACGCGCACTTCCACGCCGCGCTCGGCTGCTTCCTCAAGGGCCGTGAGGAGGTCGTCGGTGATGTGGTCCGTGCTCATGATGTAGAACTCGGCGTTGACGAACTTCTTGGCCTTGCGGACGGCGTTCGTCATTTCCAGGATGGAATCCGGATAGCCGGGGATCAGGTCCACGGAGTTGCCGTCCACCATGGGCAGGGACCCCAGCCTGCGGTTCAGTTCCCCGGCGGACTTGACCCATTCAGGTCCCGGGTAGTCGCTTTCGACGTCGGCAAGCGACGAGATCCCGGCCCGTACCCGTTCGTTGACCTGCTGCTGCTGCTCCCGCCGGCGGCTGGAGAGCTTGAAGTTGCCGAACAGGAGGAACAGGATGATGCCCACGAACGGAACGAAGAAGATACCCAGCAGCCAGGCCATGGCTGTAGTGGGCCGCCTGTTGCCGGGAATGATGCCCACAGCCAGCACCCTGATCACCAGGTCGGCGATGCCCAGCACCACAACCAGCCACCCTGGAGCGGTGCCGGCAAGCGAAAATGGCCATAACACGTGAGATAACCCCCGGAAAATGGGCTCCCGGCGGACGGTTTCCAGCCAGGGCACTCCGCCCAGCTTATCGGTGGGGTGCCGCACTAAGCTGGAGCCATGACCTCTCCAGCGCCCGTGGTTCTCGTTTTCCTCGACCCCACTTACCCTGACGGCCGGCTGGCCGACGCTTCCCAGCCGCAGCTGATGGTGACAGACCAGGGGGCCACCCGGGGTGACGGTGTCTTCGAGACCATGCTGGCTGTGGGCGGAAACGTCCGGAAAATCCAGGCCCACCTGGACCGTCTTGCCGGCTCCGCAGACGCGCTTGACCTCGCCATCCCCGGCCAGGACGAGTGGCGCCGCGCCATTGCCACCGCACTGTCCGAGCACCGGGTCCAGCACCCTCCCGCCGCCGGGGCCGGGGACGAACTGGTGGTGAAGCTTGTGGTGACCCGCGGCGTGGAGGGCGCGGCTGCCCCCACCTGCTGGGTGCAGGTCTCGCCCGTGGGCGCAGGCGCCCGGCGCCAGCGCGAAACCGGGATCGACGTCATCCTCCTTGACCGCGGCTATGACAGCGACGCCGCCGAGCGCGCACCTTGGCTGCTGCTCGGCGCCAAGACACTCTCCTACGCCGTCAACATGGCTGCCCTGCGCCACGCCCACAAACAGGGCGCGGACGACGTCATCTTCATTTCCACGGACGGCCGGGTCCTGGAGGGTCCCACCTCCACCGTGCTGCTGGCCCACGTGGAAAAGGCCGACGACGGCACGTCCGTGAAGCGCCTCATCACGCCCCAGCTGGACAGCGGGATCCTGCCCGGAACGTCGCAGGGGGCGCTGTTCACCGCCGCCAAGGCAGCAGGATGGGAACTGGGCTACGGCCCGTTGGAGCCGCAGGACCTGCTGGACGCCGATGCTGTGTGGTTGATCTCCAGTGTCCGGCTGCTGGCCCCGGTCAACCACATCGACGGCAAGCAGGTGGGCACGCCGTCGGTGCAGAAGGAACTCACCGCGGAACTGAACGAACTGTTTGCGGGCATCCAGTAGCTCGGCCTGCGATTCGGGCCGTTGCACTCTAGGTTCCGTAGGGACAGTGGCCGTAAGGTGTGGTTCATGGACTCGCAGACGCAGCCGGATGGCACCCTGACCTTTGACGAATGCTGGGAACTCCTGGCCAATGACACCGTCGGCCGCCTTGCCGTGGTGGTGGACGGCCACCCTGAGATCTTCCCCATCAACTACGTGGTGCACCGCCGAAGCATCGCGTTCCGGACGGCCGGCGTCACCAAACTCTGGAGCGCACTGTCCGAACGGCCTGCGGCCCTGGAAATCGACGGCTACGATCCCCACACCGAAGAGGCGTGGAGCGTGGTGCTGCGCGGGGATACCCAGCTCATCGAGGACCAGGCGGACAAGGATGCCGTGGACAGCCTGGGACTTGAACCATGGCAGCCGGGCGAGAAGGCGAACTACATCCGGCTGTCCGCCCGGGCGCTGACCGGCCGCCGCTTCAAGGTGAACCGCCCGGACGTCTGGGCCACGCGCGCTCAGGACAGGCGCCGCGCTTCCTTCGAGTAGTTTCGTTCCCGGCCCTGCGTCCGCAGGGAGCTTTCGACGACGTCTTGGCGGTTGGGGACGACGGCTAGCCCGTTGGGTTTCCCAGGCGGAGTGAGAGCTGCGCCTCGAGCCCGGACAGCAGGATGGTGACGCCCTGGTCCAGCTCGGCCGAGCCGTCGTACTCCGCCAGGGCGGGGGCCAGCGCCCGAAGCCGCGGGAACTCCTTGGCCGGCAACCGGTGCAGGCCGAGCCGCAGCAGGGCTTCGTTCTCCTCCGGGTCCACCACGAATTCCTGGAGTTCGTTGAGGATATGGCCGTAAAGGAAGCCGTAGTAGGCGCGGTAGACGTGGAGGGCGTCGGCCGGGCTGAATCCTGCCCCGATCAGCAGGGAGAGGATCTGCTCGAGGGGGCGCAGGGTGCCCAGCGGCCGCAGCCCCAGCGGGGTGGAGAGCGGCCTGGTCACGAGCAGTGGCACCACGTTGGGGTGCTGCAGGGCCAGGCGGCGTAGATCGTGCGCGATCTGGCGCAGCTGGGCTTTCCAGTCGGGATCCTGGGGGTGGATGGTGAGTTCATTCAGCACCAGTTCGGTGACCCCGTCCAGCAGCGCGGCGCGGTTTTCGGCATAGCGGTAGAGGCTCATGGGGTCCCGGCCCAGTTCCTGGCCGAGGCGGCGCATCGTCAGCGCGTCCAGGCCGTCCGCATCAACCACTTCGAGCGCCTTCGCCAGCACGAGCTCCCGGCTCAGACGCTGCTTTTGGATCGGCCCGGTGATGGCGGGGACTTTCGGGGAGGCCATGTTTCCGTCCTGGATGGCGGCAAGCCCCTTAGATGGAGGGGAATTCCATGCGCTTGCCTGATCGGTTGTCTACGGCTAAAGTCTACAGTGTAGATGCGGCAGTGACACCGCCCGGAACCAATAATTCGGTAGTCAGCAAATTCGTAGCGCCGCTGATCCAGCAGCCCAACTGTTTTGCGGCTTCATCCACACTCCATTGCCCTGTGCACGGCATTGAGGTTAGCTGCTGTAGCCGAACGGCAGTACCACCGCACTTAGCGAAGGGAAGCCGTCATGGCACATTCGCAGTTCGACCTCTTTCTCAAAGAAGCCACCTACCTCGACCAGGCCTCGGAATCCACGCTGGACCGTGACCGCCTGTACGGCCTGTACACCAGCTGGTGCTTTATCAACCAGCAGAAACCGGGACCTGAATCGGACTTCTGGGCAGCCATGAGCCACCGCAGGATTGCCTCCGGCCACAACGGGCTGCGCATGAAGGGTCCCGCTGCCGCCGATTACATCCTGGCAAGCTACCCCGGCCTCGTATAACAAGCCGCAGCAGACGGACAACGGCGTGGACCAGGTGCTTTCGGGCACGGGGTCCACGCCATTCCTGTTTCTGCGGATCTCCTGCTTGCCGCCGGCGGCCGGGTAGGCTGCGTCCACACCGGCCCATCTGAAAGGCTCCTGGACATGATTGACAGCAGCGCTGATTTGCGAGCAGGACTCCGCATCCGGCTGCTCACGGATGCAGACGCCCCCGCGCTGGCCGAGGCCTACACGCGCAACCGTGAGCATCTGGCTCCATGGGAGCCGGAGCGCACGGACGCCTTCTTCACCAGCGGGCACCAGTTGGACAGCATCCGCGCCAAGCTCGCCCAGCATGCGTTGGGCGCCGAAGTTCCGTGGGTTTTAGTCGAAGAAGAGGACGACGGCGGCGGCCCGGTACCCACAGACCGGCCAGGCGGGCGCGTGGCTGGGACAGTGACGCTGACGGGGATCGTCCGCGGCCCCTTCCTCAGCGCCAACCTGGGCTACTGGCTTGACCACGAACTCACCGGGCAAGGGATCGGCACATCCGCCGTTCTGCACGCGGTCAACTACTCCCGCACCGGGCTTGGCCTGCACCGCATCCAGGCTGCCACCCTGCTGCAGAACACAGCGTCCAGGCGGATCCTGCGGAGGACAGGGTTCCGGGAGATCGGTGTTGCGCAACAATACCTGAAGATTGCAGGCCGGTGGCAGGACCATCTGCTCCACCAGCTGATCCTGCCGCACCCCTGAGTCCCGCCAAGGCTCCGCGGGCGGGGCGCGTCCTCAGGTGGGGACGATTTTGAAGAGGAACCGGGTCCGCACCATCACCCAGAGGAGCCCGAGGACTACTGCATAGGCGAGGGTGTTGATCAGGATGTTCTCTTGCTGCAGGGCCGGGATGTTGGCTATGACGGCTATAAGCACCACATGCATGATGAACACGTAGAGGGTGGCGCGGCCCAGGGGGACCAGGAACCAGCCCAGGGCGCGTTGCACCGGTTTCCAGTACGCGGTGAGGAATGCATAGGCCGCCACCACCAGGACCAGGACGTTCAGCAGCCGGCCCGGGGCAAGATACGTGCGTCCGAAGAACAGGTCATACATGGCCCGGTACGCGGTGTCCGGGATGATCGCCAGGCGGACGTCAAACCCGTTGGCCAGGTACGGATTGCCCCAGGACAGGAAGGCAAACGCGAAAGCCAGGGCGGTGCAGGCCGCCACCGCGGAGGTATGCGCTGAAAGCCAGGCTACGATTCTCCGCCGGTGGAACCCGGCCGCCAGGCCGATGACGAACAGCACCTGCCACACCAGCAGGGGGAATGAATCCTCGAACTGCGACGGCAGGATCCGGAAGCGTGTCACCGTACCCAGCGCGTACACAGCCAGCGATGCCGCCAGCACCCACAGAGCTTTGCCGCGGTTCAGGGCGGCGAGGATCACCGGGCTGGCCAGCAGCAGCACCACGTACAGGCCCATCACGTTGAACTGCCACGGCCCGAACTGGAGCAGCAGGATGGCGGGAAGCACCTCTGGCGGCACGGGGAACTGGAACAGCGTTTCCATGCCCGCGTAGAGATCGTAGGTGCGGCCGGCGCCTTCGTGCCCTGCCCCGCCGGTGCCCTGGTCCACGAAGGTTGTAAGCGCATCCGTCCGGAAAACCGGCAGCAGCGACAGGAGGAAAACGCCCACCAGCACCACGAGCGCCGTGACGTAGAGCTTTCCTGCCCGGCGCGAGGTAAGGTCCACCACCGTGCCAAAATCATCTTTCGCCCTGGGCCCGTACACCATGCCCACCACCAGGCCGGAGAACAGAACGAACAGCTCGGCGCCCGAAACAAAGCCCACCGCCTCCTGGGTCAGGAGCTGGAAGAGCGACACCATGCCCAGGTGGTTCACCACCACGAACACGATGGCCAGGCCGCGGAGCAGGTCCACGCGGGAGTCCCTGCTGGACGGGTCGCTGTAGCCCCACGCCGTGACTGCACTGACTTTGGCGGGGACTTGCCACAGCGCCACCAGGAGGAGGATGAGCGCCGCCCCCACGCTCCAGGCGGCCGCACCGGACAGTGTGTTGGACCTGACGAACGATGGACCTGCGGTGACCTCGGTAACCGGCCCCGTCACCACCGGGGATCCCTCAAGCCGGGTGCGGGCAGCGTCCGCAATTCCGGCGTTTCCGGTGAGGCGCCAGTCGATGCTGGTCACGCCCGTGTCCCGTGTACTGGTGCGTTCGTCCCAGACCACTGCGCCCGTCATTCCAAAGCCGGCTGACGCTGCAACGCCCAGAACCTGGTCCCACCAGCTGTTCTTGATTTCCGCTTCCGCAGCACCTCCGGCGGACGGGCTGTAAAAGGCCGAAGTCTGCAGCATCAAGGGCTTGCCCCGCCCCGCCGCATACGTCCCGTAGAAATTTTCCCCGCCGGAAGCCGTCAGCATCTCCTGCAGCTCACCGGCCCGGGGAACGGTGTTAACTGCGGCGCCCCCTGCAGTGTCATCGTGATAGGCCGTCAGGCCCACCCAGTCCACGGCGCCGTCCCCCGGGTAGTAGGGTTCGTAGGCTTTGTCCGAGCCGTTCCAAGCGCCGTCGCCATTGGTGTCCAACAGGGCGAACCCTTCGCTTCCCGGCGCGGGCGCATTCCGGTTCCGGTCAAAGGGATAGTCCTTGCCCAAGTACGGCTCCCACACCATGGCATAACCGCCGCCGTTCCCGGCATCCCGGAAAGCCGCTGCCACCGCCTGGAACGACTGCCGGTAGGCGGCCGGCTGCTGGCCCCACTCCACCCAGCTGGCATTCATGTCCGGCGCGTAGCGGATGAGCAGCTGGCCGTTGAAATCACCTTTTATCCGGCGCACTTCCCCGGCAAAGGCTGCAGCGGCGTCAGGGGTGACCTGGTCCAGCGGCACAACAGGCCTTACCGTGAGCATCGCATGGGCGCCCTGTCCGGCGGATTGCTCCAGGAAGCCCCGGATGTCGCTCTCTTCCGAAACGCGGAACGGGAAGGCGATGTCGTGTCCAAAGATCGCGGGGGACGCCCCGAGCCGCTCGGAGAAACCGCCGGCGGTGTCCTCTCCCCATTCGAGGACTGCGCCCAGCAGCGGCTTGCCTTCCTCCGGAAAGCTCCGGGCTGCCTGCGCTGGCCCGGCGGGCACCACCACAGCCAGGACGGTCATCAGCGCGGCGGCGAGGACGGCAGCCATCCGGTGGAAGGGCCGCGGGCGGCCGCTCGGGGCGGGACGTGCGGGAGCGGCGGCGGATGGCGTGCTAATGAAGACCCCCCAGGGACTTATTCCTCAAGTGACGGGGCGGCGCCCCTGGACAAACTTTATCCGGGCTGACGCAGGTGGCAGCCACCTGGCACCTGCACGCCCAAGGTGGCGCCGCCGTCGTACGTTAAACGGAGGTGGCTGACGCATCTTTGGTGCCGCGCCTCCCCACAGCACCCTTCAGTTACGCAACATGACGACGACGGCGGTGCGGCGCCGCGCGGCAAGTGTTACGTTTTTGGGGAGTAATGAGTACCGGCGCCAAGCCCTGACTGGCCGGTCGGCAACCCTCCTTCCACGGCGGGGTGCCTCAGGTGAATACTCGGCATATCGACCATTCGAGCTGCAAGCGTGAGAGAAGGAGATCCGTCGTGTCTGACGCACCTGCCCCTGAAGAAAAACTGTCCTACCGCCTCATCAGCGGCCCGGACAACCGTGAATTCTGCGAGCGGATCTCAAACGCCCTGGCGGAAGGATATGTGCTGCACGGCAGCCCGGCGGCAACCTTCAACGGCACCAGCGTGATCGTGGCACAGGCCGTGGTCCTGCCGGCAGCCATCGCCTCAGCGGACGCGGCAGTGGCGGACGCCGTGGATGACCTCGAGTCCGCGGGCGACGACCTTGAGTTCGACGGCGAGGGCCACGCATGAGCTACGCAGGAGACCTGACGCCGCAGGAGGCCTGGGACAAGCTGGAAGAAGGCGCCATCCTGGTGGATGTGCGCACCGAGGGCGAATGGGCCCACATCGGGATCCCGGACACCAAGGCAACAGAGAACGATCCGCTGTTCATCCAGTGGACCTTCCCCGGGGGCATTCCAAACCCTGATTTCATCAACGACCTCAACCAGCAGGCGCCCGAAGACCGCGCAACTGAACTGGTGTTCCTGTGCCGCTCCGGCCAGCGGTCCATCGCGGCGGCCATAGCGGCCACCCAGGCCGGCTTCACCTCCTACAACGTGCTGGAGGGCTTTGAAGGCGACCCCGACCGCTTCGGTGAACGCACCGTCAACGGCTGGAAGAACCGCGGCCTGCCAACAAACCTGGGAAAGATCTAAGTGACCTTCAACGAAGACGCCGCCGGCTGGAGCCCCGACACCCAGGCCGTGCGCGGCGGCCTGGACCGCACCAACTTCCAGGAAACCAGCGAAGCCATTTTCCTGAACTCAGGGTTCGTGTACGAATCTGCCGCTGCCGCCGAGCGCGCCTTCACTGGCGAGGACGAGCGCTTTGTCTATTCCCGCTACGGCAACCCTTCCGTGGCAACCTTCCAGGAGCGGCTCCGCCTCCTGGAAGGAACAGAGGCGTGCTTTGCGACGGCGTCCGGGATGTCCGCCGTGTTCACCGCCCTGGGTGCCCTGCTCGGTGCCGGGGACCGCGTGGTCGCCGCCCGTTCGCTGTTCGGGTCCTGCTTCGTGATCCTGAACGAGATCCTGCCGCGGTGGGGCGTGGAGACGGTCTTCGTTGACGGACCGGACCTGGATCAGTGGCGCGAGGCCCTGTCCCAGCCCACCACCGCCGTCTTCTTCGAATCGCCGTCCAACCCCATGCAGGAGATCGTGGACATCGCCGCGGTCAGTGAACTGGCGCACGCGGCCGGGGCGACTGTCGTCGTCGACAACGTCTTTGCCACTCCCCTGCTGCAGCGCTGCGGGCAGTTTGGCGCAGACGTTATTGTCTACTCCGGCACCAAGCACATCGACGGCCAGGGGAGGGTGCTCGGCGGGGCCATCCTGGGCACCAAGGAGTTCATCGAGGGCCCGGTGAAGCAGCTGATGCGGCACACCGGCCCGGCATTGTCCGCCTTCAATGCCTGGGTCCTCACCAAGGGCCTGGAGACCATGGCGCTGCGCGTCAACCATTCCTCGGTCACCGCGCTGCGGCTCGCGGAGTGGCTGGAGGAACAGCCGGCTGTCAGCTGGGTGAAGTACCCGCTGCTGAAATCCCACCCGCAGTATGAGCTGGCGGCAAAGCAGATGAGCGCCGGCGGCACGGTCCTCACCCTGGAGCTTGCTCCTTCCGGGGGCCGCTCGGGGAAGGAAGCCGCCTTCGCGCTGCTGGACGGCCTGCGGATCATCGACATCTCCAACAACCTCGGCGACGCCAAATCCCTTATCACCCACCCGGCCACCACCACGCACCGCGCCATGGGGCCGGAGGGGCGGGCCGCCATTGGCCTGAGTGACGGCGTTGTGCGGCTTTCCGTTGGCCTGGAGGATGTGGACGACCTCATCGGGGACCTGGAGCAGGCGCTCAAGCAGATCTAGGTTGCCTGGCGCTGGGCCTCACGCGCCTTGGACGGACAGGCGGACTTCCACCGCGTCGCCTTCGCTGATCCGCGCTTTGGCCCTGATGGCTTTCTTGACCGGCAGGAGGTACGTCCCTGTTTTGGTGTCCGGGAAGAGCGAGGTCTGCCAGGTGTGGCCGGCAATTTCCGCACTCACCTGGACTGAGCCGAACGCCTTGCTGCGCCCTGCGTTTTGTGCGCGGACATCGTCCGCGACGTCCGGCGGCAGGGTGAGGAAATGCCAGCCGGCCTCACCGGGGTACAGCCAGATTTCCGCTTTGAACGAGTACGACGACGTCACGCGCCGAGTATGGCACGCCTGCGGTGGTGCCGCCAGGGCTGTGGATATCCAGCAGGCCACTAGTTATCCACAGCCCCTGCCGCATGGTCCTTTTTGTCAGACCCCGGCAGGATGATGTCTGTATGGAAACGGACCCGGCGGTTGACCAGGCGGAGGCAGCCGTTGTGGCTGCCGTCGCTGCGTTAGCTGCTGTACTGGATGGCAGGGACGCTGCGGTTGGCGCTGCTGAAGGGAACGCTGCCGACGCCGGCCCCGGTGTTGTTTCCGGCCCGGCTGGAGGGCAGGATCCTGCTGATGGGCCTGCCGCAGAAACGGGCCCAAGTCCTGCTGCTGGTTTGGATGATCCGTTGCAGCGGGTTGCTGACCGGGCGCTGTGGGTTCTGGCGGGAGTGGCACGGTCGGAGGCGAGGCTGGCGGCGTTGAAGGCGCGGGCGGTTCAGGTGCTCGCTGCCGCCACGAGCCTGCTGGACGGACCGCCGTCCTCACCGCATGAGGCCACGGCCCAGGACCGGAGCCTGGTGGCCGAGGTGGGGTGTGCGCTGGTGATCGGTGACCGTGCCGCCGGTGCCCTGTTGGCCGAGTCCCACGCCCTGACCACGTCGCTGCCCCGGACGCTCGCCGCGTTGGGGTCCGGCACGATTCCCTGGGCTCATGCCCGGGAGATGGTGAACCAGACGGTCGGTCTGACCGGGCCGGGGCAGCGGCCCTGGAGAAGCACTTCCTGGACCCGGACACCCCCAGGCCCGCCGGAGCGGCCACGATCGGGGAGATGCCCGCCTACCGGTTCAAGGCCAAGGCCCGTACCTGGCGCGAACGCCACCACCCCGAATCGGTCGAGAAGCGCCACGCCAAGGGCCTAGCGGACCGCCGGGTCGACTACCGGCCGGACCAGGACGGCATGGCCTGGCTTTCGGCCTACCTCCCCGCGCATCAGGCAATGGCGGGCTGGAACCGGCTCAACGCCCTCGCCCGGGCCGCACAGGGACCCGACGAGCCCCGCACCCTCACCCAGACCCGGGCCGACCAGTTCGCCGAAGCGATCCTCACCAGCGGCAGCAGCCGCGGTAATGGAGACAGCTCCCGCCTTCATACAGGCAACGGCGACGGGTTGGGTACCAACGACGGGGCGGGTGCAGGGATGGATCCCGCCGGGCTGTCGTCGCCGGTCCGGGCGCAGGTCCTCGTCACGGTCCCGGTAGTCGCGCTGATGGGCCTGACGGATGAGCCGGCCGTGCTGGACGGCTTCGGGCCGATCCCGGCGTCCATAGCGAGGGACCTGGTTGCGAACGGTGCTGATTCGTTCCACCGGGTCCTCGTTGATCCGCGGGACGGGGCGCCGTTGGAGATCGGGCGGACCAGCTACCGGGTCACCAAAGCCATGCGGAACTGGCTAAGGATGCGGGACGGCAAATGCCCCTTTCCCGGCTGCAGCAACAACTCACTGGATAACGAGGCAGACCACCTCCTGGCCTGGCAGCACGGCGGCACCACCGGGATCAGCAACCTCGGACAACCCTGCCCGAAACACCACAAACTCAGACACAGCAGCGGGTGGACACCATCACCGGCCACCAAGGATGAACCACCCGGCTGGACCTCACCGTCCGGGCGGCACTACAAAAGCGAACATCAGGACTGGGAACCACCCCATTGGCCGGACTGGGTTACTAAAACGTGGAGTGCGGCAACGAACGCGGAAGGGCAACCGAGTTTGTCTGCGCTCGGAGGCCCGACCCTCCAGGGCTTTGTTGAGCGCTTTGGGATGCCCCAGGATCTGGACCTGCCCGATGACTTCGATCCGCCAGACGTGGACGTGCCGGAAGACCCGGACCCACCGAGGATGAACTCCCCAAGGACCCGTTCCCGGCGTGGCACCTATGGCTGGAAGCTTCTCTTTTGGCTCTTTAGGTCAGGCACGGGCTGCAGGACAGACCAGGATCGGCTGACGCCCAGCGCTGTCTAGGACTGCCGTACGCGCAGCAGGTCCGGCGCCGCATCCACTTCCGAGAGGTCCATGGCACCCCGCATGGTGATATTCACTGCGTGGTTTACCACGGCGCCCAAGCCGAGGTCTTCGGGCGGAGAACCTGCCATGGCCTTGTCCCGGACCCGGCGTTGCTCAGCTGCCCCGGTGCCACGGGCGATGATGTCCTCCACACCCTGGCGAACGATCGAAAGCTCTCCCTGTTCGTCCAGGACTGGCGCGAGGTAGTCCACCAGCGAACGCACCACATCCGCGGCCCGGGCCGGCCGGAACGTGCCGAAATCCAAAAGCTCCCCGCTGAGCCCGCTGCTGCTTGCCTGCCATGCAGCCATGCGCAACAGCACAGTGGGCACCGGCGCAGGGTCCACACCGTCCCGCCACTCCCGGCTGGCTGACTCCACCAGTGCACGGACCAGGAGTGCGATGAGCGCAGCGTCCTCGGCCCGGAGGCAGACATCGGCGACGCGCACTTCCACAGTGGGGTGGTTCCGGGAAAGCCTCGCGTCGAAGTACAGCATCCCCTCGTCCAGCATCACCCCGCTGTCCAGCAACCTCGTGACAACCCGCCGGTACGTGGGGTAGGTGCCGTAGATCCCCGCGGGTCCGGACGTGGGCCAGCGGTTCCAGGCCTGCGTCCGGTAACTCTCGAAGCCCGTCGGCATCCCGTTCCAAAACGGGGAGTTCGCGCTCAACGCGGTCAGCACCGCGAGCTTGTCCCGGATCCGGTCCAGGACCGCCACGCCCTCCTCCGGCGATTCGATATACGTGTGCACATGGAAGCCGCACGTGAGCTGCTCCTGCGCCGTCAGGCCGAAGCGCTCCAGCATCAGGGCATACCGGGGGTCCGGCGTCGTATGGCTGGTGGAGGCCAAGGGCGAGGTGGCAAGCGCCGCCACCCGGGCACCGTTCTTCTGGGCAGCCCGGTCAGCAAGCGTCCGGCCCGCACGGATTTGGTCCAGCAGGACGCCGTACTCCAGGCAGGGCCGCGTCTGGGTCTCGATCTGCTCAAGCTTAAGCTCGGCACTCAAGCCCATCTCGTCGTCGTCGTAAACGGTCTTGTCTTCGGTTTCCAGCGCACGGGCATCCGGTGCATCATCGGCGGCCATCCGGTGCCCGGACAGCAGGGCATCGGCCAGTGCAAGCGGCTCCCCTGTTGCCGGGTCAACAATCAGGAGCTCTTCCTCGACGCCGAATGTACGCATACTGTCATTCTGCGGCAGGCAGGAAGATTTTGGAGAGACTCCGCCTTTCATGACGAACCGTGAAAGGTCAGTCCTGGAAGTACTCCACCTTCGCGCCGATGGCGTTCAGCCGCTCCGCCAGGTCCTCATAGCCGCGCTCAATGACATAGATGTTCCGCAGCTCTGACACTCCCCGCGCGGCAAGCATTGCCAGCAGCAGGCAGGCCGCCGGGCGCAGTGCGGGCGGGCAGCCAACCTCGGCCGCACGCCATTTTGTGGGTCCGTTGACATAGATCCGGTGCGGGTCCAGCAGCTGCACCTGGGCGCCCAGCCGGTTGAGTTCCGTAAGGTAGATGGCCCGGTTTTCGTAGACCCAGTCGTGGATCATGGTCTGGCCCTGGGCGTTGGCTGCGATGACTGCGAAGAAGGGCAGGTTATCGATGTTGAGCCCGGGGAACGGCATGGGGTGGATCTTGTCCTCCGGAGCGTGCAGCTCCGAAGGCTTGGTGGTGACGTCCACCAGGCGCGTCCGGCCGTTCCGGGCCATGTACTCGCCGGAGATCTCCAACTGCTGGCCCATCTGGCCCAGCGTTGCGAGCTCAATTTCCATGAACTCAATGGGCACGCGCCGGATGGTCACCTCGGAATTGGTGACAATGCCCGCGGTGATCAGGCTCATGGCCTCGATGGGGTCCTCCGACGGGAAATACTCGATCTCGGCGTCGATGGACAGGCGCCCCGTGATCTTCAGGGTGGTGGTGCCTACGCCCTCGATCTCCACGCCCAGCATCTGCAGGTAGAAGCAAAGGTCCTGCACCATGTAGTTGGGGCTGGCGTTCCGGATGACGGTTGTACCTTCACGGTGGGCTGCTGCCATGATCGCGTTTTCGGTGACAGTATCGCCGCGCTCTGTAAGCACGAACGAGCGGTCCCGGCTGTCTGCGGGCGGGGCCTGCACACTGTAAAAGCCCGCGGTGGCCTCCACTGAGAGGCCGAACTGCCGCAGCGCCTGCATGTGCGGCTCAACCGTACGGGTGCCGAGGTCGCAGCCGCCCGCATACGGAAGACGGTATTTTGCCGACTCGTCCAGGAGCGGGCCCAGAAGCATGATCACGCTCCGCGTGCGGCGCGCGGCGTCAACATCCATGGCTTCCAGGTTCAGCACGGCCGGCCGCCGGAGCTGCAGGTCGGTGTCGTTAAGCCAGGTGCAGTCCACACCGATGCTGGTCAGGACCTCAACAATCCGGTTCACTTCTTCGATCCGCGCCAGGCGGCGAAGGATGGTGGTTCCCCGGTTGATCAGACTGGCACAAAGCAGTGCCACTCCGGCGTTCTTGCTGCTGTTGACATCCACGGAACCGGAAAGGGTGTGGCCGCCCTCAACCCGCAGGTGGGTCATCTGCGGCTTGCCCACGTTCACGATGCTCCGGTCGAAGATCGCTTCGAGGCGCTGGATCATTTTGAGGCTCAGGTTCTGCTTGCCCTGCTCCATCCGGGCAACGGCGCTCTGGCTCGTGCCCAGTTCGGCAGCCAACTGGCCCTGGGTCCAGCCCTTCTCACTGCGGGCGTCCCTCAACATGGCGGCAACGTGTTCGGCGGTTTCCTGCGTCATAGTCAATTTTATATCATAAATGAGCTACAAGGGAGGACTCGCAAGCAACTGACCGCAGCCAGGGTCGGTACATTACCCGTTTCATGCGATAGGAGCGGATGTCTGGCCAGCTTGACCTCCCCGGCCACCGGCGGGACACTGGAGGAGGATCCCTTCGTCCAGCGTCCAACGGAGGCAACATGCGCCGCACACCACCCAGCGAGGCGTCGCCAAGCAGAAGACTGCGGGGCAGGGCACAGCCGCACTGGGCATCACCCGCCAGGAACACACGGGCCGTGCCGGGCATGTTGGGCTTCCTTATGGCCGCGCTGCTCCTGATGGCCGGCACCCCCGCCCACGCCGCGCCCTCGCCCGGCGAGGGGCAGCAGTCGCTTCTGGGGAATGACATCTCCTGGCCGCAGTGCAACGGGGATTTTCCAATGGACCAGGCTTTTGCCATTGTGGGCGTCAACAACGGCCTGGCCAACACCACGAATCCCTGCCTGTCCGAGCAGCTCCGGTGGGCAGAGGATTCCGCCGGCCACCCCGGCCAGCCCACCGTCTCCCTGTACGTCAATACCGCCAACCCCGGCGCCGCCGGCTCCTGGTGGCCCGAAAACGACGAGTACCCGGCCGGGCAGGCGGTCCACAACCCTTACGGCCCGTGCGAAGACGGGGATTACGGCAAGGCCTGCGCCTACATGTACGGCTATGCCAAGGCGTACGACGACGCGTACCTCCGCGGGATCAGCCATCCCGCCAGTTACTTCTGGTGGCTGGACGTCGAAACGGAGAACAGCTGGTCCCGCACTGACAAAGACGCCAACCGGACAGTCCTGGAAGGCATGACCGACTTCTTCCACAGCATCGGAGCCGAGGTGGGAATCTATTCGACCGGCCAGCAGTGGGAGCGGATTGTTGGAACAGTCAGCAGCTCGAGCAACCTCTATGCGCTGCCCAGCTGGCTGGCGGGATCGCTCAACGCCTCCGGCGCGGCGGACGCCTGCTCCAAGGAGCCCCTGACCGCCGGGGGCAGGGTGGTGCTGGCCCAGTTCGTGTCCAGGGGATTCGACTACAACTATTCCTGCCAGTAGGCCCGCGCTGGTGTCAGCTTCCCAGCCACACCATGTTCCATGTTCCAAGGGACACGGCTGCAATCACCGCTGTTCCCGCCATCACCACGCCCCCGGCAAGCACCCAGGCATCCAGCACGCTGAAGGTGGATTCGCGCGCCCACGTCCGGTGTCCGCCGCCGAAACCACGAGCCTCCATGGTTACGGCCAGCCGTGACGCCCGGCGGATTGCCTGGACCAGGAGCCCGAAGCTCTGCCCCAGCGTCGCCTTCAACCGCTGCACGGCGCTGCCGCGGGAACCCACACCCCGGGCCCGGCGGGCCATCCCGATGGTCTGCCATTCTTCCGCCATCAGGCCCACCAGCCGCATGGCCGCGAGCGTGCCCAGCACGAAGCGGTGCGGAAGGCGCGCCTTCTGCGCCAGTGCATCGGCGAGGTCCGTGGGGTCGGTGCAGCTCATCAGCAGCACGGCCGGAAGGGCGATCGCCAGCCCGCGCAGGGTGAAGCCCACCCCCAGCTCCAGCGAGCCTTCGCTCATGGTCCAGATGCCGACGTCGATTAGCGTCCTTCCGCTGTCCGGAGCCAGGATTGAGGTGCTCCAGCCCCCCACGGCCGCGGCGAGGATCAGCGGCCAGCCGCGCTGCCACAGCAGCGTCAGCGTCAGGCCCGCGAGCGGGAACAGCAGGAATTCGAAAGCCAGCGCCACCGATGCGGAAACCCAGTCGATCGAAAGCGCCAGCACGGCGGTGATGAGGAAGACGGCGGCGAACTTGCTCAGGGGATTGGCCCGGGCCAGCAGGGCCTGGTTGCCGCGCAGGTTCAGCTCCTGCCTCATGGCGCCACCGGTTCCGCGGCAGCCATCCGCAGCTCAGTGCCACCCAGCGCGGCCGTGAACTCGGCGTCGTGGGTTACGGACACCACGGCGGTGCCGGCATCCAAAAGCTCAGACAGGAACGAGGCCAGCTCCGCCCAGGTATTCGCATCCTGGCCGAACGTCGGCTCGTCCAGCACCAGCACCTGGGGATGCGCTGCCAGGACGGTGGCCACGGATAGACGCCGCTTCTCTCCGCCGGAGAGCGTATAGGGATTTGCGTCCACGAGGTGGGTCAGCCGCAAACGCTCCAGCAGCTCGTCAACGCGTTCCTCCCCGTGTCCAAGGTGCCGCGGGCCGAAGAGCAGCTCATCCAGCACCTTCCCGGTGACGAACTGGTGCTCGGGTTCCTGGAACACGGTGCCGATCCGCTCTATGAGCGCCTCGGCTTTCCACGCGTAAGGGTCAATCCCGGCGCCGCGGCTGAGGTCCAGGGTTGCGGAAACCTTGCCTGCCACCGGCTCCAGGAGCCCCGCGAGGGTCAGCGCAAACGTTGACTTGCCCGCACCGTTGGGACCCGTGATGGCCAGCGCCTGCCCGGCCCGGACCTGCGCGGAAATGTCCTGCTGGACGGGCATCGGGGGTATCTTCCGGAAGCCGCTGCGCCGGGCGCGTTGGCGGGAAACCGCAAGTTTCTCGGCCGCCAGCAGCAGGGCTCCGGAGCCGGGGGCCGGGCTTGCCGACCGTGCACGCGTCTGCGGAACGTACCCGGGCACCCACACGCCTGCCGCCGCCAGCATGGTCCGGGCTTCGGCGAGCACCTGGTCCGGAGGGCCGTCAAGCAGCACGGCATCATCGGTGGCGCTGCCCGGCTGCAGCACCACGATCCGGTCCACCAGGTCCTTCCACACGGACACCCGGTGCTCCACCACAACCAGCGTGGCACCGGTTTTGTCCAGGCAGCGGCCCACGGCGTCGCGGACTTCCAGCACACCGGCCGGGTCCAGGTTTGCCGTGGGCTCGTCAAGCAGGATCAGGCCCGGACGCATGGCGAGGATCCCTGCCAGCGCCAGGCGCTGTTTTTGCCCGCCGGAGAGGGCAGACGTCGGATGGTCCAGCGGCAGGTGGGAGAGCCCGACGTCGTCCAGCGCCTCGTGCACGCGGGCCCAGATGGCGTCGCGGGGCACGGCGAGGTTTTCGGCGCCGAAGGCGACGTCGTCGCCAACGCGGGAGAGGACCACCTGTGTCTCCGGGTCCTGCTGCATCAGTCCGGCCCGGCCGCGCTGCTCCCGGGGCACGGCGCCGTCAACCAGCAGCGAGCCCGTCTCGTCGGAGTCCCCGGCGTCGCCGCCGTCGTCGTTTATGTCCCCCAGCACCCCTGCCAGGGCGTGGAGGAGCGTGGACTTGCCGGCACCGGAAGGTCCGAGGAGAAGCACCCGCTCCCCCGGGCGGATGTCCAGGTCGAGGGCACGCACGGCCGGTTTGGTGCGCCCTGCATGGCGCCAGCCCCAGCCGCGGGCCGTGACGGCAGCCGGACGCACCGCGGTCGATGCCTCATGCCGCGAAGGGGCGCCCATCAGGAAAAGACGGGCTCCGTTGCCGCCTTGCGTGATGCAAAGGAGCTCAGCACACCGGTCCTGGCCAGGCCGCGGGTGGCAATCCAGGACAGCGCCCCGGCGATGATGGCGCCGGAGATGGCGGTGAAGATGATGTACGCCAGCTTGTCGCCGGCGGCGTAGGCGATGTTCCAGCCCCACGGTGCGAACGAGTCGTTCAGGCCGCAGAAAAGACCGGCCGCAGCGCCTGCCAGCAGGGCTACGGGCAGGTTGAACTTCCGGTACACGAAGATGGCGAAGATGATCTCCGCGCCAAGGCCCTGCACGAACCCGGAGAACAGCACGGACGCCCCGTACTGGGAGCCCATGAGCAGTTCACCGGTGGCGGCCACCGTCTCGCAGAAGAGCGCAGCGCCGGGCTTGCGGATGATAAGCATGCCCAGAACGGCCGGAATCATCCAGCCGCCGGCGATCAGGCCGGTCAGGGGCGGGTAGACGGCGTTCATGGGTCCGGAGACTGCGGCGGCACCCTGCGACCAGGCCCAGAAGATGACGCCGCCGGCGACGGCGATGAGGGCCGCCACCACGATGTCCACGACGCGCCAGGACTTGCTGGCGGGCTTCTTGACTGCTGTTGTTGCCATGTGGTCCTCCTGAGGAACAGGAGGGGAAAGTGGGCGCGGTTTCCGGCACTGCTGCCGCTGCGCGCACTTCGAGAACTCGACTCCCTTGCGCCGGTACTAACCGGATCAGGTTCGAGGGTCTGCGGCTGTCCGCACTCTCAGCGCCCACCTGCGGTCCCTGGCATGGCCAGTGATGCCGACGGCGGCGCTCCCCTGTCGTTGAATGATTCTGTTTGGTGAAATATCCGCCCTGTTGGGCGTGGTTCAGTTTACCGCAGGGAGGGGTAGATTGTGGGCCATGACTGCGAATCCACCAGATATGACCGGGTACGATCCGGATTCCCATGCTGCCCAGCCGGAGGGATCCCTGGAAGCACTGATCGCCCGGATTGAGGCGGAGGTCCGGGAGCTGCAGCTTCCCGGCTTCTCCCTGGACGACGCCCTGAACCTGGGGCTGCTCCTGGTGGAGTTGGGCAGGGAACGCGGGCTGCCCATCGCCATCGACATCAGCAAGGGCGAGCAGGTCCTCTTCCACGTTGCCCTGCCGGGGGCAACGCCGGACAACGGGCACTGGATCGGGGCCAAGAAGCGGACCGCCGCCCGGCACGAGGCCCCTTCCCTGCTGGTGGGGCTGCGCGCCAGGCTTCAAGGAGGACGGATCGAGGACAACGCCTGGTTCGACCAAACCCGCTATGCCGCGCACGGCGGCTCCTTCCCGCTCTACGTCACCGGGGTGGGTGCCGTAGCAACCGTCACCGTGTCCGGTTTACCGCAGGTGCAGGACCATGACCTGGTGGTCGAGGCCCTCCGTGACATCCTTCGGCAGGCAAGCGCGGACTGACGCGGGGACGCCGTGGGCGCACGGCCCCTGCCGGCATGGACACTCCCGAGGCGCCGGGAGTACATTCGAGCCGAGAGGCGGGAATTCCATCCAGGAGGGCGTCGTGACCGGTCCAGCACCCGAGAACCAGGTCCGGGCGGCGCTGGACAAAGCCTCGGACGAGATGCTTTTCATCGGCCCGGACCACCCCTATTATCCGCTGCTTGCGGAACTGGTGTCCGCCGTCGGGAAGTCCTGGCAGCAAGGCTACGAGCACGGCCGCCGCGGAGGTCCGCACACAAACCCGTACGCGTGGACCGGCGCGGGAGGCTAGCAGGCTGCGTGCAGTGGCCGGCGCCCAGCTTCAGAAGAATACAAAGGCTGCTTAGCATTTATTAGTAATCATGCTTACTATGTTGTCTCCAGCGTTTGAGGAGAACAGCACATGGCAGCCAGCATCCGCATGAAAGGCGCCCGAACAGGCCTGCAGAATGCTGCCCTCGGAACGGGCGCCGTTTTCTGCCTGGCCGGCATCCTGGGATTCATTCCCGGCATCACCTCCAATTATGACTCGCTCCGCCTGGCCGGCCACGCCTCGGAAGCGCTGCTGCTCGGGGTCTTCCAGGTGTCCGTCCTCCACAACACGGTCCACCTGCTCTTTGGGGCTGCCGGCATCCTGATGTCGCGCTCGCACCCGCAGGCACGGAACTTCCTCGTCTACGGGGGCGTTATCTACCTGGTCCTCTGGCTGTACGGACTTCTGGTGGGCGATCCCATCCCTGCCAACTTCCTCCCCGCAAACCATGCGGACAACTGGCTCCATCTGGTCCTTGGCCTGGCCATGATTGGCCTGGCCGTCATGCTCGCCCGGGGACCCGCCCCGGCAGGGGACGCGGGTAGGACCGCCAGCACCGCCAATTCGTCAGTGCCCGGCACCCGGGGCGGCTGACCACCATCTCCTACCGTGCCCCCAGCGCCGGGGGCACGGAACCGCTACACGCCAGACCCGAAGGAGCATCATGAAAGTCCCAGCAGCAAGGGGTCCCGTCAGCACCGCTTTGTTCAACGCCCTCGCGGAGCTGCCGGGCACCGATGAAGGCTCCCTGGAGGTGCTGCAGCGGACGGTGGCCAGCCGCCTTCCGGCAACCCTGGACATCATTGGCGACGAGGACCTCCAGCTGACGCTCTTCTGTCTCTACGAGCTCCACTACTCCGGGCTGGAGGGCGTAAGCGACGACTGGGAGTGGGCGCCGGAACTGGTCCGGGTGCGCCAGCTCCTTGAAAAGCCGTTCGAAGCCGCGCTCCGGGAGGCTGCCGCGACGGCCGCCGGGGATCTGGAACTCCCTGCCCAGTCCCGTGTCACCAGCGACGAAGTGGCGGACATCCTGTTCGGCCTGGCCGCGCGGGACGGTGGCCCCAGCCTCTCCCGGTATGTGGCCAAGCAGGCCAGCCTTGGCCAGCTCAAGGAATTCCTGATCCACAAATCCATCTACCAGCTGAAGGAAGCGGACCCGCACACCTTCGCCATCCCGAGGCTCTCGGGACGGGCCAAAGCGGCCCTCGTGGAAATCCAGGCAGATGAGTACGGCGGCGGACGGCCCGAGCGGATGCACAGCGCCCTTTTCGCACGCACCATGCGGGGCCTGGGAATGGATGACGCGTACGGCTCCTACGTGGACGCCGTCCCGGCGGTCTCGCTCGCCGCTGTGAACCTGATGTCGCTGTTCGGCCTGAACCGCCGGTTGCGCGGTGCCATCACCGGACACCTGGCCATCTATGAGATGACCTCTTCCCAGCCCAACCGACTGTACGGCAGGGGCTTCCGCCGGCATGGTTTCGATACGGACGTCACCTACTACTTCGACGAGCATGTGGAGGCCGACGCCGTCCACGAGCAGATTGCCGGCCGGGACCTTGCGGGCGGGCTGGTTGAGTCCGAACCCCACCTCCTGGCGGATGTCCTGTTCGGCGCCACGGCGGTCATGGCCGTGGACGGCAGGTTGTCGGCGCACATTCTGGAATCCTGGGAAAACGGCGTGTCCTCGCTGAGGGCGGAAGTGCTGGATGCGGCATGAGCACCCCGGCCCGAGGCAAGACGGCTGAGTACATCCTGCCCCTGCGCTGGACGGATGATTCGGACCTGCCGGACCTGGCCACCTACCTCCGCCGGCTCACGGACTGGATTGCCGTCACGGTGGTGGACGGCTCCGCCCCGGACCTGTTCGAGCACCACCGCAGGGTGTTTCCGCCCGCCGTCCGGCATCTCCGGCCGATGGCCGAAACCGGCAGTGCCCGCCCTGGCGAAGCCGGCGTTGGCCGCGCCGGCAACGGCAAGGTGGCCGGGGTGATGACCGGAGTAAGGGTCTCGACGGCGGACCTGCTGGTCATTGCCGACGATGACGTCCGCTACACGCGCGAGTCCCTCGCCGCCGTCGTCCAGCACCTCAGTTCAGCAGACGTGGTGAGGCCGCAGAACTACTACGACCGCCTGCCATGGCACGCGCGGTGGGATACGGCGAGGACCCTCATCAACCGCGCCTGGTCCGCAGACTTTCCCGGTACCCTGGCGCTGCGCCGCAGCACCCTTGTGGCGGCGCAGGGATACGACGGGGTCCTGTTCGAAAACCTCGAGCTGATCCGGACCATCAAGGCCGCAGGAGGCTGCGAGAAGGTTGTCCCGGACCTGTTCGTGGCACGGAGGCCGCCGAAGGCGCGGCATTTCCTGAAGCAACGCGTCCGCCACGCCTACGACGATTTCGCCCAGCCGCGGAGGCTCGGCGCGGAACTGGCGCTACTTCCGGCAATTCTCGCCGCTGCGCGCCTGCCCGGGCGGCTCCGCGTGTCCGCCCTTCTTTCGCTGGCAGCCGCATCCGCCGTTGCCGCCGGGATCGGACGGCGGCGGAACAGGGGCGCAGCAGTCTTCCCCTTCAACACGGTGTGGTTTGCCCCGCTGTGGACCGTGGAGCGCGCGGCCTGCGTGTGGATCGCGCTCGGCTTCCGGCTGGCCGGGGGCATGCCCTACGCAGGAAGCCGCATCAAAACAGCCGCGCATTCGGAGGCCGAACTTCGGCTGCGGCACGGCAGGCTCGCCGGAACCCGGCACCAGGATCGTATGGATTTCCACAGCAACGCAGAGCAGGAGCAGAAATGAACCAGGAACCAGCCGAGAGCTCCATTGTGGTTTGCCCCGATGGGCCGCTCATTGTGCGCGGCGACTTCGAACTCGTCACACCGTCCGGCGACCCGGTGCCCCGTGACCGCAAAACAGTGGCACTGTGCCGGTGCGGAGCCTCAGCCATCAAGCCCTATTGCGACGGCACCCACAAGATGATCAAGTTCCGCACCGACCCCCCGTCCAGCTGAGCCGGGGACCCGGCAAACGCCAGATAGGCTAGGGACAGCCCGTTTTCCGCCCGCAAGGAGTATCAAGGAATGAACCTTTTCATTAAGCTGCTCGGCACCGGCGTGAGCCTCGGCGCCGGCTTCGTCGGCACCAAGCTGGTCAACACCATCTGGGAAAAGTCCACCGGGCGCAAACCGCCCACCGGCAAGGACGAGGACGTTCCCACGAGCCTGCAGTCCGCGCTGACGTTCGCGCTGATCTCAGCCTCGGTCAGCACCATCATCCAGGTCCTGGCCAACCGCGGCACCCAGCGGGCCATCACCCGGTTCGCCAAGAGCCAGGACATCGTCTGACCCCTCCCCACTAGTTTTTGTCCCGATAAGGCGGGTTCCTCACGCGGGAAGTCCCTGTAACTGGACAAAAACTCCTAGGTGCGGGATGAGCCGTCGCCGGAACCGTCCTCACGGGCGGCTTTGGCGGCGGCTTTTTGCACTACTGCCTCCAGCTCATCCGAGGTGAGGAGTTCGCGGTGCAGGTGCTTGGTGCGGTAGCCGGCGCGGCCCACCATGTGCGCCGAGACCGGCACAGTAAGCAGCTGGAAGATCCAGGCCACCAGCAGCACGGGCCACACCCACCAGGTGCGCATCTGCAGTCCGATGGACGCCAGGAGCAGGAACAGCCCCAGAACCTGGGGTTTGGTGGCGGAATGCATGCGGCTGAGGAGATCGGGGAACCGCAGCAGGCCGATGGCCGCTCCCAGCGACATGGTGGCCCCAACAATCATGAACACCGCGGACAGCACGTCCACCCAGGCATCCAGGGCAGTGGAATCAGGACTCATTGGGCTGTTCCCTCCGGTCTGCCACGAACCTTGCTACCGTCACGGAGCCGATGAAGCCGATGATCGAGATGGCCACCACCAGCATCAGGTTGTTGAGGTGCCTGTTGACGGCCATGTCTACGCACAGGGCCCCGCCCAGGATGGCCAGCAGGACGTCCGTGGCCAGCACCCGGTCCAACAGTGACGGTCCGCGGGAGATCCTGATGATGGCGCCGACGGCCGCGAACGAAAAGATTACGGCGGTAACTGCCAGGACGATCTGCATCATGCGGCCGCCTCCGTCCGCAGAATCTCGAGTTCTTCCCTGGTACCCATGATCCTGATCAGCCCCGCTTCGATGGACAGTACCTCGTTCTTCAGGTTTTCGACTTCCTGCGGAGAGCTGATGTTCAGCGCGTGCAGGTAGAGGGTGGATGTTGACCGGTCCACCTCCACCACCAGCGAGCCGGGAATCAGTGAAATCACATGGCCCGTGGCCGTGACCAGGAGATCCTGGTGGCTGCGCAGGGTCACCGCCACAACCGCGTTCTTCACCCTGGGCCCCCGGGCTACGGCGAGGTACAGGAGCTGCATGCTGGCCATCACCACCTTGGCCAGGAACACCAGTGCAAAAGGAACGGCGTGCAGGATGTTGAAGCGTCCGCTGAGCTCCACCGGCGGAAGATAGAACAGGCGTGCCACGGCCACCGACAGCAGGGCTCCGAACAGCAGGTTGCCCGGGCTGAAATCCTGCCACAGGGCACCCCAGACGATGACCAGCCACACCAGGAGCGGAAGCTCCTGGCGCAGCGAGATGCGCCGGCGGGTCATTTTCCTCCCCCTGCGGTAAGGACCAGCGGAACGTCCGTATCCTCTCCCAGGACAGCCTGGACGTAGGAGGACCTGTCCAGCATGTCGTACGCGGCCTGGTCCGAAACCATGAACAGCGGTCCCGCAAACACGGTCAGGCCCACACCCAGGACCACCAGCCCAACCGTGGATCCCACCATGGTGCGCGGCAGCAGGGTGACGGTGTTGGGTTTGGCTCCCGGCCCGGTAACGCGGGCGGCAGGGGTGGCCAGCAGCACGGGATCCGGATGTTCGGCGTCCGAAGGCCTGCGCCAGAACGCGCGGTTCCACACCCTGGCTACGGCCAGGAGGGTCAGCAGGCTGGTGAGCACGCCGCCGATCACCAACACGTAGGCCAGCGGTGTTCCGAGTTCAACGCCCGCCTGCATGAGCCCCACCTTGCCCAGGAACCCGGAGAATGGCGGGATGCCGGCCAGGTTCATGGCGGGCACGAAGAAGAGCAGAGCCAGCAGCGGAGAAAGCTTGGCCAGGCCGCCCAGCCGGTCCACGGACGAACTGCCGCCCCGGCGTTCGATCAGTCCCGTCACCAGGAACAGGGAGGTCTGGATGGTGATGTGGTGCACCACGTAGAAGACCGCCGCGCCAAGCCCCGCCACGGAGGACATGGCCAGGCCGAACACCATGTAGCCGATGTGGCTCACCAGGGTGAACGAGAGCAGGCGCTTGATGTCGCTCTGCGCCAAAGCGCCCAGGATTCCCACCACCATGGTCAGTAACGCGGCAACCATCAGCGGGGTGTTCAGCGAGTCCCCGGGGAACAGCAGAGTCTCCGTGCGCACCATCGCATAGACGCCCACTTTGGTGAGCAGGCCCGCGAACACGGCAGTGACCGGCGCCGGCGCCGTGGGGTAGGAGTCCGGCAGCCAGAAGGACAGCGGGAAAACGGCGGCCTTGATGCCGAAGGCCACCAGCAGCATCACGTGCAGCAGCGTCCTGGTGCCCTGGTCCAGCTCGCCGAGCTTGATGGCCAGGTCCGCCATGGTGATTGTTCCGGTGGCGCCGTAGACCATGGCAATCGAGATGAGGAACAGCACCGAGGACACCACGGACACCACCACGTAGGTGACTCCCGCCCGGATGCGGGGTCCGGTGCCGCCGAGCGTCATCAGCACGTAGCTTGCCGTCAGCAGGATCTCGAACCCGACGTAGAGGTTGAAGAGGTCGCCGGAAAGGAACGCGTTGGAGACGCCGGCCACCAGAATCAGGTACGTGGGGTGGAAGATCGAGACGGGCGCATCCTGGTCGCCGTCGGCCATGCCTTGCCCTGTGGCGTACACCAGCACGGCAAGGCTCACCGCCGAGGAAACCACCAGCATCAGGGACGAGAACTGGTCCACCACCAGCACGATGCCCCACGGCGGCAGCCAGCCGCCCAAGGTTACGGCGAACGTGCCGCCGTCCCAGACGGAGGCCAGCAGGAGGCACTCCAGCAGGAGCGTGAGGGACAGCAGGGCGATGCTCACCGCGCGCTGGGCCCGTGAATGCCGGATCAGCATGAAGGTCAGGGCGGCGCCCAGGATGGGAAGTACGACGGCGAGCGGGGCAAGGCTTGCGAGGTTCACTTTCCGCCTCCTTCCGGGCCAGGGGCCACATTGGTGGAGCCGGGTTTTTCTTCAGAGGCTGCCTGCTCGGCGGGCATCTCGCGGCCGCCGGCCACAAGCGTTGTCCCGGCAGCGCCGTCATTCGAGGTGGACCCGCCGGGGCCGCCCTGGCCCGCGCCGCCGTCGTTGGACACGCCGTGGCTGGAAACACTGTGATTGGAGACGCCGCGGTTGGAAACGCTGAGTCCGTCCGTGCCCAGCATGGTGAGCGGAAACTCGGAGGTCTCGGCAGGGACCTCGGCGTCGTCCTCGGCGTCGAAGCTTGGCGTTACTGCAACACGAAGGTCTTCCACGTCGTCCTGGATCTCGTCCCGGCGGGCCAGCACCCAGGTGCGGTAGATGATGCCGAGCATAAAGGCGGTGACGGCAAAGGAAATGACGATGGACGTCAGGATCAGGGCCTGGGGCAGGGGATCGTTGTAATCCCCGGCCGCAATGTCCTTCGAGTACAGGGGCGCGAGCCCCGCGTAACCGCCGGTGGCCAGGATCAGCAGGTTGGTTGAATTGGCCAGGAGCATCAGTCCCAGCAGGACGCGCGTGAGGCTGCGTTCCAGCACCAGGTAGATGCCACAGGCGTACAGGGCGCCCATGACGATCAGGAGGGTCAGGTTTACGCTCATGCTTGGCCCTTTGCGGTGGTCTCGGAAGCTACGCCTTCAGGCTCCTGCTCCGGCGCGGACGGTGTGGCGGAGGCTTCGCCCGCAAATTCCTGCTCCTCGCCGGGAGTCCGGCCACCCACAGCGGAACGCGCTTCGAAGTGTTCGTCGATTTCGGCGCCGAGGCTCCGCAGGACGTCCAGCACCAGGCCCACCACCACGATGTACACGCCGATGTCGAAGATGGTGGAGGTGACGAACTTGATGTCCCCGAACACCGGGAGCCACAATTCGATAATCGCGCTCTGGAACACCTGGCCGCCCAGCAGCAGCGGCACTGCGCCGGAAGTTGCGGCCACAGCCAGTCCGATTCCCAGCAAAGCGCCGGCGCTCACAGGTGTGGCCTCGCGGAGTTCAAACCGGCCTCCGGCCAGGTACCGGATAGTCAGGGCGAGGCCGGCT
Organism: Arthrobacter sp. AK04; assembly: GCF_021129155.1. Lineage (GTDB taxonomy): Bacteria > Actinomycetota > Actinomycetes > Actinomycetales > Micrococcaceae > Arthrobacter > Arthrobacter quantipunctorum. Next base: position 32,076 of record NZ_JAJOMC010000015.1, read on the forward strand.
GTCAGGCCGCCGGCGAAGCCGCCGCCGGGCAGGTTGTGGCCTGCCAGCAGGAGGTACAGCGAGAACATGATCATGGAGTGGAAGATCAGCCGGGTGACCACCTCGAAAATGATGGACCGGCGTTCGGGGGCCAGTGTCCGGCCGGCCACGATCCACGCATCCCGGGCAGACGCCGCGAACTTCCGGCTGACGGCCAGCGCCGCCGCGTCCCGGCTGCCGGGGTCGACCCCCCGGTGGCGGCCCACGGTTCCCTCCGCCACAGTGGCGGAGTTCAGGATCTTGTCACCGCGGCCGCGGACGAAGATGAGGCTGGCAACGCCCGTGGCTGCCAGGGCCAGGACGGTGATTTCACCGAAGGTGTCCCAGGCGCGGATGTCCACGAGCGTCACGTTGACGATGTTCAGTCCCCCGCCGCCCTCATACGCGAGCCTCGGAAATTCCAGGGAAACCGGCGTTGCTATCCGTGCTCCCATGGCGTAAATCGCGGCGAACACCATGGTGACGCCGAAGCCCAGGCCGATGATCACGCGCACCACCCGGTATTTACCGCCGGTCCGGTCGCGGAGCTCGGGCGGCAGGCTGCGCATCGCCAGCACGAAAGCCACCAGGATGATGGTTTCCACCAGCATCTGCGTCAGGGCCAGGTCCGGGGCGCCCTGGAGCGCGAACATCAGGGCGATGCCGTAGCCGGTGACGGAAACCATCAGGACAGCCAGGAACCGCTTGTTGGCTTTGACGGCCGCCAGGGCGCCGATCACAATGCCGGCACCCACCACGAGCTGGAGCGGGGATCCGGGGTCCACCAGGTAGATCCCGTCCGGAAGCGGCTTGCCGGCCACCAGCATGACGGACAGGGGCAGCACAAAGGCCACGCTGAGGATGACAGCCAGGTAGTAGTACAGCGAACCGCGCTGCGTGCGTCCGGTAATCCACACCGCTGCGTCATCCAGCCCGCCGATGGTGTACTGGTACGCCTTGTCCCCGTCCACCCACGGCGGCACCAGGGACTGGACCCGCGCCACAGCGTCGCGGCCAAAGTACATCGCAAGGCCCAGCGCGAACGTGAGGGCCGTCAGGCCCAGTGCCGGCGTGAAGCCGTGCCACAGTGCAAGGTAACCGGCCTGCTCTGCGGCTGTTCCGGCGTCGGGCGCGGTGGACGCGAACAGTTCGGCGTAAGGCTGGATCCACGCGTCAACAGGTGCCGGCCACAGCCCGTACACGATGGTCAGGAGGCTGAGGATGGCCGGCGCGGCGAGGAAGGAGGGCCTGATGGCCTTGAAGGGGGTGGGCTCCACCCCGGGCTTGACGGCAAAGGCGCCCCACATGAAGCGCGCGCTGTAGGCGAAGGTGAGGATGGATCCCAGGACCAGCCCGGCCAGGACCACCATGCCCCACGGGCCGGCTGCGTCGTCTCCCGCGTGGTGGACGAAGGACTCCAGCACGGATTCCTTGGCCACGAACCCGGCCAGCGGGGGAACCCCGGCCATGGATGCGGCGCCAATGGCGGCAACCACGGCGAGCGCACGGGAGGAGCGGAAGACGCCGGACAGCTTGCGGACGTCGCGGGTGCCGGACTGGTGGTCGATGATGCCCACCACCAGGAACAGCGTGGCCTTGAACAGTCCGTGGGCCAGGAGCATCGCGAGCCCTGCGAGCGCCGCGTCCGGCGTGCCCAGGCCCACCACCATGGTGAGGAAGCCCAGCTGGCTGACGGTGCCGTATGCCAGGATGAGCTTGATGTCGGTCTGCCGCAGCGCACGGTATCCGCCCACCAGCATGGTGGCCAGGCCGAGGCCCAGCACCACCGGCTGCCAGTACGCCGTCTCGGAGAATCCGGGCGCAAGCCTCGCCACCAGGTAGATGCCGGCTTTCACCATCGCAGCGGCGTGCAGGTAGGCGCTGACCGGCGTGGGTGCGGCCATGGCTCCGGGAAGCCAGAAGTGGAAAGGGACCAGGGCGGACTTGGTGATGGCGCCCGCCAGGATAAGTACGACGGCGGCGCTCACCATGGAGCCGGAGGCTCCGCCTGCCAGGGCGGGGGCCTGCTCCAGGATGCTGGAGATGCGGTAGGTGCCGGCCGTGTGGCCCAGCATGATGAGGCCCACCAGCATGGCCAGCCCGCCCGCGGTGGTGACCATCAGGGCCTGCAACGCGGACCGCCGCGCAGCCAGCCTGGTGCGGGCGAACCCGATCAGGAGGTAGGAGAGGATGGTGGTGAGTTCCCAGAAGATGAACAGCAGCAGCAGGTCATCGGCCACCACCAGCCCGAACATGGCGCCCGCAAAGGCCAGCAGCTGGGCACCGAAGGCACCGAGGTCCTGGTCTTTTTTCTTGAAATACCTGGCGCAGTAGACCAGCACCAGCGAGCCGACGCCCAGTACGAGCAGGGACATGACCCAGGCCAGCGCGTCCATGCGGAAGGCAAGTTCGAGTTGGAGCCCGGGAATCCAGGGGACAGTTTCGCTGACGGATCCCGCTCCGGCGTACACCGGACCGTGCTGCAGCAGCAGCCAGATGAAGGATGCGCCGGGAACAGCTGCCAGTGCATAGAACGCGTTGCGGCCCCAGGACCTGAAGAGGAACGGCGCCAGGACAGCCACCGAAAAGTGCACGGCAAGGACTGTTATCACTGGTATCTCCGCGTCGTCAGGGATTCGATTGTCAAAAGTTGGAGCAGGCGGTTCATTCGTTAGGTCCGGGAGGATCCAGTTTATCAAGGCATAGGCGGCCGCCCCTCCGTCCCTACGCCCTGCCAGGCGCGCGGCCCGGTATCCCCGGGGGTTTGCTCCGGCCCCCGTTCGCCACGGGCGGATACGATGCATCCTATGAACAGCGCCAGCGCTCCAGGGGCAACGCAGCCGTCCTCAGAACTTGAGTCCGGGAACCAGCGCACCAACAAGGGCCGCATCCTGGCGTGGGCTTCGTGGGACTGGGGGTCCGCGGCCTTCAACGCCGTGATGACCACGTTCGTGTTCACCGTCTACCTCACCTCCAATGCCTTCGGCGGCGAGGACCAGGCCTCGGCGGTCCTGGGAGGTGCGCTGGCAGTTGCCGGCCTGGCCATTGCCTTGCTGGCCCCCGTCACCGGCCAGCGCTCCGACGCGGGCGGCAGGCGGAAGCTGTGGCTGGGAGTCAACACGGGGGCGGTCGCCCTCCTCACCGCACTGTGCTTCTTCGTCTTCCCGCGGCCTGAGTTCCTGCTGCTCGGAGTGTCCCTGATAGCCCTGGGCAATGTGTTCTTCGAGTTCGCGGGTGTCAACTACAACGCCATGCTCGCCCAGATCTCCACGCCGCGGAACATCGGCAAGGTCAGCGGATTCGGCTGGGGGGCCGGCTACCTTGGCGGCATCGTTGCCCTGCTGATCGTCCTCCAGCTGTTCGTCCAGCCCAGCTTCGACTGGTTTGGGGCGTCCACCGAGGACAGCCTGAACATCCGGCTGGTGGCGGTTTTCTCAGCCCTGTGGTTCCTTGTTTTCGCCCTTCCCGTGCTGTTCGCCGTGCCCGAGCTTCCCCGCGCCGCCCAGGCGAAGCGGCTGGGCCTCCTGGCCAGCTACGGCCTGCTTGTCCGGCGGATCAAGGCCATCTACGCCACCAGCCCCCACACCATCTACTTCCTGCTGGCCAGTGCTGTCTTCCGGGACGGGTTGGCCGCCGTTTTTACTTTCGGCGGGATCATCGCTGCGGGAACCTTTGGCTTTGAGCTGTCCGAGGTTATTTTCTTTGCCATTTTCGGCAACGTCGTGGCCGCAGTGGGCGCAGTCCTTGGCGGTCTGCTGGACGACCGCATAGGCCCCAAACGTGTGATTATCGGCTCGCTGGTGGGCCTCCTGGTTGCGGGGAGCGTCATCCTGGTGCTCGGTAACGGGGACTACACCTTCCTTGGGATGGCCTGGGCCGGCAGCACCACCTTCTGGGTGTTCGGGCTTTTCTTATGCCTGTTCGTGGGGCCCGCCCAAGCCTCGTCGCGCGCCTACCTGGCCAGGCTGGCCCCGCACGGCGAGTCGGGCGAACTTTTCGGCCTCTACGCCACCACCGGCCGCGCCGTCAGTTTCCTGGCGCCAGCGCTCTTTACCCTCAGCATCACCCTCGCGGCTCCGCTGGTGGCACCGGGCGAAGCCCAGCGCTGGGGCATCCTGGGCATCATGGTGGTACTGCTGGCGGGACTGCTGGTCCTGCTGCCGGTCAAGTCCCCGGACAAGGCCCCCATCGCGACGGTTCCTGCCGCCTGACGCCCTGCAGCTTTCCTCGGGTTCCGCCTCACACCTCTTGACGCCTGATGTTATCGATCACATAATTGTGATCGATAACATGAATCCTTTCAATGACGAGGAGCACCATGACGAACTCCCCACAGCGGCCCCGGGCGGGAATCATCGGCACGGGCGGCATCGCCCACGCGCACGCAGAAGCCCTGAAGCTGGCGGGCGCCGAGCTCGTAGTGGCGGTGGATATCGACCCCGACAGGGCAACGGAATTTGCCCAAAAGGTGGGTGTTGCCCACACCGCCCCTACCCTGGCAGCGGCAGCGGAAGCCGGACTGGACCTTGTTGCCGTCTGCACCCCGCCGTCGTCGCACGCCCCGTTGGCACTGGAAGCCCTGGCACTGGGCATGGACGTGGTCCTGGAGAAGCCCCCCGCACTGTCGCTCCGGCAGTTCCGGGAGCTGCAGGAAGCGGAACGCGCCACCGGCAAACGGGTGAGCTGCATCTTCCAGCACCGCTTCGGCACGGGCGCCCGGAAGCTTGCGGACCTGCAGGAGTCCGGAGCACTGGGCAGCCCGCTCACCGGGTTCTGCAACACCCTCTGGTTCCGTGACCAGGCGTACTTTGACGTTCCGTGGCGCGGCCAGTGGGACGTTGAGGGCGGCGGTCCCACCATGGGGCACGGCATCCACCAGTTCGACCTCCTCCTCCACCTCTGGGGGCCGTGGCAGGAAGTGACGGCTTTCGCCGGAAGGCTTGCCCGCCGGACCGAGACGGAGGACGTCTCCACTGCCATCGTGCGGTTCGAGTCAGGCGCCCTCAGCACCGTCATCAACTCCGTGATCTCGCCCCGGGAAACCTCCCAGCTGCGGTTCGACTATGAGCATGCCACCGTGGAACTGGAGCACCTTTACGGCTACGACGATTCGAACTGGCGCTTCACCCCGGCACCCGGCCAGGAGCACCTTGCCGCGATGTGGGCGGATGGCCAGGCCGGCACAGCCAGCGGCCATCCCGCACAATATGCCCGGATCATCGAGGCCGTCCGCGCCGGGACCGTTCCGCCGGTCACGCTTGCCGACGCCTACCCCACCATGGAGCTCGCCGCCGCCCTCTACGCCTCCGCCATCACCGGCAAGACCGTCCGCCGGGGTGAAATCACTGAAGGAAACCCGTTCTTTGACCGCGCCGATGGCCGGCTGGAACCCTGGAAACTGGAAAAGAGCCACGCATGAGCACCGCCGCCGGAACAACCGCCCAAGCCCCCGCACGCCAGCTTGGCTGGACGGACGATGGCGCCGCCGTCGAAATCTTGCTGGACGGCGTGTCCGTCCTTACCTACACGTACGCCGCAGACGATCCCCAGGCCGAATCGCCACGGCCGTACTTCCATCCGGTCCGCACCCCGGGAGGTGACCTGGTGAGCGCCTACCGCCCGCACGACCATGTGTGGCACAAAGGCATCGCCTGGTCCCTGCCGCACCTTGGCCCGGACAACTTCTGGGGCGGCCCCAGCTACCGGCGCGGCAAGGACTACCAACGGCTGCCCAACAACGGCGCCATGCAGCACCGGGAAACCACCAAGGCAGCGGACGACGACGGCACGTTCAGTTTCGCGCACAGGCTGCAGTGGATCACCCAGCAGGGATCGCTCGTGGTGGAGGAGGAGAGGTCCTTCCGGGTAGTGCCGGGGACGGACGCCAGCTACACGCTGGTGTTCGACACCGCCATGACCAACGTTTCCGGAGACGACATCCACATCGGCTCCCCCACCACGAAGGGCCGTGAGAACGCAGGATACGGCGGGCTGTTCTGGCGCGGCCCCCGGTCTTTTGCGGGCGGAACCATCATGGGACCCGGTGGCGCCACCGGCGAGGAGCTCCGCGGCCAGCGGGCCCCCTGGCTTTCCTTCGTGGGGCAGCATGATGGGACGTGCCGCTTCTCAACGCTGGTGATGGTTGATGATCCCGGCAGCGCGCATCCGGAGCCGGAGTGGTTCGCGCGGTCCGAACCGTTTGCCTGCATGGGCCCCGCCCCGTTCTTCAGCAAGGAAGTCCTGTTCCAGGCAGGAACCACTCTCCGTTTCCGGTACGGCGTTGTGGTTGCGGACGGCCCGTCGGACCAGAGCCGGGCCGAAGCCCTGGCAACGGCCGCCCGCGGCGTCCTTGCGCCGGCGTCCCCGGCCGGGAAATGAACGGCCAGCCGGTGAGCAGCCTGCTCCCTCCCGTTCCGGGCTTTCCCGGCGGCACCGCAGTGACCGGGCTGCGGGTGTATGACTGGGAGTCCGGCGACGGGCTGTGCGGCGGCTCGCCACACCTCCACACCGTCTCATCCGAGGCGTATGTAGTCACGGCCGGCACCGGGGAGGTGCACACCATCTCGATGGCAGGTGTCCAGGTGCACGGCCTGGCAGCCGGATCGCTGGTGTGGTTCAGCCCCGGTACCGTCCACCGCCTGGTGAACACGGGCGGGCTTAGCCTCAACGTGATCATGTCCAACGCGGGCCTGCCGGAGGCCGGAGACGCCGTACTGACCTTTCCGCACCGCATCCTCCAGGAACCGGAACTCTACGCCGAGCATGCCGTCCTGCCCCGGGAAGCAGCGGAAAGCGAAGTTGCGGCGGCAGCGCGGAGGCGGCGCGACCTCGCCCTGGAAGGATACGCCGAACTGCATGCATCCGTGCTGCGGGAAGGCACTCCGGCGCTCCAGGAGTTCCACCGCGCGGCGGCCCGGCTGGTCCGCCCGCGCGTCGGGCAGTGGAAGGAACTCTGGGCAGCCAACGTCCAGAAGCAGGTGACGGCAACGGAGCAAGCACTCCGTGAACTCGCGCAGGGCTCTGCAGCTTCCCTGGCGGGCGCAGCAGTAGCCAGTGCCGAACAGCGCGCGGGTGAGGGGTTCGGCATGTGCGGACGCCTCACCACCTGGGAGGATTCCAGGCTGTGACGCAAACCCCCGCCGATGCCCCGCAGCCTGCCCGTGCAGCCACAATCTACGAGGTGGCGCGGCTGGCCGGAGTCTCCCACCAGACCGTCTCCCGGTACATGGCTGACCGGTCCAGGCTGAAGGCCACCACCTCCGAGAAGGTGGAACGGGCCATGGCGGAGCTGAACTACTCGCCCAACCTCACCGCCCGCTCGCTGCGGACCAAGGCTGCCTACCGGCTCCTGGCCCTGGTCCCCGGATCCTCGCCGTACTTTCCGTCCCGGATGCTCAACGGTGCGGCCGCAACAGCCCAGGAGGCCGGCTACCACCTGGACGTCGTGGCCCTGGAGGGTGCCGGCCCGGAGCGGACGGAGCGGCTGCGCCGGATCCTGGACGGCGGGCCCTTCGCGGGGGCACTGTCCTTCGTCCCCATTTCCGGGACGGACCTCCTGCAGGCGCAGGAACGGATTCCCGTGGTGGTGGCGGGGGAGTATGACGACAAGATGCGCGGCCAGGGCCGTATTTCGGATGGCTCCGCGGCGCAGGCGATCGTGGCGCACCTCGCTTCCCTCGGCCACCGGCGGATTGCCCACATTGCCGGGCCCCAGGAATGGCCCGCAGCCCGCAACCGCCTGGGCGTTTATCGCAAAGCCGTCCACGACGCCGGAATTGAGGACGGCGGGGTGGCCGAGGCCGAGTGGAGTGCAGCCTCCGGATACGTCGCCGCACAGGCCCTCCTGGCCGACCCCTCCTTCACCGCCATCTTTGCCGCGAACGACCAGCTGGCCATCGGCGCCATCCGGGCGCTCCACGACCAAGGACTCCGTGTTCCCTCCGATATCAGCGTGGTTGGCTGGGACGACCATCCGGAATCGGCGTTCCTTGTCCCGTCCCTGACCACCGTCCACATGGACCTGGAGGCGCAGGGCAGCAGCGCCATGGAGCAGCTGCTCGCAGCGCTGAACCCGGGCAGCATGCCCGTTCCGGAGCCCGGTCCCACCGGCATGCGGCTGGTCCTGCGGGAATCCTCGGGACCCGCACCCAACCACGGCCAGGCAGACTAGTCTGGAACTATGAACGTGGACGAAACCAACCTTCCCGGTCTGGGCCGGCGCAAGGATTTCATGACCGCCTCAGGCCGCCGGATCGGCGTGGTGGAGCGGCGCGAGGGCCAGACCGAACTCATTGTCTCGGCCTGGGATGATCCGGACACCTGCCAGGCATCCATACCCCTCACCACCGAGGAAGCAGCCACCCTTGGCAATCTCCTTGGCGGGCAGCACCTGGCCATGAAACTTACAGAGGAACACAAGGACGTTCCGGGAATCGTCACCCGGCAGTTCTCCATCGCTCCGGACTCCCCCTTCCAGAACCAGCCCATGGGCAAGGCGTGCATCCGTACCCGGTGCGGCGTCTCCATCGTGGCGATCATGCGCGAAGGCGAGGTGCTCCCGTCGCCGGGACCCGACGTCGTGCTTCACTCCGGCGACCTGCTGGTGGCAGTGGGTACCCAGGAAGGCCTCGACGCGGCGGCCGATATCCTGCGTCGCGGATAAGACGGCATGGACCCGCTGGCCCTGACCCTCATTGAACTGGGGGCCGTTGTGTTCTGCCTTGGCCTGCTGGCCAGGCTGGCCGGACGGGTCGGAATGTCACCCATCCCGCTCTACCTCCTGGGCGGACTCGCTTTCGGTGCCGGCGGCATCGTAAAGCTCGACGGCATGAAGGAATTTGCACACGTCTCCGGTGAAATCGGGGTCATCCTGCTGCTGCTTATGCTCGGACTGGAATATACGGCGACGGAGCTGTTCACCGGCCTGCGCAGGTCCTGGCAGGGTGGCGTGCTGGATCTGGTCCTGAACTTCCTGCCCGGGGCCGCACTTGCCTACCTGCTGGGCTGGGGCGGGGTGGGAGCCATGGTTCTGGGCGGCGTCACGTACATTTCCTCATCGGGAATCGCGGCCAAGGTCATCACCGACCTGGGCCGGATAGGCAACCGTGAAACACCTGTGGTGCTGTCCATCCTGGTCTTCGAGGACCTTGCCATGGCCGTCTATCTCCCCGTTTTAACAACCATCCTGGCCGGCGTCAGTTTCCTCGGCGGCCTCACCAGTGTGGGCATCGCCCTGGCAGTGGTGAGTGTGGTGCTGATGGTGGCCCTGCGGCACGGCCATCACGTGTCCAAGGCCGTTCACAGCGAGAACTCGGAGGTGTTCCTCCTGAACGTGCTGGGTGCCGCGCTGCTGGTGGCCGGGATAGCCTCCGCCATGCAGGTTTCCGCCGCGGTGGGAGCATTCCTGCTCGGCATCGCAATTTCGGGAGCCACGGCCCACAACGCGACCCGCATCCTGGAGCCGCTGCGGGACCTGTTTGCCGCCATCTTCTTTGTGGCGTTTGGGCTCAACACAGACCCCACATCCATCCCGCCGGTCCTGGGCTGGGCCCTGGTGCTGGCCGTCATCACGGCCGCCACCAAAATGGCCACCGGCATTTGGGCGGCCAAGCGCGCAGGGATTGCCCGGCCAGGCCGCCTGCGCGCCGGAGCCACGCTGATCGCGCGCGGGGAATTCTCCATCGTCATTGCGGGACTGGCCGTCGCTTCCGGGGCGGTCCCCGGCGAACTGGCCGCCCTTGCCACCGCCTATGTGCTGCTGATGGCCGTCATGGGTCCGCTCGCGGCCCGGTTCGTGGGGCCGGTAAAGGCTGTTCAGCCGCCGGCAGGAGTGGCCGCCAAAGCCTGAAGTTACCCCTGTGTGAGCCCAAGGGCGGGCGCTGCACTGCCTGTTACATCTCCGTGCGGTGGAAGTTCAGGTGGCTGCGGCTGGCGGTGGGGCCGCGCTGGCCCTGGTAGCGGTTGCCGTATTCGCCCGAGCCGTAGGGGTGTTCCGCAGCGGACGTCAGCCGGAAGAAGCACAGCTGGCCGATCTTCATGCCCGGCCACAGCTTGATGGGCAGGGTGGCCATGTTGGACAGTTCCAGCGTTACGTGGCCTGAGAAGCCGGGGTCGATAAAGCCGGCGGTGGAGTGGGTCAGGAGGCCCAGCCGGCCCAGGGAAGACTTGCCTTCCAGTCGGGCAGCGATATCGTCCGGCAGCGTGACGGTCTCGTACGTGGACCCCAGGACGAACTCGCCCGGGTGCAGGATGAACGGCTCGTTCGGCTCCACTTCCACAAGGCGCGTGAGCTCCGGCTGTTCCTCGGCCGGGTCGATGTGGGCGTACTTGTGGTTATCAAACAGGCGGAAGAATTTGTCGATCCGGACATCCACGGATGATGGCTGGACCATCGCCGGATCGTACGGCTCGAGCACGATCCGCTGGGAGTCTATTTCGGCACGTATGTCGCGGTCAGAGATCAGCACCGTCCCAAATTACCGTATGGCCACTGCTGAGCAGTTATCCACAGCAACATTTTTTCGTTGTTGCAGAGCGCTCGTGGGGCTACTGTTACAGCAGTGATTCAGGCGCCGGATGGTCTCCCGGATGGCCCAACAGAGCTGGGGATGTTGTGAATAGATTGGCCGCGCCCTCTTTTATCGGGGCGCTCTTGGCTTTAGCGCTGCTTTCCTCATCGGCAGGCACGCCGCCGGCGCCGGCCGCATGGCCGCCAGTGGGCGCAACGGGGCCCAGCAGCGTCAGCCTGGGCGCTCCGGCCGTATCCGATGGCGCCGGGTCCCCCTCCGGCGCGGGCTCCGGCGGATCCCTGCTCGCCCCCGCGGTTGAACCGGACATCCGGCCGGCCTCACCCACGGAACCCCTGGCGACAACCCCGCTGCCGGAACCTGAGGTGCCGGAACCTGTGGTGCCGGAACTTGTGGCGACTGAACCTGTGGCGCCCGCGCCCGCAACCAGCCCGTCTGCCGGCACCCTTGAGGATTCGGTGGAGCCCGCGGCTCCGGCACCCGTTCCGCCCTCCGAAGAACCTGCCCCGGACGTTCCGTCCATTCCTCCCCTCTGGGCGCCGGACGCGGAACTTTCGTCACCTTCGGCGTCCCGCCTGGCCGCCCCGGAATCCCTGGCTGCTCCGGCACCGGAAGCCCTCATTCCGGACAGCAACGCAGCCGCCATCCTCACGGTGTTCAACCGGATCAACGAGTACCGGGCGTCCAAGGGCCTGAATCCCTTGAAGTACCACGCAACGGTGGCAGCACTGGCACAGGAATGGTCGGACAGTATCGCCTCCCGTGAGGTCATCGAGCACCGCGCCAGTTTCTGGACCGATCAGCGCGCCCTTAGTCCCAACAACGGCGCCGGTGAGGTCATCGCCATCCGGACGGACCGGGACGCGGCGCTGCTGGTGGAATGGTGGAAAGGTTCCCCCGGCCACAACGCCATGCTGCTCGATCCGCGCTTCAACGTCATGGGGGCCGGGATCAGCTACACGGACCGCACGTACAAGATCTGGGGCGTGGTGAACTTCTTCGGCTACACCGCCCTTCCCGCCGGCACTACCGATTCCCCCGGCGGAACCGGATCGGGCACGCCTTTCCCGGCGCCGCCGCCCACCATGTGCGATGCCCCGGTACGGCACATGCCGCCCACGCTTGACCTCTCCGCCGCGGCCATCAAGGGGCCCGCAGACCTGGTGACCGTCGACTCTTCCGGGCAGCTCCTGGCACGCGCAGCCACGGGCGCGCGCACCTTTGCCGCTGCCAAGGTCATCGGCTCAGGTTTCGCCGGCGCCAAGGAAGTGTTCACCGCCGACTGGGACCGGGACGGCGCCTATGACCTCCTCACGCAGTGGAGCAGCGGCACCCTGACCCTCCACCGCGGCATTGCCGCCGGCGGATTCCAGCCGCCCTCCACCCTCGGAAGCGGAGGGTGGGAAACCCTTACCCTCGCCGTGGGCGGCTGGTGTGCCAACAACAGGCTTCCCCAGATCCTTGCCCTGGACGGGGCGGGGAATCTCTATCTGTACCCCAACAAGGGCCTGGGCGATCTCTCCTCACGGACCTTCGTAGCTTCCATCGGTGCCGCCCGGAAGCTGTCCATCGTGGATTACGACGCCGACGGGTTCCAGGATGTCCTGGCGCTCCGGACTGACGGCTCAGTCCAGCTGCACCGCGGCTGGGGCACCACCGCGCTGCGCGCCGAAACCAGGGCCACCGTGGCTACCGGCTGGGGTGACGTCACGGGCATCAGGCCGCTGCGCAACGTAACAGCCCTGAACTCCACCGGGCTGGCCCTGCGACGGGCATCCGACGTTGTGCAGTACTGGGACCTGACCTCCGGAACCCTTGCGTCGCCGTCGAACATCCCCGGCCCGTGGGCCGGGCAACGCCTGGCCCAGTAGGCGCACCGCCGCGGCGGACCCGGTACGGGGCTGTCGGGGAGACGCGGGTGGCGGGGCTGTCGCAGCGAAACCTGGCCCGGCGCGGGTGGTGGGGCAGGCGGAACGGCGCTACATGGCCGGCTGGAGTTCCAAAACGTCCTTGAGCCGTTCCAGCTGCGCCACCTCGGAGCAGAGGCTGCGCTGAAGCATCCTGTTGAGGAATCCGATCCGGTTGAGGAACCTGAGCCTGTGCAGAATGCCGGCCGCCCCCTCCGCCCGGGCTTCAAGGGCAAACCTGACGCGCGTTCCCGCCGTCTCCGTACTGAGGTAGTAGCCTCCCGAACGGTGGGCAGGGCCGGAGATGGCCTGGAACTGGATTTCGGCGCCGGGCCTGGCATGGGTGATCTCGAGCTCCGCCGGGATGCTCAGCCCGGAGCGGCCGGCCACCATCTTCCGGTACACCGCTCCCTTGGATGCTGAGGCGCCCTGCAGCAGTTTGACGCTGCGCACCGAATCGCTCCACACGGGCAGGTTGGTCGCATCAAGAAGGTACAGATACACGGCCATGGCATCCCGTCGGATAAGGACCTCGTGTTCTGCGAATGCCATGGGGATCTTCCTGTGGTTGACGTCAGCGTGGCTCATAGCTGCAATCCCCCCGGCCCCGCAGCTACCCGGAACAGGTTAGCCAGCGCTCGGCAGCCGCACCTAGCCACGGCAGGCGGCGTTATTGAAGAGTTACTGGATGACGTGCCTGCAACCAGGACACGGGCCGCCCGCAGGCTGGGTGGGCAGAGCAGGCAAACTTCTGCGCTAAGCTATGTTCTGCCCCTCCACGGCGGGGCAGCGCGGCTGTAGCTCAATGGTAGAGCGCTAGCTTCCCAAGCTTGATACGCGGGTTCGATTCCCGTCAGCCGCTCCACGCTCGCAGCGGGACAGAAGACAAACCACCCCGGGACCATTAGGTACCGGCGTGTATCGTCAGAAGTCAGGAACCTCTTCGGTTCCGCTACAGGAGCAATTCATGGCTGACAAGTCCCCGCGTCAAACAGCATCCAAAAAATCCGGCAAGTCCATCAAGGAAAAGCGGGCCGACAAAAAAGCCGCTTCCGCCCCGGCCAGCTCCCTGGACGTGACGTCCGGCAAGGCCGCCAAAAAGAAGTGACAGGGCCGCAGAACAGACTCACCCTCGGCGTCCTGGCATCAACAAAGAAGCCCGATGAGCGCCGGCTCCCCATCCACCCGCTGCATTTCGAGCGCATCGCGCCCGAAATCCGCGAGCACATCATCCTCGAAACCGGCTACGGCGAGCGGCTGGGCGTCTCGGACGAACACCTCTCCCCCTTGGTGGGCAGGATGGCCGGCAGGGAGGCGCTGCTGGCGGAGGCCGACGTCGTCCTCCTGCCCAAGCCGCAGCCGGAAGACCTTTCCGACATGCGGGACGGCCAGGTCCTCTGGGGCTGGCCGCACTGTGTCCAGGACCGCGCCATCACCCAGCTGGCCATCGACAAAAAGCTGACGCTGATCGCCTTTGAGGCCATGAACCACTGGGCCAGCGATGGCGGCTTCGGCCTGCACGTGTTCCACAAGAACAACGAACTCGCGGGGTACTGCTCCGTGCTGCATGCCCTCGCGCTGACCGGGTCCACCGGCGACTACGGCCGGAGGCTCAGCGCCACGGTCATCGGCTTCGGCGCAACAGCCCGGGGCGCCGTCACTGCCCTGAACGCCCACGGGATCCACGACGTCCAGGTGCTGACCAACCGTGGCGTGGCCGCCGTCGGCGCGCCCATCCACTCGGTGAACATCGTCCAGTTTGACCACGACGACGAAGCCCCCTTCCTGAGCCAGGTCATCAGCGAGCGCGGCCGGGTACCGCTGGCACCGTTCCTGGCCGAGAGCGACATCGTGGTCAACTGCACCCTGCAGGACCCCAACAACCCGCTGACGTACCTTCGGACGGAGGACCTGGCGGCATTCAGTCCCGGGAGCCTCATTGTGGATGTTTCATGCGATGAAGGCATGGGCTTCAGCTGGGCCCGGTCCACCACCTTCGCCGATCCCATGTTCACGGTGGGTGACCACATCAACTACTACGCCGTGGACCACAGCCCGTCCTACCTCTGGAACTCCGCCAGCTGGGAAATCAGCCAGGCCCTGCTGCCGTTCCTGGAAACCGTGGTCAGCGGCCCCGGGGCGTGGGAAGGCAACGACACCATCTCCCGTGCCATCGAGATCCGCGACGGCGTCATCCGCAACAGGGATGTCCTGGAATTCCAGAAGCGCGAAGAGGCATACCCGCACCTCGCACTGTAGTCCTACTTAAGCGGCGGCCCGCCGGACAATCCGCACGGGCTGCCGCCGGTCCTTGAAGTCCACCCTCAGCAACAGCGAACCCTTGCGCGCCAGGATCACCGCGACGGTCAGCGCCGCGAGGGCGGGCACGCCGCCGGACACCAGCAGTGCCACATGCGGGTCGGCGTGCTCGGCGATCCAGCCCAGCATGGGCCCGCCGATTGCCTGGCCGCCGATCAGGACCATGATGTACAGGCTCATGACCCGGCCCCTGATCCCCATGTTGGAGCTGATTTGGACCAGCTGGTTGGACCCGGTGAGGAACATCAGGCACCAGAACCCCGAGAGCACCATCACCGCGCCGAACACCGGCATGGATGGTGCCAGCGCGGCCAGGCACAGCATGGCCCCGTACATTCCCGCGCAGAACACCACCGAGCGCAGGCGGAGCCGGCGGCGCCGGGTGGACGCCACCGCGCCGGCCAGCGCGCCAAGCGCCACCAGGGCGTTCAGGAGCCCGTAACCGGCGGCACCCGCATTGAAAACGTTGTCCGCGAAGGCGGCGAGCACCACGGGCAGGCTCATGGCGAAAACCGCGATGAAGCCTGCCATCAGCCAGGGCCAGTAGATGGTGGGCTTGCCCAGCGCGTAACGTAGCCCCTCGCGCAGCATCCCCTTGGCCTTCGGGGCGGGCTCGCTCACGAACAACTGGTCTTTGCGCAAAAGAAGCAGCATGGCCACGGTGGAACAGCACGCGAGCGCGTTGCCGGCGAAGGCCCACCCCGCTCCCACGGCAGTAAGCATCCATCCGGCCAGGGCCGGACCGAGGAGGCCGCCCAGCTGGAAGGTTGTGGAGTTGACGCTGATCGCGTTGCGCAGGTATTTGGGCCCAACGAGTTCATTGACGAATACCTGCCGGGCCGGCTGGTCAAGGACCGTCACCAGGCCAAGCACCAGCGCGATGACGTAGACATGCCACACCTGAACGGCCCCGGTCAGCGCGAGGACCGCGAGCGCGGCCGCCAGGACCGCCGCCATGCCCTGGCAAAGAATCAGGATCTTCCGCTTGGCGAACCTGTCGGCGATCATCCCGCCCCACGGCCCCAGGAGCAGGGATGGCAGGAACTGCAGTGCCACGGTGATGCCCACGGCGGTGACGGAACCGGACAGTTCCAGCACCATCCAGTCCTGGGCGATCCGCTGCATCCAGATGGCCACGACGGCGATGAAGTGGCCTGCTGCGAAAATACGGAAGTTGGGAACGCGCAGGGAGATGAAGGTGTGCTTCCAGGGCAGGCGTTCGCTGACGACGGCGAGCGGCTGGGTCTGGTGGTCCGGGGGCGCCGGGTTGGCGGTATCGATGATGGGCTGGGTGACGGTTGCCGATGACGGCGGTGGGGGTGCCACAGGTGTGTCCTCAAGTGCGTGCGGTCCGGGATGCCCTTAACGCTAGGCTGGGACTCGGAATTATGGAGGCGTATCGTCCCTATAACTCGTATTGCAAACCGCAATGTCCTCGTTGTCCGCACCGATGCCCCCGGAGTCCATTGTGTTCGAACCGGCCCAGCTGCGCTCTTTCCTTGCCGTCGCAGAAACTCTGAGCTTCACCAAGGCAGCCGAGCGGCTGGGCCTGGCCCAGCCGACGGTCAGCCAGCACGTCCGCAAGCTGGAGGCTGCTGCCAAGAGGGTCCTGGTCAGCCGTGATACCCGGGATGTCAGGCTCACGGACAACGGGGACGCCATGGCAGGCTTCGCCCGGAACATCCTGGCAGCCCACGACTCAGCCTCCCGCTACTTTTCCGGCTCCGCCATGCGCGGACGGCTGCGCTTCGGCACCGCTGATGACCTCGCCATCACCGGCCTGCCGCGGATCCTGCGCGAGTTCCGGCAGATCTATCCGCAGATCAACCTGGAGCTGACGGTGGGCCAAAGCGACCAGCTGTACCGGAAGCTCAACGCGGGGCAGCTGGACCTGGTTTTCGTGAAGTGGGTGGCGGGAGCCAAGGACGGAACGGTGGTCCAGCACGATTCCTTTTCCTGGGTGGGGCTGGAGCAGACCACGCTGGACCCGGCAGCACCGGTCCCGCTCATCGCCTACCCGTCCCCCAGCCTGAGCCGGAAACTGGCCATCGACGCCCTCGAGTCCCATGGCAGGACCTGGCGGATCACCTGCACCACGCGGCAGATCAGTGGGGTGCTGGCGGCCGTGAGGGCAGGAATCGGCGTGGCTGTCATGCCGTCGTCGCTCGTTCCCGAGGACCTGAAAATCATCACCCGGCGGTTCGACCTGCCGGCGGTGGGCGACGTGGACTTCACGCTGATCCGCAACCCGCTGGCTAACGCAGAGGTCATTGATGCGCTGACGCAGTCCATTGTGGGCAGGACAATTAACCGGCAAGCATAACGCCGGCGCCGCCCCTTTGGGCGCAGCCATTCCCCCGTTTCCATTGATTGCTGAAGGTTGCATCCCCTATGCTGACTTTCTAGGTCAAGCAGCTGGCCGGTTCTCAAGTACGGGGGGCTCCTGCATGCCAGGAATTCCGCCCGGGACAGGCAGCCAATGACGACAGCCAGGAACACCCATGCCAGTTCGGCCCATGCGCGGCCGCTCAACACTGCGCGGACGCCGGCCACCCGCCGCTCCAACCTCGGCGCCGGGATCGCAACAACCGATTCCGGCTACGTAGGAAAACCTACCTGCGACACCTGCCGGACGGACGAATTCGTCTATTTGGAGTCCTACATCCCGCCAACCTACCGGCGTGATGGAACGGTCGCTTCCCTGGGTGAGGTCGCGTACACGTGCACCCGGTGCGAGGAATTCTCCGCCCACAGCGTTCCAGTGACATGGACGCCGCCCGGGTGGTACCTGGGCTAGCTACCGCGAGGTCTCCACCCGCGCAACAGGCGCGGACTCATGACGGCAAAGAAGGCCGGGAGCCACCGTAAGGTGGCCCCCGGCCTTCTTTTTTCCCGCGCCAAGTCGCCCGCGGAACGGGCAAACGCCCGCCCGCCAGGGCCAGCGCGCCCGCGGAGCTAGATCAACGCATCCGAGAGATGGTTCGGGGTGCCGAAGCGGTGGGCGGTGATGCTGACGGCCTGCTCGTGCAGGAAGGGCAGCAGTTCAACGCGGCCCGCCTCGGTGACCGGGTGGGCGTAGATTGCCAGGTCAGGACGTCCTCCCGTGGCCTTCGCCAGGGCCGCCGGGGTGCCGCCGATCAGGCGGACGCGGCCATTGGACAGCTTGCCCGCCGCCGCGAGCCGGCCCATGGAAGCCAGCCAGTCGGCGTCGGACTCCACCGTCACCTCGATGTCCAGTGCGATCAGTACCGGACGCAGCTGGGCGGGAAGCTCGACGGCGGTGGACACCGTCAGTTCCGAGCCGGCCAGCACGCCGGCCGCCACAGTCCGCACCAGGTGCGCCAGCGGTGCACCCTCGGACAGCCGCACCGTCACGGGAAGGCTGCGGTAACGGAAGATGTTGCGTTCCGCGCTGAGTCCGGAGACGTCCCTGGCGGTACCGAATTCATCGGCCCAGGCCTGCGCGTCGGATGCCAGTGCGCGCCGGACCGACGCGAGGTCTTCAGGTTCCAGCGCGGCTTCGGCTGCATCGATGATGCGGCGGACACCCGGGTTGGTGATCTCAGCGTTCGCGGCGCTCTTGGCTGGGGTCCAATCGCCCAGGCCGGCCAGGTAGTTGGGTCCGCCGGCCTTGGTGCCTGCGCCAACAGCTGACTTCTTCCAGCCGCCGAACGGCTGGCGCTGCACGATAGCGCCGGTGATGCCGCGGTTCACATAGAGGTTTCCGGCCTGGATGGAGTCCAGCCAGGTACCGAGTTCCTCGGAGTTCAGGGAGTGCAGGCCCGCGGTGAGGCCGTACTCAATCTGGTTCTGGATGGCGATGGCCTCTTCCAGGGTCTCTGCGGTCATCACGCCCAGGACCGGCCCGAAGAATTCAGTCAGGTGGAAGTAGGAGCCGCGCTTGACGCCGTAGCGCACGCCCGGGCTCCAGAGCCGCCCGGTGTTATCCAGCTTCTTCGGTTCCACCGCCCAGTTCTCGCCCTCGCCGAGGGTGGTGAGGGCGTTGAGGAGCTTGCCGTTGGCGGGCTCGATGATCGGTCCCATCTGGCTGGTGGGATCCTCGGGGTAGCCCACCTTCAGGGAGGTGACGGCGTCAATGAGCTGGTTGTGGAAGCGCTTGGACTTGGCTACCGAACCCACCAGGATCACCAGGGACGCGGCGGAGCACTTCTGGCCTGCGTGGCCGAACGCGGAGTACGCCACATCCTTGGCTGCCAGGTCCAGGTCCGCGCTGGGAGTGACGATGATGGCGTTCTTGCCGCTGGTTTCGGCCAACAGTGGCAGGTCCTGGCGGAAGGAGCGGAACAGCTCGGCGGTCTCGTAACCGCCGGTAAGGATGACCCGGTCAACGGCGGAGTGGCTGATGAGCTGCTTGCCGAGCTCCCGCTCACCCAGTTGCACCATGGTCAGCACGTCGCGGGGCACGCCGGCTTCCCACAGCGCTTCGACCATCACGGCGCCGCTGCGGGCGGCCTGCCTGGCAGGCTTGATGACGACGGCGGAGCCGGCGGCGAGTGCCGCGAGGGTGGACCCGGCAGGAATGGCGACCGGGAAGTTCCATGGCGGAGTGACAACGGTGAGCTTGGCAGGGACGAAGGTGGCGCCGTCGACCTTGTCCAGCTTTCGCGCGGACTCGGCGTAGTAGTGGGCGAAGTCAACGGCTTCGCTGACCTCGGGGTCGCCCTGGTCGATGGTCTTGCCGGTTTCGCTGGCCATGACCTCGAGCAGGTCGGCACGGCGGGCCTCGAGGACGTCGCCGGCGCGGTGCAGGATCTCGGCACGCTCGGCACCGGACAGGGCACCCCAGGCCTTGCCCTTTTCGACGGCGGTGCTGATGGCGTCGTTCAGTTTTGCTTCGTCGTTGATGAAGGCGGCTTTCACGGCGGCGTTGCCCAGGGTGGAGGAGGGGACGCGCTCCAGGATGGCCCGGCCCCAGTCACGGTTGGCAGGGAGGGACGGGTCCGTGTCCGGAGTGTCCTTGAACGAATCGTGCGGCAGGGACTGCGGCGGGAGGTTGCGGTTCTGCTGCCGGTTGGGCGCCGGAACGCTGTTGTCCAGTGCCTCCAATGAGGCAAGGAAACGCTGCTTTTCGCGCTCGAACAACACCTCGTTCTCGCTAAGTTCGAACACGGCGGACATGAAGTTGTCCTGGCTGGCGCCCTCTTCGAGACGGCGGATCAGGTAGGCGATCGCGACGTCGAACTCGGCAGGGTGCACCACCGGGGTGTAGAGCAGGAGCGAGCCGACGTCCTTCTTGACCGCTTCGGCCTGGCCCTGCGCCATGCCCAGCAGCATTTCGAATTCCATCCCGGACTCAACGCCGCGCTGCTTGGCCAGGAGCCAGGCAAAGGCGATGTCGAACAGGTTGTGGCCGGCAACGCCGATCCGGATGTTCTTGATCCGCTCCGGGTGCAGGGAATAGTTGATGACGCTCTTGTAGCTGGTGTCCGAGTCCTGCTTGGTTCCCCACGTGGCAAGCGGCCAGTCGTGCAGCGAGGACTCCACCTGCTCCATGGGCAGGTTGGCGCCCTTCACCACGCGGACCTTGATGGCGGCTCCGCCGCCGGCGCGCCGCTCAGCGGCCCAGTCCTGCAGGCGGATCATGGCTGACAGCGCGTCCGGCAGGTAGGCCTGGAGCACGATGCCGGCTTCAAGGTTCTTGAACTCGGGCTTGTCCAGGATCCTGGTGAAGACCGCGATGGTCATGTCCAGGTCCTTGTACTCCTCCATGTCCAGGTTGATGAACTTGGCCTTCGGAAATGAAGCTGCGCGCTCGAACAGCGGGGTGAGCTTCTCGACGACGTGCTCTACGGCTTCGTCGAAGGCCCACGGCGAGTGCGGGGCCACGGTGGAGGAGACCTTGATGGAGACGTAGTCGACGTCGGGACGCGCCAGCAGCGTGTGCGTGCCTTCGAGCCGGCGTGAGGCCTCGTGCTCCCCCAGGACTGCTTCCCCAAGGAGGTTGACGTTCAGCTTGATGCCGTCCTTGCGGATCTTCGCGATGGCGGGGCCCAGCTTGGCGTCGGTGGCGTCAACGATCAGGTGACCCACCATCTCGCGCAGGACCTTGCGGGCGATGGGGATGACCACCTGCGGCATCATCGGGGCCATGGTCCCGCCCAGCGCCACGGCGCTGCGCATGTACCAGGGCAGGAAGGTGGGGACTTTGGGGGCCAGCGCGGCGAGGTTGCGGGCGGCAACGTTCAGGTCCTCGGGGCGGACCACGCCGTCCACGAAGCCAACGGTGAATTCCAGGCCGTTGGGGTCCTTCAGGACTCCGGCCAGCTGCTGGGCGGAAGCATCCACGGGAACCTTGGACGCTTCGGTCAGCCAGTGGCGGACCAGTGCCACCGCTTCGCTGGCCAATGCCTTGGCCTGGGGCACATCAACGTCGACGGTCCGGGGCGCAGTTCCGGTGGCGGCTGCCGGTTCCATTGCAATGTGGGTCATGGCGTTTCTCGTTCTTTCCTGGGGTTTCAAGGAGGTCTTATCCACCAGTATGAGCTTCCACTCACATAAGATAAAGCGATCTTTTCTAAGCAATACAGGTTAGAAAAGATGAAGCTTTGCCCCCCTGCCCCGTGCCCCTCCACACCAACGCTCTCGCACTTAATGCCGCAAATTTCCGGACGCTCTCCCACTTGATGCGGGAAAAACGGAAACGCTCTATCACCCTCCCGAGGAAGGTGATAGAGCGTTCGGGGTAAAGCGACATTAGGTGATAGAGCGTCCGGGTTTAAGCAGCATCAAGTGAGAGAGCGTCCCGGGGGCGGGTCAGACCAGGGGGCGGTGCATCTCCACGATCTCGTCATGCCGGGGGCTGTTGGGATTCATCAGCGAGTGCTTCTTTCCGTAGAAGAAGTAGATGGCCAGGCCAACAAGGAGCCAGACGCCGAACCGTGCCCAGGTTTCCCAGTGCAGCTGGAACATCAGGAATGCCGATGCCAGCACGCCGAACGCCGGGATGAACGGCATGAACGGCAGGCGGAAGGTCCGGGGTGCGTCCGGCTTCTTGTAGCGGAACACGATCACCGAGAAGCAGACGACGACAAACGCGGCCAGGATGCCGATGTTGGTGAGGTCGGCGACGGCCTTGATGGGGAACACCCCGGCAAGCAGGGCGGAGGCGACGCCGGCGATCCACGTGACGCGCTGCGGGGTGCCGTGGCGGTCGGTCTTGGAGAACCAGCCGGGCAGCAGGCCATCGCGGCTCATGGAGAACCAGACGCGGGTAACGCCCAGGAGGAAGGTCAGCATCACGGTAAGGATGGACAGGACGGCGAACACCGAGATGATGGTGGCGATCACCGGAAGGCCAACACCCGTGAAGGCCGAGGCAAAGCCTGCCGTGGGGTCAATGTCCTTGTAGTTCTGCATGCCGGTCAGCACCAGGGTGGCCGCCACGTAGAGGAGCATCGCAATGATCAGCGAAAGGATGATGGCCTTGGGCATGTGCTTCTTGCCGTCCTTTGCCTCTTCCGCCGCAGTGCTCATGGCGTCATAGCCGAAGACGGCGAAGAAGACAGTGGCTGCGCCGGCCAGGACCGGACCGAAGCCGCTGGGCATGAACGGGTTGTAGTTGTTGGTGTCGATGTAGAAGACGCCCAGCCCGATGATGAAGAGGATCAGGATGACCTTGATGGCAACGGCTACGAGTTCGAACCGGCCGAAGGCCTTGGTGCCGCGGGACAGGATCCAGGTCACGATCAGGCAGACCGCGATGGCCGGGATGTTGACGACGCCGCCCCTGCCCTCGTCCGCGGTGGAGGTCATCCAGATGGGCATGTTAATGCCGATTCCCGAGAGGAAGGCATCGAAGTAGCCGGAGATGCCGATGGCCACCACCGCCACGATGGCGATGTACTCCAGCAGGAGGTCCCAGCCGATGAACCAGCCGATGATCTCGCCGAGTGCTACGTATCCGTAGGTGTAGGCGGACCCGGCGCGGGGAATCATGCCCGCGAATTCCGCATAGGACAAAGCAGCGGCGGCGGATGCAAGGCCAGCCACCAGGAAGGAGATCAGTACCGCGGGCCCCACCCCGGGTGTGCTCTCGCTGCCGGCGGCCACCAGTCCCGCGAGGGAAAAGATGCCGACGCCGATGATGCCGCCTACGCCGATCGCCGTAAGCTGCCAAAGCCCGAGTGACTTAAAGAGGCCACTATGTTTGTTCTCTTCCTCAATGTCGTCAATGGGCTTGCGCCGCATGATCGACTGGGTCATATCTCTAGTGCTCATCAGGAACTCCTGCTTGGGGTGCGACCCCGTTACGGCGCGCGAAGAATCGCTTGTGACGGGGGTAACTCGGTCCCAACAGTATGCAAGCGCGCTTCCGTTAGATAAAGTGACTACTTCTAACCTATATTCGTTAGTTTCGGTAAGGATTTCCTCATGCTTGATGTCCGCCGGCTGCGTCTCCTCCGTGAACTCAGCATCCGGGGCACGCTCGCGGAGGTGGCTGAGGCACTCCAGTACAGCCCGTCGTCGGTATCCCAGCAGCTTGCCCTGCTGGAAAAGGAAGTGGGCGTCGAGCTGCTCCGCAAGACGGGGCGCCGGGTTCAGCTCACACCGCAGGCCGAGGTCCTGGTGGCGCACACCGCGAGCCTGCTGGAGACCATGGAGCAGGCTGAGGCGGACCTGGCCGCATCGTTGACAACGGTCACCGGCACCGTCCGGATCGCCGTCTTCCAGTCGGCAGCCCTTGCCCTCATGCCGGAAATGCTCACGCGGATGTCCCGCACCTATCCTGAGGTCCGCATCGAGATGATCCAGCGCGAGCCTGAGACCGCCCTGCACGAGACCTGGGCCCGCGATTTTGACCTCGTGATTGCCGAGCAGTATCCGGGCCATGCCGCCCCCCGCTATCCCGAGCTGGACAGGGTCAAGCTGACCACCGATGCCATCCGGCTGGCCATTCCGCCGGCGTCCGACGGCGGCCCCGCCATCTCCTCGATCGAGGACACTGCGGAACTCGCCTGGGTGATGGAGCCGCGGGGTGCCGCATCAAGGCACTGGGCTGAGCAGGCGTGCCGGAGCGCCGGGTTCGAACCCGACGTGCGCTTTGAGACCGCCGACCTCCAGGCCCAGATCCGGCTGATCGAGTCGGGCAACGCCGTAGCGCTGATGCCGGACCTGGTGTGGACCGGCCGCGGCACCACGGCGCGGCTCCTGGACCTGCCGGGGAAGCCGCGGCGGACAGTCTTCACCTCCGTCCGCCGCTCCAGTGCCAAGCGGCCGGCCATCCTGGCTGCCCGGGAAACCCTGGCGGCCACGGCAGAAGCCGTAGCGGAGAATGTCGCCGGGTGACCCAGCCGCCGTCGGACATGTCCTCCAACCTGGGGCTGCGCTCCTCCCCGCACCATGACGCGGTGCGTCGCCGCGCAGGTACCGCTCCCGCGTAACTGTTTCCTGCGTCACTGCGCCGCAGGGCCCCCGCCGCTAGACTGAACCCGTTATGAATCGAACAATGTTCAAGTCCAAAATCCACCGGGCCACCGTCACGCACGCTGACCTGCACTACGTAGGTTCGGTCACTGTTGACCTGGACCTGCTCGAGGCTGCCGACATCCTGCCGGGTGAGCTGGTGTCCATCGTGGACGTGACCAACGGCTCGCGCCTGGAGACGTACACGATCGCCGGCGAGCGCGGCTCCGGCGTGATCGGCATCAACGGGGCAGCTGCCCACCTGATGCAGGAAAACGACATTGTCATCCTGATTACCTACGCGCAGATGACCACCGAGGAAGCGAAGAGCTACGAGCCCAAGGTGGTCCACGTGGACGAAAACAACCGCGTGATCCAACTGGGCAACGACCCCGCCGAGGGCCTTACCCCGGGTTTGCTGCGCCCCCCTTTCGCGCTTAACAACGCCGCACTGTAACCGGAGCGTGAGCCCCGGCCCCCTGCCCTGCCGCGCCCTGCGGGCCGTCCCATGCTAGGCGTGCTGGCGGGCTTCTTTGTGGTGTGGTGCATCATCCTGGTGGGCTGGTTCGTGGGCCGGCAGAAAATCCTGGGTGACAACGCCCGGCAGGTGCTGAGCTCCCTCACGTTCTTCGTGGCCAGCCCGGCCCTGCTCTTTGAAACCCTCAGCAAAGCGCGCCTCGTCGAAGTCTTCGCAGCGCCTCTGCTGGTGGCCGCGGTGTCGGCCGTCGCCACCGCGGTCATCTTTTTTGTCATTGCCAAGTTCTGGCTCAGGCGTTCGCTTCCGGAATCGCTGATGTCCTCGATGGCGGCGTCGCTGGTCAACTCGGCCAACCTGGGCATTCCCATCGCGGTCTACGTCCTGGGCGATGCCAGTTACGTGGCACCGCTGCTGATCTTCCAGCTCGCCTTCTTCACGCCGCTGTTCCTGATGCTCCTGGACTCGAGCACCAGCAAACACCGCACCACGCCGCTGAACTTCGCTGTGATGATCCTGCGGAACCCCATGATCGTCGGCTCCGCGCTGGGCCTGCTGGTGGCGGGCACCGGATGGAAGGTGCCCGACCTTGTCATGGAACCGATCCACCTGATCGGCGGCGCGGCGATCCCCGCCATGCTGATTGCGTTCGGCATGAGCCTGAACGGCACCCGCCCGCTCCAGGCCGCAGCTGCCCGACGCGTGGATACGCTGCTGGCCAGCGCGTTCAAACTCGCGGTCCAGCCGGCGCTTGCCTATCTCTTTGCCCGCTTCCTGCTGGGGCTGGACGGCCATGTCCTGTTCGCCGTCGTCGTGACCGCTGCACTGCCAACCGCGCAGAATGTCTTTGTGGCCGCCAGCCGCTACAACACCGGCCTCACCGTGGCCAAGGACACCGTCCTGATTACCACCGTGGTGGCTGTGCCGGCCATGATCGGCGTGGCACTGCTGCTGACCTGAGCCTGGAGGGCTGCATGAATACTGTTCTGGACACCGTGGTGATCGGCGGCGGAGCGATGGGCTCGGCCGCCGCGTGGGCTTTGTCGCGCCGCGGCCGGCAGGTGACGCTGGTGGAGCAGTTCGGGCCCGGGCACCGGATCGGGGCCTCGCACGGCACCACCCGCAACCTCAACCCGGGCTACCACCGGCCCGAGTACGTGGCCATGCTGGCCGAGGGGCTGGCCCTGTGGGACGAGCTGGAGCAGGAAAGCGGCGAACAGCTGCTGGCGCGCACGGGGGTGGTCAACCACGGGCCGGAGCCGCTGTTTGCCGATGTTGCCGCCGCCCTGGAGCAGGCCGGGATCGGCGCGGAATTCCTGCACCCCGCAGAGGCCGCCGAGCGCTGGCGCGGCATCCGCTTCGACCAGCAGGTGCTCCACCTGCCCGACGGCGGCCAGCTCAACCCTGACGTTGCCCTCCCCGTTATGCAGCGGCTGGCCATAGCCCGCGGCGCCGAGATGCGGCACCACACCAAAGTGGTGGACTTCCAGGTGATGGACGACGGCGTCCGGCTGGTTTTGGAGTCCGCTGCCGGCACGGAGGTGGTCACCGCTGCACAGGCTGTTGTCACGGCCGGCGGCTGGACGGAGAAGCTCCTCGGCGGAGTGCTTGGCAACAGCGCCGGTTCAGGGCTGCGGATTCCACAGCTGCGCGTCACCCAGGAGCAGCCGGTGCACTTCCGGGTCACGGACCCGGGGGCAGCATGGCCGGGATTCAACCACTATCCGGGGGCGGGCGCGGAATACAAGGGCTGGTATTCCCCTGTATACGGGATGCAGACACCGGGCGAGGGGATTAAGGCCGGCTGGCACGGAGTGGGCCCAGTTGTGGATCCGGACCGGCGGTCCTTCCTGCCGGAGCCGGTGCAGCTCGCCGCCCTGCAGGAGTACGCCCGGACCTGGCTGCCCGGGGTGGACGCTGACTCTTTCGAGGCAGTCAGCTGCACCTACACCACCACCCCGGATGAGGACTTCGTCCTGGACCGGATCGGTCCCGTGGTGATCGGCGCCGGATTCTCGGGGCACGGCTTCAAGTTCACGCCGGTCATCGGGCGGATCCTTGCGGACCTGGCCACCGGCACCAGGCCTGCCCCGGAGATCTTCCGCGCCGGCCGCTGATTGCCGGCCGTCATCTGATTGCCGGCCGTCATCCAGGGGCGGTTACCGGGAGCTGTCCTCCGCGTCGGTAAGAACCGGCTCCCCGCCGTCCTCCCCGTCCCCACTCGCGGCGTCCGCGTTGGCCGCCCGCACGGCAGGCATGGCCAGGACCGCCGCCACCGTGAGGACCCCCGCCGCAAGGGCGGCCACGAAGACTGCGCCGGAAGCGGCCACTACTGCCGGTCCGTTGCCGCCTCCTCCGGCGGCTCCCCCATAAATGGCGTTGGCCACCGCACCGAAAACGGCCACGCCCAGTGCGCTCCCGATGGACCGGGCGAACATGTTGGTGCTGGTGACCACGCCCCGCTCATTCCAGGAAACGCTGGACTGGGCAGCGATCAGTGTGGGGGTGGCAACCAGCCCCAGGCCGAGTCCGACGACGAAGCAACTGACGGCGACCAGCGTCACGCTGGGAGCAGCCGAGGTAAGTGCAAGGACCGCAAGGCCGGCCACGGTGATGGAGATGCCGATGAGCGCTGTGGCCTTGAACCCTATCCGCAGGTAGAAGCGCCCGGCCTGCGAGGCGCTGATCGGCCAGCCCACGGTAAGTGCCGCCAAGGCCAGCCCGGCGACCAGCGGTGAGCTGGCCAGCGCGCCCTCCAGGAACGTGGGCACATAGGACGTCAGCCCGATCATGACGGCACCAACGCCGAAGGACACAAGGGCTGTGGTTCCGAGGAGACGGCGCGACACCACCCAGGACGGCAGCACGGGCTCCGCCGCGCGCCTTTCCACCATGAGGAACAGGACCAGCAGCACCCCGCCCACGGCAAAGATGCCAATACTGACCGGTGAATTCCAGGCCCAGCCCTGGCCGCCTTCGAGGGCGCCAAGGATCAGCAGGCCAAGCGAAGCCGCCAGGAGGGCTGCACCGGCGTAGTCCACCCGGTGCTTGGCCCGGTCCACGTTCTCGTGGAGCGTCCGGACCAGCATCCATCCCGCCAGCAGGCACAGCGGGATGTTGACCAGGAAGATCCCCCGCCAGAACCCCAAGGCGGCGAAAATGCCGCCGAGACTTGGTCCCACCACGGAGGAGACCGCCCACACGCTCGCGAGGTAGCCCTGGACCTTGGCGCGCTCCTCCAGTGAGTAGATGTCGCCTGCGATGGTGATGGAGACAGGAAGCACCGCGCCGGCGCCGAGGCCCTGCAGGGCACGGAAGGCGATCAGGGCGGGCATGTTCCAGGCAATGCCGCAGAGCACGGACCCGAGGAGGAACAGCCCGATACCCGCAAGGATGATGGGTTTCCGGCCCACCATGTCGGAGAGTTTGCCGTAGATGGGGACGGAGACGGCCTGCGCCAGCAGGTACGCCGAAAATAGCCACGGGAATGACTCGAACCCGCCGATTTCGCGGACAATCGACGGGACAGCCGTAGCCACGATGGTGGAATCGATCGCCACCAGCCCGGTGGCGAGCATCAGGGCTATGAGGATGGGGCCCCGTTCAGAACGGAAGCCCACTCCCTGGGCGCGGGCGGTTGGCATGGGTCTCGTTTCGGTTTCCGGGTGGTGTCACCTCCACTCTAGGTACCCAGTAAGAATGCCGACTACCGTTTGCCCTGGTGTTCGTCCAGGATCCGGGCGCAGCGGATGAAGCCAAGGTGGGAGTAGGCCTGCGGGTGGTTCCCCAGGTGGGTTTCCGTGCCGGGGTCGTACTCCTCCGGCAGCAGCCCGGTAGGCCCGAAGAGGTTTACCAGCTGGTCGAAGAGGTCCCAGGCCTCCTCGATCCGGCCCGTGGCAACGTACGCCTCTATCAGCCAGGTGGTGCAGATGTGGAAGCCGCCCTCCAGCCCCGGCAGGCCGTCGTCGTACCGGTACCTGAATACGGTGGGACCCACACGAAGTTCCCGCTCCACGGCGGTGACGGTGTCCAGGAACCGCTGGTCTGTGACGTCAAGCAGGCCGGAGAGCCCGATGTGCAGGACGGCGGCGTCCAGGTCCGGGCTGTCATAGGCCACCGTGTAGGACTTTGCGGACTCGTCCCAGCCTTCCCGCAGGACTTCGTCCCTGAGGGTGGCGGCCACCGGCGCCCAGGCTGCCCCGGGAGTCCGTCCGTGGCGGGACGCCGTGCGGAGTGCCCGGTCGAGGGTGACCCAGCACATCACTTTCGTGTAGATGTGGTGCCGCGGGGCCCGCCGGGCCTCCCAGATGCCATGGTCGGGTTCGTGCCAGCGGGCCAGGACGGCTGAGGCCATCTGGATCATCAGTTCCCAATGGTCCTCGGCCAGTGCCCCTTCCCGTTCGCTCAGGCTATGGATCAGCTCGGCAATGGGACCAAAGACGTCCAGCTGGACCTGGTGGTCAGCGGCGTTTCCGATCCTCACCGGGCGGGAGCCGGCATACCCGGGCAGGCTGTCGATGACGGCTTCAGTGGAGAGCGGCGCACCCGTCACCGAATACAGGGGATGCAGCCATTCGGGACCGGGGGCATGTTCAAGGATCCGTCCCAGCCAGGCCAGGAAGCCGGTTGCCTCGCCGGTGGAGCCCAGGTCCACCAGCGCATTGACGGTCATGGAGCCGTCCCGCAGCCAGCAATAGCGGTAATCCCAGTTCCTCGTCCCTCCGATCCCTTCGGGCAGGGAGGTGGTGGGTGCCGCCAGGACCGCGCCGGTGGGCTCGTGCACCAGGGCGCGCAGCACCAGGGCAGACCGCCGGACCAGGGAAGGCTTGACGCCCGGCAGCGCGAGGCCCTGCACCCATTGCCGCGAGTGGAGCGCCACCGCGGAGCGCCTCTCCGCCTCATTTTCGGGGACCGCGGGCCGGTGTTCCGTGTCGCCGCAGCGCAGGTTGAGCACCACCGGGCCGTCCTGCAGGTTGACGGCGGCGGTGGCCGTGGCATGGCGCCCGTCCGAGGTGATGCTGAAGGTGACGCCGGGCGCGAGCAGGATGAAGGGCTCCGAGGTGCCCATGACGTGCAGTTCATCGCCGCGGGCCTCCATGCTGAACGGGGCGTTGGCGTAGTCCGGGCGCGGGGCGAAGGTTATCCTGGCCGCCCCGTTGCCGGAGAGCACCCGGACCAGGCTGGTGATGCCGTCCGGGGCGGGCTCCAGGTAATCAGTTACCGTCACGTCCGCCCACCGGGTTTCAACGATCATGGTGCTGTCCACGTAACGCTGCCCCAGCACCTGCGAGGCCTTGACCGGCTCCACCGAGAAGTGGCCCGCGGCGTCACCGCCCAGGATGTGCGCGAACAGCGACCCGGAGTCCGGCAGCGGGTGGCTCATCCAGCAGATCTTCGCGTCCGGCGTCACGAGGGCAGTGGAGGTTCCATTGCCGATCAGGCTGTGCCGTTCCAGGCCCACGGCGTCCTCGCCGAACAGCCAGGCACGGCGCAGCTCGAACAGGATTGCCAGCACCCGGGCGAACGATTCCGGGTCGCGGAGCCGGTAGGAGGCGGAGCTCTCCCCCGGGCCCACCCGCAGCCCCATGTCCGGGCCGCGCAACGTGGCCATGGCGAGTTCATCGCTGTCAGCGTCGCCCGCATACATGGCCGCACTGGCTCCCAGCCGGGACCGCAGGCTTTCCAGGGCCTCCGCCTTTGACGGTTCGACGACGGACAGGTCCAGCACGGAGCCGTCCACAATGAAGTGCAGCCCGTAGGTGCGCGCCACCTCTCGTGCTGTGTCCGTCACTGCCGCCACGATGTCCGGCGCCGCGGGCCGGGTGTGCACCGAAACGGCTACGGGTTTGCGTTCTATCCAGATGCCCTTCTGGAACCCCACGGCCTCGTTGAGCGCGGCATGGACTTTTTGCAGGACGGACTCGGTGGCAAGGGTCTGCTGGTGCGCGAACCCCATGTCGAACTCGGCGCCGTGCGAGCCCACCAGGTGCACCTCCGCCGGCAGGCGCGATACTGCGGCAAGGTCACGCAGGGAACGGCCGGAGATGACAGCCGCGTGGGTGTTGGGCAGCGCCGCCAGGGCACGCAGCGCGATGGCGGCGCTGCCCAGCGGGAGCGTCTCCGTGGAAATCCCCTCGGCGTCGCACAGGGTTCCGCCGTAATTGCAGGCCACCAGCAGCCCCGGCACCCGGGCCAGCACCTTCAGTTCCGCAAGGAGCGCAGGCGTGAGCCCTTCGTCGGCGGCGTCCGACTGGACGAATGCCCGGAGCATGCCCAGGGGAAGGGACCTGGTGAGCAGTGCGGAATCCGCGACGCTTTGGTTCAACGGCGTTGGCATCCATGTACCCCTTTGAGGCAGGACCGGGCCGGGACTACAGCCGCTGGATCTCCTGCGGGCTACCGGATGGTGCCCCTCCCCGGGGTTCACGGAACTCCGGAGGGGGCACTCCCATGGTCAGCCTCCGGGGTTTCCCCCGAAAGTCCCCTGTATTGCGTATGTGTAAAAGTCCGGCAGCACGGTTCCCGCTGTGTCCGCGCCCGTGTCATGCGCGGCAGCGTTTTGGACCATGACGGCGGCGCCCGCCTCATGGGACCGGGGAACCCGCCGTCGTGCTTTCCGAAAAGGGTGCCAGGCGTGACGCCCGGACCCCGGCACCTAGACCCGCGCGAGCCCCGCGGCTTCAGCCAGGAGCTCCACAGACCGCAACCGGGCGTCCGTGCCGGTGCTCTGGTGCGCCACAATCAGTTCGTCGGCGTCGGCGTGCCGGCCGAAACTGTCCAGGTAATCCATCACCACGTCAGGCGTGCCCACCGCGGAGTAGGTCATCATCTGCGAGACGTGCTGGCCCTGCTGCGAATCGAGGATCATGTCCGCCTCGTCGTCGGTGAACTCGCGGCCGCCGCCGAAGAACAGCGACACCCGGGCACGCTTGGTGGCCTGCATCATGGCCTGCGCTTCGGAGGCCGAATCCGCAGCAATGACGTTCACGCCGGCGATGACGTGCGGGGCATCCAGCTGCGCCGAGGGCTTGAACTCCCGGCGGTAGAGGGCCACGGCATCCTGCAGGGCGTTGGGGGCGAAGTGGGAGGCAAACGCGTACGGCAGCCCCAGCTGGGCGGCCAGGCGTGCGCCGAACAGGGACGAGCCCAGGATGTAGAGCGGCACGTTCGTGCCCTTGCCCGGGGTGGCTTCCACGCCCTGGATGCGGGTGGGCCCGGTGAGGTAGCCCTGCAGTTCCAGCACGTCCTGCGGGAAACTGTCCGCGGACATCGGGTCCCGCCGCAACGCACGCATGGTGTTCTGGTCACTGCCCGGCGCGCGGCCCAGGCCAAGGTCGATGCGGCCCGGGTGAAGGGTTTCCAGGGTGCCGAACTGCTCGGCGATGGTCAGCGGTGAGTGGTTGGGCAGCATCACGCCGCCGGCGCCGAGCCGGATGCTCTCGGTATGGGCGGCAACGTGGGCAATCAGCACGCTTGTGGCGGAGGAGGCGATGGAGGACATGTTGTGGTGCTCGGCGTACCAGACGCGGCGGTAGCCCAGCTTTTCCGCACTCTGTGCCATGGCCACGCTGCCCGCGAAGCTCTCCGCCGCCGTCTGGCCCTTGCCGATGGTTGCCAGGTCAAGGATGGAGAGGGGGAGAGTCACGTCGGGTGCCGGCCTTTCAAAGCTGTTCATGGGATTCCGGCCCGCCGGATCACAGCAGGCACTTGAGGCATAACGACGGCGGGGGCCGGCTTATTTCAGGGCGTCCAGGAATACTCAGCAAACTTATGATGTTGCCGCCCCTATGAGCCTAAATACGTCGAACCAGTTGGAACTGTCCGCAACGATTGAGCTGAAGGACCTGGGAACCGTGCACCGGCTTGGGTTTGGTGCCATGCGCATCGTGGGTGACGGCGTGTGGGGCGAGCCTGCTGACCGGCACGCCGCGATCCAGGTGGTGCGCCGCGCCGTCGAACTCGGGGTGGACTTCATCGACACGGCGGACTCCTACGGCCCCAACATCAGCGAGGAAATCCTGGCCGAGGCCCTGCACCCGTACAAGGACGGGCTGAAGATCGCCACGAAGGTGGGCTTCACCCGCACCGGACCCAACCAGTGGATTCCCGTGGGCCGCCCCGAGTACCTGCGCCAGCAGACCGAGCTGAGCCTGCGCAAGCTCAAGGTGGACACCCTGGACCTGCTGCAGCTCCACCGGATCGACCCCAAGGTGGACGCCGAGGAACAGTTCGGCGTGCTGCGCGAGCTCCAGGACGAGGGCAAGGTCAAGGCCCTGGGGCTCTCGCAGGTCAGTGTGGAGGAGCTCGAGGCCGCCGGAAAGCACTTCGCCGTGTCCACGGTCCAGAACCGGTACAACCTGACGGACCGCAGCTCCGAGGACGTCCTGCGCTACTCGGAGGAAAACGGCATCGGATTCATTCCATGGGCCCCCATTTCCGCCGGCGAACTTGCCCGGCCGGGCGGGCCGCTGGACGAAGCCGCCAAGCGGCTTGGGGCCACCACCTCCCAGGTGGCCCTGGCGTGGTTGCTGCGCCGCTCTCCCGTGATGATGCCGATTCCCGGCACCGGGTCCGTCAAGCACATGGAAGAAAACCTGGCCGCGGCCAATGTCACGTTGGACGAGGACACCTACGCTGAACTTGAAGCCGCGGCCGGATAACCGGCCCCTCAAGAAGCAGCCCGGAAGACAGTTAACAACGACAGGAGCAACACCATGGCAAACATTCTGATGGTTGTATCAGCAGCCGATTCCCTCACCATGAAGGACGGCAGCGAACACCCCACCGGTTTCTGGGCCGAGGAGCTGGTGGTGGCGCACCAGACCCTGCTCGACGCCGGCCATACCGTCCACCTCGCCACCCCCGGCGGGGCTAAACCCACAGTGGACCAGGTCAGCCTGGCTGCGGAATCCGCCGGCGGCGAGGACCGCGCTGAAGGCTTCCGGGACTACCTGGCGTCCATCGGCGGCGAGCTCTCGAACCCGCTGGTGCTTGCCGACGTCGACCCTTCCGCCTATGACGCCGTGGTGATGCCCGGCGGGCACGGACCCATGGCCGACCTGTACAAGGACGCCGACCTGGGCCGGCTGCTGGCGGCGGCGGACAAAGCGGGCAAGGTCATTGCCCCCTTCTGCCACGGTCCCGCCGGGCTGCTCAGCGCAACGGACGACGACGGCACGTTCGTTTTCGCCGGACGGCGCCTCACCGTGTTCACCAACGAGGAAGAGCTGGGCGGCGGCACGGGCGAGAACACCCCGTGGCTGGTGGAGGACGCGCTGAAGGAGAAAGGCGCTGTGATCGAGAACGGGGCTGCCTGGACCTCGAACGTGGTCCGGGACGGCAACCTCATTACTGGCCAGAACCCGCAGTCCAGCGAGGACGTCGCCAAGGAAGTCATTAAGGCACTGGGCTGATTCTGGCCACACGCTGCATACACGAAGGGGCCAGGTCATGATGACCTGGCCCCTCTGCTGTCCTATCAGACGGCGCAGCCTCCGAGCGCGATCGTTCCGTCGATGACGTTAATCTTTACCTGAACCGCACCAAGCTGGGCCTGGACGCCTGTGACCACTGCCCGCTGCTCGGTGATGGCGTCCTTGTTCTGCTTCTTTTGGGCCTCCAGCGCACGCAGCGTTGCCTGGGCGTCGGTGACCTGCTTGTCCAGGGCGGTCAGCTGCAACTGCAGTGACGCCAGGTTTGCCTCGACGGCGCTGATCTCGCCGTTCAGCTTGCTAAGCTGATCCGCCAGTGGCGCCACCCGCTCCTGCAGGGAAACGATCTCAGCCTCCTTGGCCGTGATCCTGGCGTTAGCGGCGGTGATTTGCACGGCCAGGCTCTCCGCCAGTGTGTTCAGCGAAGCAACCTCGGCTTCCTTTGCCGCGGCGGCCTTGTTGGCGTCATCCAGGGCTGTCTGGAGCACGGAAAGTTCGTCCTGCAGCGCCCGGATCTCGGACTCCTTGCCGTCAACTGCAGTGTCCGCCGCCGCAAGGTCGTCCTGGGCCTGGGCCAACTCCAGGTTCCTTGTGGCCAGGACCGCTTCCTGGTCGGCGATGGCCTGCTGGACGTTCTGCGCGGCGGACTCCAGCCCCGGGAGGGCAGCCTCGAGGTCCGTCACCACTTTCTGCTGCGCCGCAACTTCGGCTGCTGCATCCGCTGCCGCCTGCTCAAGCACGGCGCGCTGCTCCTCCAGAAGCAACAGGTCTGCCTGCTCGGCACTGACCGCCGAATCCGCCTTCTTGAGCGCGTCCTCAAGGTCGGAAACCTGGGCCTCAAGGTCGGCAATGTCAGATTCTTTTGCCGTGACGCCGGCATTGGCCGCCGTCAATGCCGCCTGGAGCGGTGCAACATTCTGCTGCAACGTGCTGCTTTCCTGCTGCCTGGCGGCCAGTTGGGCATTCAACGTGTTGATCTGGGTGTTGAGCGCCGCCAAGTCACCCTGCAGGCCCGAGATTTGGGCTGCTTTGTCGGTAATCTGCTGGTCCACCAACGCCAGCTCGGCCTGCTTGCTTTGGCGCAGGTCCAGCAAAATCTTTTTCTCGTCCGTGTTACCCCGAATAGCACTGATTTGCTGCGTTATTTCTTTAAATTCCGCGTCAAGCGCGGTTGCTTGGCCCTCGAGCACCGTGAGCTCCTCCTGGGCCTTGCTGATCTCCGCCCGCTTTGCCGTGATGGCAGCGCCGGTGGCCGAAACCTGGCCCTGCAGGGCGCTGATTTCAGCGGCGACCGCAGCGATCATCTCGTCGTTTGCCGTCATTGCAGCGGCCGCTTCTGCCGCCTCTTGCTGGAGTGTGGCCAGCTCGACCTGCGCCGCTGCAATCGCGGCGTTCTTGGCATCGAGTGCTGCTTTCGCATCTGCGGCGGCGGACTCCAGCGCCGTCATCTCGCCCTGGGCAGTAGCGATCTGGGTTGCTTTGTCAGTAACAGCCGCGTCCGCTTCCTCTGCTTGGGCTTCCCTGCCGGCAAGCGCCTCCTGGGCGTTTGCAACCAGAACCGTCTGCGCCTTCAGCGCCTCATCTGCGGTGGTACCGGCGGCCACCATCGTGGCGAGTTGCGTCTCAGCTTCAGCCACAGCCGCCTCCGCTGAGGTGACGGCATCAGCAGCCTGCCCTGCCTGGATAGCCAGTTCTGCCAGGTCGCCTTGCGCCTGCCCGATCTCGGCGTCCTTGCCGGCCACGGCGTCCGTTGCGTCAGCCGCTGCCTGCTGCAGCGTTTCAAGTTCACCCAGCGCCACGGCAATGGCTGCATTGTTGGCATCCTGGTCTGCTGCCAACAATGCAACCTCGCCCTTCAACACCTCCGACGCTGCCAGGGCTGCTGCAAGGTCTGCCTCAAGCGGCGCCAGCCTGCTGGCAGCGTCCGCATGCTGCCCCTGCAGCACGGCGAGCACCTCCTCCCCATCGGCAATGGCGGAGTTTGTTTCGCCCACTTTCAATTTCAGTGCTGAAAGAGCGGAGTCCACATCGGCGAATTCCTTATCCAGCTGCTGCCCTTGCGCATCAAGGGCCGCCAGCGTTTTGTCCATGGCCCCGATTTCCGCTGCCAGAACCGCCTCCTGGCTCTGGAGCTTTTCCTTCTCCGCCTGGAGCCTTGCGATGGCATCAGCATTCCTCTTGGACGCTGCCTTCAGCAGGTTCTCCTGGACGCCGCCCCGGTGCGCCTGCTGGTTCACCACGCCGTTGCAGATTGAGGAATTGGACGTTGTTCCTGCTGCGGCAGCCGGCTGGATCAGCACAAGGCTGCTGGTAAGCAGACCCGGCAGGACGACGGCGGCCGCGAGCCGGCGCGAAAGGACAGACTTGGACGGGGAAGTGCGCATGAAAGCTCCTGTTGAGACCATCGGGCGGCCCACTCTGGCCGCTGCCTGGACTAACCGTAGGTGGCGGCAGGGCGGAGCACACGCGTACTCCCCCACCCGTCTTTCCGCCTGAGTACTCGTTTTCCCAGGCCGGCCGAAACCGGCACTACTTGGTGTACCTGGCCCGGCGGGATCCTCTGCATAAAGTGCGCTCACGGCCGGTTTGGCAATAGTCTGGCCAGATGGGGACCAGTGCCGTGAACTCCGGCGAACAGATTGACCGGCAGTCGCGCATTCTCGAGGCGGCGCTCGACCTGCTGTCGCGGCACGGCATCTCGGGCGTCAGCATGCGGGCCGTGGCCCGTGAAGCCGGCGTCGCACTGGGCCTCGTCAACTACTACTACGACGACAAGATGAGCCTGATCCGGGCCGCCCTGCGCAGCGTGGATGAACATGACCTGGCCCTGGTGGCGCCTGACCCGTCGTCGGCCCCGGACGAACAGCTCCGCAAAGCCCTGCGGCGGGTTGCCGGCGCAGACCTGCTGACCACCCGGTACCTGTCCCTGCGCCTTCACCTTTGGGCCCTCGCGCAGGCCCACGAGGATTTTGCCCACATCAATGCCGCGGCCTTCGACCGGTACCTCGATGGGCTCGCAGCACTGGTCTCCAACGCCAACCCGGGGCTGCCTCCGGAAGAATGCAAGGAACGTGCTGCCGACATCGTCGTTGTGCAGAACGGCATGTGGCTGACGGCACTCCTGGGGGTGGACAACGCAGCGATCCGAAGGGGGATCGCCCGCACCGAGCAGATTGCGTTTGCCCCGCCGCGGAACACGTAGCTCCCCGGCACCCGCTAAGCAGTAACCGTGAACTTTCACGGTGAACACCTCGCAACTTCACATTGAACATCTGTTCAAGAAATCTATTGAACGTCCGTTCAACCTCGGCTACTGTCCTCCGTATGACTTACGCCACACCGTCCCAGGGCGGGACAGCATCCACCCTTTTCATCAACGGTTCATGGGAGCCGGCTGAGTCCGGCGCAGTGCGCCAGATCCGCAACCCCGCCGACGGCGAGCTGGCTGCCACCGTGTCCGAGGCCGGCAGGGAGGATGCCGGGCGGGCCATCGCCGCAGCCCGTGCAGCCTTCGACTCCGGCGTCTGGTCCTCCGTCCCGGCACCTGAGCGGGGCAGCTTCCTGCTCAGGGTCGCCGCGGAACTCCGCGAACGCAGGGAAAAGTTTGCCCGCGCCGAGTCGCTGGACACCGGAAAGCGGATCGCCGAAAGCCGGATCGACATGGACGACATTGCCGCCTGCTTCGAGTACTTCGGCAGGCTCGCCGGGCAGCAGGCAGGCCGCATGGTCGACGCCGGTAACTCCGCCGTCGTCAGCAGGATCGTCTATGAACCCGTAGGTGTGTGCGGCCTGATCACGCCCTGGAACTACCCCCTGCTCCAGGCCGCGTGGAAGATCGCGCCGGCGCTGGCCGCGGGCTGTACCTTCGTCCTCAAGCCGTCCGAGCTGACCCCGTCCACCGCCATCCTGGCCATGCAGCTGCTGCAGGATCTCGGCCTGCCGGACGGCGTGGCCAACCTGGTCACCGGCGCCGGCGCCCAGGCGGGCGCACCGCTCTCTGAACATCCCGACGTCGACCTCGTCTCCTTCACGGGCGGCCTGGAAACCGGCAAGCGCATTGCAGCTGCGGCCGCCGGCACCGTCAAGAAGTTGGCGCTGGAGCTGGGTGGCAAGAACCCCAACGTGGTGTTCGCCGACGCGGACTTCGATGCCGCCGTCGACAACGCCCTGAACGGTGCGTTCGTCCACTCCGGGCAGGTCTGCTCCGCCGGTGCGCGGCTGGTGGTGGAGGAATCGATCGCCGAACGCTTCGTGGACGAGCTGGTCCGGCGCGCGCAGGACATCCGCCTCGGCGGCCCGTTTGATGACGACGCCGAAACGGGCCCGCTGATCTCCGCCGCCCACCGGGACAAGGTCCACGCCTACGTCCAGCGGGGCATCCAGGAGGGTGCGCGGCTGCGGACCGGCGGCTCCGCACCTGCCGGGGAGAAGTACGACGGCGGTTTCTACTACCAGCCCACCGTCCTTGACCAGGTGCAACGCGGCATGTCCGTGGTCATCGACGAGGCCTTCGGCCCCGTGGTGACCGTCGAAACCTTCCGCACCGAGGACGAGGCCGTGGCCACGGCCAACGACACCATCTACGGACTGGCCGGCGCGGTCTGGACCCAGGACGCCGGCAAGGCGCAGCGCGTGGCCGGCCGGCTGCGGCACGGCACGGTCTGGATCAACGACTACCACCCCTACCTGCCCCAGGCCGAGTGGGGCGGCTTCGGCCAGTCCGGCGTCGGCCGCGAGCTCGGCCCCACCGGACTGGCGGAATACCAGGAAGCCAAGCACATCTACCAGAACACCAGCCCGCAGGTAACCGGCTGGTTCGCTGACCACGGCAAGGAGAACTAGATGCACTTCGACAACATCGAGGACCTCAGCGAGCGCTCGTTCGATTACATCGTCATCGGTGGCGGATCCGCCGGGGCCGCCGTGGCCGCGAGGCTGAGCGAGGATCCGGACGTGACCGTTGCCCTGGTGGAAGCCGGGCCCGATGACCGGAACCTTCCCGAGATCCTGCAGCTGGACCGCTGGATGGAACTGCTCGAATCCGGCTACGACTGGGACTACCCGGTTGAACCGCAGGAGAACGGCAACTCCTTTATGCGGCACGCCCGGGCCAGGGTGATGGGCGGATGCTCCAGCCACAACTCCTGCATCGCCTTCTGGGCCCCGCGCGAAGACCTGGATGAGTGGGAGTCCAAGTACGGCGCCACCGGCTGGAACGCCGACGCCGCGTGGCCGCTCTACCAGCGGTTGGAAACCAACGAGGACGCCGGCCCGGACGCGCCGCACCATGGAGACTCCGGCCCCGTGCACCTGATGAACGTGCCCCCGGCGGATCCTGCCGGCGTCGCGCTCCTGGACGCCTGCGAACAGGCCGGCATCCCCCGCGCGAAGTTCAACTCCGGCACCACCGTGATCAACGGCGCCAACTTCTTCCAGATCAACCGCCGCGCTGACGGCACCCGGTCCTCCAGCTCGGTCTCCTACATCCACCCGATCATCAACCGCGAAAACTTCACCCTGCTCACGGGGCTCCGCGCCCGCCAGCTGGTGTTCGACACGGACAAGCGCTGCACCGGCGTGGACGTGGTGGACTCCGCGTTCGGCCGGACCCACCGGCTTTCCGCGGGTTGTGAGGTCATCCTGTCAACCGGAGCCATCGACTCCCCCAAGCTGCTCATGCTCTCCGGCATCGGCCCGGCAGCGCACCTCACCCAGCACGGGATCGAGGTCCTGGTGGACTCCCCCGGCGTGGGCGAAAACCTACAGGACCACCCCGAAGGCGTGGTCCAGTTCGAAGCCAGGCAGCCCATGGTCCAGACGTCAACGCAGTGGTGGGAAATCGGCATCTTCACCCCCACGGAAGAGGGCCTGGACCGCCCGGACCTGATGATGCACTACGGCTCAGTCCCGTTCGACATGAACACCCTGCGGCACGGCTACCCCACCACGGAGAACGGCTTCAGCCTCACCCCTAACGTCACCCACGCCCGCTCCCGCGGCACCGTGCGCCTGCGCAGCCGCGACTTCCGCGACAAGCCCATGGTGGACCCGCGCTACTTCACCGATCCGGACGGCCACGACATGCGCGTCATGGTGGCAGGTATCCGCAAGGCCCGCGAAATCGCAGCCCAGCCGGCCATGGCGGAATGGACCGGCCGGGAGCTTTCACCCGGCGTCGAGGCGCAGACGGACGAGGAACTGCGGGACTACATCCGCAAGACCCACAACACCGTGTACCACCCCGTGGGCACCGTCCGGATGGGACCGTCCGACGACGACATGTCGCCGCTGGATCCCGAGCTGCGGGTCAAGGGCGTCACCGGCCTGCGCGTCGCCGATGCGTCCGTCATGCCGGAGCACGTCACCGTCAACCCCAACATCACCGTGATGATGATCGGCGAGCGCTGCGCGGACTTGATCCGTGCCGGCCTCACCCTCGCCGGCAGGAACGGCGAAACCACGACGGCGGAGCGGGAACTCGCCGCCACCCCCGCCTGAGTTTCAGGCCACCGGCCGTCCGTGCGCCGCAGTGCGGACGGCCACCACTATCGTGCTTTTTTGATTGAGGAGTCCACATGGCGGAACCCAGCAAGAGTATTGATTCAAGCGGCATGGACGAGTTTGGCTACGCGCAGACCCTGGACCGGAGCATCGGCAAGTTTGCCAGCTTCGCAGCAGGCGTCAGCTACATCTCCATCCTCACCGGTGTGTTCCAACTGTTCTACTTTGGCTTTTCCATGGCCGGACCCGCCTACGCGTGGTCCTGGCCCCTTGTCTTCGCCGGCCAGCTGATGGTGGCCCTGTGTTTCGCCGAACTGGCCGGCCGCTACCCCGTGGCGGGATCGGTGTACAACTGGGCCAAACGGCTCGCCTCCGGCACCTCGGCCTGGCTGGCCGGCTGGCTGCTGATGCTCTCGTCCATCGTGGCGCTGGGCTCCGTGGCACTGGCCCTGCAGCTCACCCTGCCCCAGCTCTGGTCCGGCTTTCAGTTCGTCGGTGACGGCACCGGCCCCTACGACTTCGCCATGAACGGCGTGGTGCTGGCCAGCATCATGATCACCATCTCCACCCTCATCAACGCGTTCGGCGTAAAGCTCATGACGCGGATCAACAGCATCGGCGTGTTCGTGGAGCTGAGCGCCGCCGTGCTCCTGATCCTCGCACTGGGCTGGCACGTGGTGCGCGGCCCCGAGGTCTTCTTCGACACCGCCGGCTTCGGCGAAGGCCACGACCTCGGCTTCTTCGGCGTTTTCCTTATCGGCGCCATGGCTTCGGGCTACGTTATGTACGGCTTTGACACCGCCAGCTCGCTTGGGGAGGAGACCAAGGACCCGAAACGTACGGCACCCAAGGCCATCCTGCGGGCCATCACGGCCTCGTTCGTGCTGGGCGGCCTGATCCTGCTGTTCGGCATCCTGGCCGCGCCGGACCTGGCAGACCCCAAGGTGGGATCCGCCGACGGCGGCCTGCAGTACATTGTGCTGTCCGTCCTGGGCGGACCGTTCGGCAAGGCCTTCCTGGCGTGCATCGTTGTGGCCGTGGTGGTCTGCACCCTGGCCGTCCATGCCGCCGCCATCCGCATGATGTTCGCCATGGCCCGGGACAACAACCTGCCCTTCAGCCGGCAGCTCAGCAAAGTTGATCCGGTCCGCAGGACCCCGACCGTTGCCGCCATCGTGATCGGCGTCCTGGCCGTCATGCCCTTGCTCATCAACGTCACGCAGCCTGCGATTTTCACCATCATGTCCAGCATCAGCATCGTCCTGATCTACCTCTCCTACCTCCTGGTCACCGTGCCCATGCTGCGCAACCGGCTCCTGAAGAAGTGGCCGCTCGCGGCAGACGGCTCCGAGCCCGGCTTTTCCCTGGGCCGGTGGGGGCTGCCTGTGAACATCCTCGCGGTCCTGTGGGGCGGTGCCATGACGCTGAACCTGGTATGGCCGCGCCCCGAGATCTACAACTCAGTGCCGCCGTTTGAGTGGTACCTGCAGTGGGGCGGGGTGATCTTCGTGGCCGCCGTCACGGTGGGCGGGGCCCTGCTGTACCGGCTGAAGATCCGCCATCAGACCGGCGTACTGGCCGAGCACGCCGCGGCCGTCGCAGCCCATCCGTCATCGGGCGCCGCACTGCAGGCCGCCCCCGCTGAGCTGGACGTGGTGGACGCCAAAGTCTCCTAAGGCAATTGCTCCCCGAAGCCAGCACGGACCTGGCGGTCCCCAGCGGAAAGGTCGACTACGGCACCCACCCCAGTGCCGTCGTCGGCCTTTCCCCATGGAGGGGAACGAAGGGTGATCCTGCCGCTCCTGAAGGGCGGACGCCGCTAAGCTAGCGCCATGGCCAACAAAACCACAGCAGAGAAGCTCGCCACCCTCCAGAAGGGCTACACGCTGGAAGGCGCCACCATAGAGCTGGGGGCCGCCATTATCGACGGCGAGCTCCACAAGGATGCGCCGGTGCGGCTGCCGCTTTCCATGATGAACCGGCACGGACTGGTGGCCGGTGCCACCGGCACGGGCAAGACCGTCACGCTGCACATGATGGCCGAACAACTTTCCACCGCCGGAGTGCCGGTTTTCCTGGCGGACATCAAAGGCGACCTGTCCGGGCTGGCCACCGCCGCCACCGGCAGTGAGAAGCTCACCGCGCGAACGGAGGGCATCGGGCAGTCCTGGCAGGGCCGGACGTTCCCGGTGGAGTTCCTGGCGCTTGGCGGCGACGGCAACGGCGTCCCGGTGCGGGCAACGGTGTCCTCGTTCGGGCCCATACTGCTCTCGCGGATCATGGAGCTGAACGACACGCAGGAATCCAGCCTGCAGCTGGTGTTCTACTTCGCGGACAAGAACGGCCTGGAGCTCATTGACCTGAAAGACCTCCGCGCGGTGATCCAGTTCCTTACCTCGGCCGAAGGCAAGGACCAGCTGGAGGAACTCGGCGGGCTGTCCAAGGCGACCGCCGGCGTCATTTTGCGGGAACTAGTGAGTCTCGAGGCGCAGGGACTGGAGAAGTTCTTCGGCGAGCCGGAATTCGACACCGCGGAGCTGCTGCGGACCGCCCCGGACGGACGCGGGGTGATCACCTGCCTGGAGCTGCCCACCCTGCAGACCAAGCCCATGCTGTTCTCCACCTTCCTCATGTGGCTGCTGGCCGACCTTTTCGAGGACCTGCCCGAGGCCGGCGACCTGGACAAACCTAAGCTGGTGTTCTTCCTGGACGAAGCCCACCTCCTCTTCAACGACGCCTCCAAAGCCTTCCTGGAGGCCATCACCACCACGGTCCGGCTCATCCGGTCCAAGGGCGTGGGGATCTTCTTCGTCACCCAGACTCCCAAGGACGTCCCGGCGGAGGTCCTCGGCCAGCTGGCCAACCGGGTGCAGCACGCCCTCCGCGCGTTCACCCCCGAGGACGCCAAGGCCCTCAAGGCCACAGTGTCCACGTTCCCCATGAGCGACTACGACCTCGAAGAGACGCTCACGTCTGCAGGCATTGGCGAGGCCGTCATCACGGTGATGAACGAGAAGGGCGCCCCTACGCCTGTGGCGCTCACCAGGCTCCGCGCCCCCGAGTCCGTCATGGGCCCCAGCGACGAAGCCCTGGTCCGCAGCACCGTTGCGGGGTCGGCCCTGCTGGCAAAGTACGGGACGGCCGTGGACAACCACTCGGCTTTCGAAAAACTGTCAGGGAAGGCGGCGGCGCCCGCCGGATCGGGTTCGGGCGGGACTGTTCCGGGCGGGACTGTTCCGGGCGGGGCAGGCCAGGACGATGTCGACGCCGAGGCGCGCCGGATCGAGGAGGAGATCCTTGGGCGGCCCAGCAGCAGGCCCGCCCCGTCCCCCACGGCGGGACGGCGCACGCCCGCCGAAAACGCCCCTGCCCCGCGGCCGGGTGCGGGAGACTCGATGGCGGGCGACATCGGCGGAATGCTCGGCGGCGCCCTGGGCGGCGGGCTGAAGAGCATGGCCAGGTCCATCGGCACACAGCTCGGACGGGAGCTGCTGCGCGGCGTATTCGGCACCTCGTCCCGGCGCCGCCGCCGCTGAAACGTACCGCAGCTGGCTGACTCAACTGCCGCCGTCGGACGCATGGCAGGTAACGTATGGAACGTGCAGATGAGTCAAGCGTTGGTGAGGATCGCGGCCGGATGGCTGCTGGGACTCATGCTTGCCATCGCCGGCGCCGTGGTTGCGGTGAACCTGGTCAACAACACAGTGGCCAGCCCGCAGCAGCCCGTGCGCGAGTATCTGGACGCGCTGCAAAGCGGTGATGGCGGCAAGGCGCTGGGG
This sequence comes from Arthrobacter sp. AK04, assembly GCF_021129155.1. Lineage (GTDB taxonomy): Bacteria > Actinomycetota > Actinomycetes > Actinomycetales > Micrococcaceae > Arthrobacter > Arthrobacter quantipunctorum. The sequence continues at coordinate 76,455 of NZ_JAJOMC010000015.1, forward strand.
CTGCTCCGGGCCACGGTCCCGCCCAGCAACGCCGCCATGCTCGACGGAACGGCCCTGCAGACCGCAACGTCCCGGTTCACGAATGTGGAGATTGGCGAGCCGGAGGAACGCCCGGACAGCCAGGTCATGGTGCCCTTGGAGTACACCATTGACGGCAGCAGGCTCCGCACCGAATTCCTGCTGCGCAAGACCGGGACTGAGTGGATCTTCTTCAACACCTGGGCTTTCGTACCGTCCAGGCTGCCCACCATGGACATCACTGTGGTCAATTCCAGTGAGGCCACCGTCAACGGAGTGCCCGTCAACATGCCCAACGGCCGGAACTCCTTCGCGGTCTTCTACCCCGGCGAATACGAGGCCTCCGTGAACGGGGAATACTTCACGGCGGCCCCCACCCGTGCCACAGTGACGGCACGGGACGCACCGGTGGCCCCCCTCAACCTCCTCACCCAGGCCACGGACGACCTGAAGAAGGACGTGTCCGCGAAGGTTCGGGAATTCCTGGACGGCTGCGCCGCCGTTGCAGCCAAGGAACAGAAACTCCAGCCGGACTGCCCCTTTTACTACGCCAGCAACAACACGGTGCAGGACGGCAGCATCAAGTGGACCGTGACGGAATACCCCAACGTGTCCATTGAGCCCTTCGACGGGCGCTGGGTGGTGGCTCCGCTCGACGGAAAAGCCAAGGTGGAAGCCCTCCAGCAGAACCTGTTCACCGGCGCCTGGTACCCGCTCAGCGAGGAAGTGGACTTCAGTTTCACCACCCGCCTGGACGTCAGCGGGGACACGGTCAAGGTCACGCCGGTACTGAGCTTCTAGGGCCGGACTCCGCCACACTGGCCTAGCTTTGGTGGCCAAACAGCAGGTTTACCAGCCGTTGTGGCGCAAGCTGGGCGAATAACAGGGCCGGTTTGGTTGCGGCCACCGCAGCGAGCCCCTGGCAAGAACCTCGCGGACCTGCGCCAGGACAGCTTCGGGTGAATGAACCACGTCGTCGTAGAAGAATCGCAGCACGGGAAGGCCCTGCAGTATCGCGGAGTTGTCCCTGCGGCGGTCCTTTTTGAACTGCCTGGCTTCAAGATGGAAGGCCAGCCCGTCAATCTCCACGATGAGGAACCCCTCCAACAGGAAGTCAACACGGCCGATGCCATCGATCCACACTTGGGTTTCGGTAAGAATGCCTGCATCCCGGAACAGCACCCGGGCCAGGGTCTCCAGGAGGGAATCCGCGCCCCGGTCCACCTTGGAGACTACATTCCGCGCTTTGCCGCACCGGGGTCCGTCCAAGTGGCGGAGCAGGTATGGCGGATCGATGTCTCCGCGGTTGTACGCACACTCCACCATCACCAGGGACTCGAGTTCCGGCAGGCAGAGCAGGGCATGAAGCAGGACATCAGGTAGGGCTGCAAGCGTCCGGTGGCGGGGCGGCTGCGTCAAGCCGGTACGGTGGCTGATACACCGTACTGCGCTTCGGCCGTTGCTCTGCCAGTAGTGGGGCCTTGCAGGAGGCCGAAGCTGCCACAGGCCGTATGTCGGAGCAGCAGAAACGCAGGTAATCAGACCGCGGGCGCGTCCTGCCGCCACCAATTCCGCATCTGCTTCCGCCACGGCCAGGAGTCCCCGGTCCAGCCGAAGCACCTGGCCACTGCGGACCGCACGGCGAAGCTCCGTATCCGTGGCACCGGCGGCCAACACATCCCGCCGCAGCAACACTCCACCAGCTGATCTGAGGATTTCCGTTGGGTCCATCAGGCCACAATGTCTGCCATCCTGGCCTGGCGTCAGCCTCGAGCGGTGCTATGTGAACAAGACGGGCCCAAGCTGGCCCAATTTTGGGGGGAAGCAGAAACAAAAAGGCCCGGTTCCCACTCCTCATGGGGTGGAAAACCGGGCCACTCTGGTCATCAAGGTGCGGCGCGTCAGTCCATGCCGCGCAGGTCCAGCACAAGCTCGGTATCACCATCGCCCTGGAGCACCACGGGGATGCCCCAGTCCTGCTGGTACAGGTGGCAGGCAGCGTGGTCCGGGATCTCGCCGTCCTCGGTCTCGGGCCCGTCGCACGCGGCAGCCCGGGCGGTGATGTGCAGGATGCCCTCCGGCACGTCCGGTGAGAGCTCCAGCGTGCGGAGCAACCCCACCGAGGTTCCGCCGCCGGACGCCAGCAGCTCCGGCGGCGTGGAGGAGATCTTCAGCTGGGTGGGATCACCCCAGCGGTCATCCAGCTTCTGCCCTGTGGGGGCGGTGAAGCGAACCGTCAATTCCAGGGGACCCGGCGCAACGGGGCTCTTGGGCCGGTGCGTCTGGACCGCGCCTTCGTCCACCTGCTGCGCTTCCTTGGGGATGGGGACGAACACCACTTGGTGCTTGTTCGCCTCCACCACCACCAGCAGCGGCTCAGAACCGGCCGAGTGCGTGTGGTCCACAATCACATCGGACGGCTCCAGGAGGCCGCGCGCCAGGGTGGACACTGTGCGGCTGGCGGGATCGTACCGCCGCACAGCGCCGTTGTAGGTGTCGGCCACCGCCACGGAGCCGTCCGGCAGGACGGTAACGCCGAGGGGGTGCTGCAGCCGGGCTTCCGCTGCCGCGCCGTCCCGGAAGCCGAAGTCGAACAGCCCCTTGCCGATGGCGGACTCCACGGTGACCGTGCCGTCGTCGTCAATTGCCAGCTTGCGGAGGGCGGACGTTTCGGAATCAGCCACCCAGATGTTGCCCTCGGCGTCCTCGGCTAGGCCGGAAGGCTGGGCGAACCAGGCCTCGTGCGCGGGGCCGTCAAGCAGGCCTTCAAGACCGTTGCCCGCAACGATGGCTACCGCCCCTGTGATGGGGTCGAAACTGAAGATCTGGTGCACGCCGGCCATGGCCACCACCACGGCGTTGAGCTTCCTGGACCATACGACGTCCCAGGGCGAGCTCAGGGCCACATCCAGCGGGTGCCCGCCGAGCTGGCCCGTGAATCCCGCTGCGTCCTCGTCCACGCGCGCCGGTCCGGACTCCAGCAGGCGCTGGACGCCGCTGCCGGCAAGGGTGGAGGCCTTGCCGTCCGCGAGGGACAGCCCACGGAGCCGGTGGTTGACGGAGTCGGCAATCACGACGTCGTACCCAGCCTTGGCTGCCACGTCTTCCGGCAGCAGGACCAGGCCTTGGGGCTCGTTGAACTGGGCCACGGCGGAATCCCCCGCGGCCGGGCCGTCCGCATGGCCCCTGGCGCCGGAGCCGAAGGTGCCCAGGACGGTATGGAAGTCCGTGCCGAGTTCCACCAGGCGGTGGTGGCCGGTGTCGGTGACCAGCCAGGAGCCCTTGCCGGCGTTACCGTCTGCTGCGGCACCTGCCGCTGTGCCGCCGTCGGACGTTCCATTCACGGCGGCGGATCCGCGGCCCGGCGGCAGGAAGAGCGCCTTGCCGGGGAAGCGCAGGGTGCCGGAGGTGGGCTCCGGAGCGACGTACGGGCCCGAACCGCGGTGAAGCGTGCCCTTGGCCTCGTGCTCGGCGATGAGCTCGGGAATCAGCACGGCCAGGCCGTCCGCGTGGCCTTCGCCGGAGAGGTGCGCCACGATGTAGCCCTCGGGGTCGATGACCACAAGGGTGGGCCAGGCGCGGGCGGTGTACGCCTTCCAGGTCTCCAGCTCGGGATCGTCCAGGACCGGGTGGTGGATCTCGTAGCGCTCAACAGCGGCGGCCAGCGCCACCGGATCTGCCTCGTGCTCGAACTTGGGCGAGTGGACGCCCACCGTGACCAGGACGTCGGAGTACTGTTCCTCCAGCGGCCGGAGTTCGTCCAGCACATGCAGGCAATTGATGCAGCAGAAGGTCCAGAAATCCAGCAGCACGATCTTGCCGCGCAGGGCTTCCAGGTCCAGCGTCTTGCCGCCCGTGTTCAACCAGTTGCGGCCCACCAGTTCGGAGGCCCGGACCCGGGCATGCGTGCGTACGGTTTCGCTCATCAGCGTCCTTCCAGCTTGTTGCGTTCAGCCAGCCTGGCGTCGCGTTCGGCCAATTTGGCAAACATATCGTTGTAAGCGGTGAGATCGGCGTCGTTATTCCTGTCCGCCGCCCTGTCCACGCGTTTGGTCTCCCGCTGGTCCGAGCGGGACCACATGATGGCCACACCGATGGCCACCAGCAGGGTGGGCACCTCGCCGATGCCCCAGGCCACCGCGCCGCCCATCTGCTGGTCCAGGAGGGCCGAGGGGCCCCACTCCCTGCCCAGGTTGCCGAAGTAGTCTGCGGCGAGGAGGTTGGTCCCGCCCATGATGGCGACGCCGAAGAAGGCGTGGAAGCCCATGGTGGCCAGGAGCAGCAGGAGGCGCATCGGGTACGGCGCCCGGCGCGGAAGCGGGTCGGTGCCGATCATGGTCAGCACAAAGATGTACCCCGTGAGCAGGAAGTGCACAATCATCAGCTCGTGGCCCACGTGCTCGCGCATGGCGAAGCCGAACAGGTCTGAGTAGTAGAAAAGCACAATGGACCCGGCAAAGTTGGCGGCCGCGAAAAGCGGGTGGGTGACCAGCTGTGAGAACTTGGAGTGGATGAACACCAGCAGCCACTCCCGGGTTCCACGGGAGCCGTCAGCCCGGGCGGGCAGGGCCCGCAGGGCGAGCGTCACCGGCGCCCCCAGCACCAGGAAGATCGGGGCCACCATGGTCAGTGCCATGTGGTCCACCATGTGCGCCGAGAACAGTATGCGGCCATAGACCGACGGCGGTCCGGACGTGATGTAAGTCAGCACAATGAGTCCGATGACCCAGTTCACGGAGCGGAACCACTGCCACTTGTCACCGCGCCGGTGGACCTTGGCCACGCCCAGGAAGTAGGCGACGAGGCCGAACAGCGCTGCGGCGATCCAGAGCCAGTCCAGGCGCCACTCGGTGAGCCAGCGCTCCGGGGTGAGCTCAGGGGGAAGCTCGTAGCCTGTGAGGATGAAGGCCGGCGAGGCGTCGGGGGCGAAGGTGGTGGGCTCCGGCGGGGCGGAACGGCCCAGGGCGACGGCCACACCGGAGGTTGCGCCCATCACCAGGAATTCCGCCAGGACCAGCTGCCAGAGCACACGGCGCGAGGACAGGGTGGAGCCCTTGCGGCCCAGCTGCGGGATGACCCACTGCCGGTGCATGAATCCAATCCCGCCCAGGACCACGGTGGCCGCGGACTTTGCCAGGATCAGCTGGCCGTAGGGAGAGCCGAAGAGGTCCCCCCAGTTGGTGATCCTGATGCTCGCGTTGATGACACCCGAGGCGAACACCAGGACGAAGGCGAAGCCGGCGAGGGACGAGAACCGGCGGAGCGTGGGTTCCGTAATGTCGGCGGAAGCTGCGGCTTTGGGGCCGGTCAGGATTCCGGACAGCAAGGCCAGCATGATGATGCCGCCCACCCAGGTGCTGACACCCACAAGGTGCAGGCCCAGGGAGTTGATGGCGCCTTCGTGGTCTGCGGAACTCGACGAGTGGCCGATCAGGGCGGTGGGCACCAGCCCCACCAGGGCCAGGACCAGCGTCAGGGCGAGTCCCCCGAGGGACCTCACGCCGAACAACGCCGTCGTCACTATTGCCGCAATGATGGTGACGGCCAGCCAGGCGCGCCCGGTCTCGATGTCCGTCATGAAGAAGACCAGGGCCTGGGTAAACTCAGCGTCGCCGGAGAGTCCCTGCCCTGCGACATCGGAGTAGGTAAGGACCAGGACGGCAATAGCGGACAGTGTCCACGCGGCACCTGCCACGGACGCCACGGCCAGGGCGCGGCTGAAGGCGGGATGCTCAGGTGCCTCACTGCCGGCAGCCTCTTTGGCCCGGCTGCGGGGGCCCGTACTCCTGGGGAGGATTCCGACGGCGAAGAGCAGGCCGCCGATAACGGCCGCCAACGAGACGTTGTGGATGGCCTTGCTGACGGGGAGGCCCCAACGGACAAACGCTCCAGGGTCGGAGACAGCCCGGGCACCAGCTGCGCCGGAGAAGATCAGCGCCGCTGCAAGGCCCAGGAACAGGGCAGCCAGCCCGGCCACCTGCCAGCCCCGGGGAATTCCCAGGGAACCGCTGTCTTTGCCCGGCGCACCCTTGCCCGGCGCTCCCTTGGCAGGAACGGACTGGGGGTGGGTGGAACGTGGTTTTGCGGCAGAAGACACCATTCCATTGTCCGCTACGCCTGCCCGGCCCGCGAATCGGCATTAAAAGCAAAAGGAGCGGCAACCTTGTGGTTGCCGCTCCTTTTCCGCGCCGGCTCAGTGCCGGGGAGGAAGAAGCTTACTTCTTGTTGGAGACTGCAGCCTTCAGCTTGGAGCCGGCGGTCAGCTTGACGCTGTGGCCTGCCGCGATCTGGATGGTCTCGCCGGTCTGCGGGTTGCGGCCGGTGCGTGCTGCACGGTCGGTGCGCTCGACGGCGAGCCAGCCCGGGATGGTGATCTTCTCGCCCGCGGCGACAGAAGTCTCGAAAACCTCGAACAGTGCGTCGAGGACGGAGTTGACGGCTGCCTGGCTGGTGCCGGCCTTGCCTGCTACCTCTGCAACAAGTTCACTACGGTTCTTAGCCATTTATGTCCTCCTGGACGGTCATGATTCTGGAGCCTGAACGCGGCATGCGCACAAGCCACTGTTCGAAAACTTACCAGCTTGGGCCCCTCCGTTCCGCAAATTCCGCGTGTTTCCGCCACTTTTTGAGGTTAATCACCGGGTTTGCGGGGTTTTCACTCCCGGATTCAGCCACCAGCGGACGCTCCTTGACGCAATTCCCGCCCCGCCGCTGCGACGCTCTCTCACTTAACGTCGGGTTTTCCGGGACGCTCTCTCAGTCGATGCGGGGTTCGGCGGGACGCTCTTCCACTTGATGCGGGGTTCGGCGGGACGCTCCATCACTCGATGTGGGTGGTGGGGGTTTCCTGCCGGCAGGAAGTGGGAAGGGCCCGCCCGGGAGGGTGCCATCAAGTGAGGGAGGATCACCCGGGAAACCGCCATCATGTGCGGGAGGATCGTCCGGGAAGCGGCATCATGTGCGGGAGGATCGTCGGGGGTGGGTCCTCGGGATGGTCCCTGGGGCTGGGTCTGGTCCGGGTGTGTGTG
>NZ_JAJOMC010000016.1 GCF_021129155.1 Arthrobacter sp. AK04
CCCCCCCCCCCCGGGCCCCACCGCCCCCCACCCCCAACCCCGCGGTTTTTGCGCCCCCACCCCCCGCCCCCCCCCCCCCCTGGGTTTGCGGGGCGCTTTGTTTCCGCCACAGCCGGATTGGGAACGTTAAAGGGACGCAAATGACTGCTTATCGGTAGGCTGGGCCCCATGGCGTCGGGGGACGCGGCGCAGCCGCAGGAATATCGGTCTAACACGATGGTCCTGGATGCCTACGGGTTCATCAAGGGCTGGCTGATCGCGACTTCGCTCTGGGTAGGTGCACTCCTGCTCGTGGTTGCGGTGTACTTTGGCGTACCTGCCGTGCGGAATGGGACTGACGCCGGCCACGTATGGGGCTTATTGGGCATAGCGGTTTTTTATGGCTTCGGAGTTGCCTTGGTGTTCGCGGCGCCACTTGCCTGGGTGTTGGCCTATGTCTTACGCCCGGTGCGGAATCAATGGGTGCACATTGGAGCCTTCTTCCTTGTACCAACTCTCACGTTCTGGCTGTTGGGCAGCGTCCTGGGTTTTGGCTGGCAGCCCGTGATGCTAATCCCTTGGGCCACCGTTGGCGTAGCGGCAGCCATCGGTCGTTGGGCGGTCCGCAGGGACGCTCTCTTCAGTTCCGCAGCTCCCCCCGCTTGAGCATCCCGCCGCCGGTCATGCGACGAACCCTTGGTGGGACGCTTTGGAGAGATTTGGTGGTGCGCGGGGAGGAACCCATGTCTGCAAAGGATCGGTTCTGATAGGCTCGCCGACACCAGCCTGAGGGGGCAGATGCATGGGATCCCGACATCGCAATAGACCGGCCAACCATCACTCCACGAACAGGGAAGCTGCGGCCACGCCTTCCGGAGACCGTAAGCGAATCAAGCTCTCGGCCCGGGTTGGCATTGGCGCCGCCATCTTCGTCATGGTCCCGGCCTTATACCGGCTTGCGACAGAACCTCCTGCCTGGCCGGAGATCATATTCGTAAGCATTGGGGCGGGACTGATCGTCTTTCACTTGACGCGAGTCATTCGGATACGCCGGAGGTAACCACACAGCATCGCTCTGCCAAGGCATCAAGTGGGGAAGTTGAGCCGCAACCGTTGGCACGCCGTCGGGCTTCTGCGATGGAACTTTACCAAGACACAAACGGCCTAGTCACGGTCTCGCGAAACGGTTTCAGCAGTTGCGCTGTCTCTTTCGGCCTGCTTGGCCGCAAGGATGCCGTCCCGTGTCGCCGCCCGAATCACCCCATAGAGAACGTAAAAGAAGATGGCCGGAAAAACGACCAGCAAAATAATCTCCATGACTCTTCCCCCAAAGATTTAGCTGCCCAGGATGGACCACGCAAGCCTACTTCAGGTGGAGGGAGCGTGGCGTGCTTTGGGTCGCTAGGCGAACCCTCCACGGCACAGATCTCGCAAAGTTCCGACGAAAGACCGGAAGCCTCCGCCGCATATCCCTAGCGATTCGAGCCAAAAACGGTTTCGAGACACCACACCGGAGGGGAACCTTCTACGAAACGATCTTCCTAGTTTGCTGCTCGACTATCCATGCTCGCACCAAATAGCTCTCCACAACTTCCGTGGCCACCAGATCCCTCATACGGCTCCGGCCATTCGCCTGGACCCGAAACCTATAGACCGACCGTTCCTCGATGGTGCCAATGTTGAGCACATCACCCATCGTTGGCCCATAAAGATTCACCGTGCCCGGGGGCAACTCAAAATCGAAGTCTTCCCAGGCATCTTCCCAATCACCCGTAGTGTCCTCTGCAGGCTGAGCCGGCAAGACTTCAATCAGTACTTCGACCGGCCCCCTGTTGATGCCGGTCTCAAAGAGAATCTCGTTAAATTCCCTTTCCTCATCATGGCCGCGGGCTGCCATGGCCTCGGCCAGCGTTCTGGGCGGCGGAACAACATCGAGAACCACCGAACCTTCTGCGGCGTATACAACTCCCGTGGAAGACACGATCATGACCCGATCCTAAGTCTCGAGATGACGGAAAGTTGCTCTAAGGAGGATCGTCCACCGCGAATACGCAGGACAGATGTGCATGGGGTCCATTAGTGCCGCCAACAGCCGGCTCGCTGAACGATGTCTTACATGTGATTGCTAGCGATGTTCTTCCGTAGTCCCTCCGGCGCTAATTACGCGCACGACGCGACGAGCGAAGTAAACGACGGCCGCCGCGCTTACGACGCCCAAGATCCACGTCCCTTCGATCCCGAGCATCGGACCACTAGTGCAGGTACCGGCGGCGCCCGACTCAATCACGTAGTCAAAGCACTCACCTCCCCGTGATCCGATGAAGAAGGCGTTTAGAACGATTACGCCCAGGATCGCCAGCGCCCAAGGCCACCACCGCGGTGATCGATACATTGCAGTTGCGTCCATGAACCGACCATACACACGGGGCAGCAAAATATCAGGCCTTCTGGGTCTCAATCTGAGCACCTCGAACCACCGGACTGGCAGGCGTTATTAGGCGGCTCGCCAGCGCCCGCAAGCCGGTCCTCCACCGCCCGCCGTGAAGTCCCATTTAGCGTGCTTCAAAATTCGCGGTGTTCCGGGGTTGCCAGATTCCCGTAAGACCCGCCCGCAAAACTGCCCGGTCATGGGGCGGCGGATTCCAGCGGTCGATGCAACAGATGAGGCGTTTTCGGACTTTTCGATCGTGCTTTGAGTGTATTGGGAGTGTAAAGAGGACCGGGCCAGGCCCGGTGAGGGGGTGTGGACGGATCAGCACCAAGGGTTGGGCATGGGCGCGGGTTGAGCGTTCCGCATCCGCTCCTCGGTCCAGTAGGAGGGATTCTCGCTGGGAGATCTAGTCTTCGCTGTGGCCTCGGAATCACTTGAAGTATTGCTGTTGGATGTTCTGCAGCCCGCTAATGTCGGAACGACGGCAATCGCTGCGACAGCCAAAGCGCCGACGATCAGCGCGATGAGTACCTTCCGCCAAACGTTGGTCATATGACAGTGCACCACAAGATGGGGCTCCCCTGAGGGCCACGCGCGTAACGATTTTGCAGCCCGCACCGCGCGCACCAGGCACCTTTTGACTGCCCTGTGCAAGGGCTAGCGGGGCAGCTTTCGCAGGTGGTGCGCTTGCTCTTCGGTCCGCAAGATGGCTGCTGGGGTGAGGTAGCCGAGGGACTTCCGTGGTCGGGTGTTGAGCTCCTTACAGACCTGATCGACGTGTTCTTTGGAGTGCACGGAAAGGTCAGTGCCTTTGGGGAAGTATTGGCGGACCAGTCCGTTGAAGTTTTCGTTGGCTCCGCGCTGCCAGGGGCTGGAGCGCTCAGCGAAGAAGATCCGCAACCCGGTCGCGGTGGCCAATTCCTGGTGCCTAGCCATTTCCACGCCCTGGTCCCAGGTGAGGGTACGTTTCAGGTGCCTGGGCAGGGTCGAGAGGGCCGTGATGATTGCCTGGTTGGTCAGGACGGCGGTGTGTCCGTGTGGGAGGTTGATGATGATCCCGTAGTGGGTTTTCCGTTCGCGCAGTGTCACCATGGCTGATACGGAGCCGACTCCGACGATGAGGTCGCCTTCCCAATGGCCGGCCTCGGTTCTGGTCTCGATCTCCGCTGGCCTGTCGCTGATCATGGTCATGTTTTTCACTACCGCTCCGTGACCGGGGCCGGTCCTCCATCGGTGTTTGCGGATCTTCCGTCCCGTGCGCAGCCGCGGTTTCCCGTCTGTCCTGAGCCCGCCGTCGTCGTGGAACAGCAGTGCCTGGTAGATGGTCTCCGGACAAAGGCGCAGATGCGGTTCGCTAGGGAACTGGCGCGCTAGCCACCCGCAGATCTGTTCGGGTGACCAGTGACTGGTGAGCTTGGCCTGCACCAGTGAGCGCAGGCGCGGGCTCGTCTGCAGCTTCCGTTCCCGTGGGCGGCGTCGCTGCCGGCGAGCATCATGATCGGCGATGCGGGGCAGATACCGGCCCTTACTGTCGCGGTGCCGGTCGAGTTCGCGTTTGATGGTCGACGCATGCCGTCCCAGCTCGCGGCCGATGGCGCGTAGGGAGCATCCCAAGCGGAGCAGGTCCGCCATCTGTAGCCTCTCCCGCAGACACAGGTACCTGCCCGAGGGAGGCTTGCCGCTGATTCTGGGTTGTTGCGCTCTCTGGTTCCTAAGCCGTGTCCCGATCACCCTGCTCACGCCCAACATCTTGCAAGCCGCAGCGTTGGAAGCGCCGGAGCCGACCAACTCCCAATACCGTGTCTCCCGCAGGGCGCGCCGCTTCTGCATCGGCGACAATGGTGCTGCAACTCGCTCGGCCACGATCCTCGCCGTACGGATTGCATCCCGGTCGAGCTGTTGAAAGCGGGCCTTCTCGGTGTCCGCCTCTTTCCGGCGCTGGGCTTCCCACTTCACCGAGGTGCCCGGTAATAGACGCAGTTCCTTCACCACCTGCGTGAAGGAAGAGAGTTTGCGTAGTTCAACGAAACGTCTATAAACCCACCGGTACCCGGTCGTATGCTTTACTCCTGCCGATGCCCCAGCAGCGCCTACGCTCATGCCCGAGGCATAAGAGGACCAGAATGCCTCCTCAACCGTTGGGTCGACCTGCCGGTGATGGCGCCCGTCATCGTTGAGGAACCGCTCGTTCCAGTTCTCGGCGTTGCTCGAAGTGAATCCGAGTTGGGTCTGTGCCTCGACATGATCCAGGCCCTCACCACGGAACCGGAGGTATTCATCGCGTAACCACCGGTACCCGGTCTCCTTACCAATTCCGATCAGCTGTACTGATTGTCTAAAACTCCTACCTTCCCGAATGAAGGCAAGGAACCTGACGCCCGTAGGCGAATCGAACTGCTGATGCATCGAAGGAACTCCCTAATCGGGTGTTGCTTCGACCAACAGAATCCGGGGGGCCCTAAACGCTACACTCGGCGTCATGCTTATCGGCTAAGCCCGCGTCTCCACCAACACTCAAGATTTGACCGCCCAGCGTGACGCTCTTGCGGCCGCCGGCGTGGATCCCGACGCTATCTACGTCGATCACGGATTCACCGGCACCCAACGCGAACGGCCCGGCCTTGGCAAAGCCCTTGCCGCCTGCCGCAGCGGTGACACCCTCGTAGTGACCAAGCTTGATCGCCTCGCCCGGTCGCTGCCCGACGCCAGGGACATCGCGGACGAGCTCACCCGCAAAGGGGTCGCCCTCAACCTCGGCGGCAGCGTCTACGACCCGCACGATCCAGTAGGGAAGCTGCTATTCAACGTCTTAGGCATGGTTGCCGAGTTTGAAGCCGACCTCATCCGCACCAGGACGCGGGAAGGAATGGCAGTGGCAAAAGCCAAGGGCCGGCTGCGAGGGAAACAACCCAAACTCTCGAAAGCCCAAGAGGCGCACCTCGTTAGCCTCCACCAAGGCGGGGTGCACACCACCACTGAGATTGCCGAACTATTCGGCATCGCTCGCTCCACGGTCTACCGCGCCATCCAACGAGCAACACCAACGCCGCCCACGTGACAAATAGCGCCGCAAAAAGACCGCCATTTATCACTGAAAGTCACATGCGGTCACGTCTCGGGGACCACGTTGAGGACCGCAGCGGCACCACTGCAAGAGTCGCAGGATGCTGGAGTTCGTCCCCCGGTTCCGATTCCCGTGACTATGTCTGGTAACTTCCAGCTTGAACCCCTACCCCAAATCTGCGTTCCCTGCCGAAGCCAGCGGCAGCATGCGTTCCCAGAAGTCCTCCGGGATGCTCCACTGGGCCAGGTGTGCGGCTTCGGCTACCCGCCCGGGCTCCGCCATCCCCACGATGGTCGACGCGATGCGCGGATCGCGGGTGGAGAACTGCAGCGCCGCGGCGGCAAGCGGCACCGAGTACTCGCGGCAGAGCTCCTGCATGTCCCGGACCCGGCCCAGCAGTTCCGGGCTGGCCGGCCGGTAGCAGTAGTTGGCGGTGGCGTCGGGTCCCTTCACCAGCAGGCCGCCGCCAAAAGGCGCGGCATTGATGAAGGCGACGCCCCGCCGTCGTGCGTCCTCAATGAGCGGCTCCGCCGTCTGGTCCACCAGCGTGTACCGGTTGTGGCTGATGACAACATCGAACACGTCCAGGGCCAGGTACTTCAGCTCCAGGTCAATGGGCCCGCCGGCCACGCCGAGGTGCCCGATCACCCCTTGGTCCCTCAGGTCAACGAGCGCCTCCAACGGCCCACCGGCGGCCATCCCCTCCCCAAAGCTGATCTTCTCCGGATCATGGAGGTGGACCAGCGGCAGCCTGTCCAGCCCCAGCCGCTCAAGGCTCTCCTCCACGCTGCGCCGGACACGGTCCCCGGAGTAGTCCGCCGTCCCCAGGATGGGATCCACCTTCGTGGACAGGACAAAGCCCGCCAGCAGCCCGCCCGCTTCCCGGATGGCCTGCCCGATCCAGCGCTCGCTGCCGCCGTCGCGCCCGTATTCGTTGGAGGTGTCCAGGAAGTTGAAGGGCCCGGCCAGGGCGGCGCGGACGGCCGCCACTGCCGTTGCCGTCCGCTCCGCCGCGGTGCCGTTCCGTGGGTGGTTTCCCAGCGAACTCGTGCCGACGCATACATTGGTGACAGGGAGGCCGGTGCGGCCCAGGGTTTTCATGGCTGCGGGTATCCTCGCCTCGGTAACAGGTTCCATCAGACTACGACGGCAGAGACGTCGCCGCCGCTGACGGTCACCTCGAAGGCCGTGGTGAGACCGTCCGGCGAGGGCACTGAAATGCGCCGTGTCCCGTCCGCCGCGGCGAACGCCCGGAACTGCATGTCCCGCGCCCAGTCGTAGTCCGGCCGGTCCGACACTGTGCCGATGGGCAGCACAGCGCCTTCGCGGACCCAGGTGGCAGCCTGCATCACCGAATACTCCCTGCGGTGCCAGCGAGGGCCCGCCAGCTGCTCCCCCGTCTCCAGGTGCGTCCACCTGCCCTCGGGCAGGTAGAAGGACACAGTGCCGGACGGGTCCATGACCGGCGCCACCAGCAGGTCCGGTCCCAGCATGTACTGCCGGTCCAGGTGCGCGCAGCCCGGGTCCTCCGGGAACTCCATAAAGAGCGGACGCATCAGGGGAATGCCCTCCGCGTATGCCTGCTCCGCCGCCATCAGCAGGTACGGCATGAGCCGCATCTTCTGCTCCGTAAAGTGCCGGAGCACGTCCACGGACTCCTCGTCCACCAGCCACGGCACACGGTAGGAGTTGGACCCGTGCAGCCTCGAGTGCGAGGACAGCAGGCCGAACGCAATCCACCGCTTGAAGATTTCCGGCTCGGGCGTGCCCTCAAATCCGCCGATGTCGTGGCTCCAGAAGGAGAAGCCCGACGCCGCCAGGGAAAGCCCGCCGCGCAGTGATTCAGCCATGGCAGCGAACGTGGATTCGCAGTCCCCGCCCCAGTGGACCGGCATGGTCTGGCCCCCGGCCGTGGCTGAGCGGGCAAACACCACCGCTTCGCCCTCGCCCAGCTCCTTGGACAGCAGGTCGAAAACCGTCCTGTTGTACAGCTGCGCGTAGTAGTTGTGCATCTTGTCCGGATCGGAGCCGTCGTGCCACACCACATCCGTGGGGATGCGCTCGCCGAAGTCCGTCTTGAACGAGTCCACGCCCTGGCCGAGCAGGCCGCGGAGCTTGTCCTGGTACCAGAGCACGGCGTCCGGGTTGGTGAAGTCCACCAGCCCCATGCCCGCCTGCCACATGTCCCACTGCCACACGGACCCGTCCGCCCGCTTGACCAGGAAGCCCCGCTCCAGCCCCTCACGGAACAGGTGCGAGCGCTGGGCGATGTACGGGTTGATCCACACGCAGACCTTCAGCCCGCGGTCGTGAAGCCGGGCCAGCATGCCCTCAGGGTCCGGGAAAGTGGCGGGGTCCCAGACGAAGTCGCTCCAGTGGAAGGACCTCATCCAGTGGCAGTCGAAGTGGAAGACGGACAGGGGCAGGTTCCGCTCCTCCATGCCGTCAATGAAGGAGTTAACGGTCTTCTCGTCGTAGTCCGTGGTGAAGGAGGTGGAGAGCCACAGGCCGTAGGACCAGGCCGGAATCCGTGATGGCCGTCCGGTCAGCTCGGTATACCGCCGGATGATGTCCTTCGGTGAGGGCCCGTGGATGACGAAGTACTGGAGCTTCTGGCCCTCCACGCTGAACTGGGTACGGGACACCACCTCCGACCCCACCTCGAAGGACACCTTCTCCGGGTGGTTCACGAACACCCCGTAACCGTCGTTGGTGATAAAGAACGGCACGTTCTTGTACGCGAGGTCGCTGGAGGTCCCGCCGTCCTCGTTCCAGATGTCCACCGACTGGCCGTTCTTGACGAACGCACCGAACCGCTCGCCCAGGCCGTACACATTGGTACCCACGCCCAGGCTGAGCTGTTCATGCACAAACGTCCGCCCGCCGTCGTCCGTGATAACGCCGACGCTGCGCGGCGTGGAGGTGGTCAGCAGCCTGCCGTTCCCCAGGAAATCCACCCCCCAGTCCCCGTCCGTGCTGATCCGCGCCGTGAGCCCGCCGGAGGTGATGCTGGCCGTGTCCCCGTCCCGGCTGAACTGCGGCGCCGGTCCTGTCCGGTTCACGTCAAAGTGGGGGCCGTTATCCAGCCCGCCCTGGAAGTGCTCGATGGTCACGCCGATGACATCCGGCAGGGGCGCATCAAAGGTGACCGTCAGCTGCGGAAGGTTCAGGGCATCGCCGCGGGAGTTGATGCGCTTGGTGGGTGCGTATACCGTCAGGCTCCGCCCGTCCTCCACCACGTCCGAGACGTCGCGCGGGTGCAGCGCCGAGAAGCCTTTGCGGTACAGCCAGTAGCCGTCGGTGAATTTCATGGGATGTCAGTTTCCGTTCTCAAGAGGTGCAGTGCTTTCTTTGAGGACCAGGGCGCCGTACGGTTCCAGGGTCAGGTGGGGCCCGCAGGCGTTCCCGGTGAGCAGGTCCACGGACTGCCCGGTGAGCGTCACGGTGCGCGGTTCCGGGCTGTGGTTCAGCAGGAAATGGTGGCCGCCGCGGGTGGCGAGTTCGACGTCGTCCGGCAGCATTCCTGCCACCGGCGAGGGAATGCGGGCTGCCGCCAGGGCCTCCCCCACGATGTGGTCCAGGGCGGCGTCGGGCAGGTCGCACCCGGCGTACCAGGCAGTGCCGCGGCCGTGGCTGTTGCGGACTAGCGCCGGCTTTCCGGCCAGAGCGCCGGAGGCAAACGAGGCCGCCGCCGCGGCTCCCGCACCGTCCAGGCGCAGGTCCTCGGACCAGACAGTGGCCTCGAGGCCGGCCGGCACGCTTGCAGAGACGCTTCCCGGTCCGGGCTCCGCGAAATCGAGTCCGATGCCTTCCGCCAGGGGCCGCCATTCCTCGCCGCTGGTGCCGAGCATGGAAGCAAGGACTGACGGGAACCGTCCCTGCCGGAGGTGGCCGTTGCTGTCCGCCACCCCGGTAAAGGGCCCCACGACGGCGGTCCCGCCCCGGTGCACCCATTCCGTCAGGGCTCCGGCATGGTCCTCCGCCAGGAGGAAGAGGCTGGGAACGAGCACCAGGTCGAAGCGGTCCAGCGGAGTTGAGGGGTGCACCACTTCCACGGACAGGCCGCGGCGCAGCAGCGGCTTGTAGTAGGCCTGGAGCTGGTCCAGGACGCCGAGCCGGTCCGTGGGGCAGTCCGGGGACTCCGCCGCCCACCAGCTGTCCCAGTCGAAGAGGATGGCAATCCGGGAGTGCGCCGGGGTGCCGGCGAGGAGCCGCAGGTCCTGCAGGTGGGAGCCGAGTTCCGCGACCTCACGGAAAACGCGGGTGTCCTCTCCGGCCAGCGGCACCACGGCGGAGTGGAAGCGTTCGGCGCCGAAGGCGGACTGGCGGAACTGGAAGAAGCAGATGCCGTCGGAACCGCGGGCCAGGGCGGAGAACGAGTCCACGCGGAGGGCCCCGGGTTCCTTGGCGCTGTTGTGGGGCCGCCAGTTCACCGCGGAGGCTGCGGATTCCATGAGCAGCCAGGGTGTGCCGCCGGCCAGTCCGCGGCAGAGGTCGTGGGTGAGGGCGCCCAGTTCCCAGGTCTGCGGCTGCCCGGGATCCGTGTACCAGTTGTTGCCCACCAGGTCCGTCTCCCCGGCGAAGCTGAAGTAGTCCGCGCCGCGGAAGAACCCCATCAGGTTGGTGGTGACCGGGACATCCGGCGAGTACTGGCGGATGATGTCCCGTTCAGCGGTGAAGAGTTTGAGCAGCGACTCCGAGGTAAAGCGCTTGAAGTCCAGGACCTGGGTGGGGTTGTGCAGGTATGGGGCCGTACGCGGGGGCAGGATTTCCTCCCAGGTGCTGTAGCCCTGGCTCCAGAAGGTGGTTCCCCACGCGGAGTTCAGGTGTTCCAGGGAGCCGTAGCGGCGCAGGAGCCAGGTACGGAACGCGGCGGCTGTCTCGTCGTCGTAACTGATCTGTCCCAGCTCGTTCCCCACGTGCCACATCACCACGGCGGGGTGCTTGCCGTACCGCTCGGCGAGCGCGGCGGTGACCTGCCGTGCGGCGCTGCGGTACACGGCCGACGACGGCGAGAACTGGTTGCGGGAGCCGTACCAGAGCGTTGTCCCGGCTGCGTCCGTGGGCAGGGTGCTGGGATAGCGGTGTCCCAGCCAGGGCGGCGGCGATGCGGTGGGCGTGGCCAGGCAGACCTGGATGTTTGCCTTCTCCAGCAGGGCAAGGATCCGGTCCAGCCAGCCGAAGTCCCAGGTGCCCTCGGTGGGCTGCAGGCGTGCCCAGCTGAAGACGCCCAGGGTGACCAGGTTGATGCCGGCCTCCCGCATCAGCCGGATGTCCTCAGGCCAGCTTTCCTCCGGCCACTGCTCGGGGTTGTAGTCGGCGCCGAAGAGCAGCCCGGCCCGCTCTGTCACGGCGCTCAGGCCGTGGCTTCGAGGATGCATGGAATTCCTTGGTTAAATGATGGATATGAGTAATCGAAAGGCTTCAACGGCGGCGACCATCAGTGACGTGGCCAAAGAAGCGGGGGTTTCCACGAGTACCGTGTCCTACGTGATGAGCGGGAACCGTCCCATATCGAAAGAAACCCGCGAAATCGTCGAAGCGGCGATGCGCCGGCTGAAGTACAGCCCCCGGTCCAGTGCCCGGGCCCTGGCCTCCAGCCGCTCCAATGTGCTGGGCCTGGTGGTGCCCCTGCGCGCGGACGTCAACGTGGGCGTGGTGATGCAGTTCGTCACCGCCGTGGTGACCACGGCCCGGACGTTCAACCAGGACGTCCTGCTGCTGACCCAGGACGATGCCGGCAGCATCGAGCGGGTGACGTCCCAGTCCATGGTGGACGGCCTGGTGATGATGGACATCGAGGCCCGCGATCCGCGCATCCCCGTGCTGGCCAAGCTGGACAAGCCCGCGGTGCTGATCGGAATGCCGGACGATCCGCGCGGCCTCAGCTGCGTTGACTTCGACTTCGCCGGAGCCTCCCGCACCGCGGTCCGCCACCTGGCCGAACTGGGCCACCGCGGCATCGCCTTCATCGGTTCCCCGCCCGCCTCGCTGCGCCGGCACGCAACCTACGCGGACCGTGCCCTCCGCGGTTTCGAGGAGGCGTGCCGCGAACTCGAGGTCACCAACGTTTCGGTGGCCTGCGAGGCAAACTCCAAGGACCTGGCCCGGGCGCTGGAGAAGGTCTTCGCCGGCCCGGAGGCCATCACTGCCCTCCTGGTGCACAACGAGGGACTGCTGCCCATCCTGCGGGAGAACCTTGCCGCGCACGGCCGGTCCGTCCCGGAGGACATCTCGGTGGTGGTCATTGCCCCGGCCGATGTGGCCACGGCTGCCTTCCTGCCCTGGACGGCGGTGTCCATCCCGGCGATGGACATCGGCCGCGCCGCCGTGGAGATGGTGATGGACCGGCTGAGCCTGGCCAAGCCCGCCGAGCTGCGGCTCATTGCCCCCTCCCTTTCCGAGGGGGCAAGCACCGCGGCGGTCCATTGAGGGCCGCATGAAGGACCCCGACGCCGGGCCGCTCATCCCTTGACCGCGCCGATCATCACGCCTTTGGTGAAATGCTTCTGCACGAAGGGGTAGACGATCAGGATGGGGATCATGGCCAGCACGATCACGGCCATCTGCAGCGCCGGACCCGCCGCGGCCCCGGTTCCCACATCCACCTGGCCGGGCACCGAGACGCCCTGGAGCACGTAGGACCGGAGCACCACCTGCAGCGGGTTCATGGAGCTGTCATTGATGTAGAGGATGGCGTTGAAGAATGCATTCCAGTAGCCCACCCCGTAGAACAGCGCGATGACGGCGGTGACGGCCTTGGACATGGGCAGCACGATCTGCGTCAGGGTGCGCCATTCGCTGGCGCCGTCAATCCGGGCGCTGTCCAGGATCCCCCGGTCAATGCCCATGAAGAAGCCGCGCAGGATGATGATGTTGAACACCGAGATGCAGCTGGGCAGGATCAGCGCCCAATAGGTGTTGATCAGGCCCAGGCCGGACACCAGCAGGTAGGCCGGGATGATGCCGGCGCTGAAGAACATGGTGATCAGCAGGGTGAACAGGATGGGCGTGTGGGCGAAGGACCCCGGCCGGGACAGGCCGTACGCGCAGAGGATGGACACCACCATGCTCAGCGCCGTGCCGGTGGCCGTGACGCCCACGCTGACCAGCACCGCCCTGGTGACCACCCCGCCGCTGAGGATCTGCTGGTAGGCGGCGAAGGAAATTTCCCCGGGAACCAGGACCAGTCCGCCGGCCTGGGTGATGGTGGCCTGGGAGGAGATGCTGGTGAGGACGATCGTGTACAGCGGCCCCAGGACCGCAAGGACGACGACGGCGAGCACCACGATCTTGCCGGCCTTCGCCGCCGCTCCGGGTTCTTCGTCCCAGATGGGGCGTTCGGGTTTGGTGCGCGGTTGACGGGGTGGTCTGGCGCTTGCAGGAGCGGGCGCCTTTCTGGTTAGTGTGCTCATTTGGAATAGACACCGCTCTCACCGAAGATGTGGGCAACTTTGTTGGCAGCCAGGATCAGGGCCAGGCTCACCAGGCCCTTGATGAGGCCGGCGGCGGCCGCGTAGCTCCAGTCGCCGTTCTGCACACCGGTGTAGTACACGAAGGTGTCCAGGACCTCGGAGGCTTCGGCGCCCACGGCGTCCCGCTGCAGGATCATCTGCTCGAAGCCCACGGTCAGCGAGTCCCCCAGCCGCAGGATCAGCAGCAGCACAATGACGCTGCGGAGCCCGGGAAGCGTGACATGCCACATCCGCTTCCACCGGCCGGCCCCGTCCACCGCGGCTGCCTCGTATTGGGCGGGATCGATGGCGCTGAGGGCTGCGAGGAACACGATGATGCCCCAGCCGGCGTCCTTCCAGACGGCCTGGGAGGTGAGCAGGAACAGGAACGTATCCGGGTTGGTCATGATGTCCACGGCCTGCCAGCCGTTGGCGCGCAGTGACTGGTTCAGCAGCCCGGCGCCGCCGAAGATCTGCTGGAAGACGGAGACCACCAGGACCCAGGAAAAGAAGTGCGGCAGGTACACCACGGCCTGGATGGCCGCCCTGAGCCGCGGGTTGACCAGGGAGTTGAGCAGCATGGCCAGGGCAATGGGGATGGGAAAGAAGAACACCAGCTGGAACGCCGTGATCACCAGGGTGTTCTTGACGGCGTGCCAGAAGTCGGGATCCGCCAGTACCCGCGCGAAGTTGTCCAGCCCCACCCAGGGGCTGGCCGGAATTCCCACATACGGGGAGTAATCCTGGAAGGCCACCACGTTGCCCAGCATGGGAAGGTAGGCGAAGACCGCCAGCAGGATCACGGCGGGCAGTGCCATGAACACCAGGGAACGGTCCCTGGTGAACCGCAGTTTGAGGTTGGCCTTGGGCCTCAGGGCGGGGATTGCCGTGCTGCCGGCCGCTGCGCTCCCGGCCCCCGGGCCGCCGTCACCCTGCGTCCCGGCATCCTGCGCCGCAGCACCCACCCCGCCAGCCGCCGTCGTACGTCCTGCCGAGTGCCCGCTGTCCTGCGCCGCGGCGACCTCCTGCCGCGGCGCCGCTGTGCGCTCTGTTCCGGTGCTCATCCGTGCCATCGCCTAGGCCAGGAATCCGGCGTAGAAGTCCCGGAGTTCGTCGCCGCCCTTGCTCTTCCAGGTGGCGAGCTCGGCGTCGAGGTCCTTCATGCTCTTGCGTCCGCGGATGATGTCCTTGGCCAGATCGTCAAACGGCTTGGACAGCGAACCGAACTTGGCCGGTTCCTGGATCTGCATGCCAAAGAAGGCGTCCTCCACAACGTTGGGTGCCTGGCGTGCCTCCCACTCGGACTGCGACTGCACCAGACCCGGGTACTGGACCATGGAGTTCACGATCGGGGCGTTCACCAGGAACGCGTAGGTGCTGGTGACCTCTTCGGTGCCCTTGGCCGTGGCCTTCGGGATGCCCTGTGCGTCCCTGGTGAAGTGGACGCCCTCCACGCCGTTGTTGATCAGCACGTTCTCCTCGGTGCCGAACGGGGCCGCCATGAAGTTGGCCAGGGCCAGCATCTCCTCCACCTTGGCGGGGTCCGTCTTCCTGATGAAACTGAAGATCGCTGCCGGCTGGGCCCGGAACAGGACGGGCTTGCCGCCGTCCGGTGCGAAGTAGTCCATGGGCTGCATGTTGAACTTCGGGTTGGAGGGAAGGACGCGGGCCAGGGCCTCGTGCCAGGAGCCCATGCCGTCCGAGGCCATCAGGGAGGCGCCGGATTCGAAGCGCTGCTTGGACTGCTGCGCGTTGCCGGCCACGGCGTCCGGGTGGACCGAGCCGTCGGCAAACAGTTTCGCCGTCCACTCAAGCGCCGCCCGGTACTCGTCCGTTTCCACTTTGTTCTGCAGCCTGCCGTCCACCTGCTTCCACTTGGGGACAACGCCGTGCATGATCTGCGCGCCGGTCCAGACGTCCTCGGAACCCCAGCGGCTCTTCGATTCGTCCGTGAGTTCCTTGGCCAGCGTGCGGTATTCGTCCGCGGACGTGGGCGGCTTGACGCCGAGTTCCTCGAAGAGGTCCGCGCGGTAGAAGATGGCGTCCGAGATCAGGGCACCGGGGTAGGGCAGTCCGTAGAGGCCGCCTTCGAAGCAGCCCATCTTCCACGCCGCCGTCGGGATGTTCGCCAGATTGGGGTACTTGTTGACCTTGTCCCCGGCGATGAACTCGGAGAGGTCCTGGAAGACGCCCGCGGCCGCCTGCCCGAAGCGCGGCGGCAGGTTCCATCCCGGGATGACCATCCAGTCCGGCACGTCCTTGGGCGAGGCCAGGACTGTCTGCACCTTGTCCGCGTAGGCGTTGCCGTCATTGACCTGGAAGTTGATGGTGGCGCCGAGCTTTTCGTTGACCGCCTGGTAGTAGCTGTTTTGCGGCAGCGCGGGCGGGACAGCCCACCAGGCGGGCGTCATGGCCGTATAGGTTCCGCCGCTCCCGGGAGGGGTGGGGACGGACTTGACCAGGGACGAGGGGATGCTGGTGAAGCCCGGCGTGGAGCCCTTCACGGAGGGGATATCCGGCTTGACCAGCTCCAGCGGTTTGTAGGCAGGGACCAGTTTGGCCACCGTTTCCGCCAGGCTGCCGGAGGTGGCTGCCTGTGGCGCGGGGCCGCTGGAGCAAGCCGTCAGCGCAGCCGGTGCAGCGGCGAGGAATACTGCGCCGCTGAGGATGCCGAGGAAGGAGCGGCGGTTGACGCCGGCGGAGGCCTCGTTGAGCAGGTGGCTGGCGGATTTATGGGGGCGTCCCCTTGACGGGTCTACCTGGGAACCAAGCATGACGGCACTCCTTTGTGTGAGCCAATGAGGGAAGGATTCAACGATTCATCGAACCGATTCGACTTGGATCAGCGTATGACACCAGCACAGGATCGGGCAAGAGTGAAATGTGTTGCGCCTCACAAGTGGGAGTGCAACACTGGATGTCGCCCGAATTTGTATAAGCGATTCGATACCCCTGCTGATTGGACTGCCGTGCGCAATCAACCCGCCACCCTCGCCTCCCCGGCCGCTGACGCCGGGACTGGACAGACTGCAGAACTGGCCCACCAGATCCTCCGCACACTGTCCCTCGAGCAGAAGGTGGCCATGCTGCACCAGCACGCCCCGGCTGTTCCGGAGCTGGGGCTGGCGCCTTTCCACACGGGCGCGGAAGCAGCGCACGGTGTTGCCTGGCTGGGACCGGCCACCGTCTTTCCGCAGCCCGTGGGCATGGCCGCCACCTGGGACGCGGACCTGATCGAACGGCTCGGCGAGGCCACGGGCCGTGAGCTCCGCGCGAAGAAGGCGGAGGATCCGTCCGTCGGGTTGAACGCCTGGGCACCGGTGGTGAACCCGCTCAGGCATCCCTTGTGGGGCCGCAACGAGGAAGGCTTTTCCGAGGACCCGCACCTCACGGCGGAACTGGCCGGCGCCTACTGCCGCGGCCTCAAGGGAAAGGACCCGCACACGTGGCTGACGGTGCCTACCCTCAAGCATTTCCTCGGCTACAACAATGAGCTGGACAGGAACGTCACCTCCAGCAACCTCAGCCCCCGGGTCCTGCACGAATATGAGCTCCCCGCCTACCGCTCCCCCATCGAGGAGGGCGTGGCAGGGGCGGTGATGCTCTCCTACAACCTGGTGAACGGCCGGCCCGCGCACGTCTCGGACCTGGTGCAGTCCGAGCTGCGGCAGTGGCACAACGGGGAGTCGGTCACCATCGTGACGGACGCCGGCGCGCCCGGCTCCCTCTTCCGGGCGGAGAAGTATTTCGACGACGGCGCGGCAGCCTATGCGGCCGCCCTCCACGCAGGAGTGGACAGCTTCACGGACGACGGCGACAACCCGGCGCCGTCCATCGCCTACCTCAATGAGGCGCTTGAGAAGGGCCTGATCAGCGAGGCCGACGTTGACCGGGCTGTGCTGCGGCTCCTCACGCTCCGTGCCAGGACCGGCGAGTTCACGCCGGAAAGTGATCCTTATGCCGCGATCGGGACGGACGCCATCGGCGCGACCGCCCACGTGCAGCTGGCACGGGAAGCAGCGGCAAAGTCCGTGGTGGTGCTGCGCAACGCTGCCGGGACCGGGGACGCCTCCGACACCGGCACCGGCCTGCTCCCGCTGGGCAGCGGCCCCGGAACCATCGCCGTCATCGGGACCATGGGGTCACGGGTGCTGAGCGACTGGTACAGCGGAACCCTGCAGGACGAGGTCAGCATTGCCGAAGGCCTCGCCCGCCGCTACGGCGGAAGCACGGGAGCCGGCGTCGTTGCCGAGGAGGCTGCCGACATCGTGGCCCTGCGGAGCGTCCGGACCGGAGGCTACCTGGGCGGGGACGGAACTGCTGTCCTGACCGCAAAGGCCGCTGTTCCTGGTGCGGCGGAGCGGTTTATCGTCAAGGACTGGGGCCAGGGAGAGCTGACCCTCCAGTCCGAACTGACCGGAAAGTTCGTGACCGGCACCGGGGACGGATACCTGCGCGCCACGGCGGAGCGGGTGGGCGGCTGGGTTGTGCAGGAGACGTTCCGGCTGGACCGCGGCACGGACGGCACTGCCGCACTGCAGCATGTGGGGACCGGGAAATGGCTGCGGATTGAAGCCGGCACCGCGAGCGCAGCCCTTGTTCCCGGCGCCGGCACAGCCGACCGCTTTGTGCTCCGTACGCTCAAGTCCGGCCACGAGGCCGCCCGGCAGGCCGCCTCCGCTGCCCGCACCGCCGTCGTGGTGGTGGGAAACGACCCCCACCTCGGGGGCCGGGAGACGCTGGACCGCACCACGCTGGACCTCCCGCTGGCAGAGCAGGAGCTGGTCCGCATAGTGCGCGAGGCCAACCCGCGCACGGTGCTGGTGATTGTGTCCTCCTACCCTTATGCACTCGGGGCGCTCGCGGATACGCCGGCCATCGTCTGGACGTCCCACGGCGGGCAGGAGCTGGGCAACGGCGTGGCGGATGTCCTGAGCGGCGACACCGAGCCGTCCGGGCGGCTGCCGCAGACCTGGTTCCGCCGGGACGGGGACCTGGCCGACATCCTGGACTACGACATCATCACCTCGCGCTCCACCTACCTGTACAGCCGCGCGGAACCCTTGTTCCCGCTGGGGCACGGCCTGACGTACGGCGAGGTGCACTACGAATCTGTGGCCCTGCGCCAACTGCCGGCCGAAGGCCGCCAGGGCGCGGACCAGGCGGAACTGGCGGTGGAGCTGCGCAACACCGGCACGCGCCCGGCGTCGGAACTGGTGCAGGTGTACGCGTCGGCTCCGGACCACCGCTTCGAGTTCCCCCGCCGCCTGCTGGTGGGCCACCAGCGCGTGGAGGTTCCGCCGGGAGGCGCGGCCACGGCGAGGATCCGGGTTCCGCTTCACAGGCTGGCAACCTACAGCGTGGTGGAGGAGCGGATGCTGGTGGAACCCGGCCTGTACCAGCTTCTGGTGGGTGCGTCCGCAGAGGATCTTCCGCTGGCAGTGCCGCTTACCGTCGCTGGAAAGGCCGGTCCCGGGCGCCGCTCTGGGCGATGGTTCCGGGCGGAGAACTTCGATTCCTGCCACAACCTGGCTCTGGTGCCCGAGACGCCACTGGCCGGCACGGCGGCAGCTCCGGCGGACACCACCCGGCCCGGCTGGGCGGTCTACCACGGCTGGGATCCGGCCCCTGCCGACGGCAACCAGGTGTTGCTTGATGTAGTTTCCAGCGAACCCACAGGCGCTGCCGGCCGGGTGCGCATCCAAGTACCCGGACCAGCGGACACCTGGAACACCGTGGGGAGCGCCAAGGTTGTCCCGGGCTACGGCGGAGAGCTTGTGGTTCGGCTTCGTTCCGGCACAGCATTCGGCGAGGGCAGCGGCGCCTTCCGGCTGGTGCTGGAAGGCGCCGTTACGGTGGGCCGGGTGCAGCTGGGGTAGGCCTGGCCGGGACGGCCGTCCTAGGCCTCGGCCATCTCAGCGCCTGCTTCCTCGAACTCCACGGCCGCCACGATTTCCTGTGTTTCGGGGTTGATCATGAAGGCTTCGTCCTCCTCTTCGACCATCAGGAACCCGCCGTGGTCGGTTGAGAAGTGCCAGGCCAGGGCACGTTCGCCGTTGTGGACGTAGTTGGGATCGCCCATGGTGATCTTCAGGAGTTCATACCCGGCAATGCTGCACAGCTCGCGGATGATGATTTCGAAGTCGGGCGCATCCTCCAGGGCCTCGGCGTCCGCCTCCGCCTGGCGCTCCGGCAGATCGGGAATCATTGACGCAAGCCGCTCGATGTAGGCGCCGACCTCTTCGTCGTCCAGCACCAGCAGCTCCGCCTGGCCGCGGAGCCAGGCGGCGTTGAGTGCCGTGATGTTTTCCCGTTCCAGCAGCTCCTCGAACTCGCCGTCGAGCTCCTCCATCCGGAGGACGCCGTCGGGAACTTCCTCGGAGTCCTCATCCAGGCCGCCGTCCAGGTAGCGCTCCTCGTCTTCCTCGGACAAATCATCAAATGCCTCCACTGCCCGGTTGAAGAGGTCAAGATGGGCAGGGGCGCCCATGCCAGCCATGCCTTCGCGGACCAGGGTGTCCGTTTCGGAGCGGTCGACGGCGGTGAAGACGTACTGCGAGAAGCCTCCCTCCAGTGCCTGGGCCAGGTAGAAATCCACATAGTAGCTGCGGACGGCGACAGGCGACATCTCCTCGGTCCGCAGCAGGGCGGCGTGCATGGCATCCACGATGCCGACGTTGGCCTCCACCACGTCCTCGTCACTCGAGTCGATACTGCTGCTGGTCAGGACGACGGGCTGCTGGCTGGTGATCATGGCAATCCTCACGGCTGTTGACGGGTGGTTCTCGGAACGTTTTTCACGCTACGCGGACCGGGCAGGCCCACCGTTGAGGGGGAAATGAACGTCCGGCGAAGTTTACGTCGCTGGCAGGTTTTCCTTCCGCCGGCCGTGGTGGCTGCCCTTGCCGCCGGACGGCCCGCCCACCGAGCCGCGCTTGACGAGGGTCGCGGCAAATTCGGGTTTGGCCGCCGGCGCCTTCCTGCCCTGGATCTGCCGGATGAGGGCCTCGGCGGCTGCGACGCCCATCTCGTACACAGGCTGCGCGATCACGGTCAATGGGGGCCTGGTGAGGCGGGTCCAGGCGAAATCGTCGTACATGAGGAAAGAGACGTCATCCGGGATAGCGAGGCCGAGGTCCTGGATGGCCTCCACAACACTGAGTCCGATCAGGCCGTCCGAGGCGATGATGGCCGTCGCAGGGTCCGGCTGCTGCAGCAGTTCACGCGTGATCTTCTTGATGGTTTCCGGCCCGTCGGCATTGAAGCGCACCAGATCCTCGGGTTCCTTGAGGCCCGCTTCCCGGAACGCCCGCATGATTCCGTCCCGCCGGTCCGAGATCTGGGAAGAGCCCAGGGACAGGCCCGTGGCGTAGGAGTCATCCGTCCGGAGCGTGGAAATGAAGGCGATCCGGCTGTGTCCGGCCGCAATCAAATAGCGGGTTGATTCATGGGAGATGCTTTCCATGTCCACGGCCACCGTGTCCACGTCCAGGCCCTTGGCCGTGCGGTCCAGCAGGACCAGCGGCCTTCCCGAATGGTGGACGTCCTGGAGGTGCCGGGTCTCAACGGAGGACGCGGGGGCGACGATCAGGCCATCAACCCGCTTGTCCAGCAGCACCCTGACGGCGTCCACTTCCGCCGCCCAGTCTTCGTCCGTATTGACCAGGATGACGTTGAAGCCGCTCTTCTTGGCGGTGTCCGTGATTCCCCGGGTGGCCAGGCCGAAATGGGGGTTTTCGATGTCGCCCACCACCACGCCGATGGTGTTGGACTTTCCCGTGTTCATGCTGCGGGCAAGCTCGTTGGGCCGGTAGTTCAACTCCTCCGCTGCAGCCAGCACCCGCTCGCGCACGTCCTCGCTCACCGCCCCGTAGTTGCCCAGGGCGCGGGCGGCCTGAGCTTTGGACACCTGCGCGGCTTTGGCGACGTCGGCAACAGTGACGTCGCGTCGACGTGAAGCATCAGTACTCATGTCGGCCTTTCGTAATGGACCCTTGACGCCCTTAGTGGCGTCGATTACATTTCTATCCATCGATGTGAGTCCGGTCTCAATCGTAGGCATTGAGACCGGACTCAGCAAGGGTTTCCGGCAAACCCGCACGGCGGATCTCGATCCTCCATCTCCCCGCTTCCTCACGATTGGAAAACTCGCTGTGATTACTCGAACCACTGTGCGCCCCGCGGCGCTCATTGCCGCGGCTGTTGCCGCCGTCCTGGCCCTCTCCGGCTGCGGCGGCTCCTCTTCAGCCTCATCCTCGCCGGCCGAAAACCCCTACGGCCTGATCGAGCCCGGATCCATCCGCGTAGCGAGCCTGGGCGATTCGAAGCCCTACACCTTCACGGACGCCCAGGGTAAGTTCACCGGCTTCGACGTGGAGCTCTTCACGGACGTTGCCGCCCGCGCCGGTGTGGACAACGTGGTCTTCACCGGGCAGGACTTCTCAGGCCTGCTGGCCGCCGTCGCAAACGGGCAGTTCGACGCCGGCGTGGCCGCCATCGGCATCACGGACAAGCGCAAGGAAACGGTGGATTTCTCTGACGGCTACCTGGCCGGATACCTGACGGTCATCACCACCAAGTCCTCCGGCATCAACAACGCCGACGGACTGTCCGGAAAGCGCCTTGGCGTGGTGCAGGGCACGCTGCAGGAAGCCTACGCGGTGAAGAATTTCACCTCGGCAAGCCTGGTGCGGTTCCCGGACAACAACACGGCAGTCTCCGCCGTCAACAGCGGTTCCGTGGATGCGCACTTCCTGGACTACGAGGCCGCAAAGTCCTACCAGGAACAGTTCGGCCTGGTCAGCGCCGCGGACATCCCGTCCTTCGACGCGCCGGCCGGGTTCGCCGTCGCCAAGGGCAAGACTGCCCTCAAGGAAGCCCTGAACAAGGGGCTGGCCGAGGCCATGGAGGACGGCACCTGGAAGAAGCTCTACGAGAAGTGGTTCCCGGGTTCCCCAATGCCCGAGCAGTACCTCCCGAAGGCAGAACAGACCGCAACCCCGGCCCCGACAGCAAGCAAGTAGACCATGGGTATGCCCGGGCGGGCCGAACGTTTCCACACCAAGGCCCGCCCGGCTGCCACCGGCACAACTAACACCTGAGAGCATTCAATGGACTGGCTCAACACCATCATCCGCACCTTCTTCGACTTCGGCGCCATGGCTGAAGTCCTGCCCCAGCTTCTGGCGGTAGGCCTCCTCAACACCCTCATCATCTCCGTCGCCGCCACCGTCATTGGCGTGGTCCTGGGCATGGTGGTGGCCGTCATGGGCATCTCACCGTCCAGGTGGCTGCGCATCCCGGCCCGCATCTACACCGACCTCTTCCGCGGCCTGCCGGCCATCCTGACCATCCTCCTGATCGGCCAGGGCTTTGCCCGCCTCAGCCAGTCGATCTTTGGCCCCTCTCCCTACCCCCTGGGCATCATCGCCCTCAGCCTGATTGCCAGCGCCTACATCGGCGAAATTTTCCGCGCCGGCATCCAGAGCGTGGACAAGGGCCAGGGCGAGGCATGCCGCGCCCTGGGGATGAGCTACGGCAAATCCATGGCACTGGTGGTCATCCCCCAGGGCATCCGCCGCGTACTGCCGGCCCTGGTGAACCAGTTCATCGCCATCGTCAAGGACTCCTCGCTGGTCTACTTCCTGGGGCTGCTGGTCAGCGAACGCGAACTCTTCCGTGTTGGCCAGGATGCCGCGGTACTCTCCGGCAACCTCTCTCCCCTGGTGATGGCGGGCGTCTTCTACCTCATCATCACCGTGCCGCTCACCCACTTGGTGAACTACTTCGACAGCCGCTTCCGGGCAGGAAAGCGCCGCCCCTCGGCCCCCACCAGCGGCCTCAACGAAGTCAAGGAACTGGACGCGGCCTCGCCGCTCACTACCGGGAGCAACACATGATCACCACCACCAGCGCCAACCCCACCGCTGACATCGAAACCTTCCACGGCTCCAGCCTGGAGCTGAAGAACCTGACCATGGCCTACGGGGACATCGAGGTCCTCCGCAACGTCAGCCTTACCGTGGCACCCGGCACCACCACCTGCATCATCGGGCCGTCCGGTTCCGGCAAGTCCACCCTCCTCCGTGGCGTCAACAGGCTGCATGAACCCAAAAGCGGGGATGTTGTCCTGGCCGGGGACAGCGCACTGAAGGTCAACCCGGACATCCTGCGCAGCCGGATCGGGATGGTGTTCCAGCACTTCAACCTCTTCCCGGACCACACCGCCCTGGAAAACGTGGCCCTCGCACTCTGGAGCGTCAAGAAGATGTCCAAGGCGGAGGCAAGGGAACGCGCACGCCGCCGCCTGGCCGAAGTGGGACTCGCCGAACGCGCCGACCACCGCCCCCGGGACCTTTCTGGCGGCCAGCAGCAGCGTGTGGCCATTGCCCGCGCCCTCGCCATGGAGCCGGAAGTGATGCTCTTCGACGAAGCCACCAGCGCCCTGGACCCCGAGCTCGTCAAAGGAGTCCTGACCCTCATGGCTTCGCTCGCCAAACGGGGAATGACTATGGTGGTGGTGACGCATGAGATGGGCTTCGCCCGGAAGGTTGCCGACCAGGTGGTCTTCATGG
Organism: Arthrobacter sp. AK04; assembly: GCF_021129155.1. Classification (GTDB taxonomy): domain Bacteria; phylum Actinomycetota; class Actinomycetes; order Actinomycetales; family Micrococcaceae; genus Arthrobacter; species Arthrobacter quantipunctorum. The sequence goes on from NZ_JAJOMC010000016.1 coordinate 23,503, forward strand.
ACGAAGGCGAAGTGGTGGAAGCGGGCACGCCCGCGGAGATCTTCGACAACCCGCGCAGCGAACGCCTGCAGCGCTTCCTCTCCGAGGTCCTCTGATGGGCACCGCAGGACAGGGACCTATCCGCACCGCCGTCGTCGGCTTCGGCATCTCGGGACGGGTCTTCCATGCACCCCTCATTGAGGCAGACCCGTCCTTTTCACTCGATGTCATTGTCACCGCAGACCCGGACCGCGCCGCCGCGGCGGCAGCCCGCTACCCGAACGCGCGCATCGTCCCCACGGCGGAGGCCATGTTCGCGCTGGCGGCAGACCTGGACCTGGTGGTCCTTGGTACCCCTCCGGCCACCCATTTTGGGATGGCTTCGACGGCGATCGCCCACAAGCTGAATGTGGTGGTGGACAAGCCGTTCGTCACCACCTCGGCCCATGGGGAGGAACTCATGGCCCGGGCGGCCGACGCCGGCGTGCAGCTGACGGTCTTCCAGAACCGCCGCTGGGACGCTGATTTCCTCACCCTCAGGAAGCTCCTGGATGCAGGCGCACTCGGCGAGGTCCGGACCTTCGAATCCCGCTTCGAGTGGTGGCGCCCCGAAGGCTTCGGGAACTGGCGCGACTCCGCCACCACAGCCGAAGGCGGAGGGATCCTCCACGACCTTGGCGCCCACCTCATTGACCAGGCGGTCCAGCTGTTCGGACCCGTGGCGCACAGCTACGGCGAAACAGCACACCGGGGGCTGGCCCCGGACGCGGCGGACACGGAAGCCTTCGTGTCCCTGCTGCACGATTCGGGGGTGCGCTCCCGGCTGTGGATGAACGGCATGGCTGCCCAGGCGGGGCCGCGCTTCCACGTCCTGGGCTCAGACGCCGGCTACGCAAAGTGGGGACTGGACAGCCAGGAACCCGCGCTCGACGCCGGACTGCCGCCGTCGGACCCGGCATACGGCGTCGAGTCCCAGGAGTCTTGGGGGCTCCTGGGAGTCGACGGCGCAACGCGCGCAGTCCCCGCTGAACGGGGCGCGTATCCCCAGTTCTACCGGCTCCTCGCCGGAGCCCTCCTGCACGGCGGGCCGGTCCCTGTTGACCCGGCGGACGCCGTCGCGGCCCTCAAAGTCATCGAAGAAATCCATGCCCTCACCTGACGTACGTTGCCACGGCACATCTTCACACCACCAATCATTTACACCAGGAAAGCGAGCCACCATGTCCTCCACGAGCCCCGCCAGGAAAGTCGCCGTCATCGGCGGCGGAATCCTGGGCGTTTCCACCGCCGTCCATCTGGCAAAGGGAGGCGCGCAAGTAACGCTTGCCACCTCCGGCCCGTTGGCGAGCGGAGCCTCCGGCCGCTCAATCGCATGGCTCAACTCCTCCGGTGCCCGCTCCGCCGCCTACCACTACCTGCGGATGCTTGCGATCGACCGCTACCGCACCTGGAGCGCACACCATCCCGAAAGCCGCGGCTACCTGAGGTTCGATGGTGCACTGAAATGGGCCGGCCCGGACGAAACCTTCCGCGAAACCTTCGCCTTCGAACGTTCGGGCGGATACCACTCCGTCTGGGTGGACAGCAGTAACGTGGCCCGTGTCGCCCCGGATGTGGACGCCGCTGCCGTGGCCAGCGAGGGTGCCATCTACAACCCAGGTGAAGGCTGGGTCAACATGCCCGACTTCATCGCGGCATTGGCTTCCGAGGCGGCGGACAACGGGGCGGTGATCATCCAGAATGCCGGGGATGTCCGGGTGGATATGCACGACGGCGCCGCGGCCGGCGTCATCCTGGGCGACGGGACGCGGCTGGAAGCCGACCAGGTGGTGCTGGCAACCGGGGGTGAGGTCCCGGCCCAGCTCGCAGCCCTGGGTGTGACGGTTCCGGATGCCACCCCGGCCGCCTTCGTGGTGTTCACAGAACCGCTCGACATGAAAGTGCAGACCGTGCTGAACACCCCCCGCGTCGCTGTGCGCCCCATGCCTGACGGCAGGCTGGTACTTGATGCGGACTGGGCAGAGCAGTCCGTGATCATCGAAGATGACGGATCCTTCACGGTTCCCGAGGAGTCCGTCCAGGGCCTGCTCGAGGAGGCCTCGAAGGTACTCGCGGGGAATCCCCGGCTGGCCGCCCAGCGGGTAGCTGCCGGCCTGAAACCCATTCCCGGTGACGGTGAGCCGGTGGTGGGCCCCGTCTCTTCGATACCGGGCCTGCACACGGTTTTCACCCACTCGGGCGCGACGCTGGGGCTGATCCTCGGTGAGCTCCTCGCGGAGGAAATCCTTACCGGAACCCCCTCTCCCGTGCTCGCCGCCTTCCGGCTTGACCGGTTCGACGCCGGCGCCCCTGCCCGGGATGCCGTGGGGACGGGCGCCTGGGCGCCGGTGCACCAGAGCTAGCAGGCCGGGAGGTGGGGCGGGCCTGGGCCCCACCCCTCCCGGGCCGGTTGCGGCATCCCGGCTGCAGTTGCATCCCTGGTTGTCCGTCTGATCCCATCCTGCCGCCCTCAAAGAGCCGGCGGCGCTCCCCGCCCCGCCGGCGAACTAAGATGGATCAGATGACCAACCACCGGCCCGGCCCCGCCGTGGCCTGCTGAAAGTAGCGCGCACCATGCCATCCCAACCGGACGAGAGTGCGGCACTGGCAATACAGACTCCCGCCATCAACGACCGCTCCCTGGCGGCCGGGCTGGCGTATGCCATGGGAAGCCGCGTCTCGGGCATCTCATTCGACGCCGCCACCGGGCTCATGCTGGGCAAGGTCCGCGGCGGCGCGGACCTCCCCTACTCCACCACGGCCAAGCTGGTCCGCAAGGGCGGCGGCTGGAGCTGCACCGTGGGCGTCTGCAGCTGCCCGGTCCGCAAGGACTGCAAGCACGTGGCGGCGCTGCTCTTCGCCGCCGAGGACAACCCTGCCATCCGGGTCCAGCTGCTCACGCCGTCAACATCCACCCAGGTGTCCCGCAACCCCTCGGTCTCTGCGCTGTCCGACTGGGAGCAGGCCCTCAGCCCGCTGATCTCCCAGCCGGGGGCCACCCCATCCAACGCCGGGGTTCCGCTGGCGCTCCAGTTCGAGGTGGAAGAACCGGCGCCGCACTTTTCCTACACAGGCCGGCGTGATCCGCAGCGCAGCGTCCGCCAGCTCAAGGCCCGGCCCGTCATCATGGGCGCCAAGGGCAAGTGGATCCGCGGCGATGTTTCCTGGACCACGCTGAACTACCTGAACTTCCGGCGCGAGTGCAACCCCGCGCACGTGGAATGGCTGCAGGAGTTCCTGGCTGCCCACTCCGTTGCGTCAGGCCGGACCTACAACTCCTCAGGCTTCTGGCTGGGGCTGAACTCCTTTGCCGGGAAGAACCTGTGGAGCCTGCTGGAAGACGCAGGCAAAATCGGCCTCGCACTCGTCCACTCGCGCGGCACTGAGCCGGTCCGCCTCGCAGCGTCGCCCGCCGCCGTCGGCCTTAATTTGAGCCGTTACGGCTCCCCGTTGGCCGCTCCTTCCGCAGCGGACGCGGCGGCACCTGCCGCACCGGCCGCACCCGTCGCACCGGCCAAGGACAAGACGTCCGACCGCGGGCTGGAACTTTCGCCCACCATCGCCGTTGAGGGCGTGGAGATTGATCCGGCGTCAGTGGGAACCATCGGCCGCCCCGCCCACGGGATTTTCTTCACCACCGATGCCCTGGCCGCCGACGGCGGTGCGCTGCCCGGTGTTGGAGAGGCACCGCCGGGCGAGAACCTGATTACGCTGGCTGCCCTGGAAGGTGGCCTGAGCGAGGAACTGCTGACGTTCGTGACCGCGGGCGGCACGCTGCATATCCCGGCCAAGGATGAATCGCGCTTCCTTACGGGTTTCTACCCGAAGCTGAAGCAGACGGCCCGGGTCACCGCCCGGGACGAGTCCGTGGAGCTCCCGGCGCTGGCCGTCCCCACCCTGTCCCTGCTGGCCAACTACGGCGCGGACCACAGGGTGCGGCTGCACTGGGAGTGGCACTACAAGAGCGGAAACCTGGTCACGGCGCAGCCCCTCTGGCGGCACCCCGGCGACCACGGCTACCGCGACGACACCGCCGAGGCCCGGATCCTGGAAGGCCTCGGCCAGCCGTGGGACGTGGTGCCGGCCCTGGGTGAGTCCGCCACCGGCGGCTGGGGCACGCCGCGGCTGGCGGCGTCCGCGGAACTGAAGGGCCTGGACACCCTGGCGTTCACTGAGGAGGTCCTCCCCCGGCTGCGCGAAGCCCCGGACGTCGAGGTGGACACCGCCGGCGAGATCGCTGAGTACCGTGAGGCCGAGGAAGCGCCGGTGGTGTCCATTTCCACCAAGGCCACCGAACAGCGCGACTGGTTCGACCTCGGCATCCAGATCACGCTGGAGGGGCAGCCGGTCTCCTTCGCGGCCGTCTTCTCCGCGCTGGCGTCCGGCCAGACCAAGATGCTGCTGCCCAGCGGCGCCTACTTCTCCCTGGACCTGCCCGAGCTGCACCAGCTGCGCGCACTGATCGAGGAGGCGCGCTCCCTGCAGGACAACAAGGACGCACCCCTGCAGATCAGCCGGTTCCAGGCTGGGCTGTGGGACGAGCTTGCCCAGCTGGGCATCGTGGATGAGCAGGCGGCCGCGTGGCGTTCAGCGGTGGGCGGCCTGCTGGAGGGCGGCGTGGACGGCCTGCCGTTGCCCGCCACCCTTAATGCAGAGCTCCGGCCGTACCAGCTGGAGGGCTTTAACTGGCTCACGTTCCTGTATCGGCACAGCCTGGGCGGGATCCTGGCCGACGACATGGGCCTGGGCAAGACGGTGCAGGCGCTCGCCCTGATGTGCGCGGCGAAGGAGCTCTCGCTGGCGGCAGCAGATGCTTCAGCAGGCCAATCCGACGCCGGTGCTCCCTTTTTGGTGGTTGCCCCCACCAGCGTGGTGGGCAACTGGGCAGCGGAAGCGGCGCGTTTCGCCCCGGGCCTGAAAGTCCACGCCGTCAGCGAGACGTTCGCCAAGAGCAACCAGACCCCGACGGAGGCACTGGCCGGCGCCGACATTGTGATCACCTCCTACGCACTGTTCCGCATCGACTACGAGGCCTACGCCTCCCGCACCTGGTCCGGCCTGGTGCTGGACGAGGCGCAGTTCGTGAAGAACCACCAGTCCAAGGCATACCAGTGCGCCCGCAAACTCCCGGCGGCCTTCAAGCTGGCCATCACGGGCACGCCGCTGGAGAACAACCTGATGGAGTTCTGGGCGCTTACCTCGATCGTTGCGCCGGGCCTGTTCTCCAGCCCCAAGCGCTTTGCCGAGTACTACCAGAAGCCCGTGGAGAAGAACGGTGACAAGGGGCAGCTGGACAAGCTCCGCCGTCGGGTCCGTCCGCTGATGATGCGCCGCACCAAGGACCAGGTGATCAAGGACCTGCCGCCCAAGCAGGAGCAGATCCTGGAAGTGGTGCTCAACCCGCGCCACCAGAAGGTGTACCAGACGCACCTGCAGCGCGAACGGCAGAAGATCCTGGGGCTGATCGAGGACGTGAACAAGAACCGGTTCACGATCTTCCAGTCACTGACCCTGCTGCGGCAGCTCAGCCTGGACGCGTCCCTGGTGGACCCGGCGCTTTCTGCGGTGCGGTCGAGCAAGCTGGACGTGCTGTTCGAGCAGCTGGAGGACCTGGTGGCAGAGGGGCACCGGGCACTGATCTTCAGCCAGTTCACGGGCTTCCTGGGGAAGGTCCGGGAGCGGCTGGACGAGGAAAAGATCGAGTACTGCTACCTCGACGGCGGCACCCGCAACCGCGCGGACGTGGTCAACGAGTTCAAGAACGGCAGCGCCCCGGTGTTCCTGATTTCGCTAAAGGCCGGCGGGTTTGGCCTAAACCTCACCGAGGCCGACTACGTGTTCCTGCTGGACCCGTGGTGGAACCCGGCTTCCGAAGCGCAGGCCGTGGACCGGACCCACCGCATTGGCCAGGCACGGAACGTGATGGTCTACCGGCTGGTTGCCAAGGACACCATCGAGGAAAAGGTCATGGCGCTCAAGGCCCGGAAGTCGCAGCTGTTTTCCGATGTCATGGAAGGCGATGCCCTGGCCGGCGGCGCCATCACGGCGGAGGACCTGGCGGGGCTGTTCAAGGAGTAGCGGTGAAGGCGGGGCTTTGTGCCCTACATCCGTATCCGGCCGGACCGTAGTCTGGGACCAGCAGAGCGACTGGCGGGCGCCTGCCGAATCCCGGGAGGCAATCCGTGAAATCGGCCAACGCGAGCATCATCGCCGGCATCGTCCTGATCTCGGCGGGCGTACTGCTGCTGCTGGATCTGCTCAATGTCATCGAGAGCGCCGCCTATGTGCCGATGCTGATCTTCGCCGCCATAGGGGCCGTGTTCCTGTCCGTCTTCATCCGCAGCCCGGAGAACTGGTGGGCCGCAATCCCGGGCTCGGTGTTCCTGGGCCTGGCAGCCGTGATCGCCGCCTCCCAGTTTACGGACGGCGGCGCCGGCGCGAGTTTCCTGTTCCTCTTCATGGCCGCCGGGTTCGCCGCGGTCTACTTGCGCCAGCGGGGCAACTGGTGGGCGGTAATCCCCAGCGGCGTGATGCTCACGCTGGCAGTTATTGTTACCCTCCCGCAGGATCTGCAGGGCATGCCGGTGGCGGCCGTCCTGTTCCTGGGCCTGGCGGCCACCTTCGGCGCGCTGTCCCTGGTTCCCGTTCCCGACGCCGGTGCCGCCGGGCGGATGAAGTGGCCCCTGATCCCGGCGTCCGCCCTGGGCGTACTGGGCGTGATCTTCGCCCTGCAATCAACGGCACTGCTCATCGCCGCGGACATCCTGGTCCTGACCCTCATGATCCTGGCGGGCGTCGCCCTGCTGGTCTACGCCTACCTTGCCCTTCATGGCGGGCACGGCAAGGCCCACGGCTAAGCTGGAAGTTCCAAGGAAACTACAACGTTGGAGAACCAGTGCAAGAGCCCCTCACTCCCCTGCGCCCGGACGCCTTCGGGACGCCCTACCGTGACCCCGTCTGGGACGGCCCAACGGATCCCATCCTGGTTCCTGACCACCTCACCGGCGACTGGGTGCTTTTCTACACCCAGCGCCGGGCCACGGCGCCGGGGTTGTCAGGCGTGGAGTGGGTGCACGGCACGGCCATCGGAGCGGCCCGCTCATCCGACGGCGGCGCAACCTGGCAGTACCAGGGCACCGTGGGCGGACTGGTGCCGCCCGAAAGTGAACTTCCGGCAACCCTCTGGGCGCCCGACGTCGTTCGCATCGGAGACGAGTGGCTGATGTACCTCAGCGTCCTGGGCGGGGTGCGGAAGGACTGGACCGGCAAGGCAGACATCGTGCAGTTCGCCAGCAAGGACCTGGTGCACTGGGAGTACCTCGGCCCCATCAACCTCAATTCGCCACGGGTAATTGACGCCGCCGTCGCACGCTGCGGGGACGGCCGCCACCGGCTCTGGTTCAAGGACGAGGCACGCGGCTCCAACACGTACAGCGCGGTGAGCGATACCCCGCGTGACCCCTCGTCCTGGACGCTGGAAGGCCTCACCATTCCCGGCCGCCCGCACGAAGGGCCCAAGGTCTTTGTGCTTGAGGGAACGTACTGGATGATCGTGGACGAGTGGCGGGGCCAGGGCATTTACCGTTCGGCGGACGCCACCGGCAACTGGGTCCGGCAGGAGCACCTCGACGGCCTGATCCTTACCCAGCCCGAGCACGTGGACGGGCGGCCCGTCGTCGGACGCCACGCGGACGTGGTGCCCCTCGAACCGGGTGATGACGGTAAAGAGCGGGCCCTTCTGGCCTACTTCACCCACCCTCACTGGGGCGGCGAGGAGATCGACACCATGGCCCCGGACCCCAAAACCTGCCTGAGCCACGTCCGCGGTGCCGTTCTGGAGGTCCGGGACGGGAACCTTGTCTGCAGCGAGCACTGAACACTGAGTTCCGGACAAACCAGGCGCTTCATAACATGACAAAGGGCCAACCCTGGAACTATAAGCCGGCTGCTGCCGGCACCGGTCCAGGGTGGCCCTCTGCCTGACTCGTGCTCCGGATAACGCCCATCCGGAATCCTTGGGAAACCTAAGCGCGCTGCGGAGAGCCCAGCTCCACCGGATCCTCATCCGTAAGGTAAGCGAGCTCGGAGTGTGCCGCCAGGTCGATTCCGCGCATCTCGTCCTCCGGGTTGATCCGCAGGCCGATCGTCTTGTCCAGGATCTTGGCGAGCACCCAGGTGATGCCGAAGGAGTACACCAGCACGGTCACCGTTGCCAGGGACTGGACGCCGAGCAGTTCCACGCCGCCGCCGTAGAAGAGCCCGCTGACACCGTTCGGCGCCACATCGGTGGCAAAGAAGCCGATCAGCAGCGTGCCCAGGATGCCGCCCACCAGGTGGACACCCACGACGTCGAGCGAGTCGTCGTAGCCCAGGCGGTACTTCAGTTCAATGGCCAGCGAGCAGACGGCCCCGGCGATCGCGCCGATGGCCACCGCGCCCAGCGGGGTCACAGCACCGCAGGCGGGGGTAATGGCCACGAGTGCTGAGATCAGGCCGGAGGCTGCACCCATGCTGGTGGCTGCGCCGCGGCGGAGCCGTTCCACGAGGGCCCAGGCCAGGAGGCCGGCTGAAGCAGCCACAGCGGTGTTGAGGAAGACCACCGACGCCGAGTGGCCGGCGGACAGCGCCGAGCCGGCGTTGAAACCGAACCAGCCAACCCACAGCAGGCCTGCACCAACCAGCACCAGCGGCCGGCTGTGCGGCTTCGCGTGCTCCACCTTGGGCCAGCCCGAGCTCTTGCCCAGGACCAGCGCCAGGGCCAGGGCGGCCGCGCCGGCGTTCATGTGCACCGCGGTGCCGCCGGCAAAGTCGATGGCCTCGATGCCGCTGGCAATCCAGCCGCCGGTCACGCTGCCGTCCTCGGAGGAGAAGGCGAACACCCAGTGCGCCACCGGGAAGTAGACGATGGTGGCCCAGATGCCGGCAAACAGCATCCACGCGCCGAACTTCATGCGTCCGGCAGCCGCGCCGGCCACCAGCGCGGTGGTGACGCAGGCGAAGAACAGCTGGAAGGCCGCGAACAGTGCCACCGGAATGGACGCCTCTGCGTCCTCGGCCATCAGCTGCCCCAGGCCGGGGAACTCTGTGACGTCACCGATCAGGCCCAGCCCGCCCACTGAATTGCCGAAGGCCAGCGAGTATCCGAACAGTGCCCAGAGGACGGCCACCAGGCTGGCGCCGCCGAAGCACATCATCATCATGTTGAGAATGCGGCGCGAGCCCACCATGCCCCCGTAGAACAGGGCAAGGGCGGGGATCATCATGCAGACCAGCGCTGCGCTGGCCAAAATCCAAGCGACATTTCCCGAATCCATGGGAAACCCCTTTCGTGATGCGAGGAGAGAACGCCAAATCGCCCGTTGGAGCCACTCCGGAGGAGGGACGCGGAGTCAGTACCACGTTCATCGGAGGGCAGCTATTGCCGTCTGGTTCCAACTGTATGGCGGCAGGAATGGACTGGGTTTCCGGTGTGTTAAATGATCGTTTCGGTCATCCACACGCGAGTTTCAACCGTCCCGCTGACCGCAGGAGTGCTGCGCAGCAGTGCTGAAGCCGGAGTGCTGGGCCAGGGGTGGGGAAGACAGGGCGGAGGAAGAAGGACCCTACTTGGCGGAGATGGCCAGGAACGTGATGGGAAGGTCCAGCAGCTCCAGCGGCCCGTGCGGCCCTTCGCCGTCCAGCAGCAGGGAATCGCCGGGCTCCATGGCGTACTCGTAGGAGCCGTGGCCGTACACCATCCTGCCGGCGAGCATGTAGATGAACTCCGTGCCGGGGTGCTGGAACAGCGGGAACACGTCGGAGGCGTCCGTGAGCGTCACCAGCGTGGGTTCCAGGGCATCGGTCCGGCCCTTCAGAGTGCCCAGGACGCGGTATTCGTGGCCGTGCTGGGTGCCGCTGCGGACGGTGAGGCTCCCCTGGCCGCTCTTGGTGAAGGTGGCGTCGCGGTCTGTGTCCGCGCCACGGAACAATGCGGTGACCGGCACTTTCAGTCCGTCAGCAAGGCGCTGCAGCGTGGTCAGGGAACATGAGGTGGTGGCAGTTTCCACACGCGAAATCATTGCCTTGGAGAGGCCTGTCCGGGCGGCCAGTTCCGCCGAGGACAGCCCGGCCGCCGTGCGGTAGTGGCGCACCTGGGCTGCGATGACCTGCTCCAGCCGGCCCGCAGCCTGCCCGTCAGCCCGCGCCCCTTCGTGCGGCGCTTCCGGCTCCTCTTCCTGCCCGCTGGCGGAATCGGCTGCCTGTTCGGCTGCGTGGTCGGTCATAGCAGCCATCTTAGGCACGGAACCGGGCGGGAGGACGACGACGGCGGCGCTACCTGGGTGCGCGGGTGTCGCCTGCCAGCCCCGCGAGGGAGTCCGCCAGCGCAAGTGCGCCGGCCTCGGCATCCCGGTCCTCCACCAGTTCCTCGGGGGAATGCGAGATGCCGGTGGGATTGCGGACGAAGATCATGGCCGTCGGCAGGTGGGAGCTGAGGACGCCGGCGTCGTGCCCGGCGCCGGTGGCCAGAATTGGCGCAGCCGGAAGCAGTTCCACCAGCCGGTCGCGCAGCCCGCCGTCGAAATGCACGGTGGGGCTGAGCGATTCCATGGTCAGGTCCGCGGTGCAGCCCTCCTCCGCGGCGAACACCTGGGCAGTCAGCCCAATGGCTTCCACCAGTGCCGCGGTGACGGAGTCGTCGGGGTGCCGGGCATCGATCCACAGGTCCACACGGGAGGCGATGACATTGGTGCCGCCGGGCACCGGCTGGACCCTGCCCACGGTGGCCCTGGCGTCGCGGTACTTCCGGGCGGTATCGCGGATGCCGACCACCACCTTGGCTGCCGCAATCATCGGGTCCCTGCGGTCCTTCATCAGGGTGGTGCCGGCGTGGTTGCCCTGGCCGCTGATGCTCAGCTTCCAGCGGCCGTGGCCCAGGATGGAGGAGCCGATTGCCACGGGCTGGTCCAGGTCAATCAGTCCCCTCCCCTGTTCCACGTGCAGCTCCACAAAGACGCCCAGCTGCTGGAGCGTCCCGTAGTCCGCTCCGATCAGGCGCGGGTCCTGGCCGTTCGCAGCCGCGACGTCGGCGTAGGTGTTGCCATCGGGGTCCTTGAGCCGGCGGGCTTTGTCCGGGTCCAGGGCTCCGGTGAGGAGGCGGGAACCCAGGCAGGCAACGCCGAACCGGGAGCCTTCCTCTTCCGGGAAGACCGCGATGGCCAGCGGACGCCGGGGCCGCAGGCCGCGGGTTTTGAGGATGTCGACGGCGACCAGCGCCGATGCGACGCCGAGCGGGCCGTCGTACTCGCCGCCGCCGGGAACGGAATCCAGGTGGCTTCCGGTGACGACGGCGTCCTTCCGGGTGCGTGCTGCGGTATCCCACCAGGCCCAGATGATGCCGTTGTGGTCCGTGTGGACATCCAGGCCGCGCCGTTCTGCCTGCTCAATGAACCAGCCGCGGAGGTCCGTCTCTGCGGTGGAGAACACCGGACGCGAGTACCCGCCCCGTGAGGCGTCCCTGCCGATGGTGGAGATATCACGAAGGAGGCCGGCAACCGTGGGGGTGCTTGTCCGGCCGGAAGGCAGGGCATCCGCTGTGGGGTCGGCCGTGGGTATTGTCTGTGGAAGGCTCACTGGTATCCGTTCTAGGTGGTCACAGCTGCCGGGGACGCTGTCCGGAACCGGTCCGGAACACCGCCGGAGCCGTCGGCCAGGTCCGCCGCCCACTGCCCGATCAGCGGCGCGAATTTGGCGCCGTGGCCGGAACAGGGGGAGACGATTGTCAGGTTGTCCACGCGGTCGATGAGGAAGTCCTCGTTGGGTGTGTTGGTGAACAGGCAGGTTGTTTCGGCGTAGGGCTTCGGGTCCAGGCCGGGCAGGTAGCGCTGCACGTAATCCACCACCCGGCGGCGGTTGGCGGGGTCCACTTTCCCGGTCTGCCGTGCCGCGGAAGGAATCAGCTTGCCGCCGTTGTACTCCGCCACTTTCTGCCCGGCGAAGCCGGCGTCCCGCCCGCCGGGAAGGCCATAGGCCTGGATGTCCGCAGCCTTGTGGATGAAGGTAGGCCAGCCGCCGGCACCCGGCGCAGCGCCGCCGTCGTCATCCTTGGAGGCGTGGTCCGCTGGGGCGTGATCTTTGGGGGCGTGGTCCGCAGGGGCGTGGTCGCGGTATTTGAAGTGGAAGGCCTGCTCCTGCCGGACGGTGACCTCCGGGAGCCCGGCCAGGAAACCTGTCGGAAGGGACAGACTCCCCAGCAGTGCCGGCAGCCACCCGCCGGCGCTGATCACCACGTTGCCGGCGTCGTGCGTTTGCCCGGTGGTGGAGTGCAGCCGGTAACCGGCGCCCGTCCGCTCCACGCTTTGCAGCTCCCAGCCGGCCAGCAGCCGGGCGCCGTGCTCGACGGCGAGGCTTACCGTCGCGTTGACGGCGCCTTCCGCGTCGATCACCCCCGCGCCGGGGTGCCAGAGGACGTCGGTATCGAAGGCGATCTGCGGCCAGCGTGCGCGGGCGTCGGCCGCGGACAGGAGTTCGTGCTCGATCCCTTGCCCAGCCAGCACCGAGGCCAGCAGCCGGGGATTGCGCTCCGGGCCGTAGTCCACGGCGCCGAACGGAGTGATCAGGGGCGTCCCGCACGCGGCAGAGAGTCCGTCCCACAGGCCCACCGATTCCACCACTGCGCGGGTGTAGAAGGGGTCGGGGTAGGCATAGCGGAAGATCCGGGCGGACCCGTGGGAACTGCCGTCGTGGCTGGCCGGGACGTTGCGTTCCAGGATGGTCACCTGGTGCCCGCGGGCGGCCAGCTGCCAGGCGGTGGCGGCACCGGCCAGCCCGGCGCCCACCACCACAAAATCTGACGCGCCGGAAAAAGCCTCAGGCATCAGAAGCTTCCCTGCACTCCGGGGATCCACGAGGTGCCGGCCAGCGGCACGCGGGCCATGGCGGACGCCTCGATGGTGAGCGCCACCAGGTCCTCGGGCTCCAGGTTGTGCAGGTGCGACTTCCCGCAGGCCCTGGCAATGGTCTGGGCCTCCATGGTGAGGACGCGCAGGTAGTTTGCCAGCCGCTTGCCGGCAGCCACCGGGTCCAGCCGGGAGGACAGCTCCGGGTCCTGGGTGGTGATGCCGGCGGGGTCGCGGCCGTCCTGGAAGTCATCGTAGAAACCGGCGGCGGAGCCGAGCGCGGAGTACTCGGCGGCAAAACGGGGATCGTTGTCGCCGAGGGCGATCAGCGCAGCCGTGCCAATGGCCACGGCGTCAGCGCCGAGGGCCATGGCCTTGGCGACGTCCGCCCCGGTACGGATGCCGCCGGAGACGATGAGCTGGACCTTCCGGTGCACACCGAGCTCCTGCAGTGCCTGGACGGCCTGCGGGATGGCGGCAAGGGTGGGGATCCCGACGTTTTCGATGAACACCTGCTGCGTCGCCGCCGTCCCGCCCTGCATGCCATCCACCACAACAACGTCCGCACCGGACTTCACCGCGAGCGCGGTGTCGTAGTACGGCCGGGAGGCGCCGATTTTGACGTAGATGGGGGTCTTCCAGTCGGTGATTTCGCGCAGTTCGCCGATCTTGATTTCGAGGTCGTCCGGGCCGGTCCAGTCCGGGTGGCGGCTCGCCGAACGCTGGTCGATCCCGACCGGCAGGGTGCGCATCCCGGCGACGCGTTCGGTGATCTTCTGGCCCAGCAGCATGCCGCCGCCGCCGGGCTTGGCGCCCTGGCCCAGCACGATCTCGATGGCGTCGGCCTTGCGGAGGTCGTCCGGGTTCATACCGTAGCGGGACGGGAGGTACTGGTACACCAGGTGCTTGGACTGGCCGCGCTCCTCAGGCGTCATGCCGCCGTCGCCCGTTGTTGTGGAGGTTCCCACCTCCGAAGCGCCGCGGCCCAGCGCCTCCTTGGCGTTGGCGGAGAGGGCGCCGAAGCTCATGCCGGCGATGGTCACCGGGGTCTGCAGGTGCAGCGGGCGGGTGGCGTGCCGGTCGCCGAGGACGACGTCGGTATCGCACTTTTCGCGGTAGCCCTCCAGGGGGTAGCGGGACATGGAGGCGCCGAGGAACAGGAGGTCATCAAAGTGCGGGACCTTGCGCTTGGCACCCCAGCCGCGGATGTCGTAGACGCCGGTGGCGGCGGCACGCTGGATGTCCGCGATGGTGGCGCGGTCGAACGTGGCGGATTCGCGCAGGCCCAGTTCAGCAATGTTCTGGGTGGGCGCCTGCTGCGGAACGGAGGTGATGGTCATGGTGGGCTCCTAGTACTGCGTCGAGTTGTCGACGTGGAAGTGGTAGAGGTTCCGGGCTGAGCCGTAGCGCTTGAAGTCGGCAGGATTGTCCGTGCGGCCGGCGGCGGCGAGCAGCTCCGCGAGTTCTGCGAGGTGCTCTGGCATCACCGGTTTTTCGATGCAGTCCGCGCCGAGGGAGGCCACAGTGCCTTTGACGTAGATCCGTGCCTCGTAGATGGAGTCGCCCAGGGCGTCCCCGGCGTCGCCGCAGACCACCAGCCGCCCGGCCTGCGCCATGAATGCGGACATGTGGCCGATGTTGCCGCCCACCACGATGTCCACGCCCTTCATCGAGATCCCGCAGCGGGCGCCGGCGTTGCCGTCGATGACCACCAGGCCACCGTGGCCGGTGGCGGCTGCTGACTGGGAAGCATCTCCCTTGACGTGGACGCGGCCGGACATGATGTTCTCCGCAAGGCCGACGCCGGCGTTGCCGTTGATGGTGACGTCGCCTTTTTGGTGCATCCCGGCTGCGTAGTAGCCGGCGTGGCCGTCGATGGTCACCTGGATGTCCGCGTCGATGCCGACGGCGAGGCTGTGCTTGCCGCCGGGGCTGGCCACGGCCCAGGATTGCCCGTCAACCGCGTTGTGGACGGCCTGGTTCAGTTCCCGGACGCTGGTGACGGCAAGGTCCACGGTGGTCGCCTCCGGCTCCCGGGCTTCAGGGGCGGTGGTTGCCGTGCTTTCGGGGGCTGTCAGAGTGACCATGTGTAGACCTTTCCGGGTTCCGGTTCAAAGATGCGGGCGTTGCTGATGCCGGGCAGGCCGGCAAGGGCGCGGTATTCGGAGGCCATGGCCACGTAGTCGTCCGTTTCGGCGATGATGGCGGGCTTGCAGGCGATGGGGTCCCGGACCACGGCCATGCTGTCCGCGGTGGTGACCACCAGGGTGTAGAAACCGTCCAGGACCTTGCCGAGGTTCACCAGGGCTTCCTCGAGGGTGTCGCCCTGCTTCAGCCGGGAGGCGACGTAGCGGGCGCCCACTTCGGTGTCGTTTTCGGAGTCGAACACCACGCCTTCGCGCCTGAGCTCGCGCCGGACAGTGGCGTGGTTGGAGAATGAGCCGTTGTGGACCAGGCAGAGGTCGTCGGCCACGGAGAACGGGTGGGAGCCGCCGGCGGTAACGGCGGACTCGGTGGCCATCCGGGTGTGGGACAGTCCCTGGCTTCCCGCCATCGCCTCCAGGCCGTGCTCGGCGGCGATTTCCATGGGGTGGCCCACGCTTTTCATGACCGCCACATGCTCGCCGCGGCCAATGATGGTGGCGCCGGGCAGGGTTTCGCTGACCGCTTTCACCAGCAGGTCAGTCCCGACGGCAGCGCTCACCAGGGTGGTATCGCCCACAACTTTGACGGCTGCTGCCGCACCCGCCGGAAGCGCGCCGGCAAGGAGAGCCGCGACGCCGGCGGTGATGTCCGCCGTCGTCATTCCCTGGTCCTTGCCCAGCAGGCTGAGGGTGGACGCACCCGGCGAAACCAGGCCGGGGGTGTTGTAGACGGCCAGGCCGGCGGAGTCCGGTCCGCGGTCCACGATCTGGCACAGCATGGAGGACAGCAGGCTGCCCATTTGGGGGTGCAGCGAAGGGTTGCGCAGCTGCAGCGCGGCGATTCCGCACATGGTGGGGGTCCTTACTCAATAGCGTCTGGTGGTGTGACTGGATGGAGGACTGGTCAGATCGACGTCAAATACGTGCGGATTTCCCAGTCGCTGACCTGGTTGTGCCAGCTCAGGAATTCCTCTTCCTTTGCGTCCGCGTAGTACCTGCCGATCTCCGGGTTGCCGCTGAGGCTGGCCAGGATGACGGGGTCCTGCCGCAGTGCTTCCACGGCGTGGAGCAGGGTGGCCGGCAGCTGGTGCGCGTCAGGCCGGGACTCGCCGGGACCGGACGGGGCACCCGGATCGGCGGCTTTCTCCACGCCGTCCAGCCCGGCGGAAATCGCGGTGGCAATGGCCAGGTACGGGTTGGCTGAGCCGTCCCCGGAGCGCAGCTCGATCCGTTTGTTGTCCGGGACGCGGATCATGTGGGTGCGGTCGTTGCCGCCGAAGGATGCCTTGCGGGGTGACCACGTGGCACCCGAGGAACTGGTGGTGGCGCCTGTCCTTTTGTAGGAATTCACTGTCGGGGCGAGGAACGCCTGAAGTGCCGGAGCGTGCTCCAGGATGCCGGCGATGAAGGAGTAGGCGAGGCCGGAAATCCCAAGGCCCCTGCCGTCGTCGTTGTTTCCTTCGCCGGTTGCGCCGCCGTCGCCTGCACCGCTGCCCGCTGCCGGGAACAGTGCCTCGGACCCGGACCACAGGGACAGGTGGAAGTGCAGGCCGGTGCCGGTGCGGTCGGTGAAGGGCTTGGGCATGAAGGTGGCCGTCATGCCGCGCTGTTCGGCCAGGATGTTCAGGATGTAGCGGAGGGTGACCACCCGGTCCGCCGTGGTGAGGGCATCTGCGTAGTTGAAGTTCTGCTCGAACTGGCCGGCGGCGTCCTCGTGGTCATTGGCATAGTTGCCCCAGCCCAGGCCGTTCATCGCCTCGGAAATGCCGGTGAGGTGGTCATACATGCGGGTGACGCCGCGGGCGTCGTAGCAGGGGCGGGGCGAATCGTCCCGGCCGTCGGCGGTACTCAGCGTCCCGTCGTCGTTCTTTTTCACCAGGAAGTACTCCACCTCGGCCCCCACCTTTGCCTGCATGCCCTTCTCCGCCAGGCGGGCCAGGGTGTTCTTCAGGATCACCCGCGGCGCGTAGGGCCAGGGCTTGCCGTTGACGTGCGGGTCGCAGTGGATGATGGCCAGGCCCTCCTTGATGAAGGGGACAGGGGTGAAAGAGGCGAGGTCCGGCACAGCGATCAGGTCCGGGTCCTGCGGCTTCTGGCCCATCAGGCCCGCAGCATAGCCGGCGAAGCCCATGGCACCGTCTTCGAGTTCTTCGGAGGCTTCAACGGGGACCAGCTTGGCGCAGGGTTTGCCGGTCATGTCCACGAAGGTGGCCAGCAGGAAGCGGACGCCGTGGGCCTTGGCGATGTCCGCCAGGGAAATCGTGGGCGCCCCGGATACTTCGCGTTCTTCGGCGAAGGGCGGAGCGGTTACAGCAGGGGTTGCGACACTGGTCATCGAAACGTTCCTGTCCATTAGGGTTAGCTATCAGTAAACCTTGTTGCATCAGAGTATCCAAAGCGGTGTTTCGCCCGATTGGCGGCAACGTTAAATCGGTGTTTCGCCGTTGGCCCGCCGGCACTGGGCGGAGCCGGAGGGCCGCAGCAGCTCCCACCCATGCCAACCGGCCACCACGGGACAGCTAAGCTGGGGAAAACCCGGCAGCACGGCGAGTGCACGGCACGGGTTCGGTGGGTCCGGCAGTGAGGATCCTCGTCACTGGCCGCGGGAGGAATACGTAATGGCGCGAGCGACAGTCCAGGACGTCGCTAAGACGGCCGGGGTCTCCGTGGGGACCGTCTCCCGCGTCCTCAACGGCAGCCCGGCCGTCAGTGAGTCGAGCAAGGCAAAGGTGGCCGCGGCCATCCGCCAGCTCAACTACCGGCCCCTCGCCTCCGCCCGCGACCTGCGCCGGGACCGCACCATGCGGATCCTTGCCCTGGCCAAGAACTTGTACTCGCCGGTCATCAGCGAAGTCTTCCGCGGCGCCGGGGATGCCGCCGCCCTGTCCGGCTACGTCACCCTCATCGCCCCGACAGCCGGGGACAGGGAGCGCGAACAGCAGCTGGTGGACATGCTGCGCAACGGCTCGGTGGACGGGCTGATCATGTTTTCGCCAACGATGCCGGACGAAGACGTCGAGGAGATGGCTGAGCAGCTGAGCGTGGTCCAGGTTTGCGAGATCGCTGACGCCGAGGCAGCATTCGGCGTCTCCATCGACGACCGGCAGGCAGCCTTCGACATCACAAGGCACCTCATCAGGACCGGCGGCCGGCGGATGGCGATGATCGGCACCAGGGTGGCCCGGTCCGGCCGGCTCCGCGAGGAAGGCTTCCGCAAGGCTGTGGCCGAAGCGGGGTTGTCTCCCGACCACATGCTTTTCACGGACGGGGACTTCGATTTCCATGCCGGCCGGCGCCTCGCCCGGGAGCTTCTCGGTTTGCGCCCCCTGCCCGACGCCGTGTTCTGCGGCAGCGACACAGTGGCTGCCGGATGCGTCCGCGAAATTACCGACGCAGGGTTGCGGGTACCCGGCGACATCGCTGTGGCAGGGTTTGACGACTCCATCCAGGCGGAGATGTGCGTCCCGGAGCTCACCACCATCAGGCAGCCGGCCTACGCCATGGGGCAGCTGGCTTTCGAAGCACTCCTGGCGCGGATGACCGAGCCGGAAGGGTACCGCCGCGGGCGGACCTTCCTCCCCCACGAGCTGGTGGTCCGGGACTCCACCAACGGCTGAGGCCAAGGGTTGACAGTCCAACGTGGCTCCTGTCACACTTCTTTGGAATCGATTCCAAACACGGGCGGGCGTTGCTTTTCCTCCGTCGTGGAATCGATTCCAAACTGACCCTCGAAAAAGAAGCCAGCCAGGCAAAGGAGCCACTCGTGGACTTGATTCGACCTTCCTCTCCGTCGCAGGAGGACACCACCGCCGCATCCGTGCCCAGCGCACGCAAGACCGAAACGGGCGGCGCATCCCGGCGGCGCACGCGCATCACCGCGGCCGCGGCTGCGGCCATGGCTGCCGGCCTGCTGCTGACCGCGTGCGGTGGCGGAGCTGCCACCCAGGCAACGGAGGCACCCGCCGCGGATCCGGCGTCGGCCGCCAATGCCACCGGCAGCCTCAACGTCTGCGGCGGCAAGGACGCCTCCGGCATCTACAAGGGCACGGTCGAGGCCTTCACCAAGGCCAACGGCAAGGTCACCGCCAAATACACCGAAATCGGGGCCACCACCGATGAGGCCCGCACGCAGGCCGTGCAGCGGCTCGAAGGCAAGTCCTCGGAGTGCGACATCTTCGTCACGGACGTCATCTGGACCTCCGAGTTCGCGTCCCAGGGCTGGATCCTTGACCAGACCGAGCTCGTCGAGGCCAACAAGGACCGCTTTATCCCCTCCACGGTGGAGACCGCCAAGTACGAGGACAAGTACTGGGCTTCCCCGTTCTTCACCAACGCCGGACTGGTCTACTACCAGAAGGACAAGGTGGCCAAACCCGAAACCTGGCAGCAGCTCTATGCTGAAGCGGCCGGGGCTGAGGGGAACAGCTTCGTCTACCAGGGCAAGCAGTACGAGGGCCTTACGGTGAACTTCCTTGAAATGCTCTACAGCGCCGGCGGAGAGGTGCTGGACGAAAACGGCGATGTCAAGATCGATTCACCGGAGACCCGTGAAGTCCTCGACTTCATGGTGCAGGGCCTCGAGGATGGGGCGGCGGACCGCGCCGTGCTGACCTACAACGAGGACCCGGCACGCCTGGCCTACGAGTCCGGCAACTTTGGCTACCAGCGCAACTGGCCGCACGTCTACCGCCTGCTCAACGCCACCCCGCTGGCGGGCACCTTCGGCGTTGCCCCGCTTCCGGCCTGGGAAGGCGGCAAGGCCTCCGGCGTCCTGGGCGGCTGGAACCTGGCCATCTCGGCCCACTCGGCAAACCAGGCCGGCGCTGTGGCCTTCATTGATTTCGCCACCACCCCGGACTGGCAGAAGCACGTGGCCATGGACTTCTCGCAGGCCCCCGTCAGCGAGGCAGCCTATGCAGACCCCGAGGTCCTGGCCAAGATGCCGTTTGCCACCGAGCTGCTCGCCTCGGTGAAGGGTGCCAAGCCGCGCCCGATCTCCCCGGTCTACCCGCAGATCTCCCAGGCGATCTACAAGAACGTCTACGCCGTGCTCTCCGGCACCGCCACCACCGAGGATGCGGTGAAGACGATGGCCGAAGAGCTCACGGCCGCAAAGGCGAGCTTCTGAGCATGGCAACCAAGTCCCTGTCCCCCGTCCGCCGGGGATCCAGCCGCGGCGTCAGCGGCCGTGACCGGGAGGAGCGGCGCCTGGCGTTCCGGATGACCGCTCCGTCCCTGGTCCTCATGGCCCTGGTGGCGGCGGTCCCCATCGGCTACGCCCTCTGGCTGTCCCTCAACCAGTACAGCGTCCGTACCGCCGGCCTGTCACGCTTCGTCGGGCTGGAAAATTACATCGCAGCCCTCACCGGGCCGCACTGGTGGGCTGCCTTCGGCCAGACCTTCCTCTTTGCAGGGCTTTCGGTCTCACTCGAACTGGTGCTTGGCACGGCCATGGCACTGCTGCTCAACCTTGCCTTCAAGGGCCGCGCACTCCTGCGCACCGTGGTGCTGCTGCCCTATGCGGTGGTGACGGTTGTCAGCGCCATCACCTGGGAAACGATGTTCCAGCCCAACCTGGGCCTGGTCACCAATGTCCTGTCAACGCTGGGCCTTCCCGGCGGGGACGTCGTCTGGCTCGGCGAGCACGGCTATGCAATGGCCGTGATCGTCCTTGCCGATGTCTGGAAGACGACGCCGTTCGCGGCCCTCATCATCCTGGCCGGTTTGCAGGTCATTTCGTCCGAGACCTACGAGGCCGCGGAACTTGACGGCGCCAGCAAGTGGCAGGCCTTCCTTTACGTCACCCTGCCCCTGCTCCGTCCGGCGATTGTGCTGGCGGCGATCTTCCGCACCATGGATGCCCTGCGCGTCTTCGACCTGCCGTTCGTGCTGACCCGCGGCGCGAACGGCACCGAGTCGATGTCCATGCTGGCCTACACCGAGTTGCGCGAAAACCGTTTGGTGGGTGAAGGATCGGCCCTGTCCATCCTCACCTTCCTCACGGTCATGGTGGTCTCAGTGGTGTACATCCGCTTCGCAGGGGGCAACATCCGTGAAGTTGCCAAGGAGGAACAATGAGCACGCTGACCCCACAGCGCACGGCGGCGGAACCCGCGGCCCCGGGCGCACGGACAACCAGGCGCAGGACGCGCGGCAGGGCACAGCTTCATCCGGTGGTGTGGGTATTCGTCATCGCAGTGATGGGCTTCTCGCTCATACCGTTCTACTGGCTGGTCAACACCTCGCTCAAGAAAGGCGTGAGCCTGTCCCAGGGGGAACTCTTCCCAAGCCAGCCGACCTTCGAGAACTATGCGGCCGTGTTCCAGAACGCGGAGTTCCTCCTGGCCCTGCGCAACTCGGTGATCATCGCCGTCGTCACCACCACGGTGGCCCTGGTGCTGGCATCCTTCGCCGCCTATGCCCTGGCCAGGCTCAAAATGCGCCGCAAGGCGCTGATCCTTACCCTCATCCTGTCTGTCACCACCTTCCCGGCCATTGCCATCGCGGCCCCGCTGTTCTCCATCTGGCGGGAAATCGGTTTGTACGACACGCTCCTGGGCCTGATCATCCCGAAACTGACTTTCGCGTTGCCCCTGGCGATCTACACGCTGACCTCCTTCTTCAAGGAGATCCCGCGCGAACTGGAGGAATCGGCCTACATGGACGGCGCAACGCCGTTCACCGCCTTCCGCAAAGTCATCCTGCCCCTGGCCGTCCCGGGCCTTGCCACGACGGCGATCCTCGTGTTCATCTCGGTATGGAACGAATTCCTGCTTGCCGTCACCCTGACCACGTCCCCGGAGGCCCGTCCGGTCCCCGTGGCCATAGCGTTCTTCAGCGGGACCAGCGAGTTTGACCAGCCGCTCGGCACCATCAGTGCGGCGTCGGTGATCATCACGGTCCCGCTGGTGGTCCTGGTGCTCCTGTGCCAGAAGCGCATTGTCTCCGGCATGACCGCCGGTGCCGTCAAGGGCTAGAAACCCCCTAAGTTCACACCCACAAGAAAAAGGAAAAACCCCGTGAGTAACGAGCAGTCCCCCAGCCTGCAGGCTTCTGCCCTGCAAGAACCACACTCCAAGGAACTGAGGGTAGGCGTTGTCGGCATCGGCTGGGCCGGACAGCAGCACCTCATGGCCTACAACGCCCTGGACGGCGTACGTATCGTGGCGCTGGCGGGGATGGAGGAGGAACTCCGCAACTCCCTGCAGGCCGAATATTCCATTCCCAACGCGTTCGCTGACTGGAAGGACATGCTGGAGCACGGCGGGCTGGACGCGATCAGCGTGGCAGTGCCCACCTTCCTGCACGCGCCTATCGCCATCGCCGCCCTGGAACGGGGAATCCACGTGCTGAGCGAGAAGCCCATCGCACGCAACGCCGTTGAAGGCCAGGCCATGGTGGATGCCGCCCGCAAGGCGGGGCGCGTCCTGGACGTCGCCTTCAACCACCGCCGCCGCGGCGACATCAAGGCGCTCAAGGGTGTCATTGACGACGGCGGGCTGGGCCGGCCGTACTACGCCAAGGCCTCCTGGCTCCGCCGCTCCGGCATCCCCACGCTGGGCAGCTGGTTCACCAACCCGGAGCTCGCCGGCGGCGGACCGCTGGCGGACATCGGCGTCCACGCGCTGGACTATGCCCTGCACCTTCTCGGTGAGCCCAAGGTGGTGGCCGTCTCCGCCGCCACGCACTCTGAGCTGGGCCCCCAGGGGCGGGGCGGCGGAAGCCGGTACTCGGCGCAGGCCACCAGCCACGCGTTCGAGGTTGAGGACTTCGCGTCGGCGTTCCTCCGGCTGGAGGGCGGCGGCACGCTGGTGATCGAGGCCAGCTGGGCAACCTACCGGGAAACGGACGACCTTTTGGATTTCACCGTCTACGGCACCGACGGCGGAGCCGAGCTCAAGGTGCAGGGCGCGCCCTTCCCGCCCGTGGGCCAGCTGCGGGTCTTCACCGACAAGGAGGGCGAATCGGCCGATTACGTGCCGCCGGTGCTTCCGGGCCGCGCCCATGACGCCGTGGTGGAAGACTTCGTAACGGCAGTGCGCGGCGGCGAGCAGGCCTGGGGCGAGCACGACGGCTCCCTGGCGCTGTACCGGGCACAGATCATCGATGCGTGCTACCAGTCGGCACGCGAACAGAGGGAGGTTCGTCTCTAATGAGCGACAAGCTGAGAATCCGCGTCTGGAACGAGGGCGTCCACGAGGCCATCAACGAGCCCTCGCACATCGGGGAGATCTACCCCGACGGCATCCACGGCGCCATCGCCGCCGGGCTCCGCTCCCACTACCCCGACGCGGAAATCACGACGGCGGTGCTGGCCACCGACGACGAGCACGGCCTGGACGAGGAGGTGCTCGCGGAGACGGACGTCCTGCTCTGGTGGGGACACATGGCCCACCACGAGGTGAGCGACGCCGTCGTCGAACGCGTCCACCGGCATGTGCTCGGCGGCATGGGGCTCATCGTGCTCCACTCGGGGCACTTCGCCAAGGTCTTCACCAAGCTGCTGGGCACCACCTGCTCGCTGGCATGGCGGAACGACGGCGAGCGCGAGCTCGTGTGGACCGTGAAGCCGTCACATCCCATTGCCGAAGGCGTGGACAGCCCCATTGTCATCCCCGAGCAGGAGATGTACGGGGAGCTGTTCGACATTCCGGACCCGGACGACCTGATCTTCATCAGCTCGTTCGCAGGCGGCGAGGTGTTCCGTTCCGGCGTGACCTTCACCCGCGGCAAGGGACGCATCTTCTACTTCAGCCCGGGCGACCAGGAGTACCCGGTGTACCACCACCCGCAAATCCAGCGGGTCCTGGCCAACGGCGTGAAGTGGGCGGCCCAGCCGGAGCTGCACCGTGCCGTTCCGGAGGTCACCAACCCCGCGCGGAACTGGTTCGGGGAGGCCTAGGAGTTTTTGTCCAGGTATGCAGGCTTCCGAGGCCTTTAAGTCGTCTTATCTGGACAAAAACTCCATTGCCGCAACGGATTTCCCCATAGCCGGGGCGGGTTCCAGCAGGTAAAACTGAGAGATGACTACCCCAGAGCTGGTGCTAGGCCCCATGATGCGGTACGTGGACCAGACCTCGGCGAGCATCTGGGTGGAAACCCGGGACACCGCCCGCGTGACGGTGGCCGCCGGGGCCGGGGAGTGGGAAGCCCGGACCTTCGCCGTCCACGGCCACCACTACGCGCTCGTGGAAGTGGACGGGCTGGAGCCGGGATCCGTAACTCCCTACACGGTGGCAGTCAACGGAATCCCGGTGTGGCCCGAGCCCGGTACGCGGTTCCTGCCGCCGGTGATCGCTACCCTCAAACCCGGCAAGCCGCTGCGCCTGGCCTTCGGTTCCTGCCGCACCAGCGTCCCCCACGACGAGTCCGGAAACCGCAGCCACGGCGTGGACGCCTTGCGGGCCTACGCCCTGGAAATGGGTTCCGGGGGCAAGGAGCCCTGGCCGGACCTGGTGGCGTTCCTGGGGGACCAGGTGTACGCCGATTCCACCAGCGACCAGATGCAGGAATTCATCAGAGCCCGGCGGGACATCACGGCGCCTCCGGGCGAGGAGCTCAAGGACTTCGAGGAGTACGCACACCTCTACTACCTGGCCTGGTCCGACCCCGCCAACCGGTGGCTGCTGTCCACGCTGCCCAGTGCCATGATCTTCGACGACCATGACATCCGTGACGACTGGAATGCGTCGCGGAGCTGGCGGGAGGCCATGTCAAGAACCAGCTGGTGGCATGGCCGGATCGTGGCGGGGCTTGCGTCCTACTGGGTGTACCAGCACTTGGGAAACCTGTCCCCGCAGGAGCGCGCCTCGGATGTGATCTGGCAGAAAATTGCCGCCCACCAAGGGGACGGAGAGCCTGATATCAGCGCTGAGCTCGACAGTTTCGCAGAACGGGCGGACCAGGATCCGGAGGCCTACAGATGGAGCTTCTGCCGCGACTTTGGCGACACCCGGCTGCTCGTGGTGGATTCCCGCGCCGCCCGGAACCTGGACCCGGACCACCGCGCCCTGCTCGATAAAGCCGAGATGGCCTGGCTGGACGCCCGGATGCGCGGCGGTTTCCGCCACCTGCTGGTGGCAACATCACTGCCGTTCCTCCTGCCCATGGGCCTGCACCACCTTGAGGCCTGGGACGAGGCAGTCTCCGAGGGCGCCTGGGGCAGATTCCCGGCGCGGATCGGCGAAAAACTCCGCCAGGCCGCGGACCTGGAGCATTGGGGCGCCTTCCAGGAGAGCTTCCGGCGAGTCGCCGCGATGGCCAAGGAAGTGGCCGACGGCGGGCGCGGACCTGCCCCGGACAGCGTGACCTTCCTGTCCGGGGACGTGCATTTCTCCTACGTCTCCGAGGTGGAGCGGACTGCGGGCAGCCGCATCATCCAGGCGGTCTGCTCACCCATCCGCAATCCGCTGCCGCGGCTGATGCGCTCCTTCGGCGCCGTGATGTCCTACGGCCTGGCCGCCCCGGTGGGAGCCCTGGCCGCACGGTCGGCGAAGGTCCCGGACCCGCCGTTCCGCTGGTCCGGGATCAAGGGCCCATGGTTCGACAACAACCTTGCCTGCCTTGAAGTAGTGCCTGAAGGGCTGAAGCTGTGGTGGCAACGGGGCGTCGTGGAGGGAGGAGACAACCTCAATCCGCGCCTGGAACGCGTGGCCGAAATAACCGTCGCGTCCCGCAAGGCAGGGCGTGCTGCCGTTACACCCTCTTAGATCAGGCCCTGGGCCAGCATGGCATCGGCAACCTTCACGAACCCGCCGATGTTGGCGCCGAGCACGTAGTTGCCCGGATCGCCGTACTCGTCAGCCGTGGAGGCGCAGCGGTCGTGGATGCCCACCATGATCTCGGTGAGCCGCTCCTCCGTGTGCTCGAAGGACCACGAATCACGGCTGGCGTTCTGCTGCATTTCCAGCGCGGAGGTGGCCACCCCGCCGGCATTTGCCGCCTTGCCGGGGCCAAAGAGCACGCCGGCGTCCTGGAACACGGCTACGGCGTCACGGGTGGACGGCATGTTGGCTCCTTCACCGACCGCGAGGAGCCCGTTGCGCACCAGCCGGGCGGCAGCATCGCCGTCGAGCTCGTTCTGCGTGGCGCAGGGCAGCGCCACGGACGCGTCCACGTCCCAGACGGAGCCGCCCTCCACGTAGGAGACGCCGGCGCGGCGTTCGGCGTAGTCCTTGAGGCGTCCGCGTTCCACTTCCTTGACTTCGCGGAGAAGCGCGACGTCGATGCCCGCCTCATCCACCACGTAGCCGGAGGAATCGGAACAGGCCACCGCGGTGGCACCCAGGGACTGGGCCTTGGCGATCGCGTTGATGGCCACGTTGCCGGAGCCGGAGACCACCACGCGCTGGCCGTCGAAGGACGCCCCGCGGGTCTTCAGCATCTCCTGCGTGAAGATGACCGTTCCAAAACCCGTGGCTTCCGGCCGGACCAGGGATCCGCCCCAGGAAATGCCCTTCCCGGTGAGGACGCCGGATTCGTAGCGGTTGGTGATGCGCTTGTACTGGCCGAACAGGTATCCGATTTCGCGGCCGCCCACGCCGATGTCACCCGCCGGAACGTCCGTGTATTCACCGATGTGCCGGTACAGCTCGGTCATGAAGGACTGGCAGAACCGCATGACCTCGCCGTCGCTGCGGCCGCGGGGGTCGAAGTCCGAGCCGCCCTTGCCGCCGCCGATCGGCATGCCGGTAAGGGCGTTCTTGAAGATTTGTTCAAAGCCCAGGAACTTGACGATGCCCAGGTAGACCGAGGGGTGGAACCGCAGACCGCCCTTGTACGGGCCAAGCGCCGAGTTGAATTCCACCCGGAAACCACGGTTGATCTGCACCCGGCCTGAATCATCGGTCCAGGGGACGCGGAAGATGATCTGGCGCTCCGGTTCGCAGAGCCGCTCCAGGATGGCCGCCTCAAGGAATTCAGGGTGCCTGTCATGAACGGGCCCCAGGCTCTCGAAGACCTCAACTACTGCCTGATGGAACTCCGTTTCGCCGGGGTTCCTGGCCAGGACGGTGTCCCTGATGGCCTCCAGCCGTGCATCCATGAACTTTTCCTTACCGTGGGCGTACTGCGGACTGCCAAGAAGGGCGGCATTATCCCCGAACAGTTTACGTTTCAACCTAACCGATTGCGACCGGGCGCTGTTAGGCCACCCCAAAACAATGCCCTAATCTCCGTAATGTGACAAAAACATTCCACTTTATGAGATTCTTCGCTGCCATTCCCACGAGCATCGGAGCCCGCTGATGCCGTACGTCTGCCTCCTCCTCTCCGGCGCCGCCCTCCTGGTCAACGGGCTCGCTGCCCTGGGGCACCTGCCCCGCCGCGACGCAGCCGTTTTGAGCCTGCTGGTAGGAACCCTGCAACTGGTGCTCGGCGTCGTCGTACTGTCCCTCGACGGTGCCGCCGGCACAGCGCCGGCGGCCGCCGGGATCCTCCTCTTCGGGCTGACCTACGCCTATGGGGGCCTGGACACCCTGCTGGGCCTTGGGGCGAAGGGGCTGGGCTGGTTCTGCGGGATGGTTGCCTTTGTTGCCGTGCTGCTTGCCTTCTTCTGGCTTCCTGCCGATCCCCTCCTCGCCGTGCTGTGGCTTGCGTGGGCGGTGCTCTGGGGACTGATGTTCGTTTCCCTGGCCCTGGGCCGGAGCCGGCTGGACCCCTTCATCGGCTGGGCGCTCGTCCTGGCAAGCCAGGTGACGGCCACCGTACCGGCCTTCCTGGGGATCACCGGGTTCTGGCCGTACAGTGCCCAGGTTGCCGCCGGCGCCGCCGGCCTGCTGGGACTTCTGTTCCTCGCCGCAGGGGTATTGGCCCGGCGCCGGCCGCCAGGGGAATGGCCCGCACCGGACAAACCCGGAACGCTGGCCGCACTGCCCCGGGAGGCACGGCGCTAGGAGGCACGGCACTGGGCGGCGCGGCACTGGGCGCCGTGGCATACTGCCGTAACCAGTGCCTGCCGGATTCGCCGGCTGACGGCCGGAAGGGGTTTCGATGCAGGAATTCGTCATGGTGGACGAAACGGTGCGGCAGCATGTCCTTGACGCCCTGGCGCGGGCGGGCGACTCCGCAGATCCTGACTTCCGGCGGAGGTTCGAGGCTCACTTCCCGGACCTGTGCCGCCTCTTCCGGTCCCTCTACGGATCCCGGCAGGACTGGCTGGACCAGCTGACCGCCCTGGTGGTGGAAAGCGCACGCTCCTGGCAGGAGCGCGCCGCCGAACTGAAGGTCCTGGACGCCCAGCGGGAGGCGGACAGCGGCTGGTTCCTGTCCAACACCATGCTGGGCGGGGTCTGCTACGTGGACAGGTACGCGGAAAGCCTGGAGGGGCTCCGCACCCACATCCCGTATTTCAAGGAACTGGGCCTGACCTACCTGCACCTCATGCCGCTGTTCCTCGCACCGGAGCCGCACTCCGACGGCGGCTACGCGGTTTCGAGCTACCGCCAGGTGAACCCGAAGCTGGGCACCATGGAGCAGCTCCGCGGCCTTGCCGCCGAATTCCGCAGCCACGGCATCAGCCTGGTGGTGGACTTCATCTTCAACCACACCTCCGACGAGCACGAATGGGCCCGGCGCGCGGCCGCAGGCGACCCCAAGTACAGCGACTACTACTGGATCTACCCCGACCGGGCCATGCCGGACGCCTTCGAGCAGAACGTGCGCGAGATCTTCCCGGAGAACCACCCGGGGTCCTTCATCCGGATGGAGGACGGCCGCTGGGTGTGGGCCACCTTCCACACGTACCAGTGGGACCTGAACTACTCCAACCCGGACGTGTTCCGGGCCATGGCCGGGGAGATGCTGTTCCTGGCCAACCAGGGCGTGGACATCCTGCGGATGGATGCGGTGGCCTTCATCTGGAAGCAGCTGGGCACCCCCTGCGAGAACCTCCCCGAGGCGCACGTCCTCCTCCAGGCCTTCAACGCGGTGTGCCGGCTGGCCGCGCCGTCGCTGCTGTTCAAGTCCGAGGCAATCGTTCATCCGGACGAGGTGGCGCTCTACATCGACCCCGCCGAATGCCAGCTCTCCTACAACCCGCTGCAGATGGCGCTCATCTGGGAATCCCTGGCCACCCGGGACGCCTCGCTCCTGGCCCAGGCGCTGGAGCGGCGGCACAACATCCCCGCCGGCACCTCGTGGGTGAATTACGTCCGCAGCCATGACGACATCGGTTGGACGTTCGCCGATGAGGACGCGGCTGAACTGGGGATCAACGGCTTCGACCACCGTCGCTTCCTGAACTCCTTCTACGTCAACCGTTTCCCCGGCAGCTTCGCCCGCGGGGTGCCGTTCCAGGACAACCCCAAGACCGGTGACTGCCGCATCTCAGGGACGACGGCGTCGCTGTGCGGCATGGAGGTGGAGCCGGCTGAGGCGGTGGAGCGGATCCTCCTGGCCCACTCGGTTGCCTTCAGCACCGGCGGCATCCCCCTGCTGTACCTCGGCGACGAGGTGGGGCAGCTTAACGACTACGGCTACGCGAAGGAGGAAGGGCACGACGCCGACAGCCGCTGGGTGCACCGGCCCCACTATCCGGAGGAGCAGTACGCCCGGCGGCACGATGCTGCCACGCCCGAAGCGGCGGTATACGCGGGCCTGAAGCGGATGATCGAGGTGCGCGCGGCCGCTCCCGAACTCGCGGGAACAACGCTTCTCGACTTCGATACCCACAACAGGGGCGTCCTGGCCTACCAGCGTCCGGCAAGTGCGGCCGACGGCGGCCTGGCACGGGTCCTGGCCCTGGCGAACTTCAGCGACGAACCCCAGTCCCTGCCCGCCGAAACCTTCGCCGGCTTCTCGGGCGCCGCCGTCGACCTTCTCTCCGAAGCCGCGCTGCAGTTGGACGAGGGCGTCACGCTCCTCCCCCGCCAGTACCTCTGGCTTCGCGTCACCCCCGTTTAACCCCGCCCCCTCCCAACTAGGTCGCAGCAGATGTCCTTTTGGGTCCCGAAACCGACATCTGCTGCTACCCAGTTGGGCCCACGGGCACGGGTCGTGAAACCATACGGATCATGGCCCAGAAGATTGCGTACCAGGGTGAGCCCGGCGCCAACTCCAATATCGCGTGCAAGCAGATGTTCCCGGACATGGAAAGCGTGCCCTGCGCGAGTTTCGAGGACGCCTTCGAACTGGTGTCCAGCGGCGAGGCGGAGCTGGCCATGATCCCTATCGAGAACTCCATTGCCGGCCGGGTGGCGGACATCCATATCCTGCTGCCCCAGTCCAACCTGCAGATCGTGGGCGAGTTCTTCCTGCCCATCCACTTCGACCTGCTGGGCATCCCGGGCAGCACCATCGGGGAGGCCACCGAGGTCCACAGCCACATCCATGCCCTGGGCCAGTGCCGGAAGCTCATCCGCGAGCACGGCCTCAAACCCGTCATCGCCGGCGACACCGCAGGTTCCGCCCGGGAAGTGGCCGAGTGGAACGATCCGCGCAAGCTGTCCCTGGCGCCGCCGCTCGCCGCGCAGATCTACGGCCTGGAAGTCCTGGCCTCACGGGTTGAGGACGACCCCTCCAACACCACCCGCTTCGTGGTCCTGGCCCGCGAAAAGGAGCTGCCGGCCCGGGATGAACTCTCCGGACCGGCCGTCACCAGCTTTGTGTTCCGCGTCCGCAACGTCCCCTCCGCCCTGTACAAGGCACTGGGCGGCTTCGCCACCAACGGCGTCAACATGACACGGCTGGAAAGCTACATGGTGGGCAATGAGTTTGCCGCCACCATGTTCATGGCCGACGTCGAGGGCCACCCCGGGGACCTGCCGCTCAAGCTTGCCCTGGAGGAACTGGACTTTTTCACCACGGAGGTGCGGATCCTGGGCGTCTATGCGGCCGCGGAGTACCGGACGGGTCAGACGGTCAGCGGCTGACCTGCCCCCTGCCGTTTCAGGAGCGGCCCGAAGAACTCCGCCAGCTCAGTGGTGGCCGTCAGCGGCAGGATGTTGGCCACGTACTGGTCCGGCCGCACCACCACCACAACACCCCCGCGGTCCAGGCCCCGCAGCTCGAAGATGTCAGCCTTGGGGTCTGTGCCGTAGACCTTCTCGTAGTCCGTCAGCTTGAACGGGCCCACCTGAGGCTTGAAGAGTGCCGGCACCGCGTTGATGTCCAGTTCTGTGTGCGGCTGCTGGTAAACCACCTTCACGTCGAACCAGGCGTCAGGATCAGCGTCCGACGGCGTTGCGGCCAGCGGCGATTCCGTCGCCTCCGCGAGCCATGCGGCCAGCTTGTCCGTGGCGGACCCTGTGCCCGGAAGGGCGGGATCGGCGAAGACGTAGATCCGCCACCGGCCGTCCGCCGTGGCGTGGTGGCCCAAGTGGATGGGGTTGGTGTCGCCCACCCGCACCACGGGGGCCGACTTGAAGCGTTTGCCCACCGGGAAACCTGCGGCCAGGTCCTGGTGGTCCGGGCTGCCGACAATGAGCGAGGGCGTGTACTGCGTCATGAAGCCCGCCGGGAACTCGGCGGTGCTGACGTAGAAGTCCTCCAGGTCCGAAGGGTTGGCGAATTCCTCGGGCTTCTTGGCCATCATGGTGGACCACTCTTTATCGAAGTCGATGAGGTTTTTCGCCACCACCTGGCGCTCCTCCGAGTAGGTGGACAGCAGGCCTTCCGGGCTGCGGCCTTCCAACACGTGCCCCAGCTTCCAGGCCAGGTTGAAACCGTCCTGCATCGAGACGTTCATGCCCTGCCCAGCCTTCGCACTGTGCGTGTGGCAGGCGTCGCCCGTGATGAACACCCGCGGCGTCTGCTTGCCGCGCTGGTCTGGAAGGACGTCGTCGAACCTGTCGGTGAGGCGGTGGCCCACCTCGTACACGCTGTGCCACGCCACGTTCCGGACATCAAGGGTGTAGGGGTGGAGGATTTCGTTGGCTTGGTGGATGATCTGCTCGATTGTGGTGGCGCGCACGGCGCCCTTGTTGTCCGGATCCACCACGCCTAGGTCCACATACATGCGGAACAGGAAGCCGCCCTCACGGGGGATCAGCAGGATGCTGCCCTTTTCGCCCTGGATGGCGCATTTGGTGCGGATGTCCGGGAAGTCCGTGGCCGCCAGGACGTCCATGACGCCCCAGGCATGGTTGGCGGCATCGCCGGCAAGGTGGCAGCCGATCGCGTCCCGGACCTTGCTCCGCGCGCCGTCCGCACCGATGACGTACTTGGCGCGGACCACCCGTTCCTGGCCTTCGCCGGCACCGTCGGCGTGCGCCAGGGTCACGGTGACGGGATACTCCCCCTGCCCGGTGACCTCAAGGCCGCGGAACTCGTAGCCGTAGTCCGGCACCATGCGGGTGGGCGAGTTGGCCATGAACTCCGCGAAGTAGTCAAGGACCCGGGCCTGGTTGACGATCAGGTGCGGGAATTCGCTGATTCCCATTTCGTCGTCCACGGCGCGGGCGGCCCGGACGATGCGGGAGTGGTCCGCGGGGTCCGGCTTCCAGAAGGCCATCTCGGTGATCCGGTAGGCCTCGGCAATGATGCGCTCGGCGAACCCGAACGCCTGGAAGGTCTCAACGCTGCGGGCCTGGATCCCGTCGGCCTGGCCGATGGGAAGCCGTCCCGCCCGGCGCTCGATAATGCGGGTGGTCACGTTGGGGAACTGTGAGAGCTGCGCGGCGGCGAGCATGCCGGCGGGCCCGGTGCCCACAATGAGCACGTCAACCTCGTCCGGGAGCTCAGCTGGGCGGTTGATGCCGACGCCGGCTGCCGGCCTGACGCGCGGGTCTCCGGATACATAGCCGTGGTGGTGGAACTGCACGGGTTTCCTCACTTCGTTGTGTGGGTTCAGGCGAATTGGTGTTCGATAATAGAATTTCAGTTTCCATATAAGAAAGCTGTGCGCCTGAGCACCACAGTACGCCACCTGCGACGCGGACGACAAGGGTGCCCGGATGCGCCAAAATTCGGGGTTGACGGACGGCCCGGCGAGCGCGAGAGTGATCGTATACGATTTCGTACCTCGCAAGGAGATGCATTGGAGCACGTCAACGGAGACACCCTGGCAGGGGCCCGCAAGGTGATCGCGGTGCACATCAACTACCCCAGCCGGGCAGCCCAGCGGGGGCGCACTCCGGCGCAGCCGTCCTACTTTCTGAAGCCGTCGTCGTCGCTCGCCCTCAGCGGCAGCGCTGTTGAACGGCCGGCGGGCTGTGAACTGCTCGGCTACGAGGGCGAGATTGCCCTGGTCATCGGCAAGGCCGCCCGGCGTGTCAGCCTTGAGGACGCCTGGAGCCACGTTGCCGCCGTGACCGCCAGCAACGATCTTGGCGTCTACGACCTCCGCTACGCGGACAAGGGTTCCAACCTGCGCTCCAAGGGCGGCGACGGGTTCACGCCGGTGGGCCCGGCACTGATCCCGGCAGACGCCGTCGACCCCTCCCGCCTGCGCCTCCGCACCTGGCACAACGGCCAGCTGGTCCAGGATGACACCACCGGGGACCTGCTCTTCCCGTTCGGCCGGCTGGTGGCGGACCTTTCGCAGCTGCTCACGCTCGAAGAAGGGGACATCATCCTCACCGGCACTCCGGCGGGCGCGTCCGTGGCCAGGCCCGGCGATGTGCTGGAGGTGGAGGTGGGCACCGCTGACGGCAGCCTCACCACCGGCCGGCTGGTCACCCGGGTGGAGGAAGGCACGACGCCGTTCGCGGACTTTGGTGCCGGCCCCAAAGTTGATGACCTGCAAAGGGAGGAGGCGTGGGGTTCGCGCGAGGCTGCGGGGTTGGCTGCCCCTGCCAGCGTCCTTACCCATGAGCTGAAAGCCAAGCTGGAGTCCGTGGCCACGGCCACCCTGTCCTCGCAGCTGCGCAAGCGCGGCCTCAACAACGTGAGCATTGACGGCCTGCAGGCCACCCGGCCTGACCGCCGCGTGGTGGGCCTGGCCCGGACCCTGCGCTACGTGCCCAACCGGGAGGACCTCTTCAAGACCCACGGCGGCGGCTTCAACGCCCAGAAACGGGCCATCGACTCCGTGAACGAGGGCGAGATCCTGGTCATGGAGGCGCGCGGCGAAAAGGGCACCGGAACCGTGGGCGACATCCTGGCCTTGCGTGCCCAGGTCCGCGGCGCCGCAGCGATCATTACCGACGGCGGCGTCCGCGACTCCACCGCCGTTGCCGGGCTGGAGATGCCCACCTACTTCGCCAACCCGCACCCCGCGGTGCTGGGCCGCCGCCATATCCCCTGGGACACGGACATCACCATCGCCTGCGGCGGCGCCACCGTCCAGCCCGGGGACATCATCGTGGCCGACTCCGACGGCATCCTGGTGATCCCGCCGGCCATCGCCGAAGAACTCGTGGATGACTGCATCCTGCAGGAACAGGAAGAAGCCTTCATCTTCGAGATGGTCAAGCAGGGCAACAGCGTGGACGGCCTCTACCCGATGAACGCCGAGTGGCAGGCACGGTATGAGGAGTGGAAAGCAGGCAAGGCCAATGGCTGAAACAGTACTGGCCGCAGGCAGCAAGTCCCAACAGGCCTACGAAGCGGTGAAGGCCCGGATCGTGGAGGGCACCTACTCCCCCGGCTACAGGCTGGTCCTGGGGAGCATCGCCAAGGACCTCGGGGTCAGTGTGGTTCCGGTCCGGGAAGCCATCCGGCGGCTGGAGGCAGAGGGGCTGGTTACGTTTGAACGGAACGTCGGCGCCACCGTGGCCGGGATCGATCCCACCGAATACCTCTACACGATGCAGACCCTGAGCATCGTGGAGGGTGCCGCCACCGCGCTGTCCGCTCCCCTGATCGATGCGGTGGCCATTGCCCGTGCCCGGGCCGTGAACGAGGAGATGCGTGAATGCCTCAACCACTTTGACCCCGTCAGGTTCACCAGGCTCAACCAGGATTTCCACAGCATCCTGTTCGAACACTGCCCCAACCCGCACATCCTGGATTTGGTCCACCGCGGCTGGAACCGGCTGGCAGCACTGCGGTCCTCCACCTTCCGTTTTGTCCCGGGCCGCGCCCATGAATCGGTGAACGAGCACGAGGCGCTGCTCCAGCTCATCGAGTCCGGAGCCACCGCCGACGAGATCGAAAAAGCCGCGCGGCTCCACCGCTCCGCCACCCTGGACGCCTACCTGGCACAAAGCAAGCAGTAAACGTACAAGTTAGGACTCAATGATGACGTCTCCCGTAGGAAGCCCCAGCACCCATTACGTGCCGCAGGACCTCCCCACCCACATCCAGCACTACATCAACGGGAAGTTCGTTGACTCCGTGGGCGGGGCGACCTTCGATGTCCTGGATCCGGTGTCCAACAGGAACTACGCCACCGCCGCGGCAGGCCAGAAGGAGGACATCGACCTCGCCGTCGCCGCCGCCCGCGAGGCCTTTGTCAACGGCCCGTGGCCCCGGATGAAGCCCCGCGAACGCGCCCGGGTGCTGAACAGGATCGCCGACGCCGTCGAGGCGCAGGAAGCCCGGCTTGCGGAGCTCGAAACCTTTGACACCGGCCTGCCCATTACGCAGGCCAAGGGCCAGGCCCTGCGGGCCGCGGAGAACTTCCGCTTTTTCGCGGACCTGATCG
Organism: Arthrobacter sp. AK04; assembly: GCF_021129155.1. Classification (GTDB taxonomy): domain Bacteria; phylum Actinomycetota; class Actinomycetes; order Actinomycetales; family Micrococcaceae; genus Arthrobacter; species Arthrobacter quantipunctorum. Next base: position 59,064 of record NZ_JAJOMC010000016.1, read on the forward strand.
TGGCCCAGTTCGACGACGCCATGAAGGTCCCCGGCTCGCAGATCAACTACGTGAACCGGAAGCCGATCGGCGTCGCCGGGTTGATCACCCCTTGGAACACGCCGTTCATGCTCGAGTCCTGGAAGCTGGCACCGGCCCTGGCCACCGGCAACACCGTGGTCCTCAAACCGGCCGAGTTCACCCCGCTCTCGGCATCGCTGTGGGCCACCATCTTCAAGGACGCAGGCCTGCCCGACGGCGTCTTCAACCTGGTCAACGGACTGGGCGAGGAAGCCGGCGACGCCCTGGTCAAGCACCCGGACGTGCCGCTGATCTCCTTCACCGGCGAGACCACCACCGGCCAGACCATCTTCCGGAACGCGGCTGAGAACCTTAAGGGCCTGTCCATGGAGCTCGGCGGCAAGTCCCCCTGCGTGGTGTTTGCCGACGCCGACCTGGACGCTGCCATTGATTCCGCGTTGTTCGGCGTCTTCTCCCTCAACGGCGAGCGCTGCACCGCCGGCTCCCGCATCCTGGTGGAGCGCGCGATCTACGACGAATTCTGCGAAAAGTACGCCGCCCGTGCCAAGAACATCGTGGTGGGCGATCCGCACGACCCCAAAACCGAGGTGGGTGCCCTGGTCCACCCGGAGCACTACGAAAAGGTGGCCTCGTACGTGGAGATCGGCAAGTCCGAAGGCCGTCTCCTGGCGGGCGGCGGCCGCCCCGACCACCTGCCCGAAGGCAACTACATCGCACCCACCGTGTTTGCCGACGTCGCACCCGATGCGCGGATCTTCCAGGAGGAAATCTTCGGACCCGTCGTGGCCATCACCCCGTTCGACAACGACGACGAGGCCCTCGCCCTGGCCAACAACACCAAGTACGGGCTGGCGGCCTACATCTGGACGCAGAACCTGACCCGGGCGCACAACTTCTCCCAGAACGTCGAAGCCGGCATGGTGTGGCTGAACAGCCACAACGTCCGTGACCTGCGCACCCCGTTCGGCGGCGTCAAGGCCTCAGGCCTGGGCCACGAGGGCGGCTACCGCTCCATCGACTTCTACACCGACCAGCAGGCTGTGCACATCACCCTCGGCACCGTCCACACCCCAAAGTTCGGCAGCATCGAGGACTCCGCCGCCAACGAAGGCTGAGCGCCCGCACCCACGCCAGCCCACCGGCGTCGTCCGTTCCAAAAACCTTTCAAAGAAGAGAGACCATCATGACCAACTTCGTTCCCACCCCCTCTGTCCCGGCACCGGACATTGTCCGCTGCGCCTACATGGAAGTCGTGGTCACGGACCTCGCCAAGTCCCGCGCCTTCTACGTGGACATGCTCGGCCTGCACGTCACCGAGGAGGACGACAACGCGATCTACCTGCGGACCCTCGAGGAGTTCATCCACCACAACCTGGTGCTGCGCAAGGGACCAGTCGCCGCCGTGGCAGCATTCGCCTACCGGGTGAAGTCCCCCGCCGAGGTGGACGCCGCCGAGGCGTATTACAAGGAACTGGGCTGCCGCACCGAGCGCCGCAAGGAAGGCTTCACCAAGGGGGTGGGCGACTCCGTCCGCGTGGAGGATCCGCTGGGCTTCCCATATGAGTTCTTCTACGAGGTGGAGCACGTGGAGCGCCTCACCCAGCGCTACGATCTCTACTCCGCCGGCGAACTGGTCCGCCTGGACCACTTTAACCAGGTCACCCCGGACGTCCCCCGCGGCCGCAAGTACCTGGAGGACCTGGGCTTCCGCGTCTCCGAGGACATCCAGGATTCCGACGGCGTCACGTACGCCGCGTGGATGCACCGCAAGCAGACGGTCCACGACACCGCCCTGACCGGCGGCAACGGCCCCCGGATGCACCACATCGCGTTTGCCACGCATGAGAAGCACAACATCATCCAGATCTGCGACAAGATGGGCGCCCTGCGCATCAGCGACAGGATTGAGCGCGGGCCCGGCCGGCACGGGGTGTCCAACGCGTTCTACCTGTACATCCTGGATCCTGACGGCCACCGTGTGGAGATCTACACCCAGGACTACTACACCGGAGATCCGGACAACCCCACCATCACCTGGGATGTGCACGACAACCAGCGCCGCGACTGGTGGGGCAACCCGGTGGTCCCGTCCTGGTACACCGAGGCCTCCCTGGTCCTGGACCTGGACGGCAACCCGCAGCCCGTCATCGAGCGCGAGGAAAAATCGGAGATGGCCGTCACGGTGGGCGCCGACGGCTTCTCCTACACCCGCAAGGATGGAGCTCCTGAAGAGGACCGGACCGGCTTCAAGCTTGGGGCGCAGCTGTAGCCATGCTGGATGACAAGACGATCGAGGCCATCGCGGACGAGCTGGTGGAGGCCGGCCGGAACCGGAAGCCCGTTCCGCGCCTGACGGCCCGGTACCCGGAGATGACCGTGGAGGACTCCTACGCGGTGCAGCAGTTGTGGCGGCGGCGGAACGAGGAAGCCGGCCGGACCCTGGTGGGGCGCAAGATCGGCCTGACGTCCAAGGCCATGCAGGCCGCTACCGGCATCACCGAACCTGATTACGGCGCTATCTTCGATGACATGGTGCTGGAAACCGGGTGCTCGGTCGAGTGGGACCAGTACACCCACCCCCGGGTGGAGGTGGAGCTGGCGTTCGTGTTGAAGGACGGGTTGAAAGGCCCCGGTGTCACTCTCTTCGATGTCCTGAATGCCACCGACTACGTGGTTCCGGCCCTGGAGATCCTTGATTCGCGGATTGAGATGGAGGGCCGGACCATCGTGGACACCATCTCCGACAACGCCGCCATGGGCGCCATGGTGGTGGGCGGCCGTCCCGTCAAACCCGACGCCGTGGACCTCCGCTGGGTTTCGGCCATCCTCTACAAGAACCAGACAGTGGAGGAAACCGGCGTCGCCGCCGGCGTCCTGGACCACCCCGCCAACGGCGTGCACTGGCTGGCCAACAAGATCGCCGCCCACGGGGATTCACTGCAGGCCGGGGACATCATCCTGGCAGGGTCCTTTACCCGCCCGCTCTGGGTGTACAAAGGCGATACCGTGCACGCAGACTACGGACCCTTGGGGAGTGTGACATGCCATTTCGACTAGGGGACACCTTCCGGGATGCACTTGCTGCACAAAAGGGTAAAGCAGGCCGGCCGCTGGCAGGAATGTGGGTCTGCTCCGGCAGCCCGCTGATCGCCGAGCTCTGCGCCGGGTCCGGGCTGGACTGGCTGCTGGTGGATGCCGAGCACAGCCCCAACGGACTCGAATCCATCCTGTCCCAGCTGCAGGCCATCCACGGCTACCCGGTCCAGGTGATGGTCCGCCCGCCCGTGAACGACCCCGTGGTGATCAAGCAGTACCTGGACCTTGGCGTGCAGAACCTGCTCGTCCCCATGGTGAACTCGGTTGCCGAGGCGGAGGCTGCGGTGGCAGCAACCCGCTACCCGCCGCACGGCGTGCGGGGCGTGGGTTCTGCGCTGGCCCGGGCCGCGCGCTGGAACCGGGTGCCGGACTACCTGGCCCGCGCCAGTGAGACCATCAGTGTCACGGTGCAGATCGAATCGACGGCGGCGGTGGACGCGGTGGAGGACATCCTGAAGGTGGACGGCGTGGACGCCATCTTTGTCGGCCCGTCGGACCTTGCCGCCTCCATGGGCCTGCTGGGACAGCAGGAACACCCCGAGGTGCGCGCCGCCGTCGAACACTGCCTTGCCGCCGCCAAAGCTGCCGGCAAGCCCGCCGGCGTCAACGCCTTCAATCCGGATACTGCCCGGCACTATCTCGACGCCGGGGCCAACTTCATCCTGGTGGGCGCCGACGTCGCGCTCCTGGCGAGGGGTTCCGAAGCCCTCGCCGCTCGGTACGTCCAGGCGGCGAACACCAAGCCGGCCGACGGCGGCGCACCCGCCAGCTACTGACTTAAACACAAAGGACCGCGCCGGGGCAGTTTGGGGGACCTGCCCGCGGCGCGGGGTCTGTTGTTCCGCCTGGCTAGGCGAGGGAGAGGAAGAGCTTCTCCAGCTCTTTCCTGTCCATGGTGTTGTCCTCGCGGACAATGCACTGTTCCAGGCCGCTGGCGATGATCGCGAAGCCTGCCCTGTCCAGCGCCTTGGATACGGCAGCGAGCTGCGTGACGATGTCCTTGCAGTCCCTGCCCTCCTCCAGCATCCGCGTGACAGCGGCGAGCTGCCCTTGGGCGCGCTTGAGGCGGTTGACCACTGGGGCCAGTTCAGTCGAGTCGAGTTCCATGAGGTCTCCGTAGGTGGGGTTCTTGCCTCCAACTATATACCCCTCGGGGTGTTTTGACTACCCCCGGGGGTATCTGTAATACTCGGTGGGGTATTCATCCTTCCCCTATCGAGAGGCCAGCAATGACTTCCCCTTCCACGGCACCCACTGTTACTGCACTCGCCCCTGAAACCCTCCAGTCCTGGTTCAAAGAGCACCAGGACCTCGTGGTGCTCGATGTGCGTTCGGCCGCTGAGTTCGAGTCCATGCATATCCGCGGCTCCTACAACGTCCCGCTGCCGCTTTTGTCCGAGCACACCGACGAGCTCGCTGCCCGGCTGGGTTCCCGTGTTGTCCTGGTCTGCCAGTCCGGTGTGCGCGCCGAGCAGGCCCGCCAGCGCCTTGCCAAGGCCGGGATCGAGACCGCCTACGTCCTGACCGGCGGCGCGCCCGATTTCGCCGCTGCCGGCGGTGACGTGGTCAAGGGCAAGGACCGCTGGGATCTCGAGCGGCAGGTCCGCCTGGTGGCCGGGTCCCTGGTGGTCCTGGGCCTGGCCGGCGGCAAGTTCGTCTCCCCCAAGATCCGGACCCTCGCCGGGGTCATCGGCACGGGCCTGACCTTCTCCGCAGCCACCAACACCTGCGCCATGGGCCAGGCGATCTCGGCCATGCCGTGGAACAAGGCCGCCAAGGAGCCCACCCGCGAAAGCGCCATCCTCGCCCTGCCCGTCAACACCGAGGTGAACGCCGAGGCCAAGGCATCATGACCGCCACCCTCATCCTGGTCCTGGCCCTCTCGGTGGTCATCGGACTCTCGCTCGGCGTCCTGGGCGGCGGCGGATCAATCCTGACCGTCCCGATCCTGGTCTACGTGGCCGGGTTCGAGGCTAAGGAAGCCATCGCAGCGTCCCTGTTCGTCGTCGGCGTCACCTCCGCGGTCAGCGTGCTCAGCCACGCCCGGGAGGGAAGGGTGATGTGGCGCACCGGCCTGATCTTCGGCGCCGCCGGCATGGCCGGCGCGTTCGTCGGGGGCCTGCTGGGCGGGCACATCCCCGGTCAGATCCTCCTCATCGCCTTCGCCATCATGATGGTCGCCACCTCGGTTGCCATGCTCCGCGGCCGGAAGAAAAAGAACAACGACGGCGCCGCACCGGTCAAGCACGACCTGCCCCTGGGCCGGGTCCTGCTGGACGGCGCGGTCGTCGGGCTCATCACCGGCCTGGTCGGCGCAGGCGGCGGGTTCCTCGTGGTCCCGGCCCTGGCATTGCTGGGCGGCCTGCCGATGTCCGTGGCCGTGGGCACCTCCCTGGTGGTCATCGCCATGAAGTCCTTCGCCGGACTCGCCGGATACCTCACCACCGTCCAGCTCGACTGGGGCATCACCCTCGGCGTCACGGCCGCCGCGATCGTTGGCAGCCTCATTGGCTCGAAGCTGGCCGGCCGGATCCCGGAAGCGGCACTGCGGAAGGCCTTCGGCTGGTTCGTCCTGGCCATGGGAACCTTCGTCCTCATCCAGCAGGCCCCGGCTGACCTGCGCTGGCTCATCGCCGCCGGAATCGCAGCCCTCACCGCAGCCACCGCCGGCATCTGCTGGTTCTTCATCAGCTCCTGCCCCCTGCGCAACCGCACCGGCCGCCGCAGCAAAATCCCCTCACCCGCCTGAACCCATCACCACCAAGGAGAACACCATGGGCCTCATAAGCTCCCTGAAAAAAGCCTTCAGCAAGCCCTACACAACGGTCTCAGTAGCTGAGGCCAAGGACCTCCTGTCCTCAGGCGCCGCGCTGATCGATGTCCGCTCTGCCCAGGAATGGCGCTCCGGACGGGCTCCCCAGGCGAAGCACATCCCGCTGGACCGGCTGCAGGCCAGCACCGCGGGAATCAACAAGAACAAGCCCGTGATCGCTGTCTGTGCCTCCGGGGTCCGCTCCGCGTCAGCGGCACGGCTCCTCGCCTCCCAGGGGTACCAGGCCTACTCCCTGCGCGGCGGCATGGGCGCCTGGCGCTCGGCCGGCGAGCCCGTCCGCTAGCACCAGCACACAATCTTTCGAAGGAGAAACATCATGGCTGAAATCACCATTACCGACGCCGAGCAGCGGCGCTCCAGCGCCCGCATCCTTGATGTCCGCGAGGACTTCGAGGTCGAGGAAGGCATGATCCCCGGGGCCCTGCACATCCCCATGGGCCAGCTGCAGGCACGCCTGTCCGAACTGGACCCCGCAGTCCCCGTCATCGCAGTCTGCCGCAGCGGCAACCGTTCAGCCCGCGTGGCCGACGCCCTCAACGGAGCCGGCTTCACCGCGGACACCATGGCCGGCGGCATGATCGCCTGGACCCGCGCCGGGCTCCCCACCACCTGACACTTACCGCCCGGCGCACACGCGCACCAAGACAACCCCCGAAAGGAACGAAAGACGATGGCAACCATCGACGTCACCGAACAGAGCTTCGCCAAGACCCTGGAGAGCAACGAGATCGTCTTCGTTGACTTCTGGGCAGCCTGGTGCGGCCCGTGCCGCATGTTCGCCCCCACCTACGGGAAGGCCGCAGAACGGCACCCGGACATCACCTTCGCCAAGGTGGACACCGAAGCCGAACAGGCCCTTGCCGCAGCGGCGAGCATCACCTCCATCCCCACCCTGATGGCCTTCAAGGACAAAACCCTGGTCTTCTCCCAGCCCGGAGCCCTCAACGCCACCGGCCTCGAAGAAGTCATCCAGGCCGTCAAGAACCTGGACATGGACAAACTCCGGGCAGATGCAGCCGGCCAGCCCGCCTGACGCGGGAGCACCACGGGAACCATTGCGCACCATCACTGCGGACGGCCTCGCCGAAATCTGGCCCGCCGCCACGGTAGTGGACGTCAGGAGCCGGGAAGAGCATTCAACCGCTTTCATCCCGGGCAGCCTGAACATCCCCCTGGACGAACTAACCTCCCGGCTCGCCGACCTGCCCAACGCAACCCTGTACCTGCTGTGCGGCTCCGGCAAGCGCAGCAGCCAGGCCGCACGGATCCTTACCGACCGCGGATACCAGACCGTGAACGTGGCCGGCGGGATCACCGAGTGGTACCGCGCAGGCCACCCCGTCACCTATCAACCCGCCCCGAACCCGTCACGGCAACAACCTGGCCACGCCCCGGCAGACCTGCGCAGTCTCCTGCACAAGCTGTTCCACAGAAAAACGCCCTAGGCCGCAGTCCACTTGCAGGATACCCCCCGGGGTATCTATACTGGATTCAAAGCAAGCCCCAAACCCCTTTCAACCAAAGGAGATCACCAGATGCTTATCGAGCGCATTTACGATGAAGACCTCGCCCAGGCCAGCTACCTGATTGGCTGCCAGGCCAACGGCACAGCCGTTGTTGTGGACGGCCGCCGCGACATCGCGGTCTACCAGGAACTGGCTGAAAAGAACGGCATGAAGATCATCGCCGTTACCGAAACCCACATCCACGCCGACTACCTCTCCGGCACGCGCGAACTCGCCGCCGCCACCGGCGCGAAGATCTACGTCTCCGGCGAGGGCGGACCGGACTGGCAGTACGAATTCGACGGCGAACGCCTGTACGACGGCGACAAGATCACCATCGGCAACATCAGCATCCAGGCCGTGCACACCCCCGGCCACACCCCCGAGCACCTGTCCTTCCTGGTCACCGACGGCGCCTTCAGCGACCAGCCCGGCTACCTGCTCTCAGGCGACTTCGTCTTCTCCGGCGACCTCGGCCGGCCAGACCTGCTGGACGAAGCAGCCGGCGGCATCGACACCCGCTTCGAAGGCGCCAAGCAGCTCTTCGCCAGCCTGCGGGACAAGTTCCTCACCCTCCCCGACTACGTCCAGGTCCACCCCGCCCACGGCGCCGGCAGCGCCTGCGGCAAGGCCCTGGGTGCCATCCCCTCCTCCACCGTGGGCTACGAGCGGCTCTACGCCTGGTGGGGCCCCTACCTCGCCGCCAACGACGAACAGGGCTTCATCAACGAACTCCTCGACGGCCAGCCCGACGCCCACGCCTACTTCGGCCGGATGAAGCGCGAAAACCGTGAAGGCCCCGCCATCATGGGCGAGCGCACCCCGCTGCCCGAGCTCGCCCCGGGCACCGTCGCAGCAGGCCTGGCAGCAGACACCCTGACCTTCATCGACACCCGCCCCAACAGCGACGTCCACGAAGGCACAGTAGCCCGCTCTCTGAACGTCCCTGCCGGCAAGTCCGTGGCCAGCTACGGCGCCTGGGTGGTCAACCCTGAGACCGACAAGAATCCGCTGGTACTCCTTGTCCAGGACCAGGAAGCCGCCATGGACATGTGGGACCACCTGGTACGGGTCGGCATCGATAACGTCGCCGGCTACGTCACCAGCATCGAAGGGCTCCCCGTGAGCACCCCGAAGCTGATCCAGCCCGAAGAGCTTGACGGCTTCGACGCCGCCATGATCCTGGACGTCCGCAACAAAACCGAGCACACCGCCGGGAACATCCCCGGCTCCTACCAGCTCAGCGGCGGCCGCGTCATGTGGCACCTGGACGAACTCCCCACGGACGGAACCATCGTGACCTACTGCCAGTCCGGCGTCCGGAACTCGGTGGCAGCCAGCGCCCTGCGCCGGGCCGGGTACGACGTCGTCGAACTCGACGGCAGCTACGCCGCCTGGGACGCCTTCCAGCAGACCCGCCAGAACGCCGTCTCAGCAAAATAAACCCCTAAGACCGCCCGGGCAGGACCCCCCTCCGGCCCGGGCAGCCCGGGCGCGCCCCCGCGCGTCCGGGCATCCTTATATCCCCACCACGAAATATCCCCACCACGAACGGAGAACTCGGCATGCAGGGCAGGACAATCCCAGGCCATGGCCGGGGGGCAGGCGGTACCGTGCTGGGGCTTCGGCAAAACCTTGCACAGTTCATGCTGCTGGTGGCGGTCAACGCCCTGGTGGGCGGCACACTGGGCCAGGAGCGCACCGTGCTGCCGCTGCTTGCGGACCAGGTCTTTGGCCTGGACCAGTACACCACCGCCCTGACGTACATCGTGGCGTTCGGGCTGGCCAAGGCTGCCACCAACTACTTCGCCGGAACACTCTCGGACCGCTATGGCCGGAAACCGGTACTCATTGCCGGCTGGCTCATTGCCCTGCCGGTCCCGCTCCTGCTGATCTTCGGCGATTCCTGGGGCCTGATCGTGGCAGCCAACGTGGTGCTGGGCATCAGCCAGGGCCTCACCTGGTCCACCACCGTGATGATGAAGATGGACCTCGTGGGCCCCGAACGCCGGGGCCTGGCCATGGGACTCAACGAAGCTGCCGGCTACCTCGGCGTTGCGGGCACGGCGCTGGCCACCGGCTACATCGCCTCAACCTATGGGCTGCGGCCCTGGCCCTTCCTGCTCGGGGCAGCGTTCATCGCCATCGGTCTGGGGCTGTCCGTGCTGGCAGTGCGCGAGACACACCACCACGCCAAAACCGAGGCTGCCAGCCACGTCTCCGTCCACGCAGGAGCCCGGGCCGGCCTGAGCAGCCGCGACGTTTTTACGCTCACCAGCTTCCGCGACAGGTCGCTTTCCTCCGTCAGCCAGGCCGGGCTGGTGAACAACCTCAACGACGGCCTCGCTTGGGGGCTGTTTCCTGTCCTCTTCGCCGCGGCGGGACTGGGTATTGAACGCATCGGCATCCTCGCCGCGGTCTACCCGGCCGTCTGGGGTGCGGGGCAAATGGTTACGGGCCCGCTCTCGGACCGCATCGGCCGCAAACCGCTCATCGCCGGAGGCATGCTGGTCCAGGCCGCTGCGCTGGCAATGGTCGCCGTCGGGCAGGATTTCGGAACCTGGCTCACAGCGCTGGTCCTGCTCGGCGCCGGCACGGCGATGGTCTACCCCACCCTCCTCGCGGCAATCGGCGACGTCGCCCACCCACTCTGGCGGGCACGTTCCGTGGGGATCTACCGGCTGTGGCGGGACGGGGGCTTTGCTGTGGGAGCCCTGCTTTCCGGGGTCCTTGCCGATGCTTACGGCATCCCGGCGGCGGTGCTTGTGGTTGCCGCCATCACCGCAGCATCCGGCGTGCTGGTGGCCGTCCGGATGCGCCGGTCGGACCATCACCGGCGCGGCTGAGCCCAGTGCAGCTCATCCGGCAGGGCGCCGTCACAGCGCCGAAAGGATCCCGGCGATATCGTCCATGACGCCGGGCACCAGTGAATAGTAGGCCCACGTGCCGCGTTTTTCCCGGTGCAGGATCCCGGCTTCCACCAGGATCTTCAGGTGGTGGGAAACAGTGGGCTGCCCCAGGTCCAAAGGCTCCGTCAGATCGCAGACGCAGGACTCCCCCGATTCCTCCGCCTTGACGATGGACAGCAGGCGCAGGCGGTTGGGATCGGCCAGGGCCTTGAAGACCAGCGCTTTCCGCTGGGCCTCTTCAACGCCCAGCGCCGGCTTGTCCGAGGGAACGCAGCAAGAAGCGTCGACGGCGGGAGCAGCAGTCTGCAGGAGGTTCATGACACCCATTATGCACATAGATTGACATCCATCGATATAGCTGGCAATACTTCCTATATCGACTTTCATCAATCTATTACCGAGCAGCGCAGGAGACCCGTGAGCACCCGGACCCAGATACCGCCCACCCAAGGGGAAGAGGCCGTCGTCGGCAAACTTTCCACCCTGGACCGTTTCCTCCCTGTATGGATCATCGCCGCCATGGCCCTCGGCCTGCTGCTCGGCAACCTGATCCCGGGCCTCAACACAGCCCTGGAAGCGGTGAAGGTGGGCGAAGTGTCGCTGCCCATCGCCGTCGGCCTGCTGGTCATGATGTACCCGGTCCTGGCGAAGGTCCGCTACGACCAGACCCGCCGCGTGATCGGTGACAAGAAACTCATGATCTCCTCCCTGGTGATCAACTGGCTCCTGGCCCCCGCTTTCATGTTCGTCCTGGCCTGGGTCTTCCTCGCGGACCTTCCCGAGTACCGGACCGGCCTGATCATCGTGGGCCTGGCCCGCTGCATAGCCATGGTGATGATCTGGAACGACCTCGCCTGCGGGGACAGGGAATCCGCCGCGGTCCTGGTGGCCATCAACTCCGTTTTCCAGGTGGTGGCCTTCGGTGCGCTGGGCTGGTTCTACCTGCAGCTCCTGCCGTCCTGGCTTGGCCTGCCCACCACCAGCGCGGACTTCTCCTTCTGGGCCATCACGCTCTCGGTGCTGATCTTCCTGGGCATCCCGCTGCTCGCCGGCTTCCTCACCCGCACCCTCGGCGAAAAGGCCAAGGGCCGCGACTGGTACGAGGGCACCTTCCTTCCCAGGCTGGGCCCGTGGGCGCTCTACGGCCTGCTGTTCACCATCACCCTCCTCTTCGCCCTGCAGGGCGAAACCATCACCGCCCGCCCGCTGGACGTAGCCCGGATCGCGCTTCCGCTGCTGGTCTACTTCGTGGTGGTGTTCGGTGCCGGCATGCTGATCGGCAAGTGGCTGGACCTTGGCTACGCCAAGACCACCACGCTGGCCTTCACGGCCGCGGGCAACAACTTCGAACTGGCCATCGCCGTGGCGATTGGCACCTTCGGTGTGACGTCCGGCCAAGCCCTTGCCGGCGTCGTCGGCCCCTTGATTGAAGTGCCGGCACTTGTTGCACTTGTATACGCCGCACTGTGGGCGCGAAAGCGCTTCTTCAGCACCGCCAGCGCTTCACTCTGACCACCGCCATACCCCTGGAGAACACCATGACCACCGAATCTGCCAAGAAGCCCTCCGTCCTGTTCGTCTGCGTCCACAACGCAGGCCGCTCCCAGATGGCCGCCGCTTTCCTCACCAGCCTCTCCAAAGGTGCGATCGAGGTACGCTCCGCAGGCTCCCAGCCCGCGGACAAGATCAACCCCTCCGCCGTCGAGGCGATGGCCGAGGTGGGCATCGACATGTCCGCGGAGGTTCCGAAGGTCCTGACCACGGAGGCCGTGAAGGAATCCGACGTCGTCATCACCATGGGCTGCGGCGACGAATGCCCATACTTCCCGGGCAAGCGCTACGAGGACTGGGTCCTGGAGGACCCGGCCGGCAAGGGCGTGGAGTCCGTCCGCCCCATCCGTGACGAGATCAGGGGCCGGATCGAGGACTTGATCGCCTCCCTGACCCCCGCCGCCAAGTAACTTCCCAAGAGCATCAGGAGACTCCCGTGAGTGAGACCGCGAACGCAGAGAGCATGACGACCGAGAGCGTGAACAAGGAACAGCTGATCATCATCGGTTCCGGCCCCGCCGGCTACACCGCCGCCATCTACGCCGCCCGGGCAGGGCTGCAGCCCCTGGTCCTGGCAGGTTCGGTCACCGCCGGCGGTGCCCTCATGAACACCACGGAAGTGGAAAACTTCCCCGGCTTCCCGGGCGGCATCCAGGGCCCCGAACTGATGGACGGGCTGCAGCAGCAGGCGGAAAAGTTCGGCGCCAAGGTAGTGTTCGACGACGTCACGGAGGTGGCGCTGGCGGGTCACCTCAAGCGCGTGGTCACCGGCGGCGGCGATGTGCACGAGGCGCCCGCCGTCATCCTCGCCACAGGTTCCGCCTACAAGGAGCTCGGACTGCCCGAGGAGAAGAAGCTCAGCGGCCACGGCGTGTCCTGGTGTGCCACCTGCGACGGGTTCTTCTTCCGGGAGCAGGACATCATCGTGGTTGGCGGCGGCGATTCCGCCATGGAGGAAGCGATGTTCCTGACCCGCTTCGGTAAGTCCGTCACCGTCGTCGTGCGCAAGGGCGAACTTCGAGCCTCCCGCATCATGGCGCAGCGTGCCAAGGACAATCCCAAGATCAGCTTCGCGTGGAACTCAGCCATCACTGCCATCCACGGTGACAGCAAAGTCACCGGCGTCACGCTCACCGACACCCGCACCGGGGAGACCCGGGAACAGTCGGCCACCGGTATTTTCGTAGCGATCGGCCACGTCCCGCGCACCGAACTGGTTGCCGGGCAGGTGGACCTGGACGACGAGGGCTACATCAAGGTGGACGCCCCCACCACCGTCACCAACCTCTCGGGCGTCTTTGCCTGCGGGGATGCCGTGGACCACCGCTACCGGCAGGCCATCACCGCTGCCGGCACCGGCTGCGCCGCAGCGCTCGACGCCGAACGCTACCTCGCGGCCCTCGAGGACGCGGACAGCATCGCCACCGCACTGGTGGAAGAACCAACCCACGCCTAGAAACACTGCCAGGGGAGGGGGTGAGCTGAATGTATACAGGATGCTGCGGCGATTCCGGCTGCTGCGACGACGGTTCCTGCACTGACCAGGACTGCTGCTAATCACAGCCCCCTCCCCCAACCAGGTAGCAGCAAGTGTCGTTATGAGCCCCCAAAACGACATCTACTGCTACTTGGTTGGGCCGCCCACCGCGCAAACCTACGGATGAAACAGAGGACACCATGGATGCAGCACAGAACCTTGCAGCACAAGCTCTTCCCGTTGCCGTGATCGGCGCCGGCCCGGTAGGCCTGGCTGCCGCCGCCCACCTGCTGGAGCGCGGCCTCGAGCCGATCATCTTCGAGGCAGGCACGACGGCGGGAGCGGCCATTGAGCAATGGCGGCACATCCGGCTGTTCTCCCCTTGGCGGTTCAACCTTGACGCCGCCGCGGTGCGCCTCCTGGAGTCCGCCGGGTGGGAAGCCCCCCGGCCCACCGCGCTGCCCTACGGCGGGGAACTCGTGGACAACTACCTTGCGCCGCTGGCTGCGCTGCCCGCCATAGCCTCCCGGCTGCAGACCGGCGCCCGGGTCACCGCCGTGACCCGGGCGGGGCTGGACAAGACCCACACCCGCAACCGGGACACCACACCCTTTACTGTCCGGGCAGAGCACGCGGACGGGGAAACCCGGGACCACACCGTTGCCGCCGTCATCGACGCATCCGGCACCTGGTCCCGCCGCAACCCCCTGGGCACCTCGGGCCTTCCCGCCATCGGCGAGGACACCGCCGCGGACCGGATCTCCGCGCCGCTGCCGGACGTTACCGGGCGCGACCGGGCAGCCTTCGCAGGCCGCCGCGTCCTGGTGGTGGGCGCCGGCCACTCCGCCGCCAACACGCTGACCGGCCTCGCAGACCTCGCCAAGGACGAGCCCGACACCCGGATCCTTTGGGCCGTCCGCGGCGCCTCGGCCGCCAAAGTCTACGGCGGCGGCGACGCCGACGGGCTGCCCGCCCGGGGACAGCTCGGCGGCCGCGTCCGGCGCCTCGTGGAGGCCGGAAAAATCGAACTCCACACCGGCTTTGGCATCAGCTCACTGAAGGCCCTCGACTCCCATGTCACAGTCGAAGCCGCCGATGGCCGCACCCTTGATGCCGACGTTGTGGTCCCCTGCACCGGGTTCCGTCCCGACCTGGACATCCTGCGCGAGCTCCGGCTGGAGCTCGATCCCGCCGTCGAAGCTCCCCGTGAGCTCGGCCCGCTGATCGACCCGGAGTTCCACTCCTGCGGCACCGTCCCTCCGCACGGAGCCAAGCTCCTTGCCCACCCGGACAAGGACTTCTACATCGTGGGCATGAAGTCCTACGGCCGGGCACCCACGTTCCTCCTGGCCACAGGCTATGAGCAGGTCCGCTCGGTGGTGGCCGCCCTGGCCGGGGACCGCGAGGCTGCGGACACCGTCCAGCTGGAACTCCCCGAGACCGGCGTCTGCTCCACGGACGCCGGCACCAGCTGCGACGTCCCGGCCGTATCCGCCGCCGCCCAGCCCGATGCCGGCTGCTGCGCATCCCCCGAGCCTGTCCTGGTGGGCTTTCCCACGGGGCTTTCCCACGGCCGCTCCGGCAGCAACTAGATCCAGACCCTGAACACCGACCTCCGGAGCAGCACCATGTCCAACCCCAGCCACCAGTCACCCGCGTCCAAGAAGCCGGCCGTCCTCTTTGTCTGCAGCAAGAACGGCGGCAAATCCCAGCTAGCCGCCGGCCTGATGAACCAGCTGGCCAACGGGAACGTCACCGTGTACTCGGCCGGCACCAAACCCGGAAAGTCCCTGAACCCCCAGGCGGTGGAGTCGCTTACCGAACTGGGCATCGACATCAGCAGCGAACACCCCAAGCCGGTCACGGAGGACGTCCTGGACGTTGTGGATGCGGTGATCGTGCTGGGAACGGAAGCGAAACTCGAGCCCCGCGAGGGAACGCGCTTTGAGGTGTGGGAGACCGACGAGCCCTCCGAGCGCGGCATTGAGGGCATGGAGCGCATGCGCCTGGTGCGGGACGACATCAGGTCCCGTGTCCGGGACCTTTATGAGGATCTTTCCCGCGGTTAGCCGCGATGCCGCCTACCCCATCGCAGGAGCGGCGGAGGTGCGGCCGGCAAACTGCCGGCGCGCCCAGCGGGCCAACTTCTTGCCCTTGCCCTTCCACCAGTTGTCCTCGTCCTTGTCGTTGTGGAGCCGGAAGATGATGGCCACCAGCACGAACATGCCCATGACCACATCGATCCAGGACCACAGCACCAGGGCGATGAGCACCGTCAGGCCGTTCACCACGATGGACGGAATGGCCAGGGTGCGGAACACCGTGCTGGCCAGGTAGCGCCGGTGGGACCTCGGGACGGACAGTGCCCGCACCATGTCGAAGCAGACGCACACCACCACCACCGTTTGTCCGAGTGCCAGCAGCATCTGGCCGGGAAGCGAGCCGCTGAACGCTGCCACCGACTCCATCCCCGGGCTCATCGGTGAACCCCAACGGCAGGGCGGCAAAAAGCGAAACCACACATGGAAAAACCCCCAGAAACCTTGGAACCACTGCTGCTGATCCAGCAATGGTTCCATTGAAGTTTCCAGGGGCTCCAGGGGTCACGAGTAGTGGGTACTCTATTTCCTGCCCGTACCCGTGGCGTTGTACTTACCTGCCGATGGCGCGAGGCCGCCACAGGACCACAGCCTGCGAGCGCGGGCGTGGTCGCTGGCCGCGTGCCAGGCTCACGACGTCGCCGGCAGCGCCCGCAGCGAAGATCCGGGCGTCCAGCGGCTGCCGGCGCCGGCCGAGTTCCTCGGTCAGTTCCGCAACCCTGCTCTGCAGGGCGGCCACCTGGTTCTCCAGTTCCAGGATCCGCTTGATCCCCTCCAGCGAGACGCCTTCCTGGGACAACCGCTGCACCTCACGGAGCATGTTGATGTCCCGCTGGGAGTAGCGGCGGGACTTGCCGGGGGCACGGCTGGGCGAGACGATGCCCAGGCGGTCGTACTGCCGGAGCGTCTGGGGGTGCATGTCCGCAAGTTCAGCCGCGACCGAAATCACGAAGATAGGTTGGTCAGCACTGACGTCCACAGCACACCTCCCCTGCTACAACCGGGCCTTGGCGGCCAGGCCCTCACGGACATCGGCTCCGGCCGTGGCCTCGGCAAATGCCTTGACCGCGGCTTCGGCTTCCTTGTTCAGGTTCTTGGGGACGGCGACGTCGATGGTTACCAACAGGTCGCCTGTTCCCTTGGACGTCTTCACACCTTTGCCCTTGACCCGCAGGGTGCGGCCCGACGGCGTACCGGCCGGAACACGGACCCGCACCTTTTCGCCGTCGATGGTGGGCACCTCGATGTCTGCTCCCAAAGCAGCTTCGGGGAAGGTGACGGGGACGTGGATCCGGAGGTTGTCGCCGTCGCGCGTGTAGAACGCATGCGGCTGGACAGCGACCGACACCACCAGGTCACCGTAGCCGGCGGCGCCAGGCTGGCCCTTCCCCCGCACGCGGACCTTCTGGCCGTCCTTGATGCCGGCGGGCACCCGGACGTCAATCACTTCGCCGCTGGGCTCCCGAAGGCCGATGGTGGTGCCGCGGATGGCACCGGCGAAGGAAATACTCGTGGAAGCTGTACGGTCCGCACCCTTCTGCGGGGTCCGCTGGAATCCGCTCTGGCCGAAGCCGCCGCCGAAGAGGTCGGCGAACTCCGGCGGGATGCCGCCGGCGGAGGGGTTGAACCCGCCCGCATGCCGCCCGGTGTTGCCCGTGAACAGGCCGCCGAACATGTCCTCAAAGCCGGCGCTGCCCGCCCCGGCTCCGCCAGGTGCGAACCGGGCACCGCCGCCCATGGCCCGGATGGCGTCATACTGCTGGCGCTCATCGGGGTCCGAGAGCACTGAGTAGGCCTCGGAGATGTCCTTGAACTTCTTTTCCGAGGCAGCGTTTCCCGCATTGGTGTCCGGGTGGTGCTGCCGCGCGAGCTTCCGGTACGCCTTCTTGATGTCGGCGTCGGAAGCGTCCTTGGCGATACCAAGGATCGCGTAAAAGTCCTTGTCCACCCAATCCTGGCTAGCCAATGGCGTTTCCTTTCAAGAATTTGTGCCGAGATGACAGTTCGCGCCAATGTTCTGTCGAATCACTGCCGCGAACTGTCATCTCGATGGGAGTAATGCTAAGCCGGAACGGCCACAATCACCTGTGCTGCGCGGAGGACCCGGTCGCCTGACTTGTAGCCGGAGCGGAGCACCTGGCTGACGGTGTCAACCTCGATGTCCTCGCCGGGCTGCTGGATCAGGGCCTCGTGGATCGTGGGATCGAACTCCACGCCGGTCTGGTCGATGCGGACCAAACCATAGGTCTTCAGCGCGTTCTCCAGCTTGGTGGCGATCGCGGCGAACGGTCCGTCGGCGAGGTCGCCGTGCTGGCGGGCCGCGTCCACGTCGTCCAGGACCGGCAGCAGGGAGTTCAGGACGCCGATGACGGCCATCTCCCCTGCCACGGCGCGGTCCCGTTCAACGCGCTTGCGGTAGTTGACGTACTCGGCCTGCAGCCGGAGGAGGTCGTTCCGCAACTCGGCGGCCTCGGCGTTGGCCGAGCCCGTTGCGGCAGCACCCTGCGCCACGGATTCCTCCGCCGGCACCTCCACGCCGTTGAGGATTTCCTCGGCCTGGGCCAGGGCGTCGCCGTCGGAATCCTGTTCTGCGGAAGCCGAACCTGCGCCGTGGGAGCCTTCGTGGTGGCCCCCCTCAGGGTGCCGGGCCTGCCCGGTCACCGGGTCAACCTTGCGGTTGTCCCGGATGACCGGCTCGTGGCTGTCGCCCTGCTGGCCCGCGCGATCGTGGTCGGTGGAAGTGTTGTGTTCTTCCTCGTTACCGTGATGGGGCATGGCTACTTCTTCGCTTCGTCTTCGTCGATGATCTCGGCGTCAACGATGTCCTCATCGCCAGCCTTGTCACCGGCAGCGGAACCCGCAGCGCCTTCAGCACCTGCAGCGCCGGTGGCGCCGTCGGGTGAGCCGGCCTGGGAGTAGATGGCCTCGCCCAGCTTGCCCTGGGAAGCCTGCAGCTTCTCGAAGGCTGCCTTCACCGCGGCGTCATCGGTGCCTTCGAGTGCCTTCTTGAGGTCGTCGACGTCGGCCTGGACCTCGGTCTTGACCTCCTCAGGCAGCTTGTCGGCGTTGTCGGCGATCAGCTTGTCCACAGAGTAGGCGAGCTGCTCGGCGGTGTTGCGGGTGTCGGTTGCCTCGCGGCGGGCCTTGTCCTCGGCTGCGTGCTCCTCGGCATCCTTGACCATGCGGTCGATGTCTTCCTTGGAGAGGCTGGAGCCGCCCGTGATAGTCATGGACTGTTCCTTGCCGGTGCCCTTGTCCTTCGCGGAGACGTGGACGATGCCGTTGGCGTCGATGTCGAAGGTGACCTCAACCTGCGGGACGCCGCGCGGAGCCGGAGCAATACCGGTCAGTTCGAACGTGCCCAGCGGCTTGTTGTCGCGGGTGAACTCGCGCTCGCCCTGGAAGACCTGGATGGCCACGGAGGGCTGGTTATCGTCCGCCGTGGTGAAGGTCTCGGACCGCTTGGTGGGGATGGCGGTGTTGCGCTCGATCAGGTGCGTCATCACGCCACCCTTGGTTTCGATGCCGAGAGACAGCGGGGTGACGTCGATCAGCAGGACGTCCTTGCGCTCACCCTTCAGCACACCGGCCTGCAGGGCGGCACCAACGGCTACAACCTCATCCGGGTTCACACCCTTGTTGGGCTCCTTGCCGCCAGCCAGTTCCTTGACCAGCTCGGAGACGGCGGGCATACGGGTGGAACCGCCGACGAGCACGATGTGGTCGATGTCGGAGAGCTTGATGCCGGCTTCCTTGATGACGTCATGGAACGGCTTCTTGGTGCGCTCCAGCAGGTCCTTGGTGAGGTCCTGGAACTTGGCGCGGGTCAGCTGCTCGTCCAGGTGGACCGGGCCGTCGGGGGTGACGGACAGGTACTGGAGGGAGACGTTGGTGCTGGAGGAGGAGGAGAGTTCCTTCTTGGCCTGCTCAGCTGCCTCGCGGAGGCGCTGCAGGGCGATCTTGTCCTTGGACAGGTCGATGCCCTTGACCTTGAGCTGGTTGAGCAGGTAGTCAACGACGCGCTGGTCCCAGTCGTCGCCGCCCAGGCGGTTGTCACCGGCGGTGGCGCGGACCTGGATGGTGGAGAAGTTGTCCTCGTCCTTGCCGACTTCCAGCAGCGAGACGTCGAAAGTACCGCCGCCGAGGTCGAAGACCAGGATGAGTTCGTCTTCCTTGCCCTTGTCCAGGCCGTAGGCCAGGGCTGCTGCGGTGGGCTCGTTGACGATGCGCAGGACGTTCAGGCCTGCGATTTCGCCGGCTTCCTTGGTCGCCTGGCGCTCGGCGTCGTTGAAGTAGGCCGGGACGGTGATCACAGCGTCGGTGACCTTTTCACCCAGGTAGGACTCGGCGTCGTTCTTCAGCTTCATGAGGATACGCGCGGAAATTTCCTGCGGGGTGTACTTCTTCTCGTCAATGTTGACGGTCCAGTCCGTGCCCATGTGGCGCTTCACCGAGGCGATGGTTCGGTCGATGTTGTTGACGGCCTGGCGCTTGGCGATCTCGCCCACCAGGACTTCGCCGGACTTGGAGAATGCAACGACGGACGGCGTGGTGCGGCCACCCTCGGCGTTGGCAATAACGGTGGGCTCGCCACCTTCGAGAACGGAGACGACGGAGTTGGTGGTTCCGAGGTCGATACCTACTGCACGTGACATGTGTTGCTTCCTTCTTTCCTTGGAAACTGGTTGGCGCCCGCTATTGAGCGTTCTGCACTCAACTTTACTCAGCACGCGATTGATGTCAATCCGAAGTTGAGCGGGGTACGCTCAACTTCGGCGCAGGGATCTGTGCAGCTGCCAGCACTGACGCCGATTTTTGCGCTTAAACGCGGACGACGGCGGCTCTCCGCTTTCGCTGTTGGAGAACCTGCCGCCGTACTGCTTGTGTTGAGGTGCTACCGCTCGCTGTCGCGCCGGCCGTGCAGGGGGTCCCGCTCTTCCCGGGCTGCGTCCGCTTCGCGGGCCGTGCCGGACGTGCCGGCTTCGCCGTAGTCCCCGTCCGGGTATTCCCCGTCCTCAAGGTTCCCGGCCGGCTCCCCCACGGCGCCGGCATCGCCGTAGTCGCCGTCCACGTACTGCCCGCCCTCACCTTCCAGCCCAGGGGCAGTGCTTCCCTTGCGGGGCTGCTCGGCCGGGGATTCCTGGTTCTCGGTCATGGTGCATCTCTCCTTTGAGTTCCGCGTCCATGCGGGCGCATGTGCAGCAGTCTATCCAGCAGTCGTTTTGGCCAACAGGGCTTCATCCCGGTCCGGGCGCTTCTCAACCTCCTGCCGCCCCAGCTTGCTGGGCCACCAGATGCGGGGGCCGATGTCGTACGCCAAAGCGGGCACCAGCAGTGACCTCACCAGCACTGTGTCCAGCAGCACACCGAAGGCCACAATGAACGCCAGCTGCACCAGGAACATGATGGGGATGACGCCCAGGGCAGCGAAGGTGGCGGCCAGGACCACGCCCGCGGAGGTGATCACGCCGCCGGTGACGCCCAGGCCGCGAAGGATGCCCGGCCGGGTGCCGTGTTTCAGCGACTCCTCGCGGACCCGGCTCATCAGGAAGATGTTGTAGTCCACCCCGAGTGCCACCAGGAACACGAAGCCGAACAACGGAACGGTGGCATCAGCGCCGGGGAAACCCAGGATGTTGTTGAACACGAACGCCGAAACTCCCATGGCTGCCGCGTAGGAGAGCACCACGGAGAGCACCAGCAGCACCGGTGCGAGGACTGAGCGGAGCAGCAGCATCAGGATGAAGAGGATGACCACCAGGACCACGGGGATGATGATCACCAGGTCGCGCTGGGCCGTGGTGTTGGTATCCAGCGCGGTCGCGGTCACGCCGCCCACCAGGGCTTCCGGGTCCACGGCCTTGACGTCTTCACGCAGGGCCTTGACCGCTTCCTCGGCCTCCAGGGAGTCCGCGGCGGAGTTCAGGGTGGCGTTGATGAGCACCTTGCCGGCGCGGACGTCGGGGGCGCTGGGAGTGCCGGGGGCCCCGGTGATGGGCACGCTGCCCTGCGCCAGCAGGTAAGCCTCCCCCACGCCGTCGGCCGCTTTCACTGTGTCCAGCACGTCCTGCGCCTTCCCCTGGTCCGCAACCACGACGGCGGGGCTGCCGCTGCCGGCGTCGAAGTGGCGGGCCAGGGCGTCCTGGCCGTCGACGGCGTTGGAGGCGGTGAGGATCACGTCCGTCTGCGGGACGCCGTTGGCCTTGAGCTGCAGGACGCCTGCGGATGCCACCAGCAACAGGAGGACCGAGGCGATCCAGACTGCACGCGGACGCCGGGAGACCAGGGATCCGGTGGCGCGCCACAGGCCCTTCTGCCCCTCCAGCCCGGTCACCAGTTCGGGCTCGCGCTCGTCCTCCGGGACCAGCTTGGGGCGGAACGGCCAGAAGGCCGCCCGGCCCAGAAGCGCCATCAATGCCGGAAGCAGCGTGAGCGCCGCGAACAGGGAGCAGAGAATTCCGGCAGCAGCCACGGGGCCCAGGGCCTTGTTGGAGTTCAGGTCTGAGAAAAGCAGGCACAGCAGGGCAATGATCACGGTGGCGCCGGAGGCCAGGATCGGCTCGAACGATGCCTTCCACGCGGTCAGGACGGCTGCGGTGCGGTTGGTGGTGTGGGTCAGGGCCTCGCGGAACCGTGCCACATAGAGCAGGGCGTAGTCCGTGGCGGCACCAATGACCAGGATGGACAGGATTCCCTGGCTTTGGCCGTTCAGCTGGATCCACCCGGCCTTGGCCATGCCGAAGACCAGCAGGATGGCCGCGCACAACGCAAAGACGGACGTCAGGAGCACCATGATGGGCAGCAGGAGGGAGCGGTAAACAATCAGGAGGATCACAAATACTGCGGCGAGGGCCACCAGGAGGAGGATTCCGTCAATGCCGGCGAAGGCGGCCGTGAGGTCCGCGGCGAGTCCGGCAGGCCCGGTCACAAAGGTCTGCATTCCTTCCGGGGCGGCCTCGGCAACGGTGTCCCTCAGCTCCTGGACAGCCTCTTTGACCTCAGCGGACGAGTCGATCGGCGCGATGAACTGGACCGCTTTGCCGTCCTCGGAGGGGATCGGGCCGATGACCGCGCTGCCAAGCTGCAGCCCCTCCAACTCTGCCTTCAGGCCCGCCACCTCACCCAGCTGCGCCGGAGTGAAGGCTTCACTGCTCTCGATCACGATGACGCCGGGCACCTCGTCCGAGTCCCGGAACTTCGCCTGCCAGTCCTGCGCGGCCGTAGCCTCGGCGCTGGCGGGCAGGAAGGAAGCTTGGTCATTGGATGAGACTTCTTCGAGACGGCCGAAAGTGGGGCCTCCGACGCCGGCAAGCGCCAGCCACGTCAGGACCAGGATGACGGGGACCAGCCAGCGCAGCCAAAACGGCACGCGTTCCGTTCTTTCGGATTTGTGTTTCATGACGCCTTCCGGACGACGGGCGGGAGTAACATTGTTTCCATATTAGAGTATCTCCACCATGGAGATAAGCGTCTGGCTAGCTTTTTCTGGATTTCCCGGATACTGGGGCGCGTGGGCCGCTCAAGTAATATCCGTCAGTACGCAACGCGCAAATTGCACTGCAGGCGGCCAAGCACCAGGAGGACCAGGAGGTGGACATGGCAGACGGCACCGACCCGGCACCGCAGGGAGGACCTCCTGAGCCTGCCGGCGGACCCCATCCCCTGGTGCGCCTCCTGCAGGAGTTCACGCTGGAGGCCAACCGCTACGTGGACACGGCAGGCGGCCGCAAGGACATGCACCGGACAGACCTCAACGCCCTGGCCGTGATCATGCGCCACACCGCCAAGGGAAATGTGGTTACTCCCGGACTCCTGCGCAAGGAACTGCACCTCAGCTCCCCCGCCACCACTGCCCTGATCGATCGGCTGGACCATTCCGGGCACGTGACCCGTGAGCGGCACGGCTCGGACCGCCGTCAGGTCCAGCTCAGGATGACGCCCAAGGCTTTCCAGGAGGGGGGCGCAATTTTCGCTCCGCTGGCCCGCCAGATGGGCAGTGCCATGGCCGGATTCTCGGCCGAGGAGCTGGATACCGTCAGCCGGTTCATGACTGCCATGGTGGAGGCCACGGTTGCTGCGCGTGAAGAGTCCTCCGCCACCCAACCGGGCAACCCTGCCTGACCCGCTTGGCCCAACCGGCCCGCGCCCAACGCCCCCAACTCGCCCGGCAATCCCCACCACCCAACTAAGTAGCAGCAGGTGTCGTTTTGACCCGGCGGTTTCAGGCGGTTATCGCAACAGGAAGGTTCTGATCATCTCATTTGGGGTGCAGAAGTCGAATCGTTGGCGGGGTCTGTCGTTGACTTGGTGGGCGACGTAGTCGA
>NZ_JAJOMC010000017.1 GCF_021129155.1 Arthrobacter sp. AK04
CCCCCCCCCCCCCCCCCCCCCCCCCCCCCCCCCCCCCCCCCCCCCCCGCCGCCCCCCCCCCCCCCCGGGGCCCGGCCCCCGGGCCCCTGTCCACACACTTAAGGTCAGGAACACCATGCGAGCAGCAGTCCTCTATTCCACAGTCCCTTCAGGCACCATCTATGCCGAAGCACGGCCCCTGGTGGTCCAGGAGCTTAGCCGTCCCGAACCCCGCGCCGGCGAGCTGGGCGTCACAATCACCTACTCCAGCCTGTGCCATTCAGACCTGTCAGTGGTGGACGGTTCCCGCGTCAGGCCGCTTCCCATGGCACTGGGGCATGAAGCAGTAGGGCGGGTGGCAGCGGTGGGCGAGGGCGTCACGGACGTGTCCGTAGGGGACCACGTGGTCCTCGTCTTCGTTCCCAGTTGCGGCTCCTGCCGGGCCTGCCGGGCGGGGCGGCCCGCGCTCTGCCACCGGGCCGCAGAGGTCAACGGCTCGGGTGACCTTTTGCACGGTGAAGCCCTGCTGCGCACGCCCGCGGGGGAGCGGATCAACCACCACCTTGGGGTTTCGGCCTTCGCGGATTACGCGGTGGTTGCCCGGGAGTCAGTTGTGGTGATCGACGACGACGTCCCCGACACGGTCGCGGCGATGTTTGGCTGCGCCGTGCTCACTGGAATGGGCGCAGTCCTCAACACGGCCGCCATTCAGGAAGGCCAGTCCGTGGCTGTTTTCGGTCTCGGCGCGGTGGGGCTTTCGGCCGTCATGGCTGCGGCGCTCGCGGGTGCTTCGGCCGTTATTGCCATTGATCCCAACACCGCCAAGCACGGGCTGGCCACGGAGTGCGGTGCAACAGCGGTGGGGACCCCGGAGGACGCCGCCCGCCTGATCGCGGAGGCTGCCGGTGACGGTGTGGACATCGCGGTCGAGGCAGTGGGCTCTGCCCGGGTGATTGCGTCCTGCCTTGGGCACGTGACAAGGGGTGGCGCCGTGGTCTCCGTCGGCCTGCCGCACCCCACAGCAGAGCTGACAGTGCCTGCGCTGCAGTTCGCCGGGGCGGGCAAGCGGCTGCTGGGCTCGTACATGGGCGACGCCGTACCGGACCGGGACATTCCCCTCTACCTGGGTTACTGGCGTGACGGCCGGCTGCCCGTGGAGCTGCTGCACACTGACACCAGGCCCCTCGCCGAGATCAACGAAGGACTCGATGCGCTCGCCGCCGGGCAGGTGGTGAGGCGGCTTTTCCAGGCGTGAAGCCGGGCCGGCCGCCAACTCGCAGGCCGCTGACTCCTGGGCCGGCAACAGGTCAGGCCGCCAGCAGTTCACGCGGCCAACAGATCCTGGCGGTCCGCCACCTCCTGCTGGAGCGCACCAACCACAGCCTGGACCCGGGCGGACCGCAGCGATTCCGGCCGTGCCACTGCCCAAATGGGGACCTGGCGCTGGAACGCGTCAGCGAGCACCGGAACGAACTCCGGGTTGCGCGCCACCATGAAGTTCGGCAGCAGCCCGATTCCGGCGCCCCGGCGCACCGCTTCCACCTGCGCAAAGATGCTCGTGGCCTGGAAACTTGATCTGGGCATGGGCAGCTGGGAGGAGCGGTGCCCCAGTTCGGCTACCTGGAGCGCCGACTCAACGTAGGAGACGAATCCGTGCTGCCGCACGCCGTCGGGCGTTTCCGGCAGGCCGCGCTCCGCGGCGTAGGCGGGGCTGGCGTAGAGCCGGAGGAAGTAGTTGGTCAGGAAGATGGCCTGCGCGTTGCTCACGTCGGTGCGGCCCACCACCACCTCCAGGTCCACGCCGGAGCGGTTCTGGCTGACTCTCCGCGTGGCGCTCAACATCTCCACGTTCAGCATCGGATGCCGCTGCTGGAGGCGGACCAGCGCGGGCGTTACGAATTCGGCGCCGAAACCGTCCGAGGTGCTGATGCGCACCATGCCGGACAGGGCGTCCCGGTCCTGGCTTGTGGCAGCAGCCAGTGAGCCGAGCGTTTCCTCGATCCTTTCCGCCGCGGCCACGGCCGAGGCCCCGAGCTCCGTCAGTTCCCACCCGTGCGGGCTGCGCTCCAGCGTGCGGCCGCCCAGTTGCCTGTCCAGCGCCAGGATCCGGCGCGAAATGGTGGTGTGTGTTGTGCCCAGCGTTTCGGCAACGGCGTTAAAGCGCCCAAGCCGGGCCACAGTCAACAGAATGAGTAAGTCGTCCGGACTCGGAAGCTGCGCCATCCCTACCTCCCAGCCGTGTGCATCCGTGCACATGGCCTCTGTGAATTTTTACCTTGATTGCACTTTAGCGGGATGTGAGGGTGGA
Source organism: Arthrobacter sp. AK04 (assembly GCF_021129155.1). Lineage (GTDB taxonomy): Bacteria > Actinomycetota > Actinomycetes > Actinomycetales > Micrococcaceae > Arthrobacter > Arthrobacter quantipunctorum. Next base: position 2,288 of record NZ_JAJOMC010000017.1, read on the forward strand.
CACAGACCTTGCGGCCGTCGGCCGGAGGAAAAGCAAAGGAGCTTATGCCATGGCAGTCATTGGTTGGATTGGTTTGGGGAACATGGGCGGTTCCATGTCGGCGAACCTCGCAAAGGCCGGGCACGACGTACGGGGGTTTGACCTCAACCCGGCCGCCCTCGCCGCCGCGGAAACCGGCGGGGTGAAGCCGGCAGGCAGCATCGCAGAAGCCGTGGCGGGCGCCGACGCCGTCTTCACCATGCTTCCGAAAGGCGAGCACGCAAAGGCGGTCTACCTCGGCGGGGACGGAGTGCTGGCCCACGCCGATGCGCGCACCCTCCTCATCGATTCCTCCACCATCGATATCGCCGCGGCGAAGGAACTGCACGACGCCGCCGCTGCCGGAGGCTTCCGCTTCGTCGACGCCCCGGTTTCGGGTGGGATGAGCGGCGCCAAAGCTGGAACGCTGACGTTCATGGTGGGCGGCGAACCGGGCGCCGTGGCGGACGCCAGCCGCTTCATCGAACCGATGGCCGCCAACGTCATCCCCACCGGCGGACCCACCACGGGGCAGGCGGCCAAGATCTGCAACAACCTGATGCTCCTGATCAACCTGGCGTCCACGGCGGAGGGCGCCGTGCTGGCCGACAGGCTGGGCCTGGACAAGAAGGTGTTCTGGGACATCGCCTCGGTCTCCTCCGGCGACAGCTGGGCGCTGCGGACCTGGTATCCCGTTCCGGGCGTCGTTCCCACCGCCGCATCCAACAATGATTTCGCACCCACGTTCACCGCGGAATTGGCGAACAAGGACATCGGCCTGGCCATCAGCGCCGCCGAGGACACCGGCACGCCGCTGGAAATTGGCAGGCACGTGCAGCAGCTGTACCAGCGACTCATTGACGCAGGCGAGTCCGGCAAGGACTGCTCCATGATCATCAAGCTCGCCGATGGCTCGCTTGATCCAGCAAAGTAGCCGCCTTTGCGGGGACCCGTCCGCAGGCACCACAGCCATCTGAACTTCCTTAGAAAGAGACCTCCGTGCACACTATTCCGCATTACATCAACGGCAGCCGCGTCACCGATGCCGAGCGATTCGGCCCCGTCTTCAACCCTGCCACCGGCGACCAGGAAAAGCAGGTGGTGCTTGCCTCAGCGGCCAGGGTTGAGGAAGCCATCGCCGCTGCCAAAGCCGCGCTGCCGGCCTGGCGGGCTGCGAGCCTCGCCAAGCGGACCAACATCTTTTTCCGCGTCCGCGAAATACTCAACGAGCGCAAGTCCGAGCTCGCCGCCATCCTGACCAGCGAGCACGGCAAAGTGCTCTCCGACGCCGAGGGGGAGATTTCCCGCGGGCTGGAGAACATCGAGTTCGCCACCGGCCTCTCCCACATGCTCAAGGGAGAACGCTCCGAGCAGGTGTCCAGCGGCGTGGATGTCCATTCCGTCCGGCAGCCCGTGGGCGTGGTGGCCTGCATTACCCCGTTCAACTTCCCCGCCATGGTGCCGCTGTGGATGATCGGCAGCGCCCTGGCGTGCGGCAACACGGTGCTTTTGAAACCCAGCGAGAAGGACCCGTCCTCCGCCGTGTTCATCGCAGAGGTCTTCGCCGAGGCAGGACTTCCGGCCGGTGTGCTGAACGTGGTCCAGGGTGATAAGGAAGCTGTTGACACCCTCCTGGAACATCCGGATGTCAAAGCGGTCAGCTTCGTTGGATCAACGCCCATCGCCCAGTCGATCTACAAGAGGGCAGCGGACCACGGCAAACGCGTCCAGGCCCTGGGCGGAGCCAAGAACCACATGGTGGTCCTGCCTGATGCGGACCTGGACATGGCCGCCGACGCCGCCATCTCCGCCGCCTACGGCTCTGCGGGTGAGCGCTGCATGGCGGTGAGTGTGCTCGTGGCCGTAGGCAGCATCGCCGATGACCTGGTGGCGGCAATCAAGAGCCGGATGGCCACCCTGAAAATCGGACCCGGCACGGACCCGGCTTCCCAGATGGGTCCGCTGATCACGGCCGAACACCGCGAGAAGGTTGCCTCCTACGTTGCCGGCGCCGAAAACGAGGGCGCAACCGTGGTTGTGGACGGCCGGTCGCAGCAGTTCGATTCGAACGGGTTCTTCATCGGCGTCAGCCTGGTGGACCACGTCAAGCCCGGCATGAAGGTCTACGACGACGAGATCTTCGGCCCGGTCCTTTCCGTGGTCCGGGTGGACAGCTACAGTGACGCTGTCCGCCTGGTCAATGACAACGAGTTCGGCAACGGGGTTGCCATTTTCACCCGCGACGGCGGCGCCGCGCGGCAGTTCGAGTTCGACGTCGAGGCCGGGATGGTGGGCGTGAATGTGCCCATTCCGGTGCCGGTGGGCACCTTCTCCTTCGGCGGCTGGAAGAACTCCCTGTTCGGTGACACCCACATGTACGGGCCGGACAGCATCCGGTTCTACACGCGAGGCAAAGTAGTGACCACCCGCTGGCCGGACCCGGCAACGTCGGTCATCGACCTGGGTTTCCCGCAGGTGGACTGAGCCGTCAAGTGGACTGAGCCGGCCGGTGGACTGAGTCAGCAGACCTGGACCCGGGAGTCCCGCCCACGTTGCTCCTGTCCGGCCGGGGTCAGCCGTTCATGATCTCGCTGCGGCGGGTCATGTACTCCTCGACGGACAGCTCACCGTTGCTGTACTGCTGGTCCAGTTCCGCGAGCTTGCGCGCCCGGAACCCCTGCGGGGCCGACGGCGGCGGGGGAGTGGCCGGGGCTGAAGGCTGCTGCGGGGCTTCTTCGTGCTGGTTCTGGCCGTGGGGCTGCTGCCCGTACGGCGGAAACTGCTGGTCCGTGGGCGGGACCGGCGGGACGGGCTGGATCGGCGGCAGGGGCTGGCTGGGCGGGAGCGGTGCCGGCCGCTCTATCTGGCGGAAACCGCCCTCGAGGTAGTCCTGCTGGGTGAAGCCGTCCCGCGGCTGCTTGCTCTGCGGACCGTTGGAGCCAAAGTCCCCGGGCCCGGGGAACTGACCAGCGCCAGGGAACTGACCAGCCCCGGGGAATTGCCCGGCACCGGGGAACTGCTCCGGGTACCGTCCCGAGAAGGTTTGCTCCTGGTTCCGGCGGGCCACAGACTTCCGGTACATCCGCATGGCCATCGGAATCACGAATGACAGGATGATGATCCAGAAAAACAGGTTGCTCACGGTGCTAAGCCTCTCGTGTGTGTCCCTCCAGCTTAACCCCGGCGCGTTAACAACGGACTTAGTTCCGGCTCCCGGCGGCCTGCCCCAGCGGACCCTCCCCGGACCCCAGCGGAACGCCCGGGCCAAAGACGGGACCCGGCGTCGGCCGTTTCGCCGTGATGCCGTCCCCTGAGGACTGGTTGCGCAGCCGGCGCAGCACCCACGGCACAAAGTACTGGCGGGCCCATACCAGGTCCCCGGAACGCGCCTCCCGCCAGCTCCGGGGCGGGAACGGCTTCGGCTGCAGTGGCTGCAGGGTGTGCTCCACGTTCAGTGAATCAAGCACCATGGCGGCAATCGTGTGGTGGCCCAGGGGCGAGAAATGAAGCCGGTCCTCATCCCACATCTGGGGGTCGCCGAGCTGGCGGAGGGACCACATGTCCGCAATGACGGCGTCGTGCCGGGCGGCGACAGTCCGCAGGTTCTCGTTGTAGATGGCCACCTTGCTGCGGATCCTGCCGAGCACGGACGTTCCGGTGTCCGGGCCATTGAACAGCACCACCGTGGCACCGCCCATGGTGAGGATCTGAACCACGGAATCGAGCTTCCCGGCGAGGACATCCGGATCCCCGCCCCGGCGCAGGAGGTCGTTGCCGCCCGCGGAGAGGGTAACCAGGTCAGGCTTCAGCGCAAGGCACGCGGCGAGCTGCTGGTCCACGATCTGCTGCAGCAGCCGCCCGCGGACGGCAAGGTTGGCATAGGCGAAGTCCGGCTGGATCCGGCCCAGTTCCTCGGCAACGCGGTCCGCCCAGCCGCGGTACCCGCCCGGGCTTGAAGGCTCGGGATCCCCGATGCCCTCCGTGAAGGAGTCACCCATGGCCACATACCGGGTCCACGGGTGGGAGCCGGCGGTCATGGATGGGGTCTCGATGGCGCTTGTGTCACTCACGGTCCTATCCTGCCTTTCGTTTCCCTGGCTACGCCAACGTAGGTAGTTACCTGTGGGTAACTGGTATGAATGGAAACCATGACTGACGCCGAAGTATTTCCTGCCCCTGTTGTCCTGTGGTCCCATCCAGAGGACCAGCGCGATGGCAAGCCCCTGCTGGTGCTCCTGCACGGCTATGGCGCAAACGAACAGGACCTGCTGAGCCTGGCCGACCTGCTGCCCGGCGGCTTTGCCGTCGCGTCCGTCCGCGCCCCCATCGCCATGGGTCCGGGGTTCACCTGGTTCCCGCTCACGGCCTCCATCGACTACTCGCTGGACCGCGTCAAGGAAGCATCGGCCTACGTGCTCGAATGGATCGACGCCATCAAGGTAGGGCACCCGTCCGTGTCACTGCTCGGCTTCTCCATGGGCATGGCCATGGCCACCACGCTCCTGCGCCAGCGGCCCACGGACTTCGCCGCCGTCGTCGGACTTTCAGGCTTCGTGGTGGACGCCGGCGACGATCCCAGCTTCAAGGACTCCGAGCTGGACGGCACCGTGCCCATGTTCTGGGGCCGGGACCAGCAGGACCCAGTGATCACACCGGACAAGATCGACTTCACCATGGGCTGGGTGCGCAAGCACGTCAAGCTCACCAAGGTCCTCTACACCGGCATGTGGCACGGTATCAACCAGCAGGAGATCGGGCACGTGGGGGAGTTCCTCACCCATGAGGTCCTGAAGAAGTAGGAAGAACGACGGCGGGCGGCGGCCTGGGCGGCCCGGCGGCTGCGGAGTCCGAACGGCGGCCCGGCCGCCGCCTGGCTTCCGGCAAGCCGCGGTCAGGCGCCGGGCGCGACGACCTTCACGGTCTGGCCGTTCACCGTCACGGTGTCGCCATTGTGCAGCTGCCGGCCGCGGCGGTCGTCGATCTCCCCGTTGACCTTGACCAGCCCGTTCTTGATGAGCTCCGCGGCCTCCACACCGTCCTCCACCAGGTTGGCGAGCTTCAGGAGCTGGCCCAGGCGGATCATGCTGTCGCGGATGGTGATCTCTTCAACATTGCTCATAGATGCAATGATGCCTGACGTAGGGTTGATTCAATGACTTCCAGCCCCCGCCTGCCGCTGCTCGCAGGCCTTCCACTCGCGGTGGGCGCGGGCCTCGCCATTCCCGTCCAGGGCCGAATTAACGGCGCCCTCGGCACCCGCCTCGATGACGGCATCGCCGCTGCGGTGGTGAGCTTCAGCACAGGCCTGGCGGTGATGGTCCTGATCTCGCTGCTCCTGCCGCGCGGCCGCGCAGGCCTGGCCAGGATCCTGCCCGCGGTCCGCAGCAGGGCGTTTCCGCGCATCTACGTCCTTGCCGGCGCCATCGGTGCGCTCTTCGTCTTCGCGCAGTCCTTCACGGTGGGCATCCTCGGCGTGGCGCTGTTTACCGTGGCAACTGTCACAGGCCAGACGGTCAGCGGGCTGCTGGTGGACAAGCTGGGCATTGGACCGGCGGGCCGGAAACAAGTCACGGCCATCCGCGTCATCGGCTGCCTCCTGACCATCGCCGCCGTCGCCTGGGCTGTGTCACCACGGTTCGCCGCAGCAGGTGGCGCCCCGGGGGTGGCGGCCGACGGCGGGGCAGGACCAGGCGGCCCCGCAGCGCTCCTGGTCCCGCTCCTCCTGCCGGTGGCGGCAGGGTTCCTGATGAGCTTCCAGCAGGCCATGAACGGAACAGCCACCGTCCACTACGGCACACCCATCGCGGCCACGCTGGTCAATTTCGTTGCGGGTTCCGTGGTCCTGTGGGCGGCCTACGCGGTCAAAGTCTCCGTGGCCGGTCCGGGGAACCCGCTGCCCGCTGAGTGGTGGTACTACATTGGCGGTCCCATGGGATGCGTTTTCATCGGCCTTGGTGCGCTGCTGGTGCGGAGCCTGGGCGTGCTGGTCACCGGGCTGGGCATGATCGCCGGGCAGTTGCTCGGCTCGCTCGCCCTCGATGTGGTGCTGCCAACACCGGGAACAATCGTGGCTCCGGCCACGGTCCTGGGCACCATCCTTACCCTCGCCGCCATCATCCTGGCCACCCTGCCCTGGCCGCGGGGCGCCCTGCGCAGGTAGCGTCTGCGCAGATAACATCCGGGCAGGCCGCGGCCGGTAGGCTAGGGCACGCAGCTTTTTCGCATTTTTCCTTCACCCGCCCCGCCCCGCCCCGCAGCCAGAGGTATCCCACCGCTGGTTCCGCCGGGGCCAGAAACCGCGGACCGCACCCAGCGGCCCTGTAGAAATTGGAGTTACCCCCATGGCAGCAAAATCCGTACTCGACCAGGTCATCTCCCTCTCCAAGCGCAGGGGATTCGTGTTCCAGGCCGGTGAGATCTACGGAGGTTCGCGCTCTGCCTGGGACTACGGGCCCCTCGGCGCCGAGCTGAAGGAAAACATCAAGCGCCAGTGGTGGCAGTCCATGGTCCGCGGCCGCGAGGACGTGGTGGGCCTGGACTCCTCCGTGATCCTGCCCCGCCAGGTCTGGGAGGCCTCAGGCCACGTTGAAGTCTTCTCGGATCCGCTCGTTGAATGCCTCTCCTGCCACAAGCGCTACCGCGCGGACCACCTCGAGGAAGAGTACGAGGAAAAGAAGGGCCGCCCCGCCGAGAACGGCCTCAAGGACATCGCCTGCGCCAACTGCGGCACCCGCGGCGAATGGACCGAACCGCAGGAATTCTCCGGCCTGCTCAAGACCTACCTGGGTCCCGTTGCCAGCGAAGAGGGCCTGCACTACCTGCGCCCCGAAACGGCGCAGGGCATCTTCGTGAACTTCAACAACGTGCTCACCACGTCCCGGAAGAAGCCGCCGTTCGGCATCGGCCAGATCGGCAAGTCCTTCCGCAACGAGATCACCCCGGGCAACTTCATCTTCCGCACCCGCGAGTTCGAGCAGATGGAAATGGAGTTCTTCGTCGAGCCCGGCACGGACGAAGAGTGGCACCAGTACTGGATGAAGGAGCGCATGGCCTGGTACACCGGCCTGGGCATCCGGGAAGAGAACCTGCGCTTCTTCGAGCACCCGCAGGAAAAGCTCAGCCACTACTCCAAGGGCACCACGGACATCGAGTACCGCTTCGGCTTCCAGGGTTCCGAGTGGGGTGAGCTGGAAGGCATCGCCAACCGCACCGACTTTGACCTCTCCACCCACGCCAAGGCCTCCGGCACGGACCTGAGCTACTTCAACCAGGCCACCAACGAGCGCTACACCCCGTACGTGATCGAGCCTGCCGCGGGCCTGACCCGCTCCTTCATGGCGTTCCTGGTGGACGCCTACACCGAGGACGAGGCCCCCAACGCCAAGGGCGGCGTGGACGTCCGCACTGTCCTGAAGCTGGATCCGCGCCTGGCGCCGGTCAAGGCCGCCGTCCTGCCGCTGAGCCGCAACGAGGACCTGTCCCCGAAGGCGAAGGACCTCGGCGCCCAGTTGCGCAAGAACTGGAACATCGACTTCGATGACGCCGGGGCAATCGGCCGCCGCTACCGCCGCCAGGACGAGATCGGCACCCCGTTCTGCATCACCGTGGACTTCGACACCCTCGAGGACCAGGCCGTGACCATCCGCGAGCGGGACACCATGAGCCAGGAACGCGTCTCCCTGGACAAGGTGGAAGGCTACCTGGCCGCACGCCTGATCGGCGCCTGAGCATGGCCATCGAATACCGCGAATGGCGGGAAGGCGACGACCTGGCGCTGCTGGAAATCTGGGGCGACCCCGAAACCCACCAGGCGCGCCAGTTCCGCGGCGCCCTGGCGGTTTCCTCTGCCGGGACCAACGGCATGCCGTGGCGGCGCTGCATTGTGGCCGAGGACGTGATCGACGGCGTCGGGATTCCGGTTGCCGCCGGCGTTGTCTACGAAGCTTCCCTGCATCCCGAGCGGCTCTGGACCTACATAGAGGTGGCTCGGGACCACCGGCGCGCCGGCATCGGTGCCACCCTGCTGGCGATGCTGCGCCGTGAAGCTGAACACTCGCCGTCGGGCGTTACCAAGCTCCGCGCCAAGGTGGAGCCGGGCACTCCGGGGGCCGCCTTCGCTGAGGCCTTCGAGCTGGCGCCCATCCAGCGTTCCCGGCTGGTGGTCATTGAACCGGGGGCCCTGCGGCTGCCGGTGTTTCCTGCCGACGGCAACAGCGGCGGGCTGGCCAACGATGAGAACGCCGGCTCCGACGTCGTGATGGACCTGGCCACGGGCTCCGTGGAGCTGACCGATGTGGTGGGCAGGTACTACACCTCCATCCACGGCTGGGATTCGCCGGGCGTGTTGTCGGTGGGCCAGGTGCAGAAGCTCTTCCTGGACGACCTCACCGGTGCGCACGGCGCAATCGTGCTGCGTGCCCGGCCCGAGTCGGCGTTCGGGACAAACGTTGCGCCCAGCAAGAAGGGCCGGATCCGGGCCTTCGCCGTGAGCTACGCCGCGCCTGCGGACCCGGATGCGGCACCGGGCCAGGAGGATACCGGGGCGGAAACACCCACGGATGTCTTCGTCGGCCACGAGCCCGCGCTGGCCCCGGACGACGCCGCTGAAGCCGTGCGCGACATGCTCTCGCTGATCGCGTACCAGCACCCGGTCATGCTGGAACTGGACGATTCAATGACTGCCCTCCGCGCCGCCGTCGAACCCCTGCTCGAGAACGGCAAGGCGCGGCTGGCAGGCGCGGAGACCCTGGTGGTCTCGGACTAGGCGCCGCTACCCCACCAGGTCGCAGCAGATGCCGTTATGGAGCCCCGTTTCGGCATCTGCTGCTGCCTAGCTTGGGCGGGGACCACGACGGCGGCCGTTGGCTGCGTCCTGTGCGTCGAGGACCTGCCGCTCGGGTTCGGTCGGCGCGCTGCCGCCCAGGTCCGCGGGCATCCACCAGGCGCCGGGCACCGGCTGCAGCGGAAAGTCCCCAATGCACTTCGCGATCCCGTCCTGCAGCCGGGCACGGAGTTCCGCAGTGCCGGCGTCAACATCGTCGCCCGGCGCGAAGGCCAGCGGCTCACCCACATGGATCCGGACCGGTGCCCGCCATGTCCTTCCGGCCGAAAAACCGTGGCCGCGGGTAAAAATCCGGTGGGCGCCCCAGACGGCGACGGGGATGACCGGAACCCCGGCTTCGGCCGCCATCCGGACCGCGCCGGTCCTGCACTCGCGCACGGTGAAGCTGCGGCTCACGCCTGCCTCGGGGAACACGCCAACATACTCACCGGCGCGCAGCTTGGCCACCGCCGCATCATAGGCGTCAGCCCGGCCGCTGTACCCCACCACCACGTGGCCGGCAGCGCTGATGGCCGGCCCGGCAAGCCAATGATCGGCGGCGCCCTGATGGACCAGGAACCGCAGCTCCGCGCGCGAGTGCTTCCACAGCAGGAGCTCGGCGACCGCAAAGTCGATGTAGCCGAAATGCGTAATGGCAAAAACGGCGCCGCTGCCCGGAACCACAGCCCTGGAGGTGCCGGTCCGGGGCCCCGAAGGCGGCAGGTGTTCCGTCCCGCTGCTGATGATCCGGATCCGGAAGACCCAGCGAAGCAGGAGTCCACAGCGGACAATCACACGGTAGAAGGGGTCATTGGGTGCGGGACGCCATGCCATGGAATCGTCCCTACAGGGTCACCTGGACGGACGATTCCGGCAGCAGCCTGGTGAAATCCGCGGGCAGGGGCAGCTCACTGCCGATGCTTTCGGAGAACGCCTTCATCACAAAGCCGGTGGTCAGCGTCTGCCACACCCCGATCTTGCGGAGCATGAAGTGGCCTGCACCCTTGAGGGCAACGTACTGCATGCTGACGGCCTCGGCGGAGGCGCGTCGCGCGAAGAGCAGGGACGCTGAAGCGCTGGTCCACCTGTCCGTGGTCCCGTGGACAATAAGCACCTTGCGGTTGGCGACTCCGGACGTGGGAGTTGCCGGGTTGAGCCAGGGGGCAAGGGCGACGACGGCCTCCACCCCTGGGTGGTCCGCGGCGCACACGGCGGTGAGCCCGCCCATGGAATGGCCCACCAGGAACACCGGCACGTCCGGGTGCTGCTCCCGGATCCTGGCGAGTGCCCAGCGGGCGTCCTGCAGCGGGGACATGTCCGGGCCATTCCAGCCCCGAACGCTGTTGCGGAGCGACCACACGGCCAGCCCGTGCTTCCGGCCGGCGCGGTGCAGGTCCCACGCGAAGGGCACCATCCTTGCTGGGCTCAGGTGCCTGGCCTCCACGGGCTCACGGCTCTGGGACTTGCCCCCGTGCAGGACCAGGGCAACTCCCCGGGTGGGACCTGACGATTCCCGGACGCTGAGCACTGCCTCGCGGGCAGCGCCGGATGCTTCGGACGGGCGCGGGCCGCCGTTTTCCGAATTGCTGTTGGCCATACCTGGTACCTCCCAGTCCCCGATGATCCATTTATCAACCCTACGGTGCCGGACGTAGAGTTCAACGTATGAGGTTCTACAGCTGATGGGGTCCGGCCACTCCCACGCTTCCACAGGCCATTCGGAGCCGACGCCGCAGGCGATGGCTGCCCGGCGGAAGGCAAACCGCATCCTCGCGGCAGTGCTGATTCCGCTGACGCTCCTCACCCTCGCGGGGATGGCGATGCTCTGGCCCTCGGGCAGCAAGGAGGGCATCTCCCTGGCCAACCCCTACTCTGCCGCGCCCGGGGTCACCTTCGACACCGGCACCATCCAGAGCGTGGTGACGGAAAACTGCATGCAGGGCATTGCCCAGCAGGGCCAGGGCGGCCAGGCCCAGAACCAGCAGGGCCAGCAAAGCCAACAGGGGTCCGACTGCACCTTTGCCTTCACGGACCCGGACAAGGGCGGAAGCCCGGTCAAGGTGGTGATCAACCCGGACGTCGCCAAATCCCACGGGGTGAAGCCCGGCGACCAGATCCGGTACCTGAACCTTTCCAACGCCCCGGGCGCGTCCGCCGCCCAGGGTTCGCCCGCCTTCATCTTCGTCGACTTCGTCCGGACCCTGCCGATCGTCCTGCTGGCACTGCTGTACGCAGCGGTGGTGATAGCAGTGGCCCGGTGGAGGGGACTGCGCGCCCTGATCGGGCTTGTGGGCGCCTACTTCGTGCTGGCAAGTTTCATGCTTCCCGGGCTGGTGGAAGGAAAACCGCCGCTCCTGCTGGCCCTGGTGGGATCAACGGTGATCATGATCGGGGTCCTGTACTTCGCCCACGGCTTCTCCGCCCGGACCTCCACCGCACTGCTGGGCACCATGTTCGGGCTGGGGATCACGGCGCTCCTGGCCGCGTGGGCAACCGGCGCGGCAAACCTTGCCGGGGTGGGGAACCACGAGGCAACCACCCTGGTGAACACCTCCGCCAACATTTCCATCTCCGGGGTCATCCTCTGCGGGCTCATCATCTCCGGCCTGGGCGTCCTCAATGACGTGACCATCACCCAGTCCTCCGCGGTGTGGGAACTCTACGAACTGGCGCCGGGCAGCAGTGCCCGGAAACTCTTTACCTCGGCCATGCGTATCGGGCGCGACCACATCGCGTCCACTGTTTACACCATCGCATTCGCCTACGCCGGCGCGGCACTGCCCATCCTCATCATCGTGATGCTGTACGACCGCCCGCTCGCCGACACCCTTACCAGCGCGGAGCTCTCCGAGGAAGTCATCCGCACCCTTGTGGGCTCCATCGGCCTGGTCCTTGCCATTCCGGTCACCACGCTGATCGCCGTGCTGGTGGTCAAGGCCACCGGAGTCCGGGCAGGAGTCCCGGAGGCGCCGGCGGCACAAGCGCCGGAAGCACTCGGACAGGATGAACCGGGAGTGGCTGACACCGGGTCGCTGGCGGCCGCGGCCCTTAACCGCCAGTCGCGCCTTGCTGCCGGAGACCAGGACGACGCACCGGCCACCAGGCGGGGACGCCGGGCGGACCGCGGCTGACCACCCCGGTTGACCACTTCAGCTGAACAACACGGCCGGCCGCCCGATTTGCCCGGCTTTGCAACAATGGACAGGTGACTGTTGCAGCAACTCCTCCCGCCCCCAAGCTGGAACTCCCGCCCCTGAAGCTGGGTCCCATCACCGTGGACACGCCAGTGATCCTGGCTCCCATGGCCGGCATCACCAACTCTGCCTTCCGCCGCCTCTGCCGTGAATACGGCGGCGGCATGTACGTTGCGGAGATGGTGACCTCCCGCGCCCTGGTGGAGCGGACCCCTGAATCGCTGCGGATTATTTCCCATGACGACGACGAAAAGGTCCGGTCCGTCCAGCTGTACGGCGTGGACCCGGTCACGGTCGGCAGCGCCGTGCGGATGCTGGTGGAAGAGGACCGCGCGGACCACATCGACCTGAACTTCGGCTGCCCGGTGCCCAAGGTCACCCGCCGGGGCGGCGGCTCGGCCCTGCCCTGGAAGATCGACCTTTTCACCTCCATCGTGCAGACCGCCGTCAGGGAAGCGTCGAAGGGCAATGTCCCGCTGACCATCAAGATGCGCAAGGGCATCGACGACGACCATCTCACGTACCTCGACGCCGGCCGCATCGCCCGCGATGCCGGGGTTGCCGCCGTCGCCCTTCACGGCCGCACGGCCGCGCAGTTCTACTCCGGACAGGCTGACTGGTCCGCCATCGCGCGCCTGCGCGAGGCCCTGCCGGACATCCCGGTGCTGGGCAACGGTGACATCTGGTCCGCTGAAGACGCGGTCCGGATGGTCCGCGAAACCGGTGTTGACGGCGTGGTGGTGGGCCGTGGCTGCCAGGGCCGGCCCTGGCTGTTCGGCGACCTGCAGGCGGCCTTCGAAGGCAGCGACACCCGGCACAAGCCAAATCTGGGCCAGGTAGCCCAGGGCGTCTACCGGCACGCCGAACTGATGGTGGAGACCTTCGGTGACGAGGGCAAGGCGCTGCGGGAGATCCGCAAGCACATCGCCTGGTATTTCAAGGGCTACGTGGTGGGAGGCGAACTCCGCACCCGGATGGCGCTGGTGAACAGCCTTGAGGAGCTGCGCGCGGCCCTGGACGAGCTGGACACCGCCTCTCCCTACCCGGGCGTCGATGCCGAAGGCCCCCGCGGCCGCGCCGGCTCACCCAAGCGCCCCGCGCTGCCAAAGGACTGGCTCGAGTCCCGGGCCCTCAACGCCGACCAGTCGCGGGACATCTCCGCGGCGGAACTGGATGTTTCCGGTGGCTGAAACGCGCACTGCCGCCCCCGTCCTGCCGGGCTACGACACCCACGACTCCGCCCGGTGGGTGGAGGAGCCGCCCAAGAACGTCTACCGCTCCGACTTCGAACGCGACCGTGCCCGGGTGCTGCATTCTTCGGCGCTCCGCCGGCTGGGCGCCAAGACCCAGGTGGTGGCACCGGACACGGATGATTTTGTCCGCACCCGCCTGACCCACAGCCTCGAAGTAGCCCAGGTGGGCCGCGAGCTGGGGCGTTCCCTTGGCTGTGATCCGGACGTCGTGGACACCGCCTGCCTCAGCCACGACCTCGGCCACCCGCCGTTCGGGCACAACGGGGAATCGGCGCTCAACGAGGTGGCCCACGCCATCGGCGGCTTCGAGGGCAACGCCCAGACCCTCCGCCTCCTGACCCGGCTGGAGCCCAAGGTGCTGACGCCGGACGGCCAGCCCGCAGGCCTGAACCTCACCAGGGCCAGCCTGGATGCGGCAGCCAAATACCCGTGGTCCGCACTGGAAGCCCCGGTGATCCACGGCCAGAGGACCAGCAAGTTCGGCGCCTATGAGGACGATCTGCCGATCTTCAACTGGATCCGGGAGGGGGCTCCGGAGCGCCGCTCCTGCCTGGAGGCCCAGGTGATGGACCTTGCTGACGACATCTCCTATTCCGTGCACGACGTCGAGGACGCAATCGTGGCGGGGCACTTCCAGCTGCGCTGGATGGACAACCCGGACCACCGCGCCCGGGTGGTGGGGTACGCCAAGCAGTGGTACCTGCCGCACAACGATCCCGCCGCCATCGACGCCGCCCTGGCCCGGCTGGAAGCCACGGACGTGTGGGTGCGCGAGGCCGACGGCAGCCGCAAGTCCATGGCGGCCCTGAAAAACATGACTAGCCAGCTGATCGGCAGGTTCTGCCAGAGCGCGCTGGAAACCACCCGGGCCGTGTACGGTCCGGAGAACCTGACGCGCTTCAACGCCGAACTCATGGTTCCGGACGAAACCGTCATGGAGATCGCCGTCATGAAAGGCCTGGCCACCACGTTCGTGATGACCACCGAGCACCGCCAGCCCATCTACGAGCGCCAGCGGGAGGTGCTCCACGCCCTGGTCACGGCCCTGAGTGCCACCGGCGACCGCCACCTGGAACCGATGTTCGCGGCGGACTGGCGGGACGCGCCCGACGACGGTGCGCGCCTTCGCGTGGTGATCGACCAGGTGGCGTCGCTGACCGACGGTTCGGCGCTGGCCATGTACGAGCGGCTGGTGGGGAGCTTGCCGTCGCTGTGGTGATTGAGGCTGTGGCGATCGGCGCTGCGGTGACGAATCCCACGTGGCGCCCATCGTCGTCGTACCCCGCGGCTAGGATGGCTCTGTGCCTGGGCTGATCAAACGCGAAGATATAGACGAAGTACGCCAGCGCACGGACATCAAGGAAGTGGTTGACGGGTACGTCACGCTCAAGGGCGCCGGGCTCGGGACCTTCAAAGGTCTGTGTCCCTTTCACGACGAACGTTCCCCCTCCTTCACCGTCCGGCCGCAGGTGGGCCGGTACCACTGCTTTGGCTGCGGCGAGGACGGCGACGTCATCGCGTTCGTGCAGAAGCAGGACCACAGTTCGTTCCAGGAAGCTGTGGAAAAGCTGGCCGCCCGGATCGGCTACGAGCTGCGGTATGAGGACGGCGGCACCGGCCCCAACCGTGAGGAAGTGGGTCGCCGGCAGCGGCTGCTGGATGCCCACAAGATCGCCGACGAATTTTTCCAGGCGCAGCTGCTGACCCCAGGGGCGGCGGAGGCCCGGACCTTCCTGCATGGCCGCGGCTTTGACCGCGCGGCGGCGGAGCACTTCGGCTGCGGCTATGCCCCGCAAGGCTGGGACGCGCTCCTCAAACATCTGCGCGGCCGGGGGTTCACCGACGCAGAGCTGAAGCTGACGGGCATGTTCTCCGAAGGAAACCGGGGGATCTATGACCGTTTCCGCGGCCGCCTGATCTGGCCCATCCGGGACATCGCGGGGGACACCATCGGCTTCGGCGCCCGCAAGCTCTATGAGGACGACCAAGGTCCCAAGTACCTCAACACCCCCGAGACCGCCCTCTACAAGAAATCCCAGGTGCTGTACGGCATCCACCTCGCCAAGCGCAGCATCGCCAAGGACCGGCAGCTGGTGGTGGTGGAGGGCTACACGGACGTGATGGCCTGCCACCTTGCAGGAATCACGACGGCGGTGGCCACCTGCGGCACCGCGTTCGGCACTGAGCACATCAAGATTGCCCGCCGGCTGCTCTCCGACGACGGCACCGGGGGAGAGGTCATCTTCACCTTCGACGGCGACGCCGCCGGGCAGAAAGCCGCGCTGCGCGCCTTCGAGGAGGACCAGCGCTTCACCGCCCAGACCTACGTGGCGGTGGAGCCCTCCGGCGCGGATCCCTGCGACCTGCGGCAAAGCAGGGGCGATGAAGCCGTGCACGCCCTGGTGCAGTCCCGCCGGCCGCTTTTCGAGTTCGCTATCCGGACCACCCTGAAGCAGTTCAACCTGGACACCGTGGAGGGGCGCGTCCAGGGCCTGAAAGCCTCCGTGCCGGTGGTTGCCGCCATCCGGGATGCGTCCACCCGGACGGGCTACTGCCAGGCGCTCACGGGCTGGCTGGGGATGCCGGACCCGAACGAGGTGCTGCGCCTGGTCACGGCAGAAGTCAAAAACGCCGCCAAGCGCGGCGACCAGGGCGGAGCCCCCGCTGCCGCGCCCCGGACTTCCGCGCCGCCCTCCGCCCCCGCAGCCGTACCAGGAGGTCCCGGCGTTGCTGCAGGGCCGCCGTCGGGAGCCGTGCCGTCCTACCACCGGCCCGACCCCCGGGATCCCGTGGCCTCCATGGAACGGCAGGCGCTGGAGGTCGCCCTGCAGGAGCCCTCGCTCCTGGTTGGGGGCGTCTGGGAACGCTTTTCGGCTGCCCGCTTTGCCACCCCCGCCTTCCAGGCCGTCCACGACGCCATGCGGGCCACTGACCCCGCCCTCGCCGCCGACCCCGTCCGGTGGGTTGAGCACGTGATGCACGAGGTTCCGGAACCGCTGCGGCCCCTGGTCTCCGAGCTTGCTGTTGTTCCGCTGCCCGCCAGCACCGAGGAAGCGGTACAGAAGTATTGCCGGGACATCCTCTCCCGGCTGTTCGAACTTCAGATCACCCGGGTCAAGGCGGACAAGATGGGCCAGCTCCAGCGGCTGGACCCTGCGGCTGACCCCGAAACCTACCAGCGCCTCAACCGCGAACTCATGTTGTTGGAGATGGAAC
Source organism: Arthrobacter sp. AK04 (assembly GCF_021129155.1). GTDB lineage: Bacteria > Actinomycetota > Actinomycetes > Actinomycetales > Micrococcaceae > Arthrobacter > Arthrobacter quantipunctorum. Next base: position 18,790 of record NZ_JAJOMC010000017.1, read on the forward strand.
GCCGGGCGCTCAGGTCTGATGCCTGACCCCCGATTTCGCTTCCAGCCGGGGTCTTTGCTAGGCTAATACCCGCTTCATTCCTCCTTAGCTCAATTGGCAGAGCATTCGACTGTTAATCGAAGGGTTGCTGGTTCAAGTCCAGCAGGAGGAGCGCACAATCCCCGTTCCGGCCTCCGGAACGGGGATTTTTTTATGCCGGACCCTGCCCTCCAGGGCCGCACGGATGCCGATTTCACTTTGTCCGGAATCCTTTGCTAATGTCATACCTGCTTCATTCCTCCTTAGCTCAATTGGCAGAGCATTCGACTGTTAATCGAAGGGTTGCTGGTTCAAGTCCAGCAGGAGGAGCCCGAAAAAATCCCCGTTCCTCCCTTGGGAAGAACGGGGATTTTTGTTTTCTAGACGAAGTCCATTTCCACCTGGAGAAAGCGCTCGGCCTCCACAATGGCGGCCAGGAACGCCTCTTTCTCCGTGGGTGACTTCCGGGGCTGGCGGGGATTCCACTCGTGGGGAGCCGAATGGATGCGGACCACTCCGGTGTCCGGTGGCGCGTAGAAGATGCCGAAGCGCTGCACGGGCCATTCGGGGGAGGTCTCAGGGGCTACCAGCAGCGCGGCGTTGAAGGCGGGATTGAACCACTGAGCGATGGGCCGGCGGCGGTCCTCCGTGAACAGCCCCGCGGCATAAAGCGCTGCCGACTGTTCGCCTGCCTGGGCACACAGGCGCTCCCACCACAGTGGCAGTATCCGGTTATCGCACCGTTGCCATGTGGCCGGAAGCGGCGGTTGTTCCTGCCAGGTGGGCACAAACACCATTTTATCGCGGGTACCCTGCAGGCGGCAGGTCATCCACGCCCACCACGCGCTTGGCCTGTTCCCGGTTGCGGCAGCGTCAGGGGCGGTTCCAGGGCCCCGGGTTGACCCGGTACAGCAGCGCCGAGCCTGCAATCATGCCCAGGACAATGCCCATGGCGGGGTTGCCCATGGCCCGGCCAGCAAAGTAGCCCGCAACGGCGCCAAGCACCGCACCGAGGAAGAGTCCCCGGCGGTTCCGGTGCGGCCTGCGCTTTGAGGTGTCCTTCATGGCGTCAGTGGATCGAGGGAACGGTGCGTGGGCGGACCACCAGCCACAGGGCTGCCATGGCCAGCAGGATGCACGCTCCCTGCACCGCGCCCATGGGGGCGGCGCTGGTGATGCCCAGCCAGCCGACAACCGGGGAAATGAGCCCCGCCATCATGAACGTCGAAAACCCGAGCAGGGAGGCTGCGGTGCCGGCCTGGCCCGCATGGCCGGCCAGGGCGAGCACCTGCACGCAGGGGAACATGAAGCCCGTCCCCAGGATGTAGAACCACAAGGGAACCAGCACGCCCCAGAGGCCGAACCCCAGCTGGTCGAATACCACGATCAGCGTGGCCATAACGAACATCCAGGCAGTGGCGGCAGCGATGATCCACTGCGGCGGAACCCGGCGGATGAGGCGGGCGCTGGTTTGGATTCCGGCCACGATACCCAGGGAGTTGATGCCGAAGAGCAGGCCGTACTCCTGGGGGGAGAAGCCGAAAACGTCCTGGAACAGGAACGGGGAGGCCGACAGGTAGGTGAAGAGGCCGCCGAAGTTCATGCCCGCCACCAGCAGCAGCCCAACAAACACCCTGTCGCTGAAGAGGATCCGGTAGCGCTGGCGGGCGGTCATGCCGCTCTGGCGGCGTTTTTCAGGCGGCAGGGTCTCGCGGACCAGGAACAGGGCCGAGACGATCACCAGGGTCCCGTAGGCGGCAAGGAACACGAAGATCCCGGGCCACTCCATCACAAGGAGCAGCTGTGAGCCGATCACCGGCGCCAGGATCGGTGCCAGGCCGTTCACCAGCGCCATGCGGGAAAACATCTTCACCATGGCATAGCCGGAAAACAGGTCCCGGACCATTGCCATGGCCACAACACCGCCGCCGGCAGCGCCCACGCCCATCAGGACACGGAAAATGCCCAAGGTGGTGATGTCCGTGGACAGGGCGGCACCCACGGACGCCGCTATGTGCAGTGCCGTTGCCATGATGAGCGGGGTCCGGCGTCCGAACCTGTCACTGAAGGGGCCCACCACCAGCTGGCCGATGGCGAAACCCACGGTGGTGCCGGCCAGGGTCAGCTGGACCTGGGCCTCGGTCACACCGAGGCTCTCCTCCAAGGCCGGGAACGCGGGAAGGTAGAGGTCAATCGTGAACGGACCCAACGCCGTCAGGGCGCCGAGCAGCAGGATGTAAAGGAGTTTCCGGCGGCGGCTCAAAAGGTCGCCCGGATTGCTGGGAATGGTCACGGAGATCAATCCTAGGCCCGGCGCTGCCGAATTTTGCAGCGTTGTAGGGCACGCCGCCCGGCAAGCCCCGAAGTTCGCCCTTAACCTGAATGATAGTTTTGGTGCGGGGACTGTGCAGCTGCACTTTCCTGCAGCATACGGAAGCCGATTCGACCCATAACCAGTAAGGCGGAACCGATGAGCGGACGTCACAGCGGGCGTACCAGCCAGGGATTGCGCATCACTGCGCTGCCCAGGACGCTTAAACTCCTTTTCCGGTTGGCGCCGCGCCAGCTCAACGACGAAATCGCCTTCGCGAAGATCGAGCTCAAGCGCAAGGGAATCCAGGTCGGGGTTGCCGCCGCCTTTTTCGCCGTCGCCCTCGTTTTCCTTCTCTTCCTGGTGGTAGGCCTCATCGTCGCAGCCATCATGGGACTGGCAACCATCATGCCCGCCTGGCTGGCCGCCCTCCTGGTGTCCGCGGCCTTCCTGCTGATAGCGCTGATCGGCGGCCTGATCGGCGCCCGGAAGTTCAAGAAAGCCATGCCGCTCATGCCGGAGGAGACCATCCGCGGCATCAAGCACGATATCGGCGTGGCCAAAGAAGGCTCCGCGTTCAACCCCGCTGTCCTTGATCCCAACAGCCCCGAGGCCAAGGCTGCCAAGGCCGCAAAGGATGAAGCGGCTGCGAAGGCCAAGGCCGAGAAGGCAGCCAAGGCCGCTGAACACGACAAGGAATTCCCGCACGCCTCCGAACCCGAGCTGGTGCGCCGGCTCAGCCAGCGCCGCCACCACCTCACCGAAGTGCGCGACGAACTCGGCACCGAGCTGGACGTCAAGACCCAGGGCAGGTACCTGCTGGCAACGGCCCAGGACAAACTGCGGGAAGGCCAGGCCCTGGCCGGCCACGGCCGGGACATAGCCGGGCAGAAGTTCGCAGCATTGTCCGGGTCCGCAGACCTGGAACAACGCTGGAAGCCGCTGGCAGCCTTCATCGCCGCGGGAACCGTCTTCCTGGTCCTGGCGCGCAAGCTCCTGCGGACGTACTAGCACCGGTAGCGGGCGGCGTTCCGGCAGCCCGCGGAAGTTCAGAGAAAACGGCAATAACGCTCGCAGGGGGCAGCAGGAAGGAAGGGGGACGGGGTGAAGTTCATTGGTGCCGGCTCCCGTCCCGGACGCCCCCAGGTGGACCATGACCTCGTGTTCACCATTCCCAACCTGCTCACCGTGGTGCGTTTCATGGGGGTGCCGCTCTTCATTTGGCTTGTCCTGGGCCAAAAGGAATACGGTGCCGCCGTTATAGTCCTGGCCGTCATGGCCAGCACCGACTGGGTTGACGGGTACATTGCCCGCCGCTTCGACCAAACCTCGAAACTCGGCAGGGTCCTGGACCCGATCGCCGACCGCCTGGCGCTCATAGCGGTGGCTGTCACGCTGGTGATTGCCGGCGTCGTCCATTGGCTCTACCTGGCCGCCCTGGTGATCCCGGACGCTGTCCTGCTGACCATGACGCTGTTCTTCTTCCGGGGCCATCCGGATCTTCCCGTGAGCGTGGTGGGCAAGGTGCGCACCGGCCTGCTGCTGCTGGGAACCCCCCTGCTGGTCCTCTCACGGCTGGACACAGGGTTCTCCACTGAGTTGTTCGTCGCCGCATGGATAGTCCTGGGCCTGGGCCTAGTCGGCCACTGGATTGCTGCCTACAACTACTTCTGGGCCATCCTGCGAAAGGGCAGAATGCAGGCACACCACGACGACGGGGCCGCCTGATGGTTTGGATGGCAGTCGGTCTTGCGCTGCTTGGCGCCTTCTGCCTCGCCCTTGGTGCGCAGCGCCAGGGGAGTGCTGTCAAAGCTGACACTGGCGGCCTTGCCCTGAGCTCCAACGGCTTCCTGCGCCTGCTCCGGAATCCGCGCTGGGTGTTCGGCCTGCTGCTGCTGTGTGCCGGCATGGCCATGAACGCCGTGGCGCTCGTTTCTGCCCCGCTTACGGTTGTCCAGCCCATCGGCGCCATCGCCCTGGTGATCACCACGATCATCAATGCCAAGGACCAGGACCTCACCATCAACCGGGCAACCGTGGTGGCCATCGCGGCGTGCGTGACCGGCTCTGCGCTCTTCGTCCTCCTGGCTGTCAACGTCACGCAGGAAAACCACGACGTAACCCTCGCCGACGAGGTCACCATCGTGCTGCTGCTGGCGCTCGCCGTCGGACTCTTCGGCACCCTGGCCGTCATGTTCAGGCACCGGATCAACGCCTTCGTCTATATCCTCGGCGCCGGGGTCCTCTTCGGGTTCGTGGCCGTCCTGACCCGGATCATCGGCAAACACCTGCTCGATCCCAACGGGCTGTTCCTGCTGAACGTGCAGTGGTACTCGGTGGTGGCCCTTATCGCGGCGGGCGGGCTGGGGTCGTGGTTCGTCCAGAGCGCCTACTCGTCGGGTCCACCGGACCTGGTGATCGCAGGGCTCACCGTGATCGATCCGCTGGTGGGCATAGCGATCGGCATTGTGATCCTCGGGGAACTGCGGCCGGATGTCCACGCCGTGATGGCCATTGCCATGGGAACAGCCGCCTCCCTTGCTATCGTTGGGGTGATCGCCCTTTCCAGGCACCATCCTGAGGTCACGAAGCGCAAGAAGGACGCGCGGAAGGCCGTGGGCAGGGCGAGCCGCTAGCCACTGTCCGCCCGATCCCATCCCACATTCCGCAAGCAAGATTCACCACGAGGCCAGGCGCCACAGCGCCAGCGGCCAACTGTGCTGCCAGTACATGCTGTCCGCACCGTGACCATCAGGAGCTCTCCACGTGACCACGCCCGCAGACCAGCGTCCCCTGACCATCCTGATCGCTGCAGACACCTATCCGCCGCACATTAACGGAGCGGCGCAGTTCGGCTACCGCCTGGCCAAGGGAATGACCGGCCGCGGGCACGACGTCCATGTGCTGGCCTGCCGGGCGGATAACGGAAAGAGCTTTACGGAGTTCCGGCCTGAGGGGACCGTCCACAGGCTCCGTTCCCACGGTGTCCCCACGCACGAGTACTTCCGCATTTGCCTTCCCTGGGAGATCAAAAAGGAAATCAGCCTCCTTTTTGACCGGGTGAAACCGGATGTTGTGCACATCCAAAGCCACTACATGATCGGCGAGCACGTCCTGTACGAGGCCGTGAAGCGCGGCGTGCGGATTGTTGCCACCAACCATTTCATGCCGGAGAACCTCAACCCGTTCCTGCCGTTTCCGCAGTGGTTCAAGGACATTATCGGTAAGATCTCCTGGAAGGACATGGGCAAAGTGATGGGCAAGGCGGACGTGGTCACCACGCCCACCCCGCTTGCCGCCAAGGCCATGCACCAGCACGCCTTCCTGCGCAAGGTCCTGCCTTTGTCCAACGGTATTGACTCCGCCGCCTACGAACTCCAGCCCGGCGAGCAGATCGAACCCCATGAGCACCCCACCGTGATGTTCGCCGGTCGGCTGGCCGAGGAAAAGCACGTGGACGTGCTCATCGAAGCCGTCAGCAAGACTCCGCCGGAACTCAACGTCCACCTCGAGATTGTCGGCGGCGGGGAGGTCCGGTCCTCCCTGGAAGACCTGGTCCGCCGGCTGCGGATGACCGACAGGGTGAAGTTCCTGGGCCTCGCCAGCGACGAGGAACTGCGCCGGGCCTATATCCAGGCCGACCTGTTCTGCATGCCCGGAACGGCCGAGCTGCAGTCGCTGGTCACGCTCGAAGCGATGTCCGCCTCCACCCCTGTGGTGTTGGCCGATGCCATGGCCTTGCCGCACTTGGTGCGCGACGGCGAAAACGGCTACCTGTTCACGCCGAATGACAGTGATGACCTTGCCAAGAAGATCACCATGGTCCTGGAGCTGCCGGCGGACCAGCGCGCCGCCATGGGCCTGGCCAGCCGGCAGATGGTGGAACCCCACAGCATTGAGGGCACGCTGCAGACCTTCGAGGACCTTTACCGTGGAGCACGCTTCGAAGACAAAGTGGTCTGAACGCTTTCCCGGATTTGCTAGAGTAATTTTGCCCTGCCACCGCGTACCGATCGCGGGCGGTCCGGGCATGGGGGGCTATAGCTCAGCTGGTTAGAGCGCGGGACTCATAATCCTAAGGTCCTCGGTTCAAGTCCGAGTAGCCCTACTGCATTGCCTCCCGCTTTCGCATCGCATGAAGCGGCGTTTTATGACGCGCGAGCAAGCTTCCGCTTGATCATTGGTTCCGGGAGTCCAGGTGGACCGTCGGGTCACCACTCCAATCCCGAGTTCCTCACAGCCGGTGCAACTCCGGGCAGCTGACTGGCTCCGTGTCAGGGTCCCACACCAGTCCCGCCCGGCAATCAGGGCGGGCAAAACCACTGCGCTCCACAGCAGAACTCCCATCCGCCTCCCCTTTGCGCGGGGAGCAGGCCGTCCGAGCGGGTAGTCGCTCATGCACGGATCCTGCGGTGCCGTTCGAGCCGCGATTCACGGGCAGGCAAATTACCTCATTGTGGGGACTGCCAGGCCCGTTTTTCTTTCTTAAGCCTTCGATCTGCGGTATGTTACTGAGCAGTAACTTACGGTGCTCCCTCCTGGCGAGCCCCGGTCACCGCTGATCATTTGTGAGGTAACCATGTCCATTACTGCTGCCGACCTCAACGACCTTCCCTATGCCGACGGCGACTTCTACGCCTTCGAGCAACTGCTGAGCGACAAGGAGCGGGACCGACTGGCGGAGATCAGGGAATTCCTGGCCCGCGAGGTGCGGCCCATCGCGGTGGACTTCTGGAACCGGGGAGAGTTCCCCATGGAGCTCATCCCGAAGCTCGCTGATATCGACCTCGTCAGCCCGGTGCGCCGGCAGGGCCACTCGAACCTGTTCGCCGGCCTGCTCCACGCTGAGGTGACCCGGGCCGATGCTTCCATTGCCACCTTCATGGGAGTCCATGACGGACTGTTCACCGGTTCCATTGAAGCTCTGGCTTCGCAGGAGCAAAAGGATGCCTGGCTCCCGGATATCTACAGCATGAAGAAAATCGGGGCGTTTGGCCTCACTGAGCCGCTTGGCGGATCGGACGTCGCAGGAGGAACCCGCACTACGGCGCGCAGGGAGGGAGACTCGTGGATCCTGAATGGGGAAAAGCGCTGGATCGGAAATGCAACGTTCTCCGACTGGGTGGTGGTCTACGCCCGCGATTTGGCCGATGACAAGGTCAAGGGCTTCCTGGTTGATACGGCACTCGATGGCTTCAGCGCCAGCAAAATCGAGAACAAGATTGCGCTCCGCACTGTCCAGAACGCCGACATCAAGCTGGACAACGTGGTGGTGCCCGACTTCTTCAAGCTTGCCAACGCCAACAGCTTCCGCGACGTCAACAAGGTCCTGAAGGTCACCCGGCTCGGTGTCGCCTGGCAGGCCGTCGGCCAGCAGCTCGCTGCCTTCGACGTGGCCCGGCGCTATGCGGTGGAGCGCCACCAGTTTGGGCGGCCGCTGGCTTCCTTCCAGCTGGTGCAAAGCCAGCTGGTCCAGATCCTGGGTAATGCCGTCAGCTCCATGGGCATGATGGTCCGGCTCTCCCAGCTGGAGGACGCCGGCGAGGCCAAAGACGAGCAGTCCGCCCTGGCCAAGGCGTTCACCACTGCCCGGATGCGTGAGAGCGTGGCGATCGGCAGGAGCCTCCTGGGCGGCAACGGCATTGTGACGGACTTTGAGATGGCCAAAATCTTCGCGGATGCGGAAGCCATCTATTCCTATGAAGGAACGCACGAGATCAATACGCTGGTGACCGGCCGGGCGATCACTGGGATCTCCGCCATCGTCTGAGGCCCGGCCGGGCGGCATGCTTCCCGGCCTGCTGCCGCCTACCTCTCCAGCGGCAGCAGGACCGATGGCCTCAGGTCCATCACGAACTGCAGTGGATCCACGTAGTCTTCCCCGCGCCGGACGCCCCAGTGGAGGCAGGGTGCGGCAGCGCAGTGCCCCGGGCGCGCCGTCCCGATGACCTGGCCGGCCGCCACGGGGGCGCCGGCGGCCAGGGTGCTGTCAACCGGTTCGAAGCTGCTCCGCAGCCCATCGCCATGGTCGATGGTGATCACCGGCCGGTCCACCACCACGCCCACGAAGCTGACGGTGCCTGCCGCCGGGGAGGTGACCGGTGCGCCGTCGGCCGCTGCACCCAGGTCAACGCCCCGGTGGCCGCTGAGCCACGGCTTGGGTGGGGGATTGAAGTCCCGAAGCACCTGCGGGCGGGGGGCGAGCGGCCATTGCCACGAGGGTGCGGCGGTCTCCGAGAGTCCGGTGGGCGCCGCGTGGTAATCCGCCTGTTGCGCGAAATAGGCGGGTCCGAACGCCAGGGGCTCGCCCGCCGGGGCCAGCGAGGCCGGCAGCAGGAGAAGGGCCGCGAGCCGCAGTGGTGGTTTCATGCCACCAGAATGCTCCTGCTTTGAAGGCGCCGGGAGAGCCCGCCGGGTCTATGTGGACAAGCCCCGTGCCGGCGTCGTTTCCGTCCCCGTTGGTGTCCTCCGGCTGAAGGTGCCTGTAGTACACTTGGTGGAGCAGTTTGCTGCGCCCTCAATGCTTTCGGTCCGGCGGATATCCCAGTGGTTTTTCCAACGGTATATGCCCGTGTCCGGAACGCGTCGGCACATCTCATTCAGGAGTGTGGGGGAGCAACAGCTGACTACGCGCATCCAGCCCTCCAGAAGCGACGCTCCGGCCTCGCCGACGGGGGATCAGGCCTCCTGCGGTCAGGACCATCGTCCTGATGGGAAGCATGGTGGATGCCAGGAGCACGGCCCAGCCTGGGCCACGCTAATCAACCGTCAACTATTGGCAGGGTAAGAAGCCTCCGGGCTCTCTCATGAATGACCTGCCGGAAGGAGCGTCGGCATGCCCGTCGTAACCATGCGCCAGCTGCTTGACAGCGGCGTCCACTTTGGACACCAGACCCGCCGTTGGAACCCGAAGATGAAGCGCTTCATCTTCACCGAGCGCAACGGCATCTACATCATCGACCTTCAGCAGTCGCTGTCCTACATCGACCGCGCCTACGAGTTCGTGAAGGCCACCGTTGCACACGGCGGCACCGTACTCTTCGTCGGCACCAAGAAGCAGGCCCAGGAAGCAATTGCCGAGCAGGCAACCCGCGTTGGCCAGCCGTACGTGAACCAGCGTTGGCTCGGCGGTATGCTGACCAACTTCCAGACGGTCGCCAAGCGCATCCAGCGCATGAAGGAACTCGAAGAGATCGACTTCGACGACGTCGCCGGTTCCGCGTACACCAAGAAGGAACTGCTGCTCCTCAAGCGCGAGCTGACCAAGCTCGAGTCCAACCTCGGCGGTATCCGCAACCTGACCAAGGCACCTTCCGTGCTCTGGATCGTGGACACCAAGAAGGAACACCTCGCCGTTGACGAGGCCAAGAAGCTGAACATCCCGGTTGTGGCCATCCTGGACACCAACTGCGATCCTGACGAAGTCGACTTCCCGATCCCGGGCAACGACGACGCCATCCGCTCCGTGAACCTCCTCACCCGCGTTGTTGCAGACGCCGTTGCCGAGGGCCTCATCGCCCGCAACAACCGCGGCACGGGCGCTGCCGAAGCTCCGGAAGAGCCCCTGGCTGAATGGGAGCGCGAGCTCCTCGAAGGCAGCAAGGCTGAAGAAGCAGCTGCTGCTGCCCCGGCTGAAGAAGCTGCCGCCCCGGCCGCTGCTGAAGCTGCTGCTCCTGCCGAGGAAGCTGCTGCTTCCTCCGAAGAAGCCAAGTAACACAAGTACATCCGGATTTCCGGCGCTGCCTGCAGCGCCGGAGCTGCTGACAGGATGGCGGCCCACCCGTGGGCTGCCGTCCTGTCAGTCCGTACACCACAACACATTTCTAGACAGAGGGGTTCACATGGCGAACTACACTGCCGCGGACATCAAGGCCCTGCGCGAGCGCACCGGCGCCGGCATGATGGACGTCAAGAAGGCTCTTGACGAGGCCAACGGTGACGCCGAGAAGGCCATCGAAATCATCCGCATCAAGGGCCTCAAGGGCGCTACCAAGCGTGAAGGCCGCTCCACCGCCGAAGGCCTGGTGGCCGCCAAGGTCAGCAACGGCGTCGGCGTCATGATCGAAGTCAACTGCGAGACCGACTTCGTTGCCAAGGCTGACAAGTTCATCCAGCTGGCCGACAAGGTCCTGGCCGTTGCCATCGAGTCCGGCGCTGCCGACCTCGAGACCCTGCTCGCCACCGATGTAGACGGCAAGCCCCTCTCCGAGGTCGTCGTCGAAGAAGGCGCCATCCTGGGCGAAAAGGTTGTTGTCCGCCGCATCTCCCGCATCGAGGGCGCAACGGTTGACGCTTACCTGCACAAGACTTCCAAGGACCTCCCGGCCCAGGTTGGCGTGCTGTTCGCTGTTGACGGTGAAGGCGAAGCCGCTGCCACCGCAGCCCACGACGTCGCAGTCCACATCGCTGCCATGGCTCCGAACTACCTGACCCGCGAGGACGTCCCGTCCGACCTGGTCGAGTCCGAGCGCCGCATCGCCGAAGAGACCGCCAAGGCCGAGGGCAAGCCCGAGGCTGCGCTCACCAAGATCGTGGAAGGCCGCGTTACCGGCTTCTACAAGGGTGAGGTCCTGGTTGACCAGGCATTCGCGAAGGACGCCAAGAAGTCCGTGGCGCAGGTCCTCTCAGAGGCCGGTGTCAAGGGAACCGCGTTCACGCGTTTCCGCGTCGGCTCCTAGTCGAAACTGCAAGGGGGTGGCCACTTCGGTGGCCGCCCCTTTTGCATGCGCGGGGGAGGCCCCCTGTGGGAGAGGCCCGTATAGGACCTTTGGCCGCGCAGCAGGATAACCTTTTTAGAGTCCACCAACGGGAAGGCATCATGGAAGCCGTCAACACTGTAATCCAGCCAGAGAAAAGCCGACGCCGGGTCCTCTTGAAGCTCTCGGGTGAAGTCTTCGGCGGCGGAAAGCTGGGCGTTGACCCTGAGACCGTCCGCGACGTCGCCAAGCAGATCGCTGCAGCCGTTCCCCAGGTGGAGGTGGCCATCGTCGTCGGCGGCGGCAACTTCTTCCGCGGTGCGGAGCTTTCCCAGAGCGGCATGGACCGTTCCCGTGCTGACTACATGGGCATGCTCGGCACCGTGATGAACTGCCTTGCCCTGCAGGACTTCCTGGAGCAGGCCGGCGTCGAAACCCGGGTCCAGAGCGCCATCACCATGGGCCAGGTCGCCGAGGCCTACATCCCCCGCCGTGCCATCCGCCACATGGAAAAGGGCCGCGTGGTCATCTTCGGTGCCGGCGCGGGCCTGCCGTACTTCTCCACCGACACCGTCGCCGCCCAGCGGGCCCTCGAGGTCCACGCCGACGTGGTCCTCATGGCCAAGAGCGGCGTGGACGCCGTTTACACTGCCGACCCCAAGAAGGACCCCACCGCCGAGCGGCTGGAAACCCTCAGCTACGACGACGCCCTCCGCCGTGACATCCGCGTCATGGACCAGACCGCCATGACCATGTGCAAGGACAACGACCTTTCCATGGTGGTCTTCGGCATGGAAGGCGAAGGCAACGTCACCAGGGCCATCCTCGGCGAAAAGCTGGGCACGCTGGTCACCGCCTAGCTCCGGCTAGGATGATTTCAGGACTGTTCCGTCCCTGCCCCCGCGGGCGGGGACGGGCCAGCATCAAAGAACCACGATTGTGCATGGACCCGGCGCCCCGGACTGCACCAGAATCTGAGGAGAGACCGTGATCGAAGAAACCTTGCTCGAAGCCGAAGAAAAGATGGACAAGGCCGTAGAGGTAGCCAAGGAAGACTTCGCTTCCGTCCGCACCGGGCGTGCCAACCCGGGCCTGTACAACAAGGTCCTGGTGGAGTACTACGGTTCCCCCACCCCGCTGCAGCAGCTCGCCTCGTTCGCCATTCCGGACGCCCGCACCATCCTCATCACGCCCTTCGACAAGACGGCGCTGCGCGACATTGAGCGTGCGCTCAGTGATTCCGAGGTCGGTGCCAACCCGTCCAATGACGGCAACGTCATCCGGATCACCATCCCCGAACTGACGAAGGAACGCCGCAAGGAGTACGTCAAGATCGTTAAGACCAAGGGCGAGGACGCCAAGGTCTCCATCCGCAACATCCGCCGCAAGGCCAAGGAGACCCTGGACCGCCTGGTCAAGGACGGCGAAGCCGGTGAAGACGAAGGCACCCGGGCCGAAAAGGAACTGGACAGCCTCACGAAGGCGCATGTGGACGGCATCGATGAGCTGCTCAAGCGCAAGGAAGCAGAGCTGCTCGAAGTCTGATGGGCCAGGCAGATCAGGCCCCGGCACCCAGGGCGCGCACGCGGGGGAAGCAGCCCAGGAGCAACCCGACGCCGAAGGCAGGGAGGAACCTTCCGGCCGCCGTCGTGGTGGGCCTGGCCATGCTGTTCGCCGTGCTGGGCGGACTGCTGCTGCTCCCGCTCGCCTTCGTTGCTGTAACCACGTCGTTCGCCATTTTCGGCGTCTGGGAAATCTACCGCGCCCTGGAGGCTAACGGCACCAGGATGCCCATCATTCCGGTCATGACCGGTACCGTGGCCATGCCGTTCGCCGCCTACCTCGGAGGCATCGAGAGCCTCCTGTTCGCGATGCTGCTGAGCTCCGTGGCCGTACTCCTGTGGCGGTCCATCGAAAGTGCGGCCGGTTCAGCCAACAGCATCTTCGCCGGCGTCTTTGCGCTCGGCTGGGTGCCGTTCTTCATCAGCTTTGCGGTCCTGCCGCTGCACGCGGCCGGCGGTGCAACGCCGCTGGGCCTCTGGCCGGGCGGAACGGTTCCCGACGGTGCGTGGCAGGTGGCCGTGATGCTCCTGCTGGTGGTTTCCAACGACACCTTCGGATATCTGGTGGGGGCGTCCCTCGGCAAGCACCCCATGGCCCCCAAGATCAGTCCCAAAAAGTCCTGGGAGGGATTCGCCGGCTCCATCGGCGGCGCCATGCTGATTGGCATCCTGGCCTGCCTTTTCGTGCTGGACAAGCCCTGGTGGGTGGGTGCGGTGCTGGCGGTTGGCCTGGTTGCGGCATCCACCGCCGGTGACCTGGCAGAGTCCATGGTCAAGCGCGAACTGGGCATCAAGGACATGAGCAGCATCCTGCCCGGGCACGGGGGAGTCATGGACAGGCTCGACTCAATCGTGTTCGCGTCCCCGGCCGCGTTCATCCTGTACGGACTGGTGTCCGGCGCCTGAGACAAACCCTGCCGGATCCACTGAGGACCCCGGCACAAATAAGCTGGTGCAGAAGCACTCCGGCTGAAGAGCATTGAAGGAAGCAAAGTGGCATTGGACATTCATCGGCAGATCCCTGCGTCCTTTGAGCGCGTGCAGCGCGGTGAGTACGGCTACAACGCCAAACAGGTGGACCAGTTCCTGCAGCAGGCGCGGGTATCACTGGAAAACCCGGAATCAGCGCCGCAGCCCATCAAGAGCGCGGACGTGAGGGCCGTTTCCTTCGACCCTGTGAAAGGCGGGTATTCCGCCGCCATCGTGGACGCCGCACTGGACCGGCTCGAGGATGCCTTCGCGCGCCGGGAACGGGATGAGCTGATCGCTGCCCGCGGCGAAGAAGCTTGGCTCCGCGAGATCGGACACCTCTCGGGCATCCTGCGCGGCCGCCTGCATCGGCCGGACGGCGACCGCTTCCGCCGCCCCGCCAAGAAAAAGGTCCGCAGCTACAACACGGCCGACGTCGACAGGCTGTGCCGCGAACTGATCGCCTACCTTGAGCAGGACAAGCCGCTCAGCGTGGACAGCGTCCGCCGGGCGGTCTTCCGCCCTGCCGCGGGCCGGGACGGGTACGAGGAAGCCCAGGTGGACGCCTTCCTGGACCGGGTGATCGAGCTGATGGCTGCCATCGACTGATCCTGCCGGCCCCGGCTGCGGCTCACCGTTCGGTGGCGAGCGGCCGCTCGGGGGTGTGCAGCCGGGTCATCACTTTCGACATGGTTTTCGGGATCCGCTGCGACGTTGCGCGGGAGACGGTGACCATCACCGCAAAAGCCGCGGGAACCGTCCAGGCTGCCGGCTGGGCGAGCCAGCCGGGCGTGCTGGCCGCCCCGGCCAGGGCTCCGGTGATCATTGCCCCGCCGCACAGAACTGCGCCGGTCAGCATGCCGGCGATCGCGCCGGCGTCGGTAAGCCCGCGCCACCAGATGCCCAGCAGCAGCACCGGGCAGACGGTGGACGCTGTGAACGCAAAGACCAGCCCGACGCTCCCTGCGAGGGCGAACGAGTCCGTCATGAAGGCAAAGCCCAGCGGCACGACAGCGGAAATGACTGCCGCCAGCCGGAAGCTGCCCACGCCCGCCCCCAGGACGTCCTGGCTGATCACGCCGGCGAGGGAAACCACCAGCCCCGACGTCGTGGACAGGAACGCGGCGAAGGCTCCCGCCACCACCAGTGCGGACAACAGGTCGCCTGCCGTTCCGCCCACCAGTTCCCCCGGGAGCAGCAGCACCATGGCGTCCGCCTGGCCTGCGGTGGCAAGGCCGGGGGCGAACATCCGTCCCACCAGCCCGTAAGCGGTAGGGAACAGGTAGAACACGGACAGCAGCCCCAGGACGATCAGCGTGGTGCGGCGGGCGGACTGCCCGTCCGGGTTGGTGTAGAAACGCACCAGGACGTGCGGCAGGCCAAGGGTGCCGAACAGCAGGGCCACCAGGAGTGAGACGTTCTGGTAGAGGCCGGCAGGCGGCGCCCCTGTGGGATTGGCCGACGGCGGTGCAAGCGCGGCGGTGCCGTTCCCGGCAAGGACAAAGACGATGAACAGGATGGGCACGGCCAGCGCCGTGAGTTTCAGCCAGTACTGGAACGCCTGGACGAACGTGATGGAGCGCATGCCGCCCGCCACCACGGTAAGGCAGACCACGATCACCACCGCCACCGAGCCCACCCAGGACGGCAGGCCCGTGGTGATGCGGATGGTGAGGGCGGCACCATGCAGCTGCGGCACGATATACAGCCAGCCCACCAGCACCACCACCAGGCTGGTCACTTTGCGTACCGGCAGGGAGTCGAGCCTTGCCTCGGTGAAATCGGGAATGGTGTAGGCCCCGGACCGCCGCAGCGGCGCCGCGACGAACAACAGCAGCATCAGGTATCCGGCCGTGTACCCGACGGGAAACCAGAGCGCATCC
Organism: Arthrobacter sp. AK04; assembly: GCF_021129155.1. Lineage (GTDB taxonomy): Bacteria > Actinomycetota > Actinomycetes > Actinomycetales > Micrococcaceae > Arthrobacter > Arthrobacter quantipunctorum. The sequence goes on from NZ_JAJOMC010000017.1 coordinate 34,229, forward strand.
GTTCCGGACAGCAGGATCAGGCCCGCTACGCCCAGGAAGCTCGCGGCGGAAAGGTACTCGCCGCCGATGGCCGAGGCGTTCCACCACGGCCTGACCGTCCGGGAAGCAACATAGAAGTCACCCGTGGTCCTTGAAATCCGCAAACCGTAGAAACCGATGACTGCGGTGGCAACCGACACTCCCACCAGGGCGGTTATGGCCACGCCCGGGTTCACGGCACCCTCACTGGTCCTCTGCCAGGTCCCGGTAGCGCGCCTCGTTCCGCGCCGCCGTCCGGATGTACAGCCAGGCACTGAGCCCGATGAGCGGATAGATGCCGGCTCCCAGCAGCAGCCAGTCGAACGGGATGCCCGCCACCCGGGTTTCCGCCAAGCCGGGAACCGCCGCGAGCAGCAGGGGAAAGGCGCCAAGGATCAGCAGGAAGCCTGCGGCCACCACCAGGGCCAGCCGCAGCTGGGACCTGATCAGGGACCTGACGAACACCTGGCCCACTTCGGAGTCCTGCGCGGCCTCCCTTGTCTCCTTTGCCGGACGCGCCGCAGTCCTCGGAGCCGTCACCCGCACCCTGGTCATGTATTGGGCCTGATCCGGGTGGCCTCAAGCTTCTCCCGCACCGTGGGCAGGTGCCGCCTGCTGATGGGCAGTCCCGCCCCCGCCACGGTGACGCTGGGGCCGTCCGCGGCGAGCTTCATCGAGGTCACGTGCTTGAGGGCCACCAGGTAGGACCGGTGCGTCCGGATGAACCCCGCATCCGCCCACTGCTGTTCAAGGTCCGCAAGCGGAACCCGGATCAGGTAGCTGGCTTCGGCGGTGTGGAGCCGGGCGTAGTCCCCCTGCGCCTGGACGTAGGTGACGTCGTCGCGCCTGATCATTTTGGTGGTCCCGCCCTGGTCCACCGTGATCATCTCCGGGGCGGCGCCGCCGTCCCGCAGTTCACTGATGCGCCCCACGCAGCGCGCCAGGCGTTCTGCCCGCACCGGCTTCAGCAGGTAGTCCACCGCCGCAAGTTCGAAGGCGTCCAGCGCGTGGTCCTCGTCTGCCGTGACGAACACGACGGCGGGCGGCCGGCTGCTCCCGGCGATGGCACGGGCAATGTCCAGCCCGGACACCGCCGGCATGTGGATGTCCAGGAAGACGGCGTCAACGGGGGCGGAGGCGAGCGCCTTGAGCGCATCGCTGCCGGAGGTGGCCCGAAGGATTTTGCCCACACGGTCGTCCTTGCCCAGCAGGAAGGCCAGTTCTTCAACGGCAGGCAGCTCATCATCAACGACGAGGACGTTAATCATGCTCCTAGGTTAGCTTTCCGGAGCAGGGGTACCGTGCCGGCGCCGGCCCGTAGGGCCCCGTCCGGCTCACGCATCGTGCCCGGGCTGGGACTTGGGGACCCTCATGGTGATCAGCGTTCCTTCGCCGGGCGCGGTCTCAATGACCAGACCGTGGTCGTTGCCGTAGACCTGGCGGAGGCGGGCATCGACGTTGCGCAGGCCCACATGTTCGCCGTCTGTGTGGCCGGCCAGCATGGACTGCAGCTGCTCCGGATCCATGCCCACGCCGTCGTCCTCGATGGTCACCTCGGCGAACGCGCCGGCATCGTTGGCGGTGATGCTGATGTGTCCCGGCCCTTCCTTGGCTTCGAGTCCGTGCCGGACCGCGTTCTCCACCAGCGGCTGCAGGCTGAGGAACGGGATGACGGTGCTCAGCACCTCCGGCGCCACCCTCAGGCTGACCTGGACCCGCTCACCGAACCGGGCGCGTTCCAGCAGCAGGTACCGGTCGATGCACCGGAGTTCCTCCGCGAGCGTGGTGAAGTCCCCGTGCCGGCGGAACGAGTAGCGGGTGAAGTCGGCAAACTCAACCACCAGTTCGCGGGCGCGGGCGGGGTCGGTGTTGATGAAGGACGCGATGGCATTGAGCGAGTTGTAGATGAAATGCGGGCTGATCTGCGCGCGCAGGGCCCGCACCTCCGCCTCCATCAGCTGGGTACGGGAGGCGTCCAGCTCCGCGAGCTCCACCTGCACAGCCACCCAGTCCGCCACTTCGCTGGTGGCCCTGACCAGCCCCGCGCCGGCGGAGGGAGCGAACGCGGCGACGGCGCCCACCACCCGGGTGCCGGCACGCACCGGTGCGATCACGGCAGCGAGCGGGCCGCCGGTGGCCTCCGTGGCGGTCCCTGCCTCCCCGGCGGGAAGGACAGCTGTCCGGCCGCTCGCCAGGACGCCGGCAGCAAGGTCCATCATCCGCGGCTTTATGTCCTCGCCGGCCCCGTCCCACGCCAGCACGCCGGACGTGTCCATGATGGCCAGGGCATCACAGCCAAGCAGGGTCCGCAATTGGCGGCTGGCCTTGGCCGCACCGGCGGGGTTGAGGCCCCGGCGCAGGTGCTGGCCGGCCTGGGAAGCGGCATGCAGGGTGTGGTAGGTGGCACGTTCAGCATCAGTGCCCAGGTCGCGGAATGACCTGAGCACCTTGAGCCCCACGCCGACGACGACGGCGATGGCCATGGCGATGACGGCCACGGCCGCGGCGGTCAGGAGGGGGGAGTCCGGCATGGTGCCCAGCGTAGCCGCGGGTGCCGTTTGTCGCAGCATCCCGACCGTTGAGCGCCCGCAGGCCTGCAGACTCTGGAACTGGCGGGATGCAGCCCGCAGAGTGATTGCAGTCACATTTGCGGTATCCCGTCTTTCGGGCCTGCCGTTGGGTGTGTTCAGGCAAGTCTCAACGAGGAGGAACGATGGGTAACGATGCCCACACTCCGGACGCAGCGGCGTCCGTGGACTTCGAGCAGGTCCAGTCGACGGAGCAGTTCAAGGAACTGCGCAAGCGTCACCGCAGCTTTGTCTTCCCCATGGCAGTCGCATTCCTGCTGTGGTACTTCGCATATGTCCTGCTCGCCGACTATGCCGTGGACTTCATGTCCACCAAGGTCTGGGGCAACATCAACGTGGGCCTGATCCTCGGCCTGCTCCAGTTCGTCTCCACGTTCGCCATCACCGGCTGGTACGTCCACTACTCCAACAAGCGCCTCGACCCCATCGCCAAGGAAATCCGGGACGAGATCGAGGGCCACGAATTCGATAAGCACGGAAACCGAGTAGGCGGAGTCACCAAATGATCAATATCGCAACAGCGGTGGACGTGGCCGCCCTCAAGGAAACCACGCTGCTCAACATGGGCATCTTCGGCATCTTCGTGGCCGTGACCATGGTGATCGTGCTCCGCGCCAGCCGGAACAACAAGACCGCCGCGGACTACTATGCGGCCGGCCGCTCCTTCACCGGCTCCCAGAACGGAACCGCCATCGCCGGCGACTACCTCTCCGCCGCCTCCTTCCTGGGCATTACCGGCGCCATCGCCATCAACGGCTACGACGGCTTCATGTACTCCATCGGCTTCCTGGTGGCCTGGCTCGTGGCACTGCTGCTCGTGGCCGAGCTCCTGCGCAACACCGGCAAGTTCACCATGGCCGATGTGCTGTCCTTCCGGCTGAAGCAGCGGCCCGTCCGCATTGCCGCCGCCATCTCCACCCTCGCCGTCTGCTTCTTCTACCTCCTGGCCCAGATGGCAGGCGCAGGAAGCCTGATCTCGCTGCTGCTGGGCATCAGCGACTGGGGCGGCCAGGCCCTGGTGATCATCGTCGTCGGCGCCCTGATGATCATGTACGTCCTGATCGGCGGCATGAAGGGCACCACCTGGGTGCAGATCATCAAGGCCATCCTGCTCATCGCGGGCGCAGCCGTCATGACCCTGTGGGTCCTGGCAATCTACGGCTTCAACCTTTCCAGCCTCCTGGGCGCCGCAGTGGAAACGGCCAACAACCCGGCCGTCCTGAATCCCGGCCTGCAGTACGGCAAGACCGAAACCTCGAAGATTGACTTCATGTCACTCGGCCTCGCCCTGGTCCTGGGCACCGCAGCCCTGCCGCACGTCCTCATGCGCTTCTACACGGTCCCCACGGCCAAGGAAGCCCGCAAGTCCGTGGTGTGGTCCATCTGGCTGATCGGCCTCTTCTACCTGTTCACCCTGGTGCTTGGCTACGGTGCAGCTGCACTGGTTGGTGCGGAAACCATCAAAACCGCACCCGGTGGCGTGAACTCGGCCGCCCCGCTGCTGGCCTTCTACCTGGGCGGTCCGCTGCTGCTGGGCTTCATCTCGGCCGTGGCGTTCGCCACCATCCTGGCCGTCGTCGCCGGCCTGACCATCACCGCGGCGGCATCGTTCGCCCACGACATCTACGCCAGCGTCATTGCCAAGGGCAAGGCCGACGCCGACACTGAAGTGAAGGTGGCCCGGCGCACCGTGGTGGTCATTGGCGTCCTCGCCATCCTGGGCGGCATCCTCGCCAACGGACAGAACGTGGCGTTCCTTGTGGCGCTGGCATTCGCCGTCGCCGCCTCCGCCAACCTGCCCACGATCGTCTACTCCCTGTTCTGGCGGAAGTTCACCACCCAGGGCGCGGTCTGGAGCATGTACGGCGGCCTGGGCTCCGCGATCATCCTGATCATCTTCTCGCCGGTGGTCTCCGGCGGAGCAACGTCCATGATCAAGGACGCCAACTTCGCGCTCTTCCCGCTGAGCAACCCGGGCATCGTGTCCATCCCGCTGGCCTTCTTCCTGGGCTGGCTCGGAACGACGCTCGACAAGAATCGGGAGGACACCGCCAAGCAGGCCGAAATGGAAGTCCGCTCCCTCACCGGCGTAGGTGCCGAAAAGGCCGTCGACCACTGACCTGACGGCATCAACAGCAAAGCCTCCGCACCGGGAACAAGTTTTCCGGTGCGGAGGCTTTGTTGTGCTGCCTGCTGCTCCCGTTAACCTGCCGGCCGCAGCTTGATTTCGGTCATCTTGAGTTCTTCAGTGCCCTCGAAGCGGTAGGCGAGGTCCACCTCTTTGCCGTCGCAGGCGATGAGCCCGGCAACATGTGCCGACTTCACGCCGTTCTCGGTGACCACGTTGAGGTCCCTGTAGTCCGGTGTGCAGGTTTCATCCATCCCAAGACTGCTCACCCCCTCAATGAACGCTTCCTTGGACAGCTGCTCCTGGAGGGCGGGGTCAAGGTATTCGTCGTAGGCCCTTGAGCTGTCTCCGGCGAGGACCAGCTTGGTGAATCCGTCAGCCAGCCCCCGGGCCTGGTTGGTGGCGCTGCCCACCACGTTCACCAAAATGACTATGCCCAGGACCACCAGGAGGAGGACGCCGCCCGCGCCCGCCAGGATCATCCACAGTTTCCGCCGGCTCCTGGGCGGAGGCTGCCCCGGAAGCCCGAACGGGGATGCCTGTTGCTGCCCGTAATAGGGAGGCTGCAACTGCGGGGATGCCGGCCCGGCATGGCCCGGCTGAAACGGTTCCTGGGGAGTGCTCAAGGTGGAGCCTTTCCGGAAAAATGGTGCAGCGCACCGCCTGGATGCGGGGCGGCGCTGGGCCTGTCCCGCCAATTAACTGGCATTCAGCCTATAGCGCGGCCCGCCTGGTCCGAACTCCAGCCCCGCCCGCCGCCGTCGTGCTTTCCGCCATAGGGGCGCCCGCTGCTAAGCCCGCCCGGGACCGCGTTCAAGCAAAGGCTGGACGCGGAAGGGAATAAGTTCGCCCATGGCCAGCGCCGTGTCGGTCCGGTCCACGCCTTCGCAGGCCAGGATCTTCCCGTTGATCCGGAACAGGTCCTCGGCGTCAAGCGCCACCACCCGCAGCAGCAGGTCCGCTGAACCGGTCAGGCCGTAGCCCTCAAGAATTTCGGGAATGTCAGCGAGTTCCTTTGCCAGCAGGGCGAGCCGCTGCTGCTGGACATGGACGGAGATGAAGGCCATCAGCGGGTAACCCAGGGCCGCCGGATTGATGCGGCGTTCGAAGGACAGGAAAACGTGTTTCTTCTCCAGCTGAGCCATCCGCGCCTGCACGGTGTTGCGGGAGAGGCCGAGCTTTTGGGCCAGTGCCACCACCGTTTTTCGGGGATCCTGCGCCAGGGCAGAGAGCAGGCGGGCGTCGGTGCCATCCAGGGCTTGCATAATGCGCAACGCTAGCACGGTCCCGGGGCCGCCCGCAGAGCATTTTGCTCAGTGATCGCGCCGGTGGTTGTACCTCCTGAGCATTGTGAGTAGGGTCACAAATATCCGGGGCAACGGCGCCTGGGCGGCCGGCGGCTGAAGGGGCCACAAGTCCCAAAACCGGAGGTCAACGACGTGAGAAGGTTGCGGGCTATCGTGTCTACAGACGAAACGGGCCAGGGCGGACCAGCCGCCTCCAACAGCGCCCGGCATACCCATGCGCAGGGGCGGGACCTGGTCCAACTGGTCACCCCTTCCGGAGAGCGGATCAGCCATCCGGAGTTCGATTACTGGGTCAGGGACGTCACCGACGAGCAGTTGTGTTCCCTCTTCGAGGACATGACCGTGATCCGGCGCATCGACGTCGAGGCAACGGCCCTGCAGCGGCAGGGCGAACTTGCATTGTGGCCGCCGCTGCTCGGGCAGGAAGCCGCGCAGATCGGTTCGGGCCGGGCGCTCCGGACGGACGACTTTGTCTTCTCCAGCTACCGCGAGAACGGGGTGGCCTACTGCCGCGGAGTGGACCTGACGGACATCGTCCGGGTCTGGCGCGGCAATGCGTCCTCGGGCTGGGATCCCTACGCCATCAACATGGCCACCCCGCAGATCATCATCGGCGCCCAGACCCTCCATGCCACGGGCTATGCGATGGGCATCCAGAATGACGGCGCTGATTCCGTGGCCGTGACCTATTTCGGTGACGGCGCAACCAGCGAGGGCGATGTCAACGAGGCCATGGTCTTCGCGGCAAGCTTCCAGGTGCCCGTGGTGTTCTTCTGCACCAACAACCACTGGGCCATTTCCGAACCCGTCCGGCTCCAGTCGCACATCCAACTGTCCGACAGGGCCGCCGGGTTCGGCATCCCCAGCCTGCGCGTGGACGGCAACGACGTCCTGGCAGTGATGGCAGCCACCCGCGTGGCCCTGGACCGCGCACGCCGCGGCGGCGGCCCCACGTTCATCGAGGCCGTCAGCTACCGCATGGGACCGCACACCACGGCGGATGACCCGACGCGCTACCGCGACGCCAACGAACTCGAGGACTGGGCGGCCCGGGACCCAATCAGCCGGATCGCCGCCCTTCTTAAGCGGAAGGGCCTGCTGACGGAGGAACTCCAGCAACAGGTTAAGGACAAGGCCGACGCCGTGGCACGCGAGATGCGGACGGGCTGCACCACCATGCCGGAACCGGAGCCCCTGGACGTCTTCAAGAACGTCTACAGCACGCCCAACTCCTGGCTGGACCGGCAGCAGGACCACTATGCCCGTTACCTGGCCACCTTCGGTGATCCCGCAGGAGCCGCTTCAGAAGAAGGTGCACGCTGATGACCCAGATGACCTTTGCCCGCGCGATCAACGCGGGCCTGCGCAAATCCCTCGAGAACGATCCCAAAGTCGTCCTGATGGGGGAGGACATCGGCACCCTCGGCGGCGTGTTCCGGGTAACCGACGGGCTGCAGAAGGACTTCGGCACGCACCGGGTGGTGGATACACCCCTGGCCGAATCGGCCATCGTGGGCACCGCCGTGGGCCTCGCCTACCGCGGCTACCGTCCGGTGGTGGAGATCCAGTTCGACGGATTCATTTATCCGGCGTTCGACCAGATCGTCAGCCAGGTGGCCAAACTCCACTACCGCACCCGCGGGGCGGTCAAGATGCCCATCACCATCAGGGTCCCGTTCGGGGGCGGAATCGGCTCACCTGAGCACCACTCCGAATCTCCGGAGGCCTACTTCACGCACACGTCCGGCCTGCGCGTCGTCACGGTGTCCAGCCCGCAGGACGCCTACACCGTGATCCAGCAGGCCATCTCCTGCGACGACCCCGTGCTCTACTTCGAGCCGAAACGGCGCTACCACGATAAAGGCGAGGTGGATGAGTCCCTTGACCACACCGCCCCGGTGCCCATGGGCCAGGCACGCGTCCTCACCCAAGGCGGTGACGTCACACTGGTGGCCTACGGCCCGCTGGTCAAAACGGCCCTGGACGCCGCGTCGGCCGCCGCCGATGAGGGAATTTCCATCGAGGTCATCGACCTGCGCTCGCTGGCACCGGTGGACTACGAAACCGTTGTGGCTTCAGTCCGCAGGACCGGGCGCCTGGTCATCACCCACGAGGCCGCCCAATCGGGCGGGCTCGGGGCGGAAGTGGCCGCCAGCATTACCGAGCGGTGCTTCTACCACTTGGAGGCGGCACCCGTCCGCGTCACCGGGTTCGACATTCCCTACCCCTACTCGAAGCTTGAGATGCACCACCTGCCGGGCCTGGACCGGATCCTGGACGGCGTGGACCGTGCCCTGGGCCGGCCGAACTCCCTTAGCGGGCTGGAAGGATGAGCGGGACCATGATCAAGGAATTCCGGCTGCCGGACCTGGGGGAGGGCCTAACCGAATCGGAGATCCTCAGCTGGAAGGTGGGCGTGGGCGATACCGTCACCCTCAACCAGGTAATCGCCGAGGTTGAAACAGCCAAGGCAGTGGTGGAGCTCCCGTCCCCGTTTGCAGGGGTAGTCAAGGAGCTCCATGAACAGCCGGGCACCGTTGTGGAGGTGGGCAAGCCGATCGTCTCCTTCGAGGTGGCGGACGACGCCGGCCCGGCACCTTCCGGGGCGGGCGGTCCTGCCGCTTCGGTCAAGGACGAGGCAGCGGGTCAGGCGGTGGGGCAGGACGCGGGGGAGAGCGCGGCCGGGACGCCCAAGAGGGAACCCAACCTCGTTGGCTACGGCGCCGTCGTCGAAAGCACCGGCCGGCCCGCACGGCGTCCGCGGACCTTCCCTGTGGCCGGACCCGCCGGCACCATGCCCGCCGGCACCATGCCCGCCGACACCATGCCTGCCGGCCCCATGCCCGGCGACACCGTGTCCACGGCAGCCTTGCCTGCGGAAACTCAACCCGCGGCCGTTGAGCACGCCGAGGCCTCACCGGAGCAGCGCGCAGGTGAGCGCCCGCGGTCCACCCCGCCCGTCCGGAAGCTGGCCAAAGACCTCGGGGTGGACCTGGCCAGGGTCACTGGTACCGGCCCCCAGGGACTGATTACCCGGGAAGATGTCCAGCACTTCATGGACAGCCGGTCCTCGGAGCCAGGGCAGCCCGGCATGCCGGCCGCGGACCATGCGGGAGTGCAAACCGGCGGGGGCGGACGGGAAACCCGCACCCCCATCAAGGGGGTCCGCAAGTTCACGGCCGCCGCCATGGTGCAGAGTGCTTTCACCGCGCCGCATGCCACTGAATTCCTGACCGTCGACGTCACTCCCTCCATGGAGCTGCTGGCCAGGCTTCGGGACAGCAGGGAGTTCGCGGGCGTCAAGCTCACTCCGCTGACCCTGGCCGCGAAGGCGGTGCTGATCGCCCTCCGGCGCAATCCTGCGCTCAACTCGCGCTGGGACGAAGAGAACCAGGAGATCGTCACGTACAACTACGTGAACCTGGGCATAGCAGCCGCCACGCCCCGGGGGCTGACGGTACCCAACATCAAGGACGCGGATTCGCTGTCCCTGGTCCGCCTGGCGGAAGCGCTCTCGGCGCTCGCGGACACAGCCCGTGCCGGCAAAACCGCGCCGGCCGATCTGTCCGGCGGGACAACCTCCATCACCAATATCGGCGTTTTCGGCATTGATGCCGGCACCCCCATCCTGAACCCGGGGGAAGCGGCGATCCTTGCCCTGGGGGCCGTGCGGAGGATGCCTTGGGAGTATCGCGGGGACATCGCACTGCGCCAGGTGATGACCCTCAGCCTCTCCTTCGACCACCGGCTGGTGGACGGCGAACAGGGCTCCCGCTTCCTTGCCGACGTCGGAGCCCTCCTCGCCGATCCCGGCATGGCGCTGACCATGGTCTAAACCCACAGGAGTTTTTGTCCAGATACGCAGGGTTGGCGACGGTTAAAGCCTGCATATCTGGACAAAAACTCCGGGGTCTAGGGGGTGGTTCGGGAGTCTGCCAGCAGCGCAGCCAAGGCCATGTTCTCGAGCAGGGGCCGGGCCGTTCCGGAGGCCATCTTCCTGCCGTGGCTGCGGACGGAATGCGGGGTGGAGTTGATGAGTCCGAACGTGGCGTGGGCCCGCATCCGGAGCTCCGAAGCGTCCGTATCGGGATGGAGCCGCGCGAGGACCTCCACCCACACCTCCACATAGCTGCGCTGGAGGGTCCTGACTGCCGCCTGGTCCTCATCGGAAAGGCAGCTGAAATCCCTGTCCTGGACCCGGATGACGTCAGGCTTGCCCAGCGCGAAGTCCACCTGGAACTCCACAAGGCCACGCAGCGCCGCCAGGGGATCGGCATTGCAGGCTGCCACCCGGCGCCCGCCGTCCAGCAATTCCTGGCTGACGGTGACCAGCAGGTCCGCCAGGACCGCCTGCTTGCCGGGAAAGTGGCGGTAAACGGCCGGGCCGCTGACGCCGGCGGCTGCCCCCAGGTCCTCCAGGGAGACCCGGCTGAAGCCGTGCAGCGCAAACAGCGACGCCGCAGCGGACAACAGCGCCTGGCGGCGGTTCTGCTTTGCCCGGCTCCGCTGTGTTGGGCTGCCGGGCTGGGGTGCGCTGCCGGGCTGGGTCGTGCTGCCGGCTGCAGCGGCGTCAGTGCTTGGCACAATTCCTCCTCGGACCCCGGAAGTCTAGCAAGGCAGCTGCTGTGTTGGACATCACAGTTAATCGAGACTAACCTGAATTTCAGTTATTGATCACTAACCGAGTGGGCTTCTTGGCCCCGGCCGGAACAGGAGCAGGACGCGTCGATGGAGACCCTTGCCAGCAGGATCGACCCCGCCAGCAGCACTTTCCTGGCGAACCGCGATGCGCAGCTGTCGCTGATGGAGGACCTGCGGAAAAGGCTGGCGGACGCTGCCCTGGGCGGACCGGAAAAATCCAGGCAGCGGCACGTGGCCAGGGGCAAGCTCCTGCCCCGCGAGCGCATCGACCAGCTCCTGGATGACGGCAGCCCGTTCCTGGAAATCGCTCCGCTGGCTGCCAACGGGATGTACAACAACGAGGCCCCCGGCGCGGGGGTCATTGCAGGCATCGGCCTGGTCCATGGCCGCCACGTGCTGGTGATTTCCAACGACGCCACCGTCAAGGGCGGGACGTACTATCCGCTGACGGTGAAAAAACACCTGCGGGCCCAGGAGATAGCCCTCGAGAACAAGCTTCCGTGCATCTACCTGGTGGACTCCGGCGGGGCCTTCCTGCCCAAACAGGACGAGGTGTTCCCGGACCGGGACCACTTCGGCCGCATCTTCTACAACCAGGCCCGGCTGTCAGCGGCCAAGATTCCCCAGATCGCCTCGGTCATGGGGTCCTGCACCGCCGGCGGCGCCTATGTGCCGGCCATGAGCGACGAAACAGTCATCGTCCGGAACCAGGGCACCATCTTCCTGGGCGGGCCGCCGCTCGTGAAGGCGGCGATCGGTGAGATCGTCACGCCGGAGGAGCTCGGCGGAGGGGACGTGCATTCGAGGATCTCCGGCGTCACCGACCACCTCGCCGAAAACGACGAACACGCGCTGCAGATCATCCGGGACATCGTGTCCACGCTCCCGCCTCCGGCGCCGCCCGCGTGGGAGGTGGATGCCGCCGTCGAACCTTCCGCGGAACCGGAGGAGCTCTACGGCGCCGTTCCCACGGACGTCAACGCCGCCTACGACGTCCATGAGGTCATCGCCCGGCTGGTGGACGGCAGCCGCTTCCACGAGTTCAAGAAGGAGTACGGCGCCACGCTGGTCACCGGGTTCGCACGCCTGCACGGGCATCCGGTGGGGATCGTGGCCAACAACGGCGTGCTGTTCAGCGAGTCCTCCCTCAAAGGCGCCCACTTCATTGAACTCTGCGACCAGCGCGGCATCCCGCTGGTTTTCCTGCAGAACATCTCCGGCTTCATGGTGGGCAAGGACTCGGAACAGGGCGGGATCGCCAAGAACGGCGCCAAGATGGTCACCGCCGTGGCCACGGCCCGGGTGCCCAAACTGACGGTGGTGATCGGCGGGTCCTTCGGCGCCGGCAACTACTCCATGTGCGGGCGCGCCTATTCCCCGCGGTTCCTCTGGATGTGGCCGGCCGCCCGGATCTCGGTCATGGGCGGCAACCAGGCCTCCAGTGTCCTGGCCACGGTGAAGCGGGACCAGTACGAGGCAGCCGGCCAGGAATGGTCCGCCGAGGACGAGGAAGCCTTCAAGGCCCCCATCCGCCGGCAGTACGAGGACCAGGGCAGCCCGTACTACTCCACCGCCCGCATCTGGGATGACGGAGTGATCGATCCGGCCGACACCCGCACCGTCCTGGGCCTGGCACTGGACGTGGTGGCCCGCACGCCGCTGCCGGAAACCTCCTTCGGCCTCTTCAGGATGTGAGCGAGCACATGACCACCCCTTCCCTGGCCGGCGCCCCCACCGCCACCCGGCCCATGTTCGGCACCGTCCTGGTGGCCAACCGCGGCGAGATTGCCTGCCGCGTGATCCGAACGCTTAAAGCCTTGGGCATCCGGCCGGTGGCCGTCTACAGCGATGCCGACGCCGGCGCCCGGCACGTGCGCGAAGCGGACACTGCCGTCCGGATCGGCCCGGCAGCGGCCACGGAGAGCTACCTGAACATCGGGGCGATCATCGAGGCCTGCCGCAGGACCGGGGCGGAAGCGGTGCACCCCGGCTACGGCTTCCTCAGCGAGAACGCGGAGTTTGCCCGGGCCCTGGAACGGGCCGGGATCGCGTTCATCGGCCCGGGCGTGGAAGCCCTGAACATCATGGGGGACAAGATCCGGTCCAAGAACCATGTGGCCGGCTACGGCGTCCCCGTGGTGCCCGGCGTGGCGAAACCAGGAATGACCGACGGGCAGCTGGTTGACGCAGCCGCCGGCGTGGGGTTTCCGCTGCTCATCAAGCCTTCCGCCGGCGGGGGCGGCAAGGGCATGCACGTGGTGCAGCGCCCGGAGGACCTCCCGGCGGTGCTGGCCACGGCCAGGCGGGTAGCAGCCAGTGCCTTCGGCGACGACACCCTGTTCCTGGAACGCCTGGTCACCACCCCTCGGCACATCGAAGTGCAGGTCCTGGCGGACAACCACGGCAACGTCATCCACCTGGGCGAGCGTGAATGCTCGCTGCAGCGGCGGCACCAGAAAGTCATCGAGGAGGCACCGTCGCCGTTGCTCGAAGCCCTGCCGGACGGCGCCGCCATCCGCGCCCGGATCGGGGAAGCGGCCTGCAACGCGGCCCGCAGCGTGAACTACAGCGGCGCCGGAACAGTCGAATTCCTCGTCTCCGACGACGCGCCGGACCAGTTCTACTTCATGGAGATGAACACCCGGCTCCAGGTGGAACACCCGGTCACCGAGATGGTCACGGGCATCGACCTCGTCGAGTGGCAGGTGCGGATAGCCGCCGGCGGGGAACTCACCGTCCGGCAGGCCGACGTCGAACTTCACGGCCACGCCGCGGAAGCGCGCGTCTACGCGGAGGTCCCCGAGAAAAACTTCCTGCCCTCCACCGGGACAGTGCTGCTCCTGGACGAACTGCCCAGGGGGACAAGCGGCAAAGTCAGGGTGGATTCTTCCCTGGTGGAAGGCCTGGAGGTCTCGTCCAGCTACGACCCCATGATCTCCAAGGTCATCGCGTGGGGCGAGGACCGCGCAACCGCCCTGGACACCCTGGACGCGGCGCTCGCCGGCTACACGGCGCTGGGACTGGACACCAACGTGGAATACCTGCGGCTGCTGATCAACGATGCCGATGTCCGCGCCGGGCGGCTGGAAACCGGGCTGATCGAACGTAAACTGCCGGATCTGGCCTTCCGCAGGGTTGCCGACGCGGAACTGGCGGCGGCCGCGCTCTTCACCCTCGCCATGGAGGAACAGAACAACACTCCCTCAGCGCCGGGGCCCTGGCATGCGCGCAACGGTTGGCGGCTTGGGGCGCCTGCGCCGCGCCTGGTCAGCCTGGGAACGCCCGACGGCGGCGTGGCGGCCGTGCGGATCAGCGGCGCCGCGGAGCTGGACGCGGAGGGGGACGGCACTGTCCGAGGCGGCACTGTGCGAGGCGGCGCTGTCCCCGGCGGTGCCGTCCCCGGCAGCGCTGCCTCCGGAAGGATGTTCCTCGTTGCCGTGGGGGACGGGCCTGCCCGTCCGGCACAGCTGGAATTCGGCTCCCGGCGGCAGGCAACGCTAACCCTCGACGGCCACGCCAGCACCTACTCCATCGCGCCGGTCTTCCGCGGCCCGGCGGCCCCGACGCGTGATTCCCCGGCACCCGGCGTGCCCGCAGAACTGTTCCTGGGTACCGGGGGCTGGTCCTGCCGGCTGGCAGTCCTGGGCCGGGAAGCGCGGCTTGAGCGGGTGCTTGCGGCCCTCCACCGGGAGGAGGGCGCCGCCGATCCCGCCGTGCGTTCGCCCATGCCGGGAACAGTGGTGTCGGTTCCGGTCAGTGATGGCGATACCGTGGCGGCCGGCGAGCTTCTGGTCTCGGTCGAGGCCATGAAGATGGAGCACCAGCTGGTGGCCCCGCTGGACGGGACGGTACACCTCAGCGCCCGCCCCGGCGACCTGGTGAAGGCGGACCAGGTGCTGGCCACCGTCCATCCCCACACAGCCGCCGCAAGCGAAGATACAGGCGCAGATACAGGCACAGACACACTCAATGGCGAAGGAGCCTAGGCATGGCAGGTTTTGAACTGAGCGAGGAATACCAGGACCTCAGCGACACGGTCCGGGACTTCGCGGACACCGTGGTGGCGCCGGTGTCCGCCAAGCACGACGAGGAGCACAGCTTCCCGTACGAGGTGGTCAAGCAGATGGCGGAGATGGGGCTGTTCGGCCTGCCCTTCCCCGAGGAATTCGGCGGCATGGGCGGGGACTACTTCGCCCTCGCCCTCGCCCTGGAGCAGCTGGGCAGGGTGGACCAGTCCGTGGCCATCACCCTGGAGGCCGGCGTCTCCCTCGGCGCCATGCCCATTTACCGTTTCGGCACGGACGCCCAGAAGCAGGAGTGGCTGCCCATGCTCGCCTCGGGCCAGGCGCTCGCCGGATTCGGGCTGACTGAACCGGAGGCAGGATCGGACGCGGGCGGCACCAAAACCACGGCGCGGCGCGAGACTGTCGGAGACAAGACTGGGTGGGTGATCAACGGCAACAAGGAGTTCATCACCAATTCCGGGACGGACATCACGCGGCTGGTGACGGTCACTGCCGTCACCGGGCAGAAGGAACGCGCGGACGGGACGGTGCAGAAGGAAATCTCCACCATCCTGGTCCCCACGGACACCCCCGGTTTCAAGGCGGAGAAGCCCTACAACAAGGTGGGCTGGAACGCCTCGGACACCCACCCGCTGACGCTGAAGGATGTCCGCGTTCCGGAAGAAAACCTGCTGGGAGCGGAAGGCCGCGGCTACGCGAACTTCCTGTCCATCCTCGATGAAGGTCGGATTGCCATCGCAGCGCTGGCTGCCGGCGCGGCCCAGGGCTGCGTGGACCTCTCGGTCAAGTACGCCAAGGAGCGCAGCGCCTTCGGCCACCAGATCGGCAAGTACCAGGCCATCTCCTTCAAGATCGCCCGCATGGAGGCCCGGGCCCACACCGCCCGCCTGGCCTACTACGATGCGGCGTTCCGCATGCTTGCCGGAAAGCCGTTCAAGACCCAGGCGGCCATCGCTAAGATGGTCGCAGGCGAGGCGGCCATGGACAACGCGCGGGATGCCACCCAGGTATTCGGCGGCTATGGCTTCATCAACGAGTTCACCGTGGCACGCCACTACCGCGACTCCAAGATCCTTGAAGTGGGGGAGGGCACCACGGAGGTGCAGCTGATGCTCATCGCCCGCGAACTGGGTCTGTAGTACTGGCAATGTAGTAACTGGCACCGTAGCCGGCCTGAGAGGATCACTGATGATTAACAAGGTTGTTGCCAGCGCTGACGAAGCCGTAGCGGACATCCCGGACGGAGCGTCCCTTGCCGTGGGCGGCTTCGGGCTCTGTGGAATCCCGGTCACCCTCATTGACGCACTGCACCGGGCAGGGACAACAGACCTGGAAACCGTCAGCAACAACTGCGGCGTGGACGACTGGGGGCTCGGCATCCTGCTCCGGGACGGGCGGATCCGCCGCACCATCAGCTCCTACGTGGGCGAGAACAAGGAATTCGCCCGGCAGTACCTGGCCGGCGAGCTTGAGGTGGTGCTCACCCCGCAGGGCACCCTGGCCGAGAAGCTGCGCGCCGGCGGCGCCGGGATCCCCGCCTTCTACACCAAGGCGGGGGTGGGCACCCAGGTGTCGGAGGGCGGGCTGCCCCAAAAGTACGACGCCGGCGGCGGGATTGCCGTGGCGTCCGCACCTAAGGAGGTGCGCTCCTTCGGCGGGGTTGACTATGTGCTGGAGGAAGCCTTGAGCCCGGACTTCGGGCTGGTCCATGCCTGGAAAGGGGACCGGCACGGAAACCTGGTCTTCCACGCCACCGCCATGAACTTCAACCCGTTGTGCGCCATGGCCGGCCGGATCACCATTGCCGAGGTGGAGGAACTCGTGGAGCCGGGCGAGCTGGACCCGGAACACATCCACACCCCCGGCATCTTCATCCAGCGCGTGGTCCTCGCCGCCAACGCGGAGAAACGCATTGAAAAACGGACCGTGGCCCTGGCGCGGCCCGGACAGGCAGCATCCGCACACGACGCCGGCAGCACCCGGCAGGCAGGAGCATAGCCATGGACCCCAACAGCCCCGACGCTCCCCGGCCCGAAGGCGTGCGGCCCGAGTACCGCCGGGCCGCCGCCCAGCAGCACGAGGTGCAGGCGGACGGAGCCGGAACCAAAGGGTGGACCCGGAACGAGCTGGCCGCCCGGGTGGCCAAAGAACTCAGCAACGGCCAGTACGTCAACCTGGGCATCGGCATGCCCACGCTCATCCCCAACTACATCCCCGAGGGTGTGGAAGTGGTGCTCCACTCGGAGAACGGAATCCTCGGCGTCGGCCCCTATCCGGCGGAGGACGCCATTGATCCGGACCTGATCAATGCGGGCAAGGAGACTGTCACCGTCAACAATGGGGCGGCGTTCTTCGACTCGGCATCGTCCTTCGGGATGATCCGCGGCGGGCACGTGGACGTGGCCGTCCTCGGCGCCATGGAGGTGGCGGCGAACGGTGACCTGGCCAACTGGATGATTCCGGGCAAGATGGTCAAGGGCATGGGCGGAGCCATGGACCTGGTGTTCGGCGCCAAAAAGGTGATCGTGATGATGGAGCACGTGGACCGCAACGGGAACCCCAAGATCGTCCAGCAGTGCTCCCTGCCGCTGACCGGCAAAGCCTGCGTGGACCGGATCATCACGGACCTGGCCGTCATCGACGTCGTAGCGGATGAATACGGGTCCCGGCTGGTGCTGCGCGAACTGGCGCCCAACGTCTCAGCGGAGGACGTTGCCGCGGCCACCGGGGCGGAGCTTTTCGAAGAGGACCAGGAACTAACCGTATGAGCGTCGGCGGCATGGGCGGCGGCGCAGGGGCGGGCTCAACCGGCGGGGGGCCGCGGGTGATCGAACAGCGCGGGCTCTATTTCGAGGAGCTCGAGGAAGGCGTCACCTACGCCCACCGGCCCGGGCGGACGGTGACCGAGGCGGACAATGTCCTGTTCACCACGCTCACCATGAATACCCAGGCGCTGCACCTGGATGCCGCCTGGAGTGCCGGGCAGCCCTTCGGCCAGCGGCTCATGAACTCCATGTTCACGCTGGCCACCATGGTGGGACAGTCCGTTTCCCAGCTGACGCAGGGGACCATCATTGCGCAGCTTGGCCTCACCGATGTTTCCTTCCCGCACCCGCTCTACCCCGGCGACACGCTTTACACCGAGACTGTGATCAGCGGAAAGCGGCTCTCGGGCTCCCGGCCCGGGCAGGGGATCGTCACCATGGAGCACACGGGCCGCAACCAGGACGGCACGGTGGTGGCCCTTGCCACGCGGAGCTGCCTGATGTGGACGCGGGAAGCCCATGCGGGCCAGCCCGGCAGCGGACTTGGGAACGGGCAGGAGACAATGCCGGTATGACATTTGTGATGGGTCCCGCCCTGCTGTTCTGCCCCGCCGACCGGCCCGAGCGCTACCAGAAGGCCGCTGCCAGGGCGGACGCCGTGATCCTGGACCTTGAGGACGCGGTGGCGCCGGCGGACAAGCAGCGCGCCCGCGGCGCCATCCTCGCCCAGCTGGGAACCACGGGGGTGGAACCGGAACTTGAACCCAGCTGCACCATCGTGCGGGTGAATCCCGCGGGCACCGAGGAGTTCGAGAAGGATCTTCACTGCCTTGCCCACACCCCCTACCGGACGGTCATGCTGGCCAAGGCGGAAACCGTCGAGCAGCTCGAAGCCCTGGAGGGCTACAAGGTGATCGCGCTGTGTGAAACAGCGCTGGGAGTCCTCAACGCCCCCGCCATTGCAGCCGCCCCCAACGTGGTGGGCCTGATGTGGGGGGCAGAGGACCTGCTGGCATCGCTGGGCGGTACGTCCAGCAGGAAGGCCGACGGCGTCTACCGGGCCGTGGCGCAGCACGCCCGTTCCGCCGTGCTGCTGGCTGCGCGCGCCCACGGCAAGGAGGCGGTGGATGCGGTGTACACGGACATCCCGGACCTCGCCGGGCTGGAGGAGGAAGCTGCCGACGCCGTGGCTTCCGGCTTCAGCTCCAAAGCGTGCATCCATCCGAGCCAGGCCGCTGTGGTCCGGGCCGCCTACGCACCCTCGGACGCCGACGTGGCGGCAGCCGAAGCCCTCCTCGAGGCTGCAGCATCGGCCGGCTCGGGCGTGTTCCAGCACCAGGGGAAGATGATCGACGGTCCCATCCTCAAGCACGCCCAGGAAATCATCCGCCGCGCCCAGGCCATCGATTAGCCGGCCTTCCCAGCGCGGCCCCCGTTATCCCATCCGCCCGGGCGAGCGCCGCAGTGACAGCGGCGGGATCGGCTCGTAGAGCAGCGTCCGCACCCAGCGGTTACCGGTCTCCCTGAACTCTTTCCGGCTGGCAAAGCGGTAGTGGTAGCTGCGCACGCGCACCCAGCGCGGCGGCGCGCCGTCGAACGGGTCATGGCGGAGGAGCCGCAGGGTCTGCCGGTCCGCCTCCAGCAGCTTTCCCAGGAAGGCATAGAACCACTCCTCGTGGACGGTCCTTAGCGGCAGGAACCACATCAGCCAGTCAAGCCGCAGGTGGTAGGGCGCCCACTGGCGGGGGAGCCTGCGGACATCGCCGGGCTTGCCCCTGAAGCCGTACTCCCGCCAGCCGGAGGCGCTGTCCGGATCGTCATCGAGGGTTCCCTCCACCACGATCTCGATCCGCTGCTTGGTCACGGTGCCGAACGCCCCGTAGGTATTGACCAGCTGCCACCGGTTGAAGCTGGCATTCATCAGCTGGCTGCGGGAGAAAAGGTTGCGCAGCGGCCAGTAGCTGAGGACCACCAGCAGCAGCGTTGCCGCCATGGTGACGGCCAGCCACCACAGGGGAGTCTCCCTGTCTGCGACGGCCTGGCCGTGCCAGTCCAGGGGGATGGCCGGCAGCACGGCGTGCGCAACGGGATCGCTGACGGCGGCGAAGGCCAGCACAATGGCGATCCAGTTCAGCCAGGCGAAGTTGCCGCTGGCCACCAGCCACAACTGGGTGAAGATAACGATCCCCGCGGCCACGCTGGCAACGGGCTGGGGCGCGAACAGGAAGAACGGCACCACCAGCTGGGCGAAGTGGTTGCCGATGACTTCAACCTTGTGCAGGGGCTTCGGCAGCAGATGCGCCTGCCTGCTCAGCGGCCCCGGCATCGGCTGGGTCTCGTGGTGGTAGTACAGGGCCGTCAGGTCGCGCCACTCCCGGCCGCCGCGGATCTTGATCATCCCGGCACCGAACTCCAGCCGGAACACCAGCCACACGATCAGGATCAGGATGGTGCGCGGCGGATCTGTCTGGTCCGAGCCCAGGAAGGCCACGGTAAAGCCGGCCTCAAGGAGCAGCATCTCCCAGCCGAAGCCGTAGAAGGTCTGCCCCACGTTGACGATGGACATGTACAACAGCCAGAGGAGCAAAAACGCGATGAGCGGGACCCAGGGCGGGCCCTGCTGCGGGATGCCCGCCACCAGGAGCGCCGAAACCAGCAGCCCGGTGGCGCATACCCAGCGCAGCAGCCTGTCCGAATACCGCCAGCGGAACAGGGACGGCCGCCGCAGGCGGCTGAAACCGGAAAGGTATTCAGGTACCGGAAGGAGGCCCCGCTCACCCAGGAGCGCCGGGAACTGGTTCAGCGAGGACAGGAACGCGACGAAATACAGTGCCGCCACGCCCCGCTGCAGCACCTGCCGGGCAAATTCGTATTCCGGCGCATCAAACCAGGAGAGCCAGTCCACGCACTCCACGTTACGCCCGGCTCCCGCAGGGATGCTACAGCGGGTATGCCACAGCGGGGAGGCCACCAGGCGGATGCCTCCAGGAAGTTGCCACTAGGATCGAGGGATGTTCGTGCTGGTGCTGATCGCCGTTATTGCAGGCGCGCTGGCCCAGCGGATCGCGGGGCTGGGCTTTGGCCTGCTCGTTTCGCCGGTGCTCGTGGTGCTCCTGGGCCCCTTCGACGGCGTGATGATCATCAACCTGTGCGGCGCCACATCCTCGCTCCTTATCCTCTCCCGGGTGTGGAGACACGTGGCCTGGAAAAAGTACTTCGGGCTGGCGCTCGCAGCACTGGCGGGGGTGCTGCCCGGCGCCTGGCTGGCAAGCAACGTGCCGGAAGCCCCGCTGGAAATCTGCATCGGCGTCCTGCTCATCATCGCCCTGCTCGCATCCCAGCGGCTGACCAGGAGTTCCTGGCGTGCCAGCGGACCGGTCCCCATGGCATCCCTGGGATTTTCCAGCGGCCTCATGAATGCGGCCGCGGGTGTTGGCGGCCCGGCCATCACGGCCTATGCCATTGCCACCCGCTGGGAGCAGAAAAGCTTCAGCGCCACCCTACAGCCCTACTTCATCACCACCGGCTTCACATCGCTGCTCAGCAAGTACGTGTTGTCCGGCGGGCACGTCCCTGGCCTGGAGGGCTGGCAGTGGCTGGCGATCCTGGCCGCCATGGTGACGGGCATCGTGGCGGGCGACCTGCTTGCCGGCCGGGTCCGCCCCGCTTCGGCCCGCCGCATCGTCACGGTGATTGCCTACCTTGGCGCCGTGGCCACCCTGGCCAAGGGCCTGGTTGAACTAGCTGCCGCCTGAGCGCGGCGCGTGATGCCTCGTCCGGCGCACGCCTGCTGTGATAAATCCGGCGGCGCACCCGCCCTCAACAGGCTTCCACCTGCGCCGGGCCGCACAAACATGTTTTGCTGGACCCATGACACGTGTTGCAGTGGTAGGTGCAGGGATCGTCGGGCTGTCCACAGCCCATGCCCTCCGAAAGGCGGGTGTGGACGTCACCGTCTACGAGTCCGGGACCCCGGGTTCGGGACAGTCGGCCGGGGAATCGAGGATCTTCCGGCACGCGCACGACGACGTCCGGCTGGCCGCGTTCGTGGGTCACAGCCGCACCCTCTGGCGGGACTGGGAGGCTGACTTCGGCGTAGAGCTGGTCTCCGGTGCCGGTGCGGTGGCCATCGGGGACAGCGTGGAGGACAAGCTCCGCGTTCTCAGCGGCCTGCCAGAGATTCCGGTGAGGCTGCTGGCACCGGCAGAACTTGCGGCGGCGCTGCCGATCCTCGCGGACTTCCAGGGCAAGGCGATGTTCGATGCCCAGGGCGGGGCAATCCGCACCCGCGCCGCGTTCCGCGCCCTGGCCGGGACACTGGAAGACGCCCTCGTGGCGGACCACGTGCTGGCTGTCCGGCCTGCCGGCCGCAGTGTGGAGGTCCGCACCGGGACACGGGTAGACCGGTTCGACCATGCGGTCCTGTGCGCCGGCCGCGGCACGGCAGCCCTGGCCCGGGGCGCGGGGCTGGACATACCCGTTGAACACGCCGCGCACGCCCGGGTGACGTTCCGTGTGCGGGACGGCGCGCCCGCTCCGCTGCCAACATTCCAGGACGGCAGCGGGGTATTCGGGGAAACCGGCGTCTATGCTGCGCCCTCGGCCGACAACCGGCGTTACGCGGTGGGCCTGAGCGAAACAACAGACGTGCGCCAGGACGGGAGCCTCGCCGATCCCGCTGCCCTGGAATCGCTTTCGGCCCGTGCGGCGGCCTACGTACGAACGGCGCTGCCCGGCCTTGATCCCGAACCGGACGGCTACGTCCACTGCTGGGTGACGCGACTGCCGTGGGGCGATGACGGCGTCGGAATCTGGTCTGCCGGCAACGTCAGCGCCGTGGCCGGGCACAACCTCTTCAAACAGGCGCCGGCGCTGGGGGAGGCGCTGGCAGAAACAGCACTGTCCGGCGTCGTCCCCGCTGTCCTGCGGCCGGAATCACAGCTCGGAAGGTCCTGAACGGCCGGGCACCACGGTGCGCGATACTTAAGCAATGCAGCCACGCAGAATCGTCCTCCTCGGATCCACCGGTTCCATCGGCACCCAGGCGATTGACGTCGTCGACGGCGCCCCGCACCTTTTCGAGGTAGTGGCCCTCAGCGCCGGGGGAGGGAACCTGGAGCTCCTCGCCGGCCAGGCGGTGCACACCGGCGCGTCCGTCATCGGCATTGCCGGCGGTGACGCCGGAAAGCTGGCGTCGCTCATTGCCGACGCTGCCGCGGCGGCGGGAAAGCCCGGTTACCGGCCGGAAATTATCGCCGGACCGGACGCCTCCACCCGGATCGCCGGCGTTGAAGCGGACGTGGTGCTCAATGGAATCACCGGATCGATCGGCCTGGCACCCACGCTGGCGGCCTTGCATTCCGGCGCCACGCTTGCCCTGGCCAACAAGGAATCCCTGATCGTGGGCGGATCGCTGGTGAAGGCGGCAGCCCGTGAAGGCCAGATCGTCCCCGTTGACTCCGAGCACTCAGCGATCGCCCAGTGCCTGCGCGCCGGCTCGGCCGCGGAAGTGGAAAAACTGATCCTCACAGCATCCGGCGGGCCTTTCCGCGGCAGGAGCAGGGACGAACTGCACGGGGTGACCCCCCAGGAAGCCTTGGCCCACCCCACCTGGGACATGGGGGTCATGGTCACCACCAACTCGGCCACGCTCGTCAACAAGGGCCTGGAAGTCATTGAGGCGCACCTGCTCTTCGATGTGCCGCTGGACCGGATCGACGTGGTGGTCCATCCCCAGTCCGTGGTGCACTCCATGGTGCAGTTCATCGACGGGTCCATCATTGCCCAGGCATCCCCGCCGGACATGCGCCTTCCCATCGCGCTGGGACTGGGCTGGCCGGACCGGGTGCCGGGAGCGGCGGCCGCCTGCGACTGGACGCGCGCGGCCACCTGGACGTTTGAGCCGCTGGACACGGAAGCCTTTCCCGCCGTCGGACTCGCCAAGCACGCAGCGAGGCAGGGCAGCACGTTCCCCGCCGTGTTCAACGCCGCGAATGAGGAAGCCGTGACAGCCTTCCACGCCGGGCGCATCAGGTTTACGGACATCGTGGACACAATCGATGCCGTCCTCAGCGAACACCCAGGGTCCTCCGGGCTGACAGTGGAGTCAGTGCTGGATGCTGAAAGCTGGGCACGTGCCCGCGCCAATGAACGTTTAGCAGTCAGAAGTCTCTAGGAAGCAGCAGCACGTCAATGACCCCCGTCCTCCTTTTTGTCCTCGGCGTCGTCTTTGTGGCGATCGGCATTGCCGTGTCCATCGCGCTGCACGAAGTAGGGCACCTGGTGCCCGCCAAGCTGTTCAAGGTGCGCGTCACCAAATACATGATCGGCTTCGGCCCCACCCTGTGGTCCAGGCGGAAGGGCGAAACCGAATACGGGGTGAAGGCCATTCCGCTGGGCGGCTTCGTGTCCATGATCGGCATGTACCCGCCCAACAAGGACGACGGCTCCGTCCGTCCGTCCAGCACCGGCATGTTCCAGACCCTTGCCACCGAAGCCCGGTCCATGGCCCACGAGGAAGTGGGGCCGGGTGACGAAAAGCGGGTGTTCTACCGGCTTCCGGTCTGGAAGAAGGTCATTGTGATGCTGGGCGGCCCGGCCATGAACATGGTCCTTGGCGTGCTCCTCACCGCGGTGCTGCTCATGGGCTTTGGCATGGCCACGGCCACCACCACCATCTCCGAGGTTTCCAAGTGCCAGGTGGCGGCAGGGGAGACCGTCGATCCGGATTCGGCGGACTGCCAGCCCACACCCGCTGCCGCGGCCGGCCTCAAACCGAACGACAGGATTACCTCCTTCGACGGCAAGGCAGTAACGGGCTGGGACCAGTTGACGGAATGGATCCGGGCATCCGCAGGGCGCGAAGTGGGCATTACCGTTGAGCGGGACGGCGCCCTCGTGTCCACCACGGTGACCCCGGTGCTGTCGGCCCGGCCCGTCATCGGGGCGGACGGCCGGCAGGAAACGGACGACGCCGGCACCCTCCGCTACCAGGACGTCGGCTTCCTGGGCATCGGCTCCCAGACAGAACTCGTGGCCCAGCCGGCGTCGTCCGTCCTGCCCATGGCGGGGGAAAACATCCGCCAGGTGGCAGGGGTGGTGTTCAACCTTCCCGCCCGCGTGGTGGGCGTGGCGAAGGCTGCCTTCAGCGAGGAACCCCGCGACCCCAACGGCCCCATCAGCGTGGTGGGCGTGGGACGGGTTGCCGGCGAAGTGGCCGCCATGGAAGAAATCCCGGTGCAGTCCCGGCTGGCCGCACTGATCGGGCTGCTTGCGGGCCTGAACTTCGCGCTCGCGGTCTTCAACCTGATACCGCTGCTGCCCCTGGACGGCGGGCATGTTGCCGGAGCCCTGTACGAGGGGGCGCGGCGGCAGGTGGCCAGGCTGTTCGGCAAACCGGACCCTGGCGCCTTCGACATCGCCAAGCTGCTGCCGGTGACCTACGTGGTGGCCGCGTTGCTGATGGGCATGAGCGCGCTCCTTATCTACGCCGACATCGTGAAGCCGGTGAACCTCTTCGGCTGACACTGGCCGCTCTCTCCGGAGGGGTGCCGTGCAGCCACTTAGGGAAGGGCGGTCACATGAATCCGCAGGACACCGGCCGGTGGATCCGAGTGGGTCTCTGGACGCTGCCTGCGTCCTGGCTCCTCACCGCCTGGTCTTCCCTGGAGCCCCAGCCGGACCAGGCGGCGGACCCCGGCGCCTGGGCAAGGTTTGTCAGTACGGACTCCTACCAGGTCAGCCACCTCATCGGCAGTACGGGAGGCACCATCCTGGCTGTCTTCGGCCTCTTTGCGCTGGGCTGTCACCTGGCCGGCAGCCGGTCGGGACGCCTGGCGCTGGGAGCAGCGGTCACCGCGGCCGCCGGCACTGCCTTGCTGTTGGTGCCTGCAGTCATTTCCACGTTCGTAACTCCCGCCGTGGGCAGGGCCTATCTGGCGGGAAACCAGGACGTCATGCAGCTCGAATTCCCCGGATCGATGACGGCAGCGTTTATGGCCGGGCTTTTGCTTGCCTTTGTTGGGACCGTCCTGCTGGGCGTCGCGGTCTGGCAGTCACACGTACTTCCGCGGTGGGCAGGGGCAGTGTGGGTGGCCGGTGCCGTGGTGTTCTATGCCCTCGGAGTCGTCTTGGGGCAGGCCACAACCGGAAGCAGCCTGCCGACCCAAAGCGCGGGAGCCGCGCTGCTGGCAGTTGCCGGCGGATGGATTGCCTGGCGTGGTTTCCCCCAAGGGCACCGCGGGGGATCCCCTGTAGGGTGACCGTACAAAATCAGCCTGTTCCGGCTGATATCAATTAATCAGCCGAATATGTTTGATTAATGAACATCAGCTGCGTACGGTTAGGGCATGTACGTCCTCACGATCGACCAGCAGGGCAGCACGACGGATGTGGACCGGGTTCCGGACCTGATCGCGGCGCTCCGCAACCTCACGCCCGTGCCCTTTGAACGTTCGGTAGGCGACGAACTCCAGGGAGTAGTGGAGGACGCTGCCGATGTGGTGGACGTGGCCCTGCATGCGCTCCGCGGCGGGCACTGGTACGTAGGGATAGGAATCGGGGTGGTCGGCCTGGCGCCCGGTGCCAGCCCCCGGGAGGGCTCCGGAAGCGGGTTCGTGGCGGCCCGCAAAGCCGTGGAACTTGCCAAGGGCGCCGCCGGACAGGTGCCGTTGTCAGTGGTGTCCGGCAGCATGGTCCGCGGTAAGGATCTTCAACCCCATGCCCAGGAGGAAGCTGTGGCCAGCGCAAATGCCCAGGCGGTGCTTCGCCTGATCGGACGCCTGGTGCAGCAGCGCACCGAGGCCCAGTGGCGGGTGGTGGACCGGCTGCGGGCCATCCAGGGCGAGGTGGGGCATGGCAGCCAGAAGCAGGTGGCCCGTGAGCTGGGAATAACCGAACAGTCGGTGAGCCGCGCCGTCCTCAGGTCCGCATGGCAGGAAGAATGGGCGGCGAGGCCGGCAGCGGCCATGCTGCTGGACCATGCCCATTCCCTGGCGGCCCGCACTCCAACGGAAGGAAACCGGTGAACGCACTCTGGATCGCGGTTGCGCTGCTCGTCGCCGGATTCGCCGGCTGGCCCGTGACGGCCCTGGTATTCCGGCTGGCCAGGACAATCGATGACCGGGCGGACGCGGCCAAGGCTGCGGAGGAAGCCAAACGGGCCGCTGAAGACCCGTCCGCGGATGTGACTGTTGACCCGCCCTCCGCTGGCGGCACCCAGGGCGTCGACGGCGAGCTGACTGCAGCAGCCGACGCGCCGCCGTCGGGCCCTCCCGGTTCCGGACCGGCCGCTCCCACGCAACGGATCCTTCGGGGCGGTGCCATCATCGGGATCCTCGAGCGGCTGGGAGTGTGCCTTGCCATCCTGACCGGCCAGCCGGTTGCCATTGCCTACATTGTGGCGATCAAGGGCCTGGGCAGGTTCGCGGAGCTTAAGGAAACCCCGGTAGCGGCCGAAAGGTTCATTATCGGAACCCTTACGTCCATGCTCTGGGCTGCCGGAACAGCCGCAGCCATCAAGGTCATCTTCCTGGCCTGAGCGCGTCCAGGTCCGGGGCCCCCTGCCCTGGCGGCCGGGCGCGTCCCCGCTCCGGATGGGTGCGAAGGCGGGCAGGGCGATAGGGTAGCGGTATGACAGTTTTTGCCGTTGAGTACGTTTATGCCGCAGAGTCCACAGAAGACCGCAACGCCGCCCGGCCCGCGCACCGCGAATGGACTGCCGGCCTGGCGCAGGACGGCGCCATCCTGGCCAGCGGCCCGTATGGCGACGGGGCCGGTGCGCTGCTGATTTTCAAGGCTGACAACGAGGCCGCCCTCAATTCGATCCTCAAGCAGGACCCGTTCGCAGCCGCCGGGGTGATCGCCGGAACCCGGATCACCGAATGGTCGCCCATTACCGGCGTGCTTGCCGGCCTCGCCGCCTAAGCCTCCTCCCGCTTTCAATCTCTAGGAGTCCTCGTGACCTCGGTCAGCCTGGGAATGCCCTCAGCACCGCCACCCGTCCTTGCCCCCCGCCGCAAGACCCGGCAGATCAAAGTCGGTTCCGTGGGTGTTGGATCGGACTCGCCCATCAGCGTGCAGTCCATGACCACCACGCCCACCACGGACATCAACGCCACGCTGCAGCAGATCGCCGAACTGACGGCGTCCGGCTGCGACATTGTGCGTGTGGCCTGCCCGTCCGCCGATGACGCTGAGGCGCTGCCGATCATCGCGCGGAAGTCGCAGATCCCGGTAATTGCGGACATCCACTTCCAGCCCAAATACGTCTTCGCGGCGATCGAGGCCGGCTGCGCAGCGGTACGCGTAAACCCCGGCAATATCCGCAAGTTCGATGACCAGGTCAAGGAGATCGCCGCTGCGGCGCGCGATCACGGCACGTCCATCCGCATCGGCGTCAACGCCGGATCCCTGGAGCCGGGCATCCTCAAGAAGTACGGCAAGGCAACCCCTGAAGCACTGGTGGAATCCGCCGTCTGGGAAGCGTCCCTCTTCGAGGAGCATGGCTTCCACGACTTCAAGATCTCGGTCAAGCACAATGACCCCGTCATCATGGTGGCGGCCTACGAAATGCTGGCGGAGAAAGGCGACTGGCCCCTGCACCTCGGCGTCACCGAGGCCGGCCCGGCGTTCCAGGGAACCATTAAGTCGGCCACGGCCTTCGGCGCGCTCCTGTCCAGGGGCATCGGCGACACCATCCGGGTTTCCCTTTCGGCCCCGCCGGTGGAGGAAATCAAGGTTGGGAACCAGATCCTGCAGTCCCTCAACCTGCGTCCCCGGAAGCTCGAAATCGTCTCCTGCCCCTCCTGCGGCCGCGCCCAGGTGGATGTGTACACCCTTGCCGAGCAGGTCACTGCCGGGCTGGAAGGAATGGAGATTCCGCTGCGCGTCGCGGTCATGGGCTGCGTGGTGAACGGACCAGGTGAGGCCCGCGAAGCTGATCTTGGTGTTGCCTCAGGCAACGGCAAGGGCCAGATCTTTGTGAAGGGCGAAGTCATCAAGACTGTCCCCGAGAGCCAGATTGTTGAGACACTGATCGAAGAGGCCATGCGTATCGCGGAAGAGATGGGGGAGGCCGATGGCGAAGATGCTGTCAAGGGTAGCCCCGTGGTTAGCGTCTCGTAAGGACGTCCCCGACCCGCCGGGGATTTCCGTCCGCACCCTTGACGGGGACGACACCGCTGCCCTTGTGCTCCTGGCGCAGCGTGATCCGGTCTCCAACGTGTTTATCCTCGCGCATCTGCGCGCCACCGGCACCGCGGCTCCCACCAGCGGCGGTGCCGGCGTCCTGGGAGTGTTCGACGACGGTGTCCTGGCAGGTGCCTGCTGGGCCGGGGCAAACCTGGTGCCCATCCAGCTGGAGCCCACCCTGGCCGGAGTAGTGGCCGCGGCCGCCAACAGGTCCGGACGCCGCTATGCATCCGCCTTCGGGCCGGCCGCCGCCGTGCTGGCCCTGCATGCCGAGCTGGTTGAACTGGGGCACCGGGCCCACGAAGTGCGCCCGGACCAGCCTTTGATGACCATCAGTGAAGCGCCCTCCGTGGAGCCGAACCCGGGGCTGGCGCTGGGAAACCTCGCCGACTTCGACCGCATCCTGCCGGCCTGCGCGGCCATGTTCGAAGAGGAAGTGGGGTACTCGCCGTTCCTGGGCGGCAGGGAGTTCTACAGCCGCCGCGTGGAGGGCCTCATCCGGCAGGGCCACTCCCTGGTGCACCTGAACGAGGCCCGAGAAGTGGTGTTTAAGGCCGAACTCGGTGCCGTCACCTCCGACGTCACGCAGATCCAGGGCGTCTGGATGAACCCGCTGTACCGCGGCCAAGGCCTCAGCGCCGGGTACATGGCTTCCGTGGTGGAGCAGGCGCGGAAGGTCGCGCCCGTCACCAGCCTCTACGTCAATGGTTTCAATACCCGTGCGCGCGCCACATACGAGCGGGTGGGCTTCAGCCAGGTCGGGACGTTCGCGACGGTGCTCTTCTAGGACAGTTCCCAGGCGCCGGGGAAAGCCCCAACCGGCGTGCTGGATATCGGGAATGTGGGAAGCACTTGTCATCGTGCGCTGGATCACATAGGTTCGATCTAGCTGCGCTGGAGTGGCGTGGGCGGTCTCACCAGTCCTCACCAGTACTTGGGCGATAACGGCGTCGAGCCACGCCCGGATGCGATGACCAGCCTCTTGGGGGGCCAGGGGCTTTGCATGTCCGGGCGTGGCTCAACTGCGTTCCGGGCTCCCGCAAGCCGGTAGATTAGTACCCAGACGAAACGCCCGGCTTGCTGTTGCCCCAGCACCTCCCCAGAAACGGATACCCACCCGTGGTTACAAGACTGTCCCAGCTGTTCCTGCGCACCCTGCGTGAAGATCCCGTCGACGCCGAGGTGGCCAGCCACCGGCTCCTGGTCCGCGCAGGCTACATCCGCCGCGCCGCCCCGGGCATCTACACCTGGCTGCCGCTGGGATTGAGCGTCCTGCGCAAAGTGGAAGCCATCATCCGTGAGGAGATGGCCAGCATCGGGGCGCAGGAAGTCCACTTCCCGGCCCTCCTGCCCCGCGAACCGTACGAGGCCACCAACCGCTGGACCGAATACGGCGAGGGCCTGTTCCGGCTCCAGGACCGCAAGGGCGCCGACTACCTGTTGGCCCCCACCCACGAGGAAATGTTCACGCTGCTGGTCAAGGACCTGTATTCGTCCTACAAGGACCTGCCGCTGAGCCTCTACCAGATCCAGAACAAGTACCGCGATGAGGCGCGTCCCCGCGCCGGCCTCCTGCGCGGACGCGAGTTCATCATGAAGGACTCCTACTCCTTCGACGTTGACGACGCCGGCCTGGACGCCAGCTACGCCGCCCACCGCGGCGCCTACCTGCGCATCTTCGAGCGCCTTGGCCTGGAGGTCATTCCGGTCACAGCGACCGCCGGTGCCATGGGCGGGTCCAAGAGCGAGGAATTCCTGCACCCCACGGACATCGGGGAGGACACGTTCGTGCGCTCCGCCGGCGGCTACGCGGCGAACGTTGAGGCCGTCACCACGGTTGTCCCGGCGGACATCGACTTCAGCGCGGCTCCCGCCGCCGAGGTCCGCGACACCCCGGACACCCCCACCATCGACACGCTCGTGGCTGCCTCCAACCAGATCGCGCCCCGCAGCGAGGCCGACGGCGGCGCCTGGACTGCCGCCGACACCCTGAAGAATGTGGTGCTCGCCGTCACCCTGCCCACCGGAGAGCGCCAGCTGGTGGTCATCGGCGTTCCTGGCGACCGCGGCGTGGACCTGAAGCGCGTTGAGGCGAACATCGGCTCGTTCCTGCCCATGGGCGGCGAGATCGGCCTGGAAGCGGCCAATGACGACGACCTCAAGAAGCAGCCGCTCATCGTCAAGGGCTACCTGGGCCCTGGCCTGTCCCTGGACGAGCCCCTGCTGGGCGCTGAAAGCCCAACGAAGCTCCTGTACCTGGTGGACCCCCGCGTGGTCCGCGGCACTTCCTGGATCACCGGCGCCAACCAGGCCGGCAAGCACGTGTACGGCCTGGTGGCCGGACGCGACTTCACCTGGGACGGCGTCATCGAATGCACCGAAGTCCGTGAAGGCGACCCCGCCCCGGACGGTTCCGGCCCGCTGGAGACCGCCCGCGGCATCGAGATGGGGCACATCTTCCAGCTTGGCCGCAAGTACGCAGAGGCCCTGGAACTGAAGGTCCTGGACCAGAACGGCAAGCAGGTCACCGTCACTATGGGCTCCTACGGCGTGGGCGTCACCCGCGCCGTGGCAGCACTGGCCGAGTCGAACCACGACGCCCGGGGGCTTGTCTGGCCGCGGGCTGTCGCCCCTGCAGACGTCCATGTCGTGGCGGTTGGCAAGGGCGAGGAGATTTTCGCGACCGCCGAGCGCCTGGCAGCCGAACTTGAGGCAGCGGGGCTCGACGTCCTCCTCGATGACCGGCCCAAGGTTTCTCCCGGGGTCAAGTTCGGGGACGCGGAACTGGTGGGCGTTCCCACCATCCTTGCCGTTGGCCGCGGCCTGGTGGACGGGGTTGTGGAGATCAAGGACCGCCGCAGCGGCGAGGCCGAGAACGTGGCGGTGGACAAGGCTGTTGACTATGTGGTCAACGCTGTCCGCACCCACTGACGCAACGGTGGAGTTTGGACTCGAATCCCTCGGGCTGACAACGCTCCTCTTGATCGTCCTGGCCGGTTTTGCCGCCGGATGGGTTGACGCAGTAGTGGGCGGGGGCGGGCTGATCCAGCTTCCGGCCCTGCTGCTGGTCCCGGGGATCACCCCCGTGCAGGCGCTGGCCACGAACAAGATGGGGTCCATTTTCGGTACCGCCACCAGCGCCGCCACGTACTACCGGCGGGTGGGGCCCGACCTCAGGACGGCGCTGCCCATGGCCGTGATCGCGCTGGCGGGCAGCTTTGGCGGCGCCGTCCTGGCGGCAAACCTGCCCGCCAGCGTCTTCAAACCCATCATCGTCACGGCGCTGGTCGCCGTCGCGCTTTTCACAGCCCTGAAGCCGGATGTCGGCGGCATCACCGCACTGCGCCACGCCGGGCACAAGCACTATGTGGTGGCCTGCCTGATTGGAGGCGTCATCGGGTTTTACGACGGCCTCATTGGGCCGGGAACGGGCTCGTTCCTGGTCATTGCCCTGGTCTCCGCCATGGGTTACGCCTTCCTCGAGGCCAGTGCCAAAGCCAAGATCGTCAACATGGCCACCAACGCGGGGGCGCTGCTGTTCTTCCTGCCCCACGGGTCCATCCTGTGGGGCGTGGGCCTGCTGCTGGGGGCGGCGAACATGGCCGGCGGCTATCTGGGAGCCAGGACGGCCGTGAAGCAGGGCAGCCGGTTCGTCCGGGTGGTCTTCCTGCTGGTGGTGTCCGCACTGATCATCAAGCTCGGCTACGACGTCTGGCAGGAAAACTTCGCCTGACACTGCCCGTCACCGGGGCCTCGTGGGCGCTGGCGCTGAGGCGTAGCATGCAGGTATGTCACACGGCGACGACGAGTACGCCCGGGCCCTGGCAGCGGCGGTGCGGCACTCCACAGCCTGGCTTGGCAGCCTTCCGGACCGGCGGGTGGGACCGGTGGCGGCAGCCCACGATCTTGCAGAGGCTTTTGGCGGGCCGCTGCCCCGGGGTGGAATGCCGGCTGAGGAGGTAGTTGACCTCCTGGCCGCAACGGCCGAACCAGGGCTCATGGCAATGCCCTCCGGCCGGTTCTTCGGCTGGGTGATCGGCGGGAGCCTGCCTGCTGCCCTGGCCTCGGACTGGCTGGTGAGCGCCTGGGACCAGAACGCCGGGCTGCGTTATGCCACCCCTGCCATGGCTGCCATCGAGGAGGCCGCGGGCAGTTGGCTCCTTGAGCTTCTGGGTCTCCCTGAGGGCTCCGACGTCGGCTTCGTTACCGGCGCCACCATGGCCAACTTCACGGGCATGGCCGCTGCCCGGTGGCGGCTTCTCAGTGACGCAGGCTGGGACCTGGACCGTGACGGGCTGTTTGATGCTCCGCGCATCCGCTGCCTGGTGGGCCGGGAACGGCACGACACCGTGGATCTGGGCCTGCGCTACCTGGGCCTGGGCAAGCCCACGGTGGTGGACACCGACAGCCAGGGACGGTTGATCCCCGAAGCCTTGGACGCTGCACTGGCTGAAGGGTCAGGCCCCTCATTGGTGTGCCTGCAGGCAGGGAACCTCCATTCCGGCGCTTTTGATCCCTTCCCCGAAGCCATCCGCGTTGCCCGCAAGCATGGCGCGTGGGTGCATGTCGACGGCGCTTTCGGCCTCTGGGCAGCCGCAGTGCCCGAACTGCGCGGCCTCACCCGGGGGTACGAGGAGGCCGATTCATGGGGCACCGATGCCCACAAAACGCTCAACGTTCCCTACGACTGCGGCATAGCCATCGTCCGGGACGCTTCAGCCCTCCGCTCCGCCATGGGCCTGCACACCAGTTACCTGGTGCACGACGCCGAAGGTCCCGGCGATCCGTTCGCGAAAGTCCCCGAACTTTCGCGGCGCGCACGCGGCGTGCCGGTATGGGCAGCGCTGAGGAGCCTCGGCAGCGACGGCGTTGCAGGGCAGGTGCGGGGAATGGCTGCGGCTGCCGCGGACATTGCAGCAGGCCTCGGTGGGGTGGACGGCGTGGAGGTGCTGAACGACGTCGGCTACACCCAGGTGTGCCTGGCATTCGGCGACGACGAGACCACCCGCGCCGTGACCGCGCGGATCATCGCGGATGGCAGGGTGTGGATGTCCGGCTCCCGCTGGCGGGACCGGGACATCCTGCGCGTCTCGGTCAGCAACTGGCACACCGGGAAGGACGAGGTCCGCACCGCGGTGGACGCCGTCAAAGCCGCTCTCTCCGCCGTGCGCCCCGGCTGACGGGCTGCGTGTTCCCTGCCACCCGGCGTGCAGCGGACAGCGTGCCCAGCCGGACGTCAGGCCACGGGCGCCTGGCCGGGCTCCGGCAACGCATGGGCCGGCGGCAGTCCCTCAAGGGTGCGGCCGGCAAGGGTGCTGGCAACCCAGAGGGACCGGGCCAGGTCGCCGCGGTGGCCCGGCTTTCCGGCGTACCACAGCGCGTTTGCCACTTCCCTGGCCACGCCCCACTCCCGTGCGGCGTCGGGGTCAAGCCCGGCAGCGGAGCTGAAGTCCGTGCAGCGCTGCCGCAGGCCGGCTCCAGGATGGTTCAGCGGGAGGTCCTGCAGCCTGTTCCACAACAGCGGCGCCACCGCGAACTCGGCTTCACCGATCATGGGCTGCGGATCGATGGCTGCGAAAGCGTCCGCCGTCGGCCTCCCGGCTGTTGCCCCGGCATCCGGCCTGGCCAGGATGTTGAGGTAGTGCAGGTCTGTGTGGACCAGGACGTCCCGGCCCGCGCGGCGCCCCACCGCTCCGCGGGTCTGGCACACCTCGAGCGCCGCTTCCAGCAGCCACCGTGGAAAGGGGCGGCCGAGCTGTTCCCAGTCAGCGGGAAGGTCGTCGCTCCACTGTTCGGCGCGGGCAGCGATGTGCTCGAACTCTCCCCACTGCGGCCGGCCGTCAGGAACAAGGCTCAA
Source organism: Arthrobacter sp. AK04 (assembly GCF_021129155.1). Classification (GTDB taxonomy): domain Bacteria; phylum Actinomycetota; class Actinomycetes; order Actinomycetales; family Micrococcaceae; genus Arthrobacter; species Arthrobacter quantipunctorum. Next base: position 68,748 of record NZ_JAJOMC010000017.1, read on the forward strand.
CTGCCGGACAAGGCCGCCCCAGACTGCCACGGCATCAGCCAGGGGGACGGTTGCCAGGGAGTGCCCGGCGTCGAGCCTTTCGAGGAGCATGGAACACGTGCCGGCGTCGGCTGCCAGCAGGGCGACGGCGCCGTGCCCGCCCCACAAGGCCAACGCATGGTGCTCAACGCGCGCTTCGTCGTGCGGGAAGGCGATCTTGAGGGCCGCCGGCATGCCGTCGTCCCGGAGCACAGGAAGGACTATGGCGCCGTGGCCGTTCCACGGCAGGGCGCCAGGGGCGAGGTCCGGTGCGAGCCGCCACCGCTCCAGCAGGCCGGAGATGATGCCCGGCAGGGAGGCGAGCCACTCCCGTCCTGCGCTGGTGTGGGCATAGCGCGCAGCAAGGTCCGGTGGAATCGGTACAACGGTTGACTGGCTCATCAGTTCCAGCCTAAGTGCAGGGGCCTTCTTCCCGGCCTAACGTATCCGCCGGAACGTAAGGCTCCTACACCACGCCCGTGGCGCCGAGCAGGGTGCCGATGCTGAAGGTGGCAGCGAGCGCCAGGGCGCCGCCCACCACCACCCGGACCGCTGCCCGGGTTTTCGACCCGCCGCCGATCCAGGCGCCCAGCGTTCCCGTCAGTGCCAGCGCCACCAGGACTGCGGCGAAGGTCAGGGGGACCCGGATCCCGGGCGGGGGGAGAAGGATCGCCAGCATCGGGAGTATGGCGCCGATGACAAAAGCGACGGCTGAGGCGAAGGCTGCGTGCCAGGGGCTCACGATATCCGTCTCATCGATGTTGAGTTCCGCGGAGAGGTGCGCCGCCAGGGGATCGTGGGCCGTGAGCTCTTCAGCGACCTTCCCGGCCGTTTCCGGGCTAAGGCCCTTGGCTTGGTAGATAGCGGTGAGTTCGGCGAGTTCCGCTTCCGGTTCCTCGGCCAGTTCCCGGCGTTCCTTCTCGATCAGGGCCCGCTGGCTGTCGCTTTGGCTGCTCACGGAGACGTACTCGCCGAGTGCCATGGATACCGCTCCGCCCACCAGCCCGGCAGCGCCGGCGGCGAGGATGGGACCCGTTTCGGAGGTAGCACCTGCCACGCCCACCACGATCGCCGCGACGGAGACGATGCCGTCGTTTGCGCCCAGGACGCCGGCCCGGAGCCAGTTCAGCCGTTGGGCGATGTCCGTGCCGTGCGGTTCGGTTTCCAGATGGCGGCGCAACTCGGGGCTCGGAGCGTCCGTTCCTGCTGGCTGGGACTGGTCGTGTGCATCCATGCCTTTAGCAAACCATCATGAGTCCGTGCGGGCCAGCCTGCCCTGCGACCAGGACGGCGCCGACAGTGGCGGCCGGCGGTACTGTCGGGCGGGAGTCGCCGTCTGGCGGGAGGCACAGTCCGGCGGGAGGCACAGTCCGGCGGGAGGCACAGTCCGGCGGGCCGCCGCCGTTGCCGGGGGAGCCTCGGCCGGGCGGGCGTCAAGGTCGGGCAGGACCTCGGGTTTCCGCGGGCGGGGGCGCGGGACTGGCCGGAAGCTCCGGGAGCTGGTCCTGGTTAAACAGGACGCCGGGAACCGGCCCCACAACGCCGTTCCAGTGTGCAGCCCGCCGTACGGCGGACTGCAGGGCAGCGATCGCCCAGGCGCGCAGCCCGCCGTCGGCCCGCGCAATGACGTCCCCGTAGGCAGGCAGGGCTGCCAGTTCCAGGCGGGCCAATCCGTCGCCGGGCGCCGCCAGGAAGGCCGGATCCAGCACAAAGCCCGGCTGCTGCGGCTGCGGGGTACTGCAGGCGGCACGGGCGTACGCCGCGGCCTCGGCAGCGAGTTCCCGGTGCTGCCCAAGGAAGGCCTCCGCCGGCTGGGAATCGCCGGGTCCCAGCCGGGGGAGTGCCGCCTGGTAGGCGTAAGTGCTCTGCTGCTCGACGGCCACAGCCGCGGACAGTGCGAGGCCCAGCCCGGCTGGGGTGGCCGCGGCAGCTGGTCCCCGTCCTGCAGCGCCCTGTCCGGCCGCGCCCTGTCCTGCCGCAGCACCGGGTTCCGCTGTGGCGCCGGGGCCTGTAGTACCGGGCGCCGGAAAAGGGGACGGGCAGGCGGATGCCATCGCGTCTGGTGCAGGCGCGGACGGGCTGGCGGCGGGCGGCGTTGCTGCGCCGGCGTGGGGAAGCGTTTCCGGGGCGATTCCCGCTGCGGCGGCGAGGTTCTCCGCCGCCAGCAGCTGGGCGGTGCCGGCGCCCGCCAGCAGGCGCGCCATCCCGCCGTCGGCCTCTGCGGCATCGGTGAGGCGTTGCACACCACTGGCCGACAATGCTGAAGCCAGCCCCGCGGTGGTGGGCTCCGGCGTAGCTGAGGGCCCCGACGGCGGCCCCGACGGCAGGGGAGTGGCGGACGCTGATGCAGCATGCGGCGGGTAGGAATCCGCCGGTGAAAGGAAGGCACGGGCCTGCAGGGTCAGCAAGGTCACAGTCTCACCGGCGGCGGCTGGAGTTGCGGCCCCGCCCGCCCCCGCCCCGGCCGGCCAACCCCCCGCCCCCCCCCCCCCCGGCCCCGGCAGCGGCAGACAAACGCCCGGCCGCCGCGCTCAGATCCAGCGCATCCTGCAGGGCAGCCGCCCTGGCCTGCTCGGAGAACGGCGGATCCCCGGGTTCCGGAGGATCGGCGGGAACAAGCGAGAATCCGAGGCTGAGCACAATCAGGGCTGTGAACGAAATAACGGCGTACCGGAAATAGCGCAGCTTTGGGCGGTTTTCCGGATCGTCTTCTTTCACAACAGACCATGGTGTCACGCCGTCGGGGGAATCTCCGCCCCACCGGACCGGTAAAATAGCTACGCTAGTACACACAACATCATCTATAAGGGAGGCGGCGCGGCATCGTGAGCAACGCAGAAGCCACGGCTTCATCAGACCAAACCGGAACGGGTAAGGCTGAAGCCGCCCCCGCACACAACCCGGAAGCTGACCGGCTCCGCGCACTCCTTGAACCTGCGGTGCAGGCGAACCGCCTCTACCTGGAGGACGTGGCCATCGTGGCCGGTTCCCACCGCGTGGTCCACGTCGTGGTGGACCTTCCCCAGGAGGAAACCGGCGGCGTCAGCCTCGACGTCATCGCCGACATCTCCAAGATCCTTTCCGACGTCCTGGACAACGATCCCGGAGACGACGGCCGGCCCTACGACCTCGAGGTGTCCTCTCCCGGCGTCGGGCGCCCCCTGACGGAGCCGCGGCACTGGCACCGCGCCAAGGGCCGCATGGCCAGGATCAACGTTGTCCAGGGCGAGAACGTCATGGGCCGGATCAAATCGGTGGACGGTGACGGCGTGACCATCGTCCCCGAGATCGCCGTGAAAAAAGGCATGAAGCCCAAGCAGGGCGACCCCATGAAACTTCCTTTCGACAGGATCCGCAACGGAAAAGTCGAGATCGAATTCAGCCACCTGAACGGGGATGGTCTGGAACCTGAACACAATGGACCTTCTGAGGAGGCCTGATGGATATTGACATGAGCGCACTGAGACTTCTGGAGCGTGAGCGTGAAATCCCGCTGGACCTCCTGATCCCCACCATTGAGCAGGCGCTCCTGGTGGCCTACCACAAGTCGCCCGGCGCCTTCGAAAAGGCCCGTGCCGAGCTGGACCGCAAGAGCGGCCACGTGACCATCTGGGCTGTGGAGATTGACGACGACGGCGCCCCCATCGGCGAGTTCGAGCACACCCCTGAAGGCTTCGGCCGGATCGCCGCCAGCACCGCACGCCAGATCATCCTGCAGCGCCTGCGCGACGTTGAAGACGACAACGTCCTGGGCGAGTTCAAGGGCCGTGAAGGCGAGCTGGTGTCCGGCACCATCCAGCAGGGCAACAATCCGCACATGATCCAGGTCAACCTGGGTTCCGTGGAGGCGCTGCTGCCGCCGCCGGAGCAGGTTCCCGGGGAAAAATACATCCACGGCAACCGGCTGCGTGCACTGGTAATCGACGTCCACCGCGGCTCGAAGGGCCCTTCCGTCACGCTCTCCCGGTCCCATCCGGGCCTCGTGCGGAAGCTGTTCGAACTGGAAGTGCCTGAGATTGCCGACCGATCCGTCGAGATCGTTGCCCTGGCCCGCGAAGCCGGCCACCGCACCAAAATCGCAGTCAAGGCAAACGTTCCCGGCATCAACGCCAAGGGCGCCTGCATTGGCGAAATGGGGTCCCGCGTCCGCGCCGTGATGACCGAACTCAATGACGAAAAGATCGACATCGTCGACTTCAGCGAGAATCCGGCCACCTTCATCGCCAGCGCCCTGTCGCCGTCGCGCGTGAATTCGGTCACAATAACCGATGAAGCCACCCGCTCGGCGCGCGTTGTAGTCCCGGACTACCAGCTGTCCCTGGCCATCGGCAAAGAGGGCCAGAACGCCCGGCTGGCGGCCAAGCTCACCGGCTGGCGGATCGACATCGTGTCCGACGCCGCGGCTGCCCGCGACAACTGAACGGTTCCTGACGCCCTCCCGGCCTCGAATCGCCCGCGCAGTTTCGGGCAGAAAGGCCGCGAGGGGCTAGAATAGTAAAGACCGCGCCTAACGGCCGGCAGCCGTGCGCCCTGGGCGTGCCCCATTCCGTTCACACGGAGGAGGGCCGTCCGCGGCCAGCAGATATGAACGTCAGGAAGATGACCGTGCCAGTAGCAAGCGGGAATCAGCCGGAGCGTACCTGCATCGGATGCCGGAAGAAGGGCAAGCGGAATGAGTTACTCCGGCTCGTCGCCGAAGGCAGCGGATCAAACGCTGTCCTGGTGGATGAACGACGCCGGATGGCTGGCCGGGGTGCATGGCTGCACCCCAGCGAATCGTGCCTGGCTCTGGCGTTGAAGCGGCGAGCATTCGGACGCGCCCTGCGGGGAGCGGCCGGTACCGCCGCCGTGGAACGCTGGATCACATCAGGCCCGAGCGTTGCACGCGTTCCGGCAACTGCAACACCAACCGTCCAACCTGAAAGCGGGTCAGAAAACTGATGGAAACCCGATGAGTTCCCAGCGATGAGTGCGCAACGATGACAACTTTGTTGCGCTCTGCAATGGGCCCTTCTGCAGCATTTGCGGCTTGGGCCCGCAGTAAGAAGTAGACGGTTCGTGCCTGGCTCGGTGCGGACCGAGACAGGAGAAATGTGGCCAAGGTCCGCGTACATGAGCTCGCCAAAGAGCTCGGTATTACTTCCAAAGATGCAGTGACAAAACTGCAGGAACTGGGCGAATTCGTTCGCTCTGCCTCTTCAACCATTGAGGCCCCCGTTGTGCGCAAGCTGCGCAACGCCTTCCCCGACGCCGCCCCCAAGGCGGCAGCACCGGCAGCAGCGCCCAAGGCGCCCGCCCCGGCGGCAGAGGCGCGTCCCTCAACACCCGCACCCGGTCCGGCAGCACCGAAAGCCCCGGCCCCCAAGGCTGAGGCCCCCGCGCCTGCCGCCCCGGCAGCACCGGCACAGGCAGCTGCTCCGGCAGCCCCCGCTGCCAGCGCGCCCGCCGCTCCGGATGCACCGGCCCCGGCCGCTCCGTCCACCGGAGCGAAGCCCGGCGCACGCCCGGCACCCAAGGCTGAAACCCCCGCTGCACCTACCCGTTCCGGCGGCTCAGGGCAGGGTGGCTCCGCTCCCCGCCCCGGCGGTCCCCGTCCGGGCAACAACCCCTTCGCCACGTCCCAGGGCATGCCCCGCGGCCGCGGCGGCGACGGCGAGCGTGCTCCCCGTCCCGGCAACAACCCGTTTGCCACCTCGCAGGGAATGCCCCGCCCGGGTGGAAGCCGCACCGACGGCGACCGTCCCGGTGGTCCGCGTCCCGCAGCAGGTGCCGGCGGCCCCCGTCCCGGCGGTCCGCGTCCCGCAGCAGGTGCGGGCGGTCCGCGTCCCGCAGCAGGTGCCGGTGGTCCCCGTCCGGGTGCACCGCGCCCCGGTGGTGCCGGTGGAAACCGTCCTACCCCGGGCATGATGCCCAACCGCACTGAGCGTCCCGCACCCGCAGGTGCAGGGCGTCCCGGTGCCGGTGGGCGTGGTCCCGGACGCCCGGGTGGCGCTCCCGGAACCGGCGGTCCCGGTGGCGGCGGCGCTGCTCCCGCCGGCGGCGGCTTCGGCAAGGGCGGCCGCGGCCGCGGCGGTACCCAGGGTGCCTTCGGCAAGGGCGGCGCCGGTCGTGGCAAGCAGCGCAAGTCGAAGCGTGCAAAGCGCCAGGAACTTGAGCAGATGAGTGCCCCGTCGCTGGGTGGCGTGAGCGTACCCCGCGGCGACGGCAACACTGTCATCCGGCTGCGCCGCGGCTCGTCCATCACGGACTTCGCCGACAAGATCGAGGCAAACCCCGCCGCACTGGTGACCGTCCTCTTCCACCTCGGTGAAATGGCCACGGCCACGCAGTCACTGGATGAAGAGACCTTTGCCCTGCTGGGCGAGGAGCTTGGCTACAAGCTCCAGGTTGTGTCCCCGGAAGACGAGGAGCGCGAGCTGCTCTCCGGCTTCGACATCGACTTCGATGCCGAGCTCGAAGCCGAAGGCGACGAAGAACTCGAGGCACGTCCTCCGGTTGTCACCGTCATGGGCCACGTGGACCACGGTAAGACCCGCCTGCTCGATGCCATCCGCAAGTCCGACGTCATGGCCGGCGAGCACGGCGGCATCACGCAGCACATCGGTGCCTACCAGGTCACGCACACCCACGAAGGCGACGACCGCAAGATCACCTTCATCGATACCCCGGGCCACGAGGCGTTCACCGCAATGCGTGCCCGTGGTGCGAAGGTCACCGACATCGCCATCCTGGTGGTCGCAGCGGACGACGGCGTTATGCCGCAGACCGTTGAAGCCCTCAACCACGCACAGGCGGCCAACGTGCCGATCGTCGTGGCCGTGAACAAGATCGACAAGGAAGGCGCCAACCCGGACAAGGTCCGCGGCCAGCTGACCGAGTACGGCCTGGTTCCGGAAGAATACGGTGGCGACACCATGTTCGTAGAGGTCTCTGCCCGCCAGAACCTCAACATCGACGAGCTGCTCGAGGCTGTCCTGCTGACCGCAGACGCTGCCCTGGACATGCGCGCCAACCCGAACAAGGACGCCCGCGGTATCGCGATCGAAGCCAACCTGGACAAGGGCCGCGGTGCGGTTGCCACCGTCCTGGTGCAGTCCGGTACCTTGCGCGTCGGCGACACGATCGTTGCAGGCACGGCCCACGGCCGCGTCCGCGCAATGTTCGACGACGACGGCAGCGCACTGACCGAGGCCGGCCCGTCCCGCCCCGTGCAGGTGCTGGGTCTGTCCAACGTGCCGCGTGCAGGCGACACCTTCTTCGTGACCGCTGACGAGCGCACCGCCCGCCAGATCGCCGAGAAGCGTGAAGCAGCCGACCGCAACGCCGCCCTGGCCAAGCGCCGCAAGCGCATCAGCCTGGAAGACTTCGACCAGGCAGTGGCCGACGGCAAGATCGACACCCTCAACCTCATCCTCAAGGGTGACGTGTCCGGTGCCGTGGAAGCCCTCGAAGACGCCCTGCTCAAGATCGACGTCGGCGAAGGCGTGCAGCTGCGCGTCATCCACCGCGGTGTTGGTGCCATCACGCAGAACGACGTCAACCTGGCAACAGTGGACAGCGCCGTCATCATCGGCTTCAACGTCAAGCCTGCCGAGCGCGTTGCCGAACTGGCAGACCGCGAAGGCGTGGACATGCGCTTCTACTCCGTCATCTACTCCGCAATTGATGACATCGAGATGGCGCTCAAGGGCATGCTCAAGCCGGAATACGAAGAATTCCAGCTGGGCACCGCCGAGGTCCGCGAAGTCTTCCGCTCCTCCAAGTTCGGAAACATCGCAGGCTCGATCGTCCGCTCGGGCATCATCCGCCGTAACACCAAGGCACGCATCAGCCGCGACGGCAAGATCATCGGTGACAACCTCACCGTTGAGACGCTCAAGCGCTTCAAGGACGACGCCACCGAGGTCCGTACGGACTTCGAGTGTGGTATCGGCCTTGGCTCGTACAACGACATCAACGAAGGCGACATCATCGAGACCTTCGAGATGCGTGAGAAGCCGCGCGTCTAACCTTGGTTAGTCCTGGGTGCGGGGCGGGGGGGGGGGGGGGGGGGGGGGGGGGGGGGGGGGGGGGGGGGGGGGGGGGGGGGGGCGGGGGGCGGGGGCGGGGGGGCGCGGCGCGGGGGGCGCCGCGGCGGCGTGCGGGGGTCGGAG
>NZ_JAJOMC010000018.1 GCF_021129155.1 Arthrobacter sp. AK04
GCGTGTCAGCTTCTGCCGGACAAATCCGGCCATTGCACGGCACTTCGCCGGGGTAACCTTTTTCTCCGACACCCGCCCTGAACTGAAAAAGGTGCGCACTAACTGCCTGATTCTGCAGTGCTCCAACGATCGGCTTGCCCCGCCGGAAGTTGGTGCCTACCTGCACGAAAATCTGGAACACAGCACCCTGGTGCAGCTCCAGGCCACCGGGCACTGCCCCCACGTCAGCGCCCCGGAGGAAACAGCCCGGGCGATTCTGCACTACCTCGATACCCACTCCTGACACGCGCCGCTGGCCCCCGCCCGGTTTTGAAGCCTTCTTTCATCAAACACCCCCGGATGCCTGGATAACGGATGAAATGGCCGCAACTCAGGCGACCTGCAGGATCCGGGTTCAGGCGAGTTTGGTTACCTGGTACGTGTGGCCGGCCGCACGCAGGCGCTGGATGAGCACATTGCCGAGTGCTGTGGCCGGTGTCAGCGAGCCTTTCGCGGCCGGCAGCCGGTCACCGTCGAGGGCAAGAGCGAGGGCAGTTTCGCCGGCCATCACGGCGGTGGCGGCATAGCCGGGATCGCCGGGGCCAGCAGCAATCGCCTGGTATCGGTGCCCGTCCTCGGTGCGGGCGGTCACCTGGGAGTGGAACCAGCCTTCGTGCTGCATGCTGGCGCGCGGTCCCGTACCTGGTGCCGGAAGAAAGCGGTCGAGCACCCTCCGGGTCGGCGGGAACGCCATCGCGCCGGTGAACGCCCGGAGCCCGAGTGTCATTGCCCTGGCGAGGAGCGCTCCTGCCGGTCCGGGGGCCACCCCCATCACCTCGCCGTACTGGAGGGAGCGGCCGTAGGCCCAGCCCTGCAATGCGTTGCTGCGGCGCACTATCCGGGTGTTGAAAGGGGCCATGATGAAAGGCGCGGTCCAGGTGCCGTCATCGGAACGGCGCACAGGACCGGCGTCGGGAGGCTGTGGTGTCGTCGGTTCCCGTGTGCGGTCGGGGCTCAGAGCGTAGGGGTCAGCGACTAATAACCTCAGGGCGGTGCTCGATCGCATCGCGTCGAGCTGCCCGCGCATCGATTCGAGCGTGCCTCCGCTGATGCCAGCCTTGGCCGTAGCCACGAGTTGGACCTCGGCCAAACCGCCGGCGCCATCGGCTTCTGCCGCCTGATGAAGCAGCAGTACGGCGAGGTCGGACGGCACGGAGTCGTAGCCGCAAGAGTGCACGATCCTGGCCCCGTTTGTCCTGGCCAGAGCGTCGTAGCGATCGATCGCCTCCCGGATGAAGGACACCTCACCGGCGAGGTCGGCGTAGTCGGTACCGGCTTATGCGCAGGCCTCGACCACAGGTAGTCCGTGTTTCGCGTATGGACCGACAGTTGTGAAGAGCACGCGTGTGCTCGCGGCCAGGGCGGCGATCGAGTCCGCGTTCCCGGAGTCGGCTTCGATGAGGGCCCACCCCTGCGCGGAGACCGGCAACTGCGATCGAACCGCCCCGAGCCTGGCCCTTGACCGGCCCGCGAGTCCAACCCGCATACCGGCCGGTGCATGCTCCGCAACGTAGCCGGCGATCAGTCGGCCAACGAAACCCGTCACTCCGAAGAGAACCAGGTCATGGTCCCGAGGTGAGTTGTCCATAGCTGCAGCCTTTCACACCGGTACTCCACGCTGACACCACGGCTCCTTGCTTTGCCCACGGGGGCGCATGCTGTTCCTTCTCCTCCGTGCGAAGCCTGTAGGGCTGCCTAATGTGGCCCAGCTGCAGCGGGGACGTCGGCTTGAGCAGCGGTTCGGGAGGCACATGAGGAGGTCATCTCGGACATCGTCCGCGGCCTGGAACTGGCCGGCCGCTTCCCTGAGGAGACACGCCACATCCGCGGCACGCTCGCCTTCACCCAGCTCGACTACGTTGCCACGCTCTGGACGAGGCGCAAGCTTGAGCCAAACCGCGAACACGCCCTCGAGGTCCTCGCCGACGCCTGGTACCACCTGCTCTGCGACGACAGCAAAGGGCAGTAGCCGATAGCCGGCTGCTGCCCTTTGCTGGGGTCCGCTCCTAGAGCCTGGTGTCGAAGGAACCGCAGAACACGTTGTCGTTGAACGTGCCCTGGAAATCCGACTTGCCTTGGATCTTTTCGATGGTGGCCCGGATGGCCTCGCGGGACCCGGCGTGGGCGTGGATCGCCGTCTTCACCATGGGCACGTCAATCAGGTGGTTTGGCTGGTTGAGCGAGACAAACACGGTGGGAACCTCGGTGGCGTACCACGGGATTTCCGCGGCCATGGGAGTGGACCACTTGATCCGGATGGCCGCCTCCTGGGCGAACCCCTTCACATTGGCGAACACAAAAGCGGCATCGTACTTCTCCGCATAGTCCCCGGTGGCTTCCTCAGAAATCACCGACATGAAGTTCACGCCGGTCTCCCCCGCGGCCTCCCGCTGGTCCGCCGTCCTGAACAGGTGCACCTCGAAGCCGGCCGCTTCCAGTTCCTCCTTGACCGTGTCCAGGTAGGCGAGCGGGTCCGCACGGGTGAAATCGGCGCCGCCGGAGATGCCGTACAGGCGGATCCGTTTGTGCGTCTCCGGGGTAATGGGCAGATTGCGGGCGGTGTCCTTGACCAGGGTGACGGTCTTGTCCGCGATCTCCGCTGCTATGGCCCGGTGCGCGTCGCTGCCGATCACGCCGAGCGCCTCCGCCGGCGGGACAAGCCCGTTGCGGGCCCTCACATGGAGGCCCAGCGAGGCCTTCAGCCCCAGGATCCGGCGCAGGGCATCATGGAGGCGCTGCTCGGTGATCACGCCGGACTTGTAGCCGTCCATCATGTACTGGAAGTCCTCCGCGGGGTTGCGGAAGAACAGGAACATGTCGCAGCCGGCGGCAATGGTGGCCGGCACCAGGTCCTTGCGCTTCATGGCCTGGGTCAGTCCGACCATCTGGGAGGCGTCCGTGAGGACCAGCCCGTTGAAGCCGAGCTCCCCGCGGAGCAGGTCCTGGAGCAGCTCCGGAGAGAGCGTGGCCGGGAGGATGTCCGCGTCCTCCATGCCGGGGCGGAAGTGCCTGGACAGTTCCGGTGCCCCGATGTGGCCGATCATGATGGACTGCACGCCGTGGCCGATCATTTCGCGGTACACGTGCCCGTAGGTCCGGTTCCACTCCTCGTAGCCAAGGGTGTTGTAGGACGTGACCACGTGCTGGTCGCGTTCGTCGATGCCGTCGCCCGGGAAGTGCTTCATGGCACAGACGGTGGGCGACTCGCTGATGCCATCGAAATATTCCTTGGCCCGCTCCACAACGATCTCCGGGGTGTTGCCGAAGGACCGGGTGGAGATGACCGTGTTGCGCCAGTTGTAGTGGATGTCCACGATCGGGGCGAAGGCCCAGTTGCAGCCCAGCGCCGCGGTTTCGACGCCGGCAACCTGGCCCATCTGCCGGGCGATGGCCTTGTCCGGGTGCGAGCCGGCCTGCAGGTGCGTGGACACGAACGTTCCGTCGTCGCAGCTTCCGGCTCCCCCCATTTCCGGGTTGGAGGCCACCAGCAGCGGGATGCGGGTCCTGGACTGCGCATAGCGGATGTGTTCCTGCACCGCGGCCGAGGGGCCCGGCCGGTACCGCATGCCGCCCACGTGGTAGGTGTCCAGCACGCCGTCGAGGTACTCCGCGGAGTAGTCGTTGTTGTGGTTGATGAACAGCTGCCCGATTTTTTCCTCGAGGCTCATGCCGGCGATGGTGGATTCCACCCAGGCGAGGGCGTCGTCGTCGAGATTGAACGGCGCGGCCTGAAGGTCGACGTCGAACTGGCGGGCCTGGGTGCCCGCGGCACCCCCTGCGCTTCGTTCTGTGGAAGGGCCGACGGCGGCAAGTCCGGCGAGTGCCTCCCGCACCACCTGCTGCACGGGCGCCGCGATGTCCACAACGATGCCGGTTTCGCCGGCGTCGAGCGGTTCGAGTGTTGCCAGCTGCGAATCCAGGAGGGCCGGCGGCATGAAGTGGCCGGAGCGCCCTTCTGTCCGGGCCCGGAGGACGTCCTTGCTGCCGTGCAGGTGCAGGAAGATGGTGTCCGGGGCCTGTTGCCGGATGGCGTCGCGGTAGCTGCGGCGCAGTGCGGAGCAGGCCAGGACCAGCCCGCCGTCGCCCGCATTTGCCAGCTCGGTGCCAACGGTGGCGAGCCACGGCCAGCGGTCCTCGTCGGTCAGCGGCGTGCCGGCAGCCATCTTGGCGACGTTCTCCACGGGGTGGAGGGAGTCGCCGTCCAGGAAGGGGACGCCCAGTTCGCGGGCAACGAGGTCTCCGATGGTGGTCTTGCCGCAGCCGGAGACGCCCATTACGACCACGCGGAGCTTGGGATGTCCGGCAGCGTGAACTGTCATTTCGGGATTAGGCGTACTCACCAGTCGTGGACCGTTCCGTCGATGAGGCGGTTGTAGGGCAGGTAGGCCTGCTGGTACGGGAATGCGGCGGCGGCTTCCTCGTTGAATTCGACGCCGATGCCGGGGTTGTCGCCGGGGTGCAGGTAGCCGTCCTTGAAGGTCATGGACTGCTGGAAGACCTCGTTGGTCTTGTCCGAGTGCTGCATGTATTCCTGGATGCCGTAGTTGTGGATGGCCAGGCCTACGTGCAGCTGGGCGGCAAAGCCCACCGGGGAGATGTCCGTTGGGCCGTGGAAGCCGGACTTGATCTGGTACTGCGCGGCGAAGTCCATAACCTTCTTCAGCGGTGAGATCCCGCCGAAGTGGGTCGAGGCGGCGCGGACATAGTCGATCAGCTGCTCCTTGATGAGGGTCTGGTAGTCGTAGACGGTGTTGAAGATTTCACCGATGGCCAGCGGGGTGGTGGTGTGCTGGCGGACCAGGCGCAGGCCTTCCTGGTTCTCGGCAGGGGTGCAGTCCTCAAGCCAGAACAGGTCATAGGGCTCCAGCGCCTTGCCCAGCTTTGCGGCCTGGATGGGCGTCATCCGGTGGTGGCCGTCGTGCAGCAGCGGGATCTCGGGGCCGAACTCGTTCCGGACAGCCTCGAACACAGTGGGCAGGTGGCGGAGGTAGGCGCGGGTGTCCCAGTCCTCCTCCAGCGGGAACGTGCCGCGGCCGGCGGGTTCGTAGTCGTAGCGTTCACCGGAGGCCTGCGCCTGGGCCGCCACCCCGTAGACGGCCTTGATGCCGGGAACGGCGGTCTGGATGCGGATGGACTTGTAGCCGAGCTCCAGGTGCTCCCGGACCGAGTCGAACAGGGACGGCAGGTCAGCTCCCGAGGCGTGGCCGTAGGCGCGCAGCCCGTTGCGGGATGCCCCGCCCAGGAGCTGGTAGACCGGCATGCCGGCCATTTTGCCCTTGATGTCCCACAGTGCCATGTCCACGGCGGCGATTGCGGCCATGGTGACCGGGCCGCGGCGCCAGTACGAGGAACGGTACAGGAACTGCCAGGTGTCCTCGATCCGGTGCGGATCCTTGCCGATCAGCAGCTGCGCCACGTGCTCCTTCAGGTATGCGGCGACGGCGAGCTCGCGGCCGTTCAGGGTGGCGTCACCGATGCCGGTCACACCGTCCTCGGTGGTGATCCGGAGGGTCACGAAGTTGCGGGAGGGACTGGTCACGAAGACGTCGGCGGCAATGATTTTCACTGCAGGTCCTTTCAGGGCTGGGGTGGAGGCGGGGCTGGTGGTCAGTTGGGGGTGGCGGCGGAAGGTGCCGCGGGGACGCTGGCCGTGCGGCCGGACCCGGGAGCGGAGGCCCCACCGTCCGGTGCGCCGCTTTCACGGCGGGCGCGGATTTCGGTGAGGATCTCAGCATGCAGGGCGTCGGTGAGCTTGTACTTGGTCATCACCAGGACGGCAAGGATGGTGAGGATGGCCGGCAGGGCGCCTGCGGCCACCTGGATGCCGAAGACTGCTTCGGCGCTCTGCGTGGCCCCGGACTTGTAGCCACCCAGCGCCAGTGCATACGCGGCGAGTGCACCGCCCACAGCCTGGCCCGTCTTGCGAGTGAAGGAGAACAGGGCGTAGGTGATGCCCTCGGTGCGTACTCCGGTCTTCCATTCGCCGTATTCAACGGTGTCGGCTTCCAGGGCCCACACCACGATGTTGACGGCGAGGACGCCCACCACGCTGATGAGCAGGCCGGTGAAGCCGATCCACACCTGGCTGGCCGGCGTGAAGAAGATGATGGTCCCGCCAACCACGGTCACCAGGGATGAGTAGATGTAGACGCGCTTCTTGCCAATGGCGCGGACCAGCCTGGGCATGAACGCGGCCAGCACGAAGGTCAGGACCAGCTGGGCGATGGACAGCACGGGGTACAGGTCCAGCCGGCCCAGGACGTCGCGCAGGTAGTACAGCTGCACGGACGTCAGAGCGAGGTAGCCGGTGAGGAAGAAGAAGGAGCTGAGGCAGAGCATCAGGAGTGGTTTGTTGGTCCTGAGCGTGTCCATGCTCTGTTTCAGCGTCACGTTGGGGACGGCCCGGTGGACGCGTTCCTTGGCCGTGAGAACGGTGAAGAAGTAGAGCGCCGCGCCGATCGCCACGAAGACCAGGGTGATGGTGGTGAAGGTTCCCTGGAGGTCGGCGCCGGGCTTGATCAGCGGGGCCACAAAAATGCCCAGGGCTGACCCGACCAGGAGCGCACCCACCATCCGGGCAGAGCCGAGCTTGGCACGCTCCCCCGGATCCTGGGTCATCGCCCCGGCCAGGGAGCCGTAGGGGATGTTGACCAGGCTGTAGGCCAGGCCGAGTGCGGCGTAGGTGACGTAGGCGTAGAGCAGGGTGCCGGATTCACCTAGCTGCGGCACCGAGAAGGTTGCGACGCTCAGCAGGAGCAGCGGGATGGAGCCGAACATGATGAACGGGCGGAACTTGCCGAACCGTTTGCTGAAGGTGCGGTCCACCACGCGGCCGGCGAAGACGTCGGCGAAAGCGTCGAAGATGCGGACGGAAAGCAGCAGGGTTCCGGCTGCCGCTGCCGAGATACCGGCAACGTCCGTGTAGTACACGAGCAGGAACATGGTGGCGGTGGTGAAGGCCAGGTTGTTGGCGGCGTCGCCGGCGCCATAGCCGACGATGCTCAGTTTGCTCAGCTTTTTCATGGTGCGGGCTCCTTTACCCGGTACCGCCGGTAGGGGGCGGCAAAAGTGAAACGTTAGGGGTTGGAAACGGTTTTGGTGCTGCCGTTCTTAGTACCGGCCAGTGCTGTCCACCGCTGGCGGAGCGCGAACGCTGCAGGCTTGGGGCGTCGGTCGCGGGTGAAGACGCCCTTCTTGTTGCCGTCCACGCGCATGATGCCGTTGGACGTCTGGAAGTCGGCGAAGTTCCAGACCTGCTCGCCCACCATGGCATCCACGCGGTCAAAGACGCGGTGGTACATGGCCAGGAAGGCGGCCTGGTATTCCTCGCTCCAGGGCTGTTCGTAGATGGAGTGGAAGCCGGGCATGGTGTCAGGTCCGTATTCGGTCATGATGATCGGCTTGCCGTACTTGGCTTCCCATTCCCGGAGTTCCTTTTCCAGGACCTGTTCAGCTGTTTCTAGGTCCCCGTTGTTCAGGTACCAGCCGTAGTAGCGGTTGAGCATGATGACGTCGAAGAGGTCGCCGAGCAGTTCCTTGTCCGGCGTATCGAACATGACGTTGACGTAACCGACGGGACGGGTGGGATCGAGCTCCCGGGTGAGCTGTGCCAGCGGTTCGAAGTATTCGCGGGCGCCTTCCTCCGATCCGTTCGGCTCGTTGGCGATGGACCAGATCACCACGGAGGGGTGGTTTTTGTCCCGGGCAACAAGTTCCTCGATGGCCTGCCGGTGGCTGGCGGCCGTCTTGGCGTCCACTCCGCCGTCCTCATAGGTCTTCTTTGCGATGCCGCCAAAGACGGCGCCGAAGCCCAGGTGCAGCCCGACGGCGGCGGTTTCGTCGATGACCACGATGCCGTGGCGGTCGGCGAACTCCATGACCTCTTCGGCGTAGGGGTAGTGCGACGTCCGGAATGAGTTTGCGCCAACCCAGTCCAGGAGCTGGAAGTCGTTGACCATCTGAGCGTTGCTGTGGCCTTTTCCGATGGCTACGTGGTCCTCGTGCATGCCGAAGCCGGTGAAGTAGAACGGCTCGCCGTTGATGAGGAATTCCTTGCCGCGGACTTCCACGGTGCGGACGCCGACCGGCAGCGTGTAGCTGTCCAGCAGGTTGGTGCCGTTGCGGATCTCGGCGGTCAGGCTGTACAGGTAGGCGGCACCGGGCTGCCAGAGGACGACGTCGTTGATCACCAGTGCGCCGGTGGCGCCGTCCGCGGTGGCCACTTCGACGCCGTCCGCATCGTGGAGCGAGACGGTCACCGTTTCGCTCCCGCTGCCGCCCGCCGTCGTGATGGCGTAGTCAACAGTGCCGGTGGGGCCCTCGAAGCCGGTGACGACGGTGATGTCGTCCACGGTGACGGTCGGGGTGCTGTAGAGCCAGACGCTGCGGTGCAGGCCCGCATAGTTGTAGAAATCGTGCAGGTAGCTCTGCTGCCGCCGCCCATCCGCGGTAACAGTGATGGTGCCGGGCGGGATGGTGGCCTGGGTGAGCTCGTTGTTCACGGAGATGGTCAGGCGGAAGGCCCGGCCGGGGGTGACGTGGTCCGTGATGTCGGCGCTGAACGGCATGTAGCCGCCGGTGTGCTGGGCGACCAGGACATCGTCCACCCACACCATTCCCTCGTGCGTGGCGGAGTCCAGGCGCAGGTGGATTCGCTCCCCTGCCCAGCCGCGCGGAACGCGCACCTCGCGCTGGTACCAGACGTAACCTACGTGGTCGCGGATGGCCTTGTCGGGGAAAACGTCGTTGTAGCTGGCCGGAACCCCCATTTCCAGGGCGGTGTCCAGCGGTGCCTTGAACCAGCCGTCGCGGTGCCCGGTCCGGTCAAAGTCAACCTTAAAGCGGTACAGGCCATCCAGGTTGACGAGTTCGCGGCTTTCGCTCGCTTGGGGCTTGAGCATTTGGGATTCCTATCGCGTCTTTGCGGGCTTCGCGTGAAGAAGAAATGTCTGGGGTGGCCACCGGCCGGGGTTGTGCTCTTGCTGTAATGCTAGTCACTTGGCAAACATTTGGCAAGCGGTTGCCAAATGTTTGTTGAAAAAACAAGCAAAAAAGACTGCCCGGCACCCCAGGGAGGGGCCGGGCAGTCCTTTTGTGCCTGCTCCTGCCGTGCTCCTACCCGGAGGCAGGGTGCCCGGCGAACCTCCCGCACTGGCCCTGGACCAGTTCAACCACGGCATCATCAGCGGCCAGGGCCGGGTCCACGACGGCAAGCAGTGCCCGGACGCGTTCCGCTCCTGCGAGGCTGTTGGCGGCTGCCACCTCATCGCCCAGCGGATCCTGGAAGCCTGGCAATGCAGAACTGCAGTCCATCCACGCAGCGATCATCAGTGCGGCAGCGGCTCCGGACCTGCCGGCGGCGCGTTCGGCCTGCAGGACAGGGACTGCCCGCATCCGAAGCTTGGTACTGCCGTCCAAGGCAATCTGCGCGAGGTTGTGGGCAATCCTGGCATTGCTGAAACGAGCCAGGAGAGCGTCCCGGTACTCAGGGATGCGCAGCTCCCCGCCGGGCAGATTGGCCTCGGCTTCGTCCCAGAAGGCCTCCACTACTTCACGGCATTCGGCATCTGCCAGGGCTTCCGCCACGGTTTTGTGGCCCCGCAGCTGGCCGGCGTAGGCCAGCAGCGAATGGGCGCCGTTGAGCAGCCACAGCTTACGGTTTTCGTAGGGTTCGATCTCTGCCACGAACAGCGCCCCTGCGTCTTCCCAGCGCGGCCGGTCGGCAGGGAAATCACCACTGAGAACCCAACTGGAGAAGGGCTCGGCCACTACCGGTGAGGTATCGCGGTAGCCGCAGGAGGCCTGGACGTGCGCAACATCCTCGTCGGTGGTCCGCGGGGTGATGCGGTCCACCGAGGTGCTGACAAAGCTGACGTTGGTGTCAATCCAGGCGGCCAGGCCGTCGTCGAACGCGCCTGCCATGCCGGTGACAGCCTGCCGGGCCACCTCACCGTTATTGGACAGGTTGTCGCAGCAGACCACCGCGATCGGGCCGGAACCGGCATCGCGCCGGGCGGCAAGAGCCAGCACCAGCCGGCCCAGCGGGGTGGTCGGTGCGCCGCTACCGGACTCCAGCAGCGCAAGGTCGGCGGCGACGCCGGGGGCTACGGTATCGAGCTTGCCGTCAACACCCAGGCCATACGCCGCCTCGGTGATGGTCAGGGTGACGATGGACGTACCGGGCGCAGCCACCAGTTCCGCAAGCCGCCGTACGTCCGTGCCGTCCACCGCCTCCACGATGCTGCCCACTACCGAGAAGGAATCGCCTGTGTCTGCCCGTTCCACCACCGTGTACAGCCCGTCCTGTCCGGCCAGGGCCGTTGCGGCGTCCGGGCGCCGGCCGGTGAAGGCCGCGATGCCCCAGTCCGCGGCGTCTCCGGCCTGCTGGGTGTACCAGGCCTGGTGGGAACGGTGGAAGGCTCCCAGCCCCAGGTGAACGATGCGGACCGGGGCTTTCGGGACGGGGTGAAGGGCGCGGTTCAGCAGCGGAAGGTCCGCAGCCGGAGCGGAGGGGGACACGGTGCGCAGTCCGGTGCTCACAGCTTGAACACCCGCCGCGGCGAGCCGTCCACGATGTCCACGATGAGTTCATGTGCGCGCTCCTCGCTGACGCGGTGTTCCGCCACCAGCCGGGCCAGGAAGGAGGCTTCGATCCGGCGTGAGGCGTCGTGCCGGGCAGGGATGGAGCAGAAGGCCCGGGTGTCGTCGATGAAACCGGAGGATCGCGAGAATCCTGCTGTCTCGGTGACGGCGGACCGGAACCGCAGCATTGCATCCGGCGCATCCAGGAACCACCAGGGGGCACCCAGGTACACGGACGGGTAGAACCCCGCCAGCGGTGCCAGTTCACGGGAGAACACCGTCTCGTCGAGGGTGAAGAGGACCAGGTGGAAGTCCTTGGCGGTGCCGAAGTCCTGCAGGACCGGCCGGATGGCCTCGGTGTAGTTGATGGCGAACGGGATGTCGTGCCCGGTGTCAGCACCGAAGCTGTTGAAGGTTGGTTCGTGGTGGTTGCGGTACGAGCCGGGATGGATGGTCATCACCAGGCCGTCCTCCACCGACATCCTGGCCATCTGGTACATCATGTGGGCCTCGAAGTCGTCCCTGTCCCGGGCCGTTGCCGTGCCCGAGCGGGCGCGGTCAAACAGCTTCGCAGCGTCCGCCGGATCAAGCTTCAGGGTGGCCGGGGTGCGGACTCCATGGTCTGCCGAGACCGCGCCGTGGTCCACGAAATAACGACGCCGGTTCTCCAGGGCGGTGAGGTAGGCACCGTAGCCCGTGCCGCCGTCGCCCGCTGCCGCAATGAGCCGGTCCACATTCTCCGCCCACGCGGGGTGGGCGATGTTGAGGTAGGCGTCCGGGCGGAAGGTGGGCAGGACGCGCCCGTGGAAGGTGGGGTCCTGCGCGATGGCCTTGTGGCTGGCCAGAGTGTCCAGCGGATCGTCCGTGGTGGCCAGGACCTCGATGTTGAAGTCCTTGAACAGCTCGCGGGGCCGGAAGCCTGGCTCCTGGAGCTTTGCGGAAATCGCGTTGTAGCTGGCATCGGCTGTGTCCGCGCCCAGCTCCCCCTCGAGGCCAAAGACGCTGGAGAACTGGGTGCGGAGCCAGTACCCGGACGCGGTGCCCTCGAACAGCGGCCATGCCTTGCAGAACTCGCGCCAGACTGAACGGCTGTCCGGCTGCGATGCGGCGGACGCCCGGAGCCGGTCCAACGGGACGCCGCTGGCATGGATCAGCCGGGTGACGTAATGGTCCGGGCTGACCAGCAGCGCTGCCGGATCCGGGAACGGCGTGTTCTGCTCGATGACGGAGGCATCAACGTGCCCGTGCGGGGAAATGATAGGGAGGTCCTGGACGCGCTGCAGGAGGTCCCGCGCGATGCTGCGCGTTCCTGGGTCCGCGGGCAGGAGCCTGTCTCGGTTGGCGGCAATCGACTGTGACATAGATCAATGGTCCCGGTTATGCACTCTTTTTGTCAACCGGTTGCCATTAATTGCCATAACGTTGCCGTTGGGCGGTGGAGCCTTGGTGGAGGTCAGGTGGAAGCCAGGAGGCGGCCGCTGGAGCCGCGCAGCACCAGTTCGGTTTCCACGCGCAGGGTCCCGTCCGGTTCCCCTTTCCCTTGCAGCAGGTCGAGCAGCCAGGTGGCCGCCCCGGCGCCGCACTCCCCCAGCGGTGAGCGCACTGTTGTCAGCGGAGGGGTGGTGAAGTCTGCTCCGAAGATGTCGTCGAAGCCAACGATGCTGATCTGGTCCGGGACCGCCATGCCGCCGGCCTGGAGCTCCTGCATCAGGCCGATGGCCAGGAGGTCGTTGTACGTCAGCACAGCCGTGGCGTTGGTTGCCAGCACGTCGCGCGCCACCTGCCGGCCGCCGTCGACCGTTGGTTTGGTGGATTCCACCCGCACAGCTTCGAGCCGGGACCACTCGCAGGCGGCCTGGACGCCCTCCCAGCGGCGGGCGGACATCCAGGACCTGGCGGGGCCCGCCACGAAGGCCATCTTCTTGTGCCCGTTGGCCGCGAGGCTGCGGACTGCTTCCCCGATGCCCTTCCGGACATCAGGGATGACGCATGGCATGCCCTCCACTTCCCGGTTGATGATCACCACGGGTTTGTCGCGGGCCAGGGCCCGGATGTCGTCGTCGTCCATGCGCGGGCTGGCCAGGATCAGGCCGTCAGCCGTGGTCATCATGCGCCGCGCCGCCGTCAGCTCGGTGGCTGCGGATTCGGCAGATTCGGCCAGCACCAGGGTGTAGTCCCGCAGGGTTCCGGTGGTCTGGGCGCCCCGGATGATGTCGAAGAAGGTGGGGTTGGTGATGTCGGCGACAATCAGCCCGAACGTGTTGGTCCGGCCGGTGGGCAGTGCCCGGGCGAAGGGGTTGACCTGGTAGTTCAGCTCTGCGGCCGCGTCCTCGATGAGTTTCTGCGTCTTGGCGCTGACCCTGCCGGGTTTGCTGAGCGCCCTCGAAACGGTGGAGGGGTTGACGCCGGCCACCTTGGCGATGTCGTAGATGGTGGCGTTGCCTTTGCCGTCCCGGGCCGGTTTCCTGGCGGTGTGCGGCGTTGCGGCGGGGCCGTGCGTCTTGGGTTCGGTCACCGCCCCATCCTAGCGAGGAAACAACCCAACCAGGTCGCAGCAAGTGTCGTTTTGACGGGTCTAAACGACACTTGCTGCTACCCAGTTGGGCGGTGGCTGGGGGCTAGCTGCGCTCCGGGAACGTGCCTTCTTCAGCGATGCGCTTGTTGAGTTCGGCGAGGAACACATCCTCGTCGAAGTCCAATGACACCTCAGTGCCGGTCCAGCTCGAGAGATGGATGGCGTTGGCCAGCCTGACCCCGCTGATCCCGTCCGAGCCGGGGGCCAGCAGCGGCGTGCCGCCCAGGATGTTCGCGGCAAAGTTCTCCAGGACGCCGGAGTGCTGCGCTCCCCAGGCGGACTCGAATTCGATCACCTCGGTGCTGTAGTACTCCTCCGGGTTCAGCTGTCCCATGAACAGCTTCCGGACATCGTCCATGCCCATGCCGTCGCTGAGTTCGCGCTCCGGCTTCTTCAGACGGGTGACCGTTGCCGTTTTGGAATTCTCGACGACGATCTTGCCCTGGTCGCCCAGGATCTCGAAGCGGTCGGTGCCCACGATGTCGTGGGTGGCAGTGACAAACACGCCGGTTGCGCCGTTGCCGTAGTCCACCACGGCGGTGACTTCGTCCTCGACGGCGATGTCCCGCCGGAAGCCGTACGCCACCTTCGAATACACGGACTTCGGGACGCCGCAGATCCACTGCCAGAGGTCCAGCTGGTGCGGTGCCTGGTTGACCAGCACGCCGCCGCCCTCCCCGCCCCACGTGGCCCGCCACGCGCTGGAGTTGTAGTAGCCCTGCGGGCGCCACCAGTTGGTGATAATCCAGTTGGTCCGGCGGATGGCACCGATTTCGCCGTTCTCCACGATCTCCTTCAACCGGCGGTACAACGGGTTGTTGCGCTGGTTGAACATGATGGCGAAGGACAGTTCCGGCTTCGCTGCAGCGAATTCGTTGAGTTCCCGGACCTGCTTCGTGTACACGCCGGCGGGCTTCTCCACCAGCGCGTGGATGTTGCGCCTGAGCGTTTCAATGCCCATTTCCGGGTGCAGGAAGTGCGGCACGCAAGTGACCACGGCATCCACGTTTCCGCTCTCCAGCATGGCGATGTAGTCGTCGTAGAAGGGGACCCCAGGATAGGAAGCCGCAGCAGCGTCCTTCTTGGCGGGATCGGTGTCGCAGAGGGCTCCGATCTCCATGTTGGGGACCAGTCCGCCGGTGATGAACTTTGCGTAGGCGCCGCCCTGCTGGCCCAGGCCGATGATGCCCAGGCGTACTTTCTTGGCCATGAGTGGGGTTCTCCGTATCTTTTTTTGGAATCTAGAAAAGGTCGCCGTGGCCCATGGCCACCAGGTTGTCGTGCGAGGTCTGCAGTGCATCCCACACGGTGCGGCCATAGAGGTCGTCCTGCTCCACCAGCAGGTACTTTGCCCCGGCGGCCTGGGCCGCAGGAATGATGGAAGGGAAATCCAGGTTTCCCTCACCCACTTCGGCGAACTGCACCACGTCTTTGAACGCCTGCATGAAGCCGGTGAAATCACCACTGCCCGGCATTCCGAATGCTGCTTCCGGCATGGAGCCGATCCGGTAGTCCTTCAGGTGGACCATGGCGGTCCGGCCTGCGTACTTCTGCAGGGTCCGGACGGGATCAAGCCCGCCCCGCTGGACCCAGTGGACGTCGATTTCCAGGCCCATGGCCGGTGAGTTCCCGGCGATGATATCCAGCATGTATTTGCCGTCGAACTTCGCGAACTCGATGTGGTGGTTGTGGTAGTACAAGCTCAGCCCATGCTCCTGGAGGCGCTCGGCGTACCCGTTGGCTTCCCTGGCGAAATCGATCACGGCGTCCAGGGACTTCATTGCGGGGAAGGGAAGCATGCCGATCCGCAGCAGCGACGAGCCCAGCCTGGCGGCATCGTCCACGATCTTGTCGAAGTCGTCGCGGAGGGAATCGCCCGGGCGGCCTTCCGGCTTTTCCAGGGCTACCGAAAGCGCGGCCACATCCATGCCGAGCTCGGTGCGGGAGCGCTCCAGTTCGGCCACGTTTTCCGGTGTCATGGGGATCTGGGAAATTTCGACGGCGTTGTAGCCGATGGTGCTGACCTTGCGGAGCGTCTCGAACGGTCCGATCTCCGCGAAGCTGTCCTTCAGCATCATGGCCTGTACGCCGATGGTGGCAGTGCTGCCCATGTGTAGTCCTCCGATTTTGTTGGATGGTGGTGGTCTTATCCGCGCCCCTAGGCGGCTGCGCCCGCCTGCCGGCGCTGGGCCGCGAGGAGCCGGTGGCGGTCGGCGCGGCGTTGTTCCTGGCGGTCGGGGTCCGGGACCGGGGAGGCGAGGAGCAGGCGCTGGGTGTAGGGGTGGTTGGGGTTGGTGGTGACGGTGTGGGCGGGGCCTTGTTCGACGATTTCGCCGTGGTACATGACGGCGACGCGGTGGCTGATGTGGCGGACCACGTCCAGGTCGTGGGAGATGAAGAGGTAGGAGACGCCGGTGTCCTTTTGGATTTGCAGGAACAGGTCCAGGACGCGGGCCTGGGTGGAGAGGTCCAGGGCGCTGACCGGCTCGTCGCAGACAATCAGCTTCGGCGACAGCGCCAGGGCGCGGGCGATGGCCACGCGCTGGCGCTGGCCGCCGCTGAACTCGCGGGGCAGGCGGTGGATCGCGTCGGCGGGCAGGCCCACCTGGTCCAGGAGTTCCCTGACGCGTTTCCTGGCCTCCGCGGGTGCTTTGCCCTGGACGCCGAGGGGTTCGGCGAGGATGTCGCCGATTTCCAGGGCCGGGTTCAAGGAGGTGTAGGGGTCCTGGAAGACCACCTGCAGGTCCCGGCTGAGTGTTCGGCGTTCCTTGCGGGTGGCGTGGCTGATGTCCTTGCCCTCGAAGATGATCCGTCCGCCGGTGACCGGGGCCAGGCCCAGGACAGCGCGGCCCAGGGTGGTCTTCCCGGAGCCGGACTCCCCCACCAGGCCCAGGGTTTCGCCCTGGCCGATGGTGATGCTGATGTCCGTCAGGGCGCGGAACGGCCTGGAGCGCCAGCCCTTGCCCTGGTACTCAACCACGAGGTCTTCAACAGCCAGCAGCCCGGGGCCGTTGGGTCGTTCATCCGGCGCGGTGGCGCTGGCGTTGGCCGTTGAGGCGGTCATGATGTGGCTCCGTTCGGGGTGGCGCTGACGAGCATGGTCATGGGTTCCTTGCCTTCGAGCATCGACCCAAGCAGGGTCCGGGTGTAGGGCTCTTTCGGGCTGGACAGGATCTCCCGGACCGGTCCTTCCTCGACGAGGCGGCCGTTCTGCATCACCACGACGCGGTCGCAGAGATCGGCCACGACACCGAAGTTGTGGGTCACCAGGATCACTCCGACACCCAGGCGGCGCTGGAGGTCACGGATGAGGTCCAGCACATCAGCCTGGACCGTGACGTCCAGGGCCGTGGTGGGTTCGTCGGCGATGATCAGGTCCGGTTCGCAGCTGATCGCCCCGGCGATCAGCACGCGCTGGGCCATGCCGCCGGAGACCTCGTGCGGGTAAGCGCTGAAGGTCCGGTCCGGGCTGGTGATTCCGACGTCGGCCAGCAGCTTCAGGGCCCGCCGCCTCGCTTCGGCCTTGGAGATTCCCAGGACCCGGACCATGGGGGTGACCAGCTGGTAGCCGATGGTGAACGCCGGGTCCAGGTTGGACATGGGCTCCTGCGGAATGTAGGAAATGCGCTTGCCGCGCAGTGCCGCGACCCTGCCCTGGTTAACCTTCGTATCCCCTGGTGCCACGGTGTAGTTCCCGTCGAACTGGATGGACCCGGCCATGATGCGGGCGGTGTCCGGGAGCAGGCCCAGGATGGAGAACGCCGTCTGGGACTTGCCGGAGCCGGACTCGCCCACGATGCCCAGGATCTCCCCGCGGTCCACGTGGAAGGACACGTCATCGACAACTTTTTTGACCGTCCCGTCCGCCTGGGGATACCCGACGCCGAGGTTGGTGACCTTCACCAGGTGGTGTTCGGTCCCTTCCTCCACGGTGGTCTTGCCCTGGCGGGACGGACGCACCCTGTCCTCTCCCGCCGTCGTGCTTCCTGCCGGCGCAGCCTGCTTTTTGTGCTTGATCTTCTCGCCGTCCTCGAGGGCGTCGCGGATGGCGTTGCCCAGCAGGACCAGCGCGCCGATGGTCAGCGCCATCGCAAAGGCGGGCCAGAAGAGCAGCGTGGGGGTGAGGTAGACGTTCTTGAACCCCTCGGACAGCATCACGCCCCAGCTCGCCTTGGCGGGGTCCCCCAGGCCCAGGAACTCCAGCCCGGACTGGATGGCAATGGCCACCCCGGCGATCGCGGCGGTCTGGATGATGATCGGGGCCCGGACCACGGAGAAAATGTGCCGTGCGATGATGCTCGCATCCGAGAGCCCGGAGACCCGGGCGGCGTCCACGTAGAGCTCATTGCGGACCGACTGCACCGCTGAACGGGTCAGCCGGAAATAGGACGGGCTGATCAGGATCCCGAACGCGATCATCGCGATCCAGACCGACGGGCCGAATGCTGCGCGGATGGTCAGCAGCACAATCAAGCCCGGCAGGCTCATCAGAATACTGACCACCCAGTTCGAGATGGCTTCGAACCTGCCCGCGTAATAGCCGGCGATCAGCCCGGCAGGCAGGCCGATACCGATCGCTACCGCCGCGCACAACACCGCCGAAAGCAGCGTCAACCGGGCCCCGAACAGCAGCCGGCTCCAGACATCGCGGCCGGAACTGTCCGTGCCCAGGATATTCACCTCGTCCGGGGCTGCAAGGGTCTTGGAGATGTTGGCAAAGTTCTCATCAAACGGGGCCAGGACATCAGCGAACACCGCCAGCAGGGCCATGCCCAGCAGGACGACCATCGCGATCACGCCCAGCGGATTCCGGACCAGGCGCTTGAACACCGTGGACCGGACCACCGTCCCGGACTGGCCCGTTCCCCCGCCGCCGGCAGTGCCGGGGGCAGTGCTGGTGCGGGGGGCAGGGGCTCCTGGCGCAGGGGTCAGGGCTGTGGTTTCAACGGACTCGGTCACGAGGCACGCACCTTCGGGTTGAGCCAGCCGTTGAGCAGGTCCACGATGAGGTTGACCACGATCACAACGGCGACGGTGTACATAACAACGCCCATGACCACCGGCTGGTCACTCTGGCTGGTGGCGGCGACGGCGAGCGGGCCCATTCCGGGCAGGGCGAAGATCTGCTCGATGATGACCACGCCGCCCAGCATGCCGATCAGCTGCAGGCTCAGCACGGTGAGGCCCGCCGGTGCGGCGCTGCGCAGGACATGCTTGAAAAGGATCTCCCCTTCCTTGATGCCGCGGCTGCGGAGCGTGCGGACGTAGTCGCGCTCCAGCTGCTTGATCACCGCGCTGCGGATCTGCTGCGCGCCGCCGGTCACTCCATTAATCAGGAGCGCAATCACCGGCAGGGTCAGCGAAAGCACCCACGCGTCGGCCCCGACCCCTGGTGAGATGGTGCTGGTGGCAGGGAACATGCCCATCTGGATGGCAAGGATGGTCACCAGGATGATGCCGATGACGAAGCCGGGAACGGAGTCGCCGATGATCGCACCGACCTGGACCACACGGTCCACCCAGCCCCGCTTCACCGCTGCCGCCATCCCGATGAGGGTGGCAATGATGGCAATGAGGATCATGGCGGTGAACACCATGGTCATGGTCACGGGGATCCGCGTGGCCAGTGCGTTGGCTACGGGTTCGGAGGTGAACCAGGAGCTGCCCAGGTTCCCTTGCAGGGCGTTGGCCACCCAGTCGAGGTAGCGGGCCAGGATGGGCTGGTCCAGCCCAAGCTCGGTTTCCTTCAGCGCCACCTGCTCTGGTGTGGCCTGGTCACCCACGATGTTCCGGGCGATGCTTCCGCTGGAGAGGTAGAGGAGGAAGAAGGTCAGCGCCGAGACGGCGACGAGGACCACGAGTCCGCTGCCGAGGCGTTTAAGGATGAACCGGATCATTAGCTGGCCGGCGCGTAGTTGTAGATCGACGGTACGGCCTGCTGGATCTGGGGCGTGACCGTGATTTTGTCGTTGTGGTAGTACATCTGGTTGACACGGAACAGCGGGGCAAACCATGCCTGCTCCACGACGTACTTGTTCACTTCCTGGGCCAGCTTGCCTGCATCCTTGCCACCCTTTTCCACGGCGTCGATCTTTGCCTGGAGTTCGGGGGTGGTGTTTTTGAACGGGTTGTACAGCGCCTTGGTGGAAACGATCTGGTTGATGGCAACCCACGGCTCCCCCTGGAACAGCGAGAAGTACATGCTGGTGAACTTCTGGGCCGCAACGTCCGACGTGAAGGTGTTCGTGATGGCAGAGCCCACGTTCAGGGTGATGCCCACGTCAGCCAGCTGCTGCTTGACCACGGCGATCTGGGTTTCCCATCCCGGGACCGACGGGAGTTCGAGTACTACATCGTTTTCATGGCCCGCTTCCTTCAGCAGGGCCTTGGCCTTCTCGGGATCGTAGGGGTATTTGTCCTCAAGCTCTTCAACCCAGGCGCCGCTTTCCTTGCCGAAGGGCTGGGAGGTGGGGGTGCCCTGTCCCAGCAGCACCTGGTCCAGGATGGTCTTGCGGTCGAACGCGTGGTTGATGGCCTGCCGGACGCGGACGTCCTGCAGCGGGGCATTCTTGGCGCCGTCACGGTCCAGGAGCAGCAGTCCCTGCCAGTCCACCTGGTTGGAGGCCAGCTGCATTTTGGCGCCCTCAGCCTGCTTGCCGGTCTTGGGGTCAAGCAGCGTAGCGTCAACCTGCCCCGAAACCAGGGCGTTGGTCCGGGCGGTCAGATCCGTCAGGGTTTTGAAGGTGACCTTCTCGAACTTCTGGAGATCCTTGTTCCAGTAGTCCTGCCGGGCCGTGAACACCGACTGCGAGTCCTTGACCGTTGCGGCCTTGTCCATCACGTACGGGCCGCTGCCCACGGGTTCGGTCTTGATGGCCTCGGTGCCCAGGGCTTTCGGGCTGCCCATGAGGCCGGCTGCCTGGCTGAGGTAGAACTCCAGCGAGGGATCGGGGGTGGTGAGGTTGAGTTCGATGGTGTCAGCATCCACCACCGCTACGTCGGAGACGGCGGTGAGCTGGGCCATCTGCGGACCATTGGCCTGCTTGAAGTGGTCCAGGTTGGCTTTGGCTGCTTCGGCGTCGAAGGTGGCGCCGTCGCTGAAGGTTACGCCTGTGCGGAGGTCCAGCGTGAGCTTGGTGTTGGCCTCATTGTACTTCCAGGCGGTGGCCAGCATGGGGCTGAGCGTGCCGTCCGGTTCGCGCAGCAGCAAGGAGTCGTAGGCGGCCTGGTACGGCTGAAGGATGTGGCCCACATGGGCCTGGGCCGGATCCCAGGAGCGTATTTCCTGCACGGTGCCCAGGGTGAGGGCAGCCGTCTTAGGGCCGCTGGGGTTGTTGCCTTGCGCACCGCCGCCGCAGGCAGTGAGCGCGAGGGCTGCGCTGGTAATGATGGCGGCGGCTGCCGCACGGGGACCTAACTTCATTGTTGGCTCCTGGATCTGTGGAACGTGAGGGTAGTGGGAAAGGGCCGTGTGGTGTGGACCACACCTGCCTGTGGGAATTACAGTACGCAGTGTTGCCATTCTTGGCAACCGGTTGTCAGCTGTTCGGTCACATGACTTCGTGAACGCTGTTTGGATAGCTTTGCCGGTAGAGGTCCTTCACGATCCGCAGCGACTTTTCCGCTTCGGCGGGATCTATCCAAAAAGGAACCGGATCGTCCAGCCGGGCGTAGAAGTCTGCAATCAGCAGCTCATGCGAGGCGCCCCAGTAGTCCCGCCCGCCGGACGTCGAAGCGCGTTCCGGGACAGTCTCCACGCGCCCGTCCGCGTAAGTCACCGTCAGGTCGCCCCGGAGGCTGAGCGTCGCCTTCTCCGCCACGATCTCCAGGGTGACCGGCGCGTTGACCGCGTTGGCGAGCGTGGCATAAAAGGCGCTCCGCGCCCCTCCCGCATGCTCTGCCACGAATTCGGCGGTGTCCTCAACGTCGATCGAGCCGCCGAGGAACCGCGTGGCAGCGTGGCCGCTCAAGGACACCACGTCTCCCACCAGCCATTGCAGCAGGTCAACAGTGTGGATTGCCTGGTTCATCATGAGGCCGCCTCCGCCGCCCTCCCAGGTTCCCCGCCACGGCCGGCTGCGGTAATAGTCCGCGTTGCGGTGCCACATGACCGTTGCGGACGCGCCCGCCACGGCACCCAGTTCTCCCGAGGCCAGCAGGGCGTGCATGGCCTGCGCGGTGGAGTTGTAGCGGTTCTGGAAGCAGACCCCGATCTTTGCGGTGCCGTTCCGGGCAGCCTGAACCAGCCGCCGCCCTTCCGCAAGCGTGTGCGCCAGGGGCTTTTCCACAATGGCGCTGACGCCGCGCTCCAGGCAGTCCGAGGCCACGGAAGCATGCATGTTATGTGGCGTGGTTATGTGGACAACGTCCGGACCCACTGCCTCCAGCAGGCTGAGGTGGTCCGGATAGCCTGGCACACCGTAGGCCTGCACGGCTGCGGCAAGCCGGCCGGGATCCGTATCGCACACCCCTGCCAGCTGGACGCCGTCGAGCTTTTCCAAAGCTTGAAAATGAACGGCGGAAACATCACCGCAGCCGATAACGGCCGCCCTGATGCTCACGCGAGCTCGACTCCGTGCCGCGCAGCAAGCCCGGCGAAGGCCCGGGCCGCGGCACCAAAGGCCACAGGGCCGGAAAAGCCTCCCAATTCGTGGGCGCTGGCCAGGTGCGGTTCAAGGGATGCGAAGCCACTGTAACCGTCCGCGGCCAAAGCCTTGATGGTGTCATCCAGTTCGCCGTCCCCCTCGCCCGCCGGCACCACTTCGCCCGTGCCCGCGATCGCGTCCTTGACTTGCAGATACTCAAGGTAGGGGCGCAGCATGGCATACCCCTCCGTGTAGGGCTTGACGCCCACCTGCACGAAGTTCGCGTTGTCCCAGGCCACGCGGAGCGCCGGCGAGTCAACGGTCTCCATGATGTCCAGCACCCGTTGCGGCGTATCGCCATAGATGTCCTTCTCGTTTTCGTGCAGCAGCACGACGCCGGATTCCTTCGCGAGTGCCGCGAGCGCGGCCATGCGGACCATCACCTCGCCACGGACATCCTCGGGGCGCCGGCCCTCGGCCCGGTAGAAGGAAAAGATCCGGATGTACCGGGAGTCCAGCGCCCGGGCCACTGAAATGACCTTTCGCAGGCGCTCCAGCTCATGCTCAACGGGAAGAGCAGCGTCCACCTTGCCGATGGGGCTGGCAATGGCGGAAACTTTGAGCCCTTTGCCGTCGAGGATGTCCTTGAGCTCTGCCGCCTGATCGGCAGAGAACTCTGCAACGTTGGTTCCCCACGCACTGCGGACCTCGATATGGGTGGCGCCGAGGGCGAGCAGGACGGACGCCTGGATGGCCGGGTCCGGATCCACTTCGTCGCCGAATCCAGAGAGCGGCCAAACGGCTGTTGCTTGCTTTGTCATTGGAGTCTCCTTGGTGCACCTCCGGCAGGGCGGTAGTCCAGGCCTGGCGGGGTGACTCAGTTCACGGGCAGTCCGGACATCGTAAGCTCATTGCCGCACTAATGACAACCGGTTGCCATTTTATGCAACCTGTGGCATCCTTAGAGCTGTTCCGCTGTGTCAGGAGTCACAGGGACTCTGTGTCACTACGCTTAAAGAGGAGCGCCATGGCGATGCAAGCTGCAGGGATGGACCGTCCGGCCACCATCCATGACATCGCTGTCCGGTGCGGTGTGGCGGCCTCTACTGTGTCGCGGGCCCTTTCCACCCCGGACCGGGTGAGCGTCCGCACCCGGGAACGTATCCAGGCGGCCGCCGCAGCCCTGAACTACACGCCCAATGCGCAGGCAAAGGCGCTGAGCTCCGGTCGCACGGGAGCAGTGGGAGTGCTCGTGCCGGACATCACCAATCCCTTTTACTTTGACCTGATCCGGGGAACCCAGCTGCAGCTCAAGGCCGCAGGCTATACACAGCTGCTGGTAGATACCGAGGAGTCGGACGAGGTCGAAGCCAATACCCTGGAGCAGCTCCGCAAGACCGCCGACGGAGTCATCGTGGCGGCGTCCAGGCTCAGTGATGCCGAGCTGCTTTCCGCTGCCGGCAGGGCACCCCTGGTCACCATCAACCGTGACGTGGCCGGGGTTCCTGCCGTCATCATCGACACCCCCTCCGCCACCGGCCAGGCCCTCGACCACTTGGTTTCACTGGGCCATTCCAAGATTGCCTACATTGCCGGCCCCCTGACCTCGCAGTCCAGTGAACGCCGCTGGGCCGCGCTTTCCGAGGCAGCACAGGACCGGGGTGTGGAGGCGCGCAGCCTCGGGCCCTTCGCCCCCAAGACGCAGTCCGGTGCAGCAGCCGCGGACGCCGCAGTCCACAGCGGAGTGACAGCCTGCATCGCCTTCAACGACCTCATTGCCATTGGCATGCTCCAGCGCCTGCGCGAGCGGGGAATCCGGGTGCCTGAAGAGATAAGCATCGTGGGCTGTGACGACATCTTCGGCGCAGACTTCTGCAATCCCCCGCTGACCACCATGGCCTCGCCCATTGAACAGGCAGGCCGAGTTGCGGTGTCCATGCTGCTGGCGAAGCTCAATCCGTTGGCTGGGGGCGGCATCCGCAACCGCTCTGTCATGCCCACGCACCTCACGGTTCGAGGCTCCACCGGACCGATACCGGCCTTGGACAGCCGTCACGAAGGGTTGTAGGGCCAGGAGCAATTTCCTTCAGGCCTATGGGCCCGGTTCTTCGCATTCCTACTCCATATGCACGGCGACGGCGTTCCGCGGTGTCGTACCAGCATCCGCCCCGTGGAGGCTATTGCTCTACACCGGCGAGGCTGTCGGGACGGCCGGCCTAAACCTGTTCCGCAAGCGTGAGGACCGGCGGGAGGGCCGGGTTGTCCGAATCCCCGCGCCAAGCCATCCTCAAATAGACCGGCGGGATGCCCAGGTACGCCATCATCACGGTAAGGGATCCCCTTACAGTCTGCGCCACGCGACAAATAGCGCCGTGAAAGGCCGCCATATACCGCAGAAAGTCACAGGAATGGGGAGGAGTGAGCGTCACTGTCTCACGAACCGTCGTTCACAAGACGTCCCGTATGAGCTACCCCCAATGCGAATGAGGGAACGTGTGCCGGCCCGTAGCGACGACGAAGGCGAAAAGGCCACAGAGAATAGCATTGGCGTACCCTTGACGGTGAACGCGACATCCTCGGGCTGTGGGCCGCGGACGGCGGCGAAGGCTGCATCGTGCACCTGGTCCGCAACACCTTCCGGTACGCGGCCCGGCAATACTGGGACGAAATGTCCCGGGACCTCCGCCCGGTCTACACAGCACCCTCCGAGGCCGCGGCGAATGAGCGCTTCGTCGAGTTCTCGAGCAAGTGGGGCAAGCGGTACCCGGCAAGCATCCGGCTATGGGAAAACGCCTGGAGCGAGTTCGTGCCATTCCTAGACTACGACGTCGAAATCAGGCGGGTCATATGCAGCACCAACGCCGTCGAATCCCTCAAAGCCCGCTACCGGGGCGCGGTCAGGGCCCGAGTGCATTTCCCCACAGAGCAGGCGGCGCTGAAATGCCTCTGCCTCGCCACCCGGGCACTGGACCCCACCGGCATAGGCAGCGCACGATGGGCCACACGATGGAAGCCGGCGCTCAACGCCTTCGCCATCAGCTTCGACGGAAGAATCAACTAAATGCCAACCTTGGATCCACCGAAAATCGGACAGTTCCACGTTAGAGAGCCGGGGCTTGGCCCCGGCTCTCCGCCTTGCGCGAAACTACTGGCGTGCGATGGTCACGGCCCGGTGATCGTGATGTAGTCGCCGGTGAAGCCGGCGAAGTGCAGCTTATAGGTGAAGCTGCTGAGCGTGATGGTTCCTCCAAGCAGTTCCTTGGTCCAGTTGCCGTTGGGGCAGGTCGCAAGGGCCTCGAACTGTGCCGCCGTCGGGACGGGCGACGAGCTCAGAGCTGGGACGCTGAGCCTGCCGTTCTTGGGCTCGAGGCTGCCAGTGGTCACCGGCACAGTCTTTACCTGAGACTTGACCTCGACGATCTGGCCACCGCGGTTGCGGCATTGGACCGTGGCTGTGTAGGTCGTGGACAAGGTTGCTTCGGCGTTGGTGTTTCCGACGCCTGCCAATTCGAACGTGGTGCAGCTGACGAGCTGTGTTGTTGGGTCGACGCTACAGCCGATAGTTCCCGTCTGAAGGTGCGTGCCCGTCGGGGCGGCAGCGGGATTGGTGGTGGTGGCGGCCAGTGCCGCTGTGGTGACGCCGAACAAGAGCATCGCCAGTGCGGCGATGATTGCTAGAAAACGCTTAGACATCTTTGTCTCCTGCAGCAAAGTGGTAGGACTTGGCCTCCGCTAATTAGCGGGGAATTGGACCCCCAGCCAGTCCCGACAATTGCTTCTCGGGATTTCTGTTCCCGGCCCTTCAAGAAGACCAGATAGCGGCTTGGGTTGGGAGGGCTCCCAGCCATTCCCTGCATCATGGGTCAGCGCGCTATGCGGAGGCTCCCGTACCTTGACGCTACACCCCTCCTGCTTCTCGGGGAGGTGTTGCCCTACCCTACTTTGGGTACGGTTCTAGCCCCCGCTGCCGGCGGCCGCGCACTCTGATGACCTCGGCGACCCCGCCCAGGACCATCTGCTTTGACACCTTGAGCCCCTTCTCGGAAACGAAGAATTTGGATATCCATCGAAATCGAGAATCCAGTGTCCGTCGCGCTTCACTGAGATGAGGATTCCTGGCAGCTGAAAGCCGGATCCGGCTAGCGGGAAAGCAGTTTTATACCGTCGGGGCGCAACTCCCCGGTCGGCGACACATGCCGATACAGGGTTTGGCGCGTGACACCAAGTTCACTGCAGAGTTCAGCAATCTTGGTACCGGGCTTGCCCATCGAGGCCATCGCGAGCCTCAGTTTGGCGGCGGTCATCTTGTAAGGTCGTCCACCGTTGCGGCCGCGGGCCCGGGCGGAGGCCAGACCCGCGAGGGTGCGTTCGGCGATGAGTTCGCGTTCGAATTCAGCGAGGGCCGCGAAAATGCCGAAGACGAGCTTTCCCGAAGCCGCGCACCGTTCGCGTACGGGGCGCCTTGAATCTCATGTGGCCCGCTGTCGTAGCGCCGTAGGGGACGTTTCATCGCCGGTAGTACTGCGAGGAGTCCGAGGATTCCGGCTACGGTGAAGGCCAGGACCGGTGAGACGTGGTCGAACAGCACAGCGCCACGGAGGAATACGCGCTAAAGGGAATGCCCGGTGCCAGACCCAGGACGATGGTCGCCCCTGCCATGGCCAGCGAGGTCAGGTTCCAGGCCGTCCGCAGGCTCCAGGCCTGCACGATCTTTCTGGCGGTCGCGCTGAGTACCCCAATGGCGCCCAGGACCATCCACGCAAGGATGGAGCATGTCTCTTCACGGGTGCGGGAAGCGGCCATGACCGAGCGGCCGAAAGTCCAGATCGCGGCACTGGACGCCCCGGCCAGGACTGCCGCGGCGATGGGCAAGGCCAGTGGCGCCAGGTCGCGGGCCCGCACCCGGGATGGCCGGCCAACCGCCCGGTCCCGGCCGGCAGACCGGTCAGCACGGAGGGTGGCAACGGCTGCCATGGCAACCAGGGCCGCGATTGCCACCCAACCCAGCCTCCAGTGGCCAACCGTGAGAAGCATAAGGATGCCCGCGACGACGATGCCCGCCCCGGTGCCGGCATTAACAATCGTCTGCGCGCTCTCCTGGCGTGCAGGGGCGATATTGCGCTCGATGAACGTGACCAGGCCCGGCGTCGCGAACCCTGCGCCGGCACCGGCCAGGACGACACTCACTGCGAGGACAGCGAAGTTGGGCGCAACCGCCACACCGATTGATCCCAGGGCAGCAGTCGTGCCCGCGCACATCACGACCAGCGTCGGACGGGCAGCAAGGCGTAAAGCCAGGACTGCCGCCAAACAGAATGAAAGGAAGCTCCCGGCCTGGATGAACCCCGCAGTGGCCGAACCCATCTGAAAGGCCTCCGTGAACCGGGGCAGGAAAAGCCCGTAACCGAAGCGCGCCAGGCATAGGTCGCCGCTACCAGGGCCATTCCGCTGACCACCATCGCCCGCACGGCCTCGATACGACCCCGAACTGGCGTGACCAGCCGATCAAACGCGACGCCGACGCAGCCAGGTGGAAGCAGCGCCTGGCCGAGGTGGCTGCCTACTTGGCCGCCAGCAACGAGTGGCCGCGGGGCAACAGGATCGACGACCGGGCCGAGCGGGCCCTCGGGGTCTGGCTGCACACCCAGCGCATAGACTACCCGGGCCGGGAAGCTGACCGCAGCCAAGGAAGCCCGGCTCAACGACGTCATCCCCGGCTGACGCCAGGGCAGGATGCGACGGGGAGCGAACAGTTGGCGGAAACCTTCACGCTAGTGCGAATTCCTCACCTCTTCGAGAAACTCCTTCGCGATCTGCGACATCAGGTTCAGCGCCTCTTCCTCAGTTATCGCCAGCCCTGTGTTGGACCCCATGTCGAGAGACACCGTTGCAGCTAGGACGCGGAGCCCGACCCCAGCAGCGTTCCCGCTAAAGGACTCCTTGGTGACATAAGCCTTCTCCCCGATGTCCGGACCGGGGAGAAGCTGGATCATCATCTTCTGGGTCCCGGCAGCTCCGGACACCGTCTGGTCGAACGTGGCGCAGCGAACCATCAGGTCCTGGCTGTAATCAAAGTCAGCTTTAGCGAGAGCCTCCCGGGGGGCACTTCTGACATCAAAGAGGATCATGCCGGTTCCGTGAGCTCCCAGGTTGAAGACCTCGCCCTGCGCGAAGCCCATGGAGAGATCCAATTGCACCTGGTGCTGCCACGACCTGTGGAAGACGTTGCACTCAGCCGGCTCGGTCGGACCCAGTATTGACGAGGTCGAAGCAGACGCTGGCGGCTGGGGCATCAAGGCATAAGACTTGCGGGCCATGGCTGTGTCTTCGGCCCTTCCGCCGTGCGGCTCCAGAACTCTGCTGCTGATTGCCATGAGCTCCTGGTCCGTGAAGACTTTCTGTGGCGTGGCGGTGACCTCAGCCGACGGCGAGGCGGTAACACTGGCAGCTGCCGAGCTGCTGATGTCGCTGGACGGCGTGGTGCCACCAGGCTGACCGGGTCCGCATGCCGTGAGGATCAGTAGCCCAGCAACCAGCACGACCGCTGGGCGGAAGCTGTCAGCACGCAGGGGCCTTCGCACGCATCTTCCGGCTTCCAGATGCACCAGGGCTTCCTCCGATTCATTCCTAAGAGCTTGTGGGGCGGCAAGCATGGGCTGGCTCAAAAGTCGATCCCCTTAACCAAAGTGACGAACTGTTCCTTGACCTGCTCTTCGTTGGGGCCGGCCGGTGAGATCAGGATCTGCGCCGTGAAAATAGCCATGCTCTGCCCGCGGGCCACCATGAGGGACAGGACCGTGACCGGCACATCGCTCTCGGGCCTGAGGGACTTCGGTCCACCCGGTTCCGACCGGATGATGAGGATCGCTTTGTCGCCAACACTCTCGATGCTTTGGCCATCGGGAACCTGACGGGACAGCAGGGACGCACCTCCCTCGTGAAGTTCGATGGAGAATACAAGCGAGTCCGGACCAGGTGTCCCCAATGCGCCAAAGCTGTACCGGCAATTGCCCTCGCCCGGGAGAACCTGCGCCTGGGTTGTGGCGCCAAATGCCTGCTTGAGCGCGTCGTCGCTGACCAGGGCACATACGGGACTGTTCGTAGAACTTTGCGGACCGACAGGTGGCGCAGGGGGAACCCGAAGCTCAGCCCCGTTGCCCCACCCGGCCTCGACAAGGGCCTGGGCAAGTGCGCGCGCCGCAGCATCCCCATCCGGTACCGGGAACTCCGGCGATATTGGTGGGAATTCGACGATGCGCAGGTCGAGGGACTCGTTGCCCCGGACAGCCTTCAGGACAGTATTGGCCGACGCCCCTCCGGACTCGCCACGGAACCACCCCGTCCACTGCATGCATGCGAAGTCACCGATGCCCTCAACTGCTGAGCAGTCCGGGGTCTTTCTCGTCTCGGCAATTTGCGCCGCCGACGCGGGCGACGTCAACGAGACGGACAGTGCCCGGCTCTTGCTCGCTTTACTCATGTAGCCGCAACCGTACGCCGGGCTCCCCCCGAACTTGCCTTCCGACCCCATCTGCGCCAAATCGGGATCGATCTTGGCAGCGATCTCGGGGGTGATCAGATCACAGGCCGGGCTGCCCGACACGGCCATTGGAGACTCGGCTGCTTTGGTTGAGGGAGACTGGGCAGATCCGGATGACGAAGACTGGGTTGGGGACGAGGGCGTGCCCCCTTGCGTACACCCGCCAAGGAGCAAGGTCAGTGCCGCGGACAGAATAAGAACTGTCCGAGGGGCAAGCTTCCGGTGAGCGCACATTGCTTCCCTCTCATCTTCCAAAAGCTGCCGCCTGAAACGGCGCCACTAATGCGCTCATGCTATGGACGCCAAGGCCGCGTCAAAAGAGGCTAAGGACCTGCAGGCCAGCGGAACCTGCGGGACCTTCTCGACCTCTACAAGGTCAAGGGCCAACTGCCATCAACGGGAACTTCCGCACACCGATGGTCTATTCAACGGTGGCAGAAACCGGGGTAACTGATAGCCGTGGCCCCGTTTGTCGGCCCTGGACCCCTTCCTTTGGATCCACCTACCTAACACGTCCCGTAAATACTCGAAACGGTGGACTTGCAAAGGTCCCGGCGAAACAATGGGTACCGAGAACTTTAGGAAAGCAGGACGGTATGGCCGACCCGCCTCTTGAACGACGGACGACGACGCCTTTAGCTCCTGGATTGCTCCGTCCACGGCTAATGTCGGCGCCCCATGGTGTCGTCAATCCGCGGCTAAGACTTGCAGTAGGCCCCACCGGAACCGGAAAAACCACTCTGCTCATGCAATGGGCAGCCCAGTACCCCGGCGATGTGGTTTGGTATCAATCGGGAAGCCCGGATGCGAAATCTGGGGAAATGTTCTCCTTCCTTGCGTGTGCGTTAGGTGCCGCCATTGAACGTGAGCCGGCAAGCTCCTTTCCCGGTCTAGCCAACGCGGCAGAATTGCTCGATCGGCATATCTACTTCGTTGTTGATGATTTCCACCTTCTCGCAGGCACCCCTGCAGAGGAAGAGCTGGAACAACTCATTGCGGTCAATTCACCGCACATGCACTTCCTTATTGGAAGCAGGCATTTCCCCCGTATCAATATGGCCAAGTCTGAAATGCGGAACGCTTTCAGCGTTTTTGGTGACGACCTGCGGTTTCGCGATTATGAAATTGAGCAGCTCTTCCGCACTACCTTCAAGCGCCCACTCAGCGTGCACGGTGTATCGAATGTGGCCCGGGTAACGGATGGATGGGCTGCAGCTCTGTACCTCTTCCATCTGGCGACGACGAACCGTTCGAACGTAGAAAGGCGCCGTGCCGCGGAGTCACTCAACTCCAGGTCGCGGTTTGCCGGAGACTACCTGGTCAATCACTTCCTAGCCGGCACAACGCCGGATATGAATCGGCTGTTAACCGTGACGAGCTTGCTGGACTTCATCACGCCGTCTCGGTGTGACGCCCTGCTCGAACGGCACGACAGCCGAGCCGTGCTTCACAGGCTTGAAGAGTTGGGCATTATCGCTACGGATGACGATGGGGCCACATACCGAATGCCGAAGGTATTACGTCTGTATCTCCTTGCCGGTATTGACGAGATGGAGCCCGAAGAACAGGCTGGCTTGAGGCAACGTACTGCCGCTCTGCTTGAACGGGAAGGGGAAGTCGGAGAGGGTTTGCGGATCCTGGCCGAGGGCGGTGACTGGGAGAGCGTCAAACTCCTGCTGGCCAGGGCTGGCGGGTCAGCCCTACAGCCCGGCCGTTGCGGATGGGCGGCTTCCATCCCGGACCGTGTGATGCCGGACGACGCCTGGGTCCTCGCCGCCCGTTCGAGGGAAATGCTCGACGACGGCCGGGCCACGGCGGCAGAGGGTGCTGCAGCTCGGGTTCGGGACCTGACTACCGACCCCGAGTGCCTGCGGATTGCCAACGGCCTACGTCTGACAGCGGCGGTCTGGTCCGTACGTGGCGAACCGGAAGGCGCTGACGGCCCTGTTCGGAATTTGCGCAAGGCCATCAAGGGAAATCCGCGTTCGACGACCTGCTCGTCGTCAATCAAAGGCCATCCGGAATACCTGTTCACAGGGTTAGCGTTTCTGCTTGCGGGCGATCAGCGGTCCGCGTTGCCGTTGCTCATTCAGTGCGCCGAGCGGCTGGACCTGGACCCTGCAGCTGCCCTCGCAGCACAGCTTGCATTGGCCGTATTCGGACATGACTCCGCTGGCTCGGACTCCTGGGATATGGCTGCCGAAGTCGACTCCGTGCAGCGTCAGGCAGAACGGCGTGGCTTCACTTGGCTGGGGCGCCTGGCCGGGGGTATCCAGGCGGCCCTCCCGGGAACTCCTGCAGCATTCGTTGCGGCCAATTCTGTTATCGCAGCCTGCGAGGACCGGGGCGACGAATGGGGCGCCGCCCTCATCGCCGCAGGTGCAGTCCTGTTGCGGCTGCGGACCGGCGCCGCGGATCTTGGGCAACTTGAAGCACTGGCCAAGCGTTTCCGACGGCTTCCCGCAGGCACACTTGAGGCCTGGACATACTCCGCGGAGGCACTTGTCTCCGCAAAGCTCGACTTGCCTTGCGCTCCCGAGGACGCTCAGTCAGCAGAGGCTTTCGCCCGAACAGCGTCGGTTCCGGGAGCGCTTGCCGTCGCCTACGCGGCAATGGCGCTTCACAAGCCGGAGGAATACCCGGAGCTCATGCGTCAGGCCTCCGAAACCGCACAATTTGCAGGCCTGGTGTGCCGTCCCTGGACGTGGTTGGCGCCGTGCCGCCATGAACTCGTCCCGCCGCCAAGCCTGCCGCCGGCCGTGGCCAGCGACTATGAGCCGCCGATACGACACAGTGACGGCAACACCGAACCCATGCCAGAGCGTGCCCGGCTGCCTTCACTTCAAATCACTTGTCTGGGCGAATTCGCCCTCAGCCGTGAAAAGGTGCCTGTGGATCTGTCCAGAATCCGGCCCCAGGCCAGGACCGTCCTGCGGATTCTTTGCCTGAACGCGGGCCGCCTGGTGCACCGGGAGCGGCTTGCAGGGATACTGTGGCCCGATTTGGATGCACCGGCAGCTTTGCATGCCCTTCAAGTGAGCGTGTCCTGCCTTCGGGGTGCTTTGCAGCCTGAGGGAGTGTCTGGAGGCGGGCAGCTTCTAGTCCGGCAGGGTGCGGCCTACGCGCTGGTTCTCGGCACCGGGTCGACGTTTGATCTCGCCGATTTCGACCAGTCTCTGCAAGCCGCATCCTTGGCGAAGTCCGCCGGCGACTCCCTTGGCGCGGCGCAGGAGCTCCGCCACGCTGTCGAACTCTATTCCGGTGAGGTGCTGCCGGAGGATGGTCCGGCGGAATGGGTCTCAGATATACGCGAAAGGTACCGCCAACGGGCGGCTGAGGCGGCAGCTACCCTTGCCAGCGTTGAACTGAGTCTGGGTAATACTGCTGCTGCAGCCGCCGCCGCAACACGAAGTGTTGAAATTGATCCATGGCGCGACGAATCCTGGCGCACCCTGGTGGAGACATTCCAACGCCTTGGTAATCCGGCTGCCGCACAACGCGCGCAGAGAAAATACGACCGCATGTTGAATACTCTCGGCGTTGACGCGGAATATGGCTTCGCCGAAGGAAAAGATCATTAGCGTCCCGAGAACTGTACCTCCGCGATAGCTACCGGGGCCTCCTCTGGGCCCGTCGAATCCAGAATCCTAAGCCGCACTGCCGAGACCCGGTCCGCAACGATGGAGAAGGGCTGCCTTTCCTTCACATCCTTGAGTTCGAAACTTTCAATCTTCGGCTGCCCGTCCGCCTGGACCGCTGTCACCTCCACATTGAGTGGGCGCCGATCCTTGATGAAAACGTTTGAGTCGTCTGACGCGCCGCCGGTGATGAATATCTGGGTCAGCCGGAACTCCCTTTCGAAAACAAAATCCAAGAACTGGTCGCTGGTGTTGCCCGCTACCCCGGCGGCCCATGACCGGTTGCTAAAGGTATCTATGGCAAAGTCAGGCAGGCGGTCCGGCTGGGAACTGGAAGCGGTGACGGACATTGCCCGCTTATCTGAACTTAGGAATCTGTCCTGAACCTGTGCCACGGCAGTGTCGATGGCGCCCCTCCCTGCATATGCCGCGCCGCCTAAAACCCCAAGCACCGCAAGGAAGGACACCAGCCTCACAGGAAAGTGCCGCCGCTTCCGCTTCGGCCGGGTCCCGGCGGGCAGCGGAGCCTTCGGCCGGCGGCTGGCGAGCCTCCGCCACCAGGGAAGAGGCGGTACGACGGCGGCCTCGGCGAGGCTCGCTGCGCACCGTCGACAGTAATGGCGCTCGCGGTTGTTCCCTGCACCGCACCGTCCGCAGATCAGCTCGCCTGGAACTGGCGGCGTTTCATCCATGGGAGGAGGAGGGCTGGTTTCCAGAGGTGTCGTCCGCCGGCCGGGCTTCACCTCTGGAGGCGGCTCGGTCCTGTCGCCACCGGGAACTGGCTTCAGCGGTTTTTCCGCTCTAATGACCCCAGCAGCTTCCTCCTCCGGGAAGGTTCCGGGGAGAAGCGTAACGCGCGGCACGCTTGAGGGCTGGTCCATTCTGGTACTCCGCTGCGACGCCGGGCCATGGTCGGGAGGCGCCGGGACCTTCGGCATGAGAACCGTCTTTCCGTCACCGGGGTCCGCCTCCGGCCCTGCTTTTGCGTATCTTGAAGGTTTCTCCTTATCACCCTGCCATACGAGGTAGGCTCCGCAGTTGGCGCAGAAGCTCTCGCCGTCGTTATTTCGCGTACTGCATTCTCCGCAGATCAGCACCTGGGCCTCCTCAGGAATCGTCAGGCAGACGGGTAACTCGCGGCACTACTTCCAGGGTGTGGGGAACGTGGGCCGGCTTCACAGCGTTGACTATTCCTTCCAGGCGCCGCACATTCACGTCCTCCACCGCGGAGGCGTACACGCGAACGTGCAACAACGCAGCAGCGTTTCCGGGAAGGCGCCCACCCGGAGTCGAGGACCACGTGGCGCCGCCGCTGTCATCGACGCTCACATCCAGCACCCCTCCCACCGCAAGCCGTACGGCGTCCGCCACTCCGGCGACAGTGCCACGGCGGCGGTGGATGGCTGCTGCATTGGCAACAACAGCTCGCCGCTGGGATGCGGGCCAGGTCTCGTCCAGCCGAACGCCCACCCAGTCGGCCAGCCAATCGAGGAAATCCTCGGGCGCCAAGCGGGGGTCAAAGTAGGAGGGCAGGCCGTCCAGGGTGGTGAATACCGGCGCAAGGGCGTCGTCGAAAGCCATCAGGAACCGCTGCAGGAAAGCGTCTTCCTGCAGAGCGGCAGGGAGCTGCGGTGCCAGCGGCACCGCGCTTGGCAGCCCTTTGATCATCCCCCGCATCTCACGCCCCTTCCGATACGCGGACTCGGTGGTCGAAGGAGAACACAAGGGCGTTGCGTTCCACCTCGACCTGCTGCAGCGGTTCCCCGCGCCGGCCGGTGGTGGGATTCGCGGCGAACACCAGCACCTCGTCCACAATTTCCGTTCCGGACAGGCCCTGAAGCACCGCGTGGACTTCCCCGGAGTGAACGGGACGGCCAAAAGGCCAGCCGTCGCCGTCAGGGCCGCCGCGGATGGGGTCAAAGTACCGGTAGAGCGCCCGCAGGGCCTCCCGCTGCAGGACCTCGCGGGAAATCCTGGGCCGTGCCGTCAGCCTGGCCACGACCGTAACACCGCGGTAAAAGGGCGGTTCCACGAGAACCCGTGCGCCCACCGGTCGCCGAGCATCCAGGTACGACGCAATGGCGGAGAGCGTTTTATCATCGGGCACCAGGTCCTCGAATGCGAGGCGTTCTTCCTTGTCCGGCACCGCTGCCGGGACCACCAGCACCCGCACCCCGCCGGCCTCGTCCTCTGCCAGCGCCGGAATGCAGCGGACCCGGGCTACGTCCGGCGCCGCCCGCTTCGCAAGCTGTTCGTAGTCCTCGGCGGTGATGGCCCGGTCCCGGGTCCGCAAAGCCAAAGGCCCCCGGATTTTGGCCTGCTCAATCGTTTCCGGAGCCACGCCCCCGTGGGCAGCCCGCCGGTTCTCGACGCTGTTGACGAAGGGAATCGTTGACCGCAGCACTGATACTGCCCGGGCAGCCACGTTCCCGCGCGGTCCTCCCCCGGTGCGGTAACGCGGCACCCTGACGGGGCTGCCGGCCGGCGGCACTGCCCCGAAGTGCCGCAGCGAACCGTCAGGTTCGCGGACGGCGGGCGGGAAGTGCACAGTTCCCGCTGTGCGGTCGACTACAACCACATGGTCCTTCGGTCCGCACCCCGCAAACGAGTCCACCTCCGTCCAGGATTCCCAGCCTGGGCCGGCAGCGATCTCGACAATGAAATCCTCACCGCCGGGCACAACGGGACGTCTGCCCAGTTCGAAGCTCTCCCCGGGAACGCCCTCTGACATGCCGATGATTTCATCGGTGATGGTCTCCGCATGGACGGCCGGCACGGAACCGCCGATGGTGAACGCGCTGGCCGACCGGACTATGGGCGATGCGCTGTAGGACGGGTACCCCGGTGGCGGCTCAACGACGCGGCACCGCAGCCAACCTGCCCGGGACCCGCCCAACAGGGAAGCCGCGTGCGTGTCGGGAAGGTGGATGACTACGTCACCTGGCCGGTTCAGGCCTCCGGTCCCGTCGCTGTCGAGCTCGCAGGCGATCCAGTCAGCGCCGTTCCACGCCTCCCATACGAGGGGAGGGTTCCGCGGGTTGACTCCGACTCCCCTGACTTCGCACTCAAACCGGAGGGCAACCGCGCAGGATGGCGCCTGATCGTTCAACCCGAGCAGCAACGCATCCCCGAGCGCCGGCGGAGTGCCAAAGCAGGCGAAGCCGCTGTCTCCGTGCAGTACCTCGGCATGCGGCACCGGTGTGCCGCCGCTCCCCTGCGCCATGACATACGCCAGGCGGCGGGGCGGAATGGTCAGCTCCCGCGTGGTCGTGAACACCACTGCCTCTTCCTCCTCGGTCCGCCGTGTGGAAGCTTCTGTTCCGGCGGGGATTACGACGGCGTCCGGCTGGGGGGCGGAGAGCCACATCAGGAGTTCGGCTGAGGCCGCCGTCGGCGGGTGGAGGGTGACGCCCAGGAGCTCCAGGAATGCGACGTACAGGCGGTCCGGCACGCGGTTGAGCCGGTAAAACAGCTGGTCAACCATGAAAGCGAAGGATTCGATGAGCGTTACGCCCGGATCGGAGACGTTGTGGTCCGTCCACTCCGGGCAATAGTTCGCAACGAGGCGTTTCGCGTCGTCCACGAGGTCTTGGAACCGGCGGTCATCAAGGTTGGGTGAGGGCAGCATCAGTAGTCACGCTCTTCGCCGTTGCGCGGGATGACATAGAAGGGGAAGACCAGGTTGCGGGGGTCGTTGGTCCCC
The DNA here is from genome assembly GCF_021129155.1 of Arthrobacter sp. AK04. Lineage (GTDB taxonomy): Bacteria > Actinomycetota > Actinomycetes > Actinomycetales > Micrococcaceae > Arthrobacter > Arthrobacter quantipunctorum. The sequence continues at coordinate 36,662 of NZ_JAJOMC010000018.1, forward strand.
CTGATGGTGTATTGGATGTCAATCAGAAGCACGCCGTCGTCAACACCGTCAAAATGGACCAGCACGTTTTCGAGGTCAATCCGGGGCTCCCAACGGTTCAGGGCCACCCGGACCACGTAGGCAATGTCCCCGGCCGTGGCTGCGTCGGCGGGTGCGAAAACGTAGTCGTGGACGGCGCAGCCAAACTCGGGTCGCATGGGCCGCTCCCCCGGTGACGTGGCAAGGATCAGGTGGATGCTTTCTTCAATCTCGCGCTGGTCGTGGACCAGCGCGATGCCGCCTGTCCTGTCGGTGCGCAGCGGGAACGCCCAACCGGCGCCAATGAACTCCTGTCCCACGCCCTTGCCTCCTCTCGTCAGTCTGGAACGCCTGTGTTCGGTCAGTTGATGCGGACCATGCCGCCCCTCACGGTGGTGGTGGCGCCGGCGGTAAGTTCGGCCGTCGCGTCCCCTGCCACCTTCACGCTGGGTGCCTTGAGTTCGGCTGATGCGCTTCCGGTGATTTTCACCGTGGCGCCTTTCAGCTCCAGGCCGGTGGAGGCTTCCAGGGTCACTTTTTTGCCTTTGATGGTCACCTCGCCGGTGGTCGTGGTTACCGAAACATCCTTCTTGGCCGTCACGGTGACGGGTCCCTCCGAAAGAATCTCGATTGCTGCGTCCGGTTTCTGTATAAGCGAGATCTTCTGCTTGCCGCCCTGTGTGCTGACGGTGAGTTGTTCGCCGTCGGGCGATTCCAGGAACTCGACCAGCATTCCCGAGCGGGACACGAAGGCCCGGCGTTGCACGGCGCCGTCCGTGGAACCCACGTGGTCTGCCCACGGTTTGTCCGGTTTGTCCTTGCCGTTGTAAAGGCCGCCCAGGACGAAGGGCTGCTGGAAACTTCCGTGTCCGAAGGCGACGAGGACCTCGTCCCCCACTTCGGGGAGGACGACGGCGCCGCGTGAAGCGCCTGCGCCCGCCTGGACGGTCCGCGCCCACCAGCTCTCGTAGTTGTCGGAGAGGACCGGGAACTTGACCTTGACCCTGCCTTGGTTCTCCGGATCCTTCGCAGCGGTCACTACGGCGTTGACGACACCAGGAACAGCCGTCCTGCTGTTTGCGCCGGAGGCAACTCCGTAGAGTGACCGTTCGGATTCGTGGCTAACGGCGAAGGAGGTGAGGTAGCCGCTGTGCGGGCTGAAATCGTGGCGCGTGGAGCTCAGGGTGTACATGCCGTCGAACGGCTTGCCGGCGCCTTTCAGCGAGACTGCGGCGCCGGTCCGCAGCTTGGGGTTTCCGCGGGCAACGCCGTCGAGCTCGGCAAAGGCCCCGCCCAGGTGGGATGCCAGGGCGGCCGCCGTCGCGTCGCATTGTGCCGCCTGGTCGTACGCTGTGGCAGGCGCGATGTACCTGGGGCTCTGGAAGGTCTTGGCAAGGTCGGCGGGGTTCGCATCCGGAAGCTTGGCGCTGTTGGTCTTCGCGGCCGCGACGGCGACGATGGCCCGCTTTGCTGTGACGTCCCATCCCCGGACTTCCACCTCCGGGACCTGGTCCGCGGAGGTCACCGTGCCGCGGAGGGACACCAGGTTCACGCCGCGCTGAAGGATCAGGGGCTCGCTCCTGGCCCCGGCGGCGTCCGGAGGTGCCGTGGCGGCGTCGGTGGAGGCTGTGAAGTGCAGCACCCCGCCGGAGACGGACAGGACCACCCCGGCTTCCACTGCCAGCCGATGCAGGAAATCCCAGTCGCTGATGCCGTCCTGTGCCACATGCTGCAGCACCGGGCCCTTCGCGTCGACCTTGCCGGCCTTGATCCCTGCTCGCTGGGCGACCTTGCGGACTATGTCCGCGGCAGTGCTCTGCAGGTATGCTTCCACCCTGCGGCCCCGGAACAGCCGATGGGAATGGTCCAGGCCCCGGACGATCGTGTACAGGCCATCATGGTCCATCTCGGTTTCCAAAGCCGTGACTTCCCCCGACAGCAGCGGCGCTGGGCCACCCGGCCCGCTCTGCTGCACCAGCAACTGGACCGGCACGCCAACCTTGAAGCCAGCCTTGTCCAGGACCATCAGATATTCATCGCTGAAGCGGAGCACAAAGAGGTCCGGAACGTTGCTGCTGTCGTCCACATAGCCGGACACCAAACGGGCGGCGACGTCGGGCGGAAGTGGCGTCCCGGCGACTTCCACCAACAGCATGTTGCTGAACTCTTCATTGAAGGCCACGGACAGCCACCCCCTCCTGCGCAACACGGTCAGTGGGAGCCCCGGCGGGAAGCTCGGTTACAGCGGGCAGCATGATTGAGGTTCCCGGGCGCAGGCGCATGGGATCGTCAAGCCGGTTGACAGTGGCCACAGCCCGCCACAGGGATGCGTTTCCATATTCCTTATAGGCGATGCCTGCCAGAGTATCCCCCTCAATGATGGTGTGAACGCGGCGCGGTACGAGGCCTCCTGAGGTGGGGTTCTGTTTCGGCGGATCCCCGGCGATCTCCTCCAGGGCCACGGTGCACGTGGCGCGGATGGGGATTCCCGCGGCCGTAAACAGCGTGTACTTGGCCTGCACGCTGGCCACGTAGGCATGGAATTCAGTGTGCTGACCCCACCGAAACATCACCCACGGCGGCGAGCCCTTCCCGGCCTGCACTGACGCCGGCGTGGGCGCGCAACAGTCGAATAACTGCTGGACGCGCTTCACCACGGAGTCATCCTGTTTTCCGGAGGCGTCAAAGAACATCTCAAGCGTGATCTTGGAGGGCATGGCGCCCAGGTACTGCGGGGCTCCCGCCTTCTTATTGCCCTTGGCTGTCTGGCGTACCCACGAAGCCGCCTTTCCCAGGCTCAGCTCCTTGGGGTTGAACTGGAAATGGATCAACCCGAACTGCGGGCCCGGTTTGTCCAGTGAACCGTCGACAGAAGGTTCGGAGAGGATCAGGTATGCGTGCGAGAGCTTAAGCGCTTCCTCCCCTCCGCTGCGGGGACCGCGGCCGGCCGCGGCTGCCGCAGCAGCCGCGGGATTGTCATCCTGCTCTGCCGCGGCCCGGGCTTCGAGTGCGCCTTTTGCCATGTCAGCCGCCTACCCGCCCATTTTCGAGACAAAACCATGGTGGGCGATCTCCAGCGACTCCATGATGACTTTCGGCTGGTCCGGGTTCAGCGACGGGCCCTTCCACCGCACGGGCACCACGTCGTAGAGTTCCCAGCCAGCAATCTTTCTGCCGTTTGAGGTCATGACTTCGATGATGCCGGTACAGCGTGTGTAGCCGGTTGCGATCCCGGCGAACCACTTGGCGATCTTTTCCGTATCTTTTCCCAGTGGCCTGGTCAGGGTGATGTTTGGATACTTAAGCCGGGTGGGCAGTTGCCAGATGAAGGCGTTGTTTCCGCCTTCCTCCCTGGATTCGATGACCACTTCACATCCCAGGCCCTCGCACGTGGCGAACGTCCCCAGGTCCGCGTGGTCCAGGGCCAAGGTGTACCGGACACTGACGGCGGTATCCACATCCTCGAGCATTGTTTCCTCAGTTCACATCGGTCCGCAGGCCGCGGCGCTCGCGGTCCAGCAGCATTTCTGCCTTGATGCGGCGGATCAGCGGCCCGGTAAGCCGCTTGGCCAGTTCCTCCAACTGTTCAGGCGTGGCCGCCGGTGCGCCTGCTGCCTGTTTTCCTGCAGGGCCGATGGCGGCCGCCCCTGTAACCGGCTGGCCTGCCCCGGCGGGAGGCGACCCGGCGTCGGCCTGCACCGATGTCTCGGTATCAAATGAACTCGGTGAAGCCGCAGCGGAGGGTCCTCCGACGCTCCCGGCCCCTTGGGCGGGGACACCGGTCCGCGACCCCGCGGCCGGATCAGCTGCGTCCCTTTGAGCGGTGGCGTCGCCGACGGTCCGGGACACGGGCTGCAGCGCGAGGGCCAGTACAGCGGGCCCCGAAGGGTTGTCCAAGGTCGGTGCGACGTTCGTCGCTTCTGGAAAGGCTGCGCCGGGTACGGTTCCTGCGCCAAAAGCAGAGCCATCAGGATCCGGCCGGACAGGATGAGCAAGAGCCGACGACGAAGCAGCCGAGCGCTGCAAGTTCACCGGTCCCCGTCCCCCGACTTGGGTCGTTGGGCCCGCCGCTGCGGGGATCAGTTCCGCCGGCCGCCAAGAGTCGGGTGCGGACCATGGCCCACCGCCAGGAGCGGAGGCTGGGGCTTCTGGCGCAAGGGTTCGCTGAATGGAGCGGCCGACGGCGGCAGTCACCTGGGGCGCTTCCACCGGCCAGGCAACGGCGCCGGCAACGGACAGCTGCAGGGGAACAGGCTCGTAGGCCGGGCCGCCGGGGCCTTCAGGGCTGTTGATTCCGGGAAGGCCCGATAGCGGCACCGGCATAACATCAGGTCCGGGGTATCCGTGGAGGCTCGGCGGTGCGTCCGGTGCAAAGGCGGACGTGGATCCTTGTGCTGCGCGCCCCAGGTCGGCAGCAGTAAAGGACCCTGGGGAAAGGGATGCCCGCTGCGGTGCGGCCGGCATTTCTGTGAGGCGTTGCACGCTGTCCGGGGTGGAGTCGGCCGTGGCGGTCCGGGCCATCCGGAACGCCAAGGGTCTTTGCGGAGCGGTGTTGCTCTGTGGAGTGGTGTTGATCATTGGAGTGGCGACACCTAGGGCGGCGGAAGTGCTGCTGAGCGGGCGGCCAGTGGCTGGCTCGACGGCTCGTTGGAGCGGGAGGACGGCGTTCGAAGCGGGTGCTTCCGAAGTTGTTGCTTGACCGGCCACAGGCTCGCGGTCGTCGGTTTGAGGCGCGCCCCGCCAGCCGGCGTCCGGCGGTACTGCCAGCGGATCGACGGGGTGTTCGGGTGCCCCGTCCGACCCGGGACCGGCCGACTCCTCAGCTGCTGCATCAGTGACTGCAGGCTCACCGGGCGCGCCCTCCGGACCTGGTATATAACCGACCGCAGGTCCAAAGCGCGAGACGACGGGCATGCCGGATATACCGCCCGCATCAAACGCGTGCGTGGCCGGGGCATCGTCAGGGACGCTGTGGCCCGGGCTGCCGAGCGACCCGTCCAGTCCGCCAGCGGAGAGCAGCGGGGCAACCGTTGGTTCCGGATGCATCGCCGGCTCATGGTTTTCCTGGCCGTCTGCTGGCCCGTCCTGCCGGTCGTCCCCGGCGTTGTCCAAGGTGCGATCAGGGACAACAGGCGAAGGTTCGACGTCTCCCGGACCGGCTGCTCCTTGGTCACCGTGATCGTTGGAAGCGTCCCCCGAGCCGGCGTCTGTCGCTTGTATCGGGACGGCGGGCAACGGCGCCGGGCCGGCCTGCGGGCCAAGAAGGGGCAGGTGAACCGTTCCGCCTACGGGGTCGCCGCTGATGGGCGTAACGAAGGTATCGGCGGCGCCGGTCCCGTGGTCATGGTCACCATCGCGTCCATCAGGTCCGCCACCATCTGCAGGGTGGGACTCCTCAAATCCTGCTACTGGTCGCGTGGCCGGGGCCGGCACTGACGGTTCCGGGGCAGCTGAACGCTGGACCGGCGGAGGGACGTGCCTTAACGCGGCCGCGGCAAATGACTCCGGTTGACCTGCTGGTTCCGAATAGGCCAATGGCATGCCGAGGCCGAGTTTCGTTGAGGGCGGTACTTTCCGCAGGGCTGGTGCAATGTCCGGCGTTCCTGGCTGTGCCCGCTGCACAGGTGGGGGCGGCAGGGGCACGTACGTGGCGCTCCCATCGGAAGTGCTGCCGACCGTGCGGATGGGCTGGCTGGCACCCGGGGCGATGGCGGCACTGGAAATGTCCCCTGCAGCCGGCATTGCCGGCACGTCCGTTGCCGGAAGTGCTCCGGAATCGTCCGATTCCTGCTCCGGCTGGGCTTGGGCTTGCTCCGGCGCGGCAGTGTACTCGGAAGAGGCCTGGGTTTGCTCCAGTGGGGAAGCGTCAAGCTGAAGGATGGGAAAGGTGCCCACAGCTGCGGTGAGCCCAGGGCCAACGGGACTGGAGGCACCTGCCGACGTGACGCCGTCGGACGCTGAACGCTGGAGCGAACCTGCGTTGCCGGCTTTGAACGGGGTGGGGCGGCTGCCGGGAGCCGGGGGTGGCAGCAGCGTCATTTCCACGGACGACGGCGGGTACGCACCATCCCCGCGGACGGGACCGCCGCCGTCGACGTCGATAATTCCTGCGGGTGCGGCTGTGCTGACGAGGTGCGCCATGGGGCTGGTGAAGGACGGATCGCCCCAGGCGGCGAGGGCGCCTGTGAAGTGGTCGGGCGCGGAGACCAGCTGCATGTTTGTGGTGGTGCGTTGCAGCGGCGGAAGGAAAGCCCAGCCGGCGGGCGGGACGCGGGGCGGTGCCGCCGCCTGTTGCTGAAGTCCCCGGCCGGCGTCGTCAGTTGGGGGCTCGATCCGCTTGCGCTGCCAGGGCCACCGCATGGTCTACCGCTCCTGTGAGAGGCGGGTGTTGATCCCGGCGATTTCCTGGATGTAGCGCAGACGCTGGCCGTGTTCCAGATCGAGGATGTCGTTGAGCGGCCAGTGAAAGTGGTAGGCCACGTACGCCACCTCCTCATATATCCGGTCCGGGGCGTACGTCATGATTCCCCCAGGCGCCCACCGGCAAGGTCCGCCGTGAACCGGTGGGAGCATTCCGGGCAGGTCACGGCGATCCGGGTGTGGCCCTCCGCGTTGATCCGGCGGTAGAAGTCCTGCAAGAAGGCGACGTCGGAAGCGAACATGTTCTCCACCACCGCTGACGTGACCGCTGCCAGCGTGCCTAGGGACGTGATGACACGGCCGAGGAGGACCACGGTGGTGTAGGCGGAGTTCTCCTGGACGCGGGCGTCGTAGAGGGGAAGCAGTTCGTCGCGGGCTGTTGCCAGGCGCATGACACCGTCCTTGTGGACTGTTCCGTCCTGGTCCACGTAGCCGCGGGGCAGGACGAAGCTGAACTCCGTGCGGAGTTCCTGGCGCTCCGCTGGCCCTCCCCTGTCGGTGCGCCGGTCCGGCTGCTGCCCGTCATTCACGTCCGGGTCGGCGAACACGGCGGCGCCATGCGTCCGCTGCATTACGAGATGGTCGATTCGTCGTAGCAGATGACGAATTTCTCGGTGGCCTGTTCAGTGGCGCCGGCTTTGAGGGAATTCAGTTCAACGCTTTTCACCCAGCAGTTCACAAAGTTGTACGTTTTGAGCGTCTCGCCTTTGTAGTCCAGCAGGGCGACGGCGGCGGTCTTGCGGGCACCGGCGACGTCACCTTCCATGACGGTCTTGAGCCAGTCGGAGACGGTCTTGCTGTCGGTGAGTCCCCTGGTGACGGTGAGCTCCCCGGCCTTGGGACGGCCGATGAGCTGGCGGACCACGTACTTTCCGTCCTTGGTCTGCTGCTTCAGTTCAATCTTGTCGACCTCTGTCTTGAGGCCGCTCACCTCGATCACCCTGGGCACTTCGATGCCGTCGATCGTGACCGTGAACGCGTTGGCCGGTGAGTTGTCAAAATCGCCGAGGGCCATGGTCTTGCTCCTTTTGAACTGGGGTTACTCGCTCACGAGGCTGGTGCCGCCGGAGAATTGGGACAGCTGGAAAACAACGAATTCAGCAGGCTTCACCGGGGCGACGCCGATCTGGCAGACCACCTGACCGGCGTCGATTCCCTCGGCCGGGTTGGTCTCCGAGTCGCACTTGACGTAGAAGGCCTGTTCGGGAGTGAGTCCAAAGAGAGCGCCCTTGCGCCATTCGTTCGTCAGGAAGGCGCTGATGGTGCGCCGGATGCGGGCCCACAGGGCTGGGTCATTGGGCTCGAAGACGGCCCACTGGGTGCCTTGGAGGATTGACTCCTCAAGGTAGTTGAAGAGCCGCCGGACGTTCAGGTACCGCCATTCAGCATCACTGGACAGGGTGCGGGCGCCCCAGACGCGGATGCCGCGGCCCGGGAAGGTGCGGATGCAGTTGACGCCGATTGGATTCAGCAGTTCCTGCTCGGTCTTGGTGATCTGGGTCTGCAGGCTGGTGACGCCGCGGATAACCTCGTTGGCTGGGGCCTTGTGGACGCCGCGGGTGTCGTCGTTGCGGGCCCAGACGCCTGCCATGTGGCCGGACGGCGGGATGAACCTGCTGGTTCCGGTGGAGGGGTCAAAGGTCTTGATCCATGGCCAGTACAGGGCGGCGAATTTGGAGTCGTAGCCGCCGCCGTCCATGCGCCAGTTCTTGATCTGTTGGGCGTTCAGGCTTGGTGGCGGATCGATGATGGCGATGCGGTCGCCCATGAGTTCACAGTGGGCTATGGCGGCGAGCTGGACGGCCTTGACGGTTTCGCCGTCGATGGAGCCCTGTTCGTAAGCGGCCATCAGGTCGGGGACGGCCACCATCGTGACCTCATCCACAGCCTCCAGGCCGCTGAAGCCCGTCCTGTCGGCGGCGTCGCCGACGTAGTCGTCCACGTTCAGTTCTTCGGTGCTGGGAGGTTCGGGCTCCGGCTCAGGGGCCACCAGCTGGACGGTTCCCTTGTCCGGCTTCACCAGGGCACCGCCCGTTGCCACTTCTTCGAGGGTTACGATCTTGGACTCGGTGCTGACCTTGGTGGCGGCGTTGTTCGGTCCCCGCTTGGTGGTGACGTTGTCCCAGATCTCCGGGGGTTTTCCCTCCGCCGTGACGACGATCTTGAACTGGTCTTCGGGGGGATTTTCCCCGCCGGGATCGGCGATTTCCACAGTCACAGGCTTGGGGTTGGCCGCGTTGGACTTGGCCGTCAGCCGGTACCCGCCGAGCTCTGCCATCGGGGCTGCGGTCACGGCCTTGGGCTGCTGCTTCGGTTTTACCTCACGCCGGCCGTCGGCGCCGATCCGGACGACGTAGCAGTTTCCGCCGCCGTTCAGGAAGTAGCCGTAGACGGCGTGGGCCAGGTAGGAGCCCGGGATGAAGTCCCCGAACGTCTCCGAGAACTGGGTCCAGTTGGACACCAGGGTGGGCTCGTTGTCGGGGCCTTTGGCGGCGAGCCCGACGAAGGCAGCCACCGCAGTGCCCACGCCCTCGATCGGACGGGTGCCCGCTTCGACCTCATGGACGTATACACCTGGCGAAAGATAGCTTGGCATTTTTGTCTCCTCGATGAACCGAAACGTGCTTCAAGGTTCCAGCGGGGAGTGGTTCGGCGGTACGGCTAAGCGGATGCGCTGACGGGAAGGATGGGGTGCACGAAGGGGCAGTAGACTATCAGCGGGCCAGCCCCAAGCTTAGAAGTCGAACGGGGAGGCGACTTTCCCCCCTGGGAGAAATATTCTAGGCTTCGATCCGTCGTCCACAACAATAAATTGATCGGGTCCTAGGGACTTCGCGGCCGCAGCAAAATACCGCTGACAAGAGTCGCACATCGGACGACTCACACCAATGACGCTTTCGCCGCGACCATGCTCAAGCTTTTCTGCGTGTACGGAGTCCGCTGAACCCCATTCAGTTCCAACACGGATTTTTCCTGGCTTTGATACTCCGGTGGGCTCCAAATTGCCCGTGGCCTTGTTGAGCTTGCGTTCTTCAATGGTCCCCTGTTCGAATTTTCCTCGATCGCGGATTGACCCTAGCGGAACAAAAACATTGCGTTGACGCATGCGTTCACGCATTCGTGAAAGCGCGTCAGCTGATGAGTACATGTCTTTAACGTCTTCAGCGGTCACCGTCTTGTCATGGAGCCAACTTTCCTTTTGCGATTCGGCCTTTACACGGGCTACTTGTTCATCTGCCGCTCGATGACGAAAGGCAGCATCCACGTCCGCTACGGCATCCTTGATGGTTCCTCCGCCCTGCATACGGGGTGTGCCCCCGGGTGAGCATGCAAAGGTTGCGTTACGAATGGCATCACGCGCTGAGGCCGGTGCCTCAACCATTGTCGACCGGAGCAGCGCGTATGCTTTCGCGCATTCGCTCTGCGCCGCGTTGGCCCCCCGACGCGCGACCTTAACTTTTGCCGGGTCGATCTTCGTTTCGGCGTCCGTTGTCTCCTTTTGTGACTCTGGCGTCAACGCGCTGGTCGGTGCTGGATTCGTGATTCTGCTGATAACGCCATGCACCGCCCATCGAGTGTCTTGTCTAACCGGTTCCAGGGCAGCCAATCCGTATCGAATGCGCACGGCGCCGAGCACCGGGCGGAGTAGGGAGTGGGCAATTTTCTTGCCCGCGTATCGGTTCGCGACCTTGACCCCGGCTGCCAGAGCCAGGCCGAGCCGATTTTTCTTCCCTTCGGGGGAGTCATCGCCGCCCCGGATCTTTGCCAGTGCTTTTTGGCCAAGCTTCTTCGCGCCGGCCTTCACCTTCCCGGCGAAGCCCTTGATCCCCCGGATGATCGGGCCGGCGAGCTTGAGGCCGGTCTTGATCACGAAGTCGAGGGCCTGTTTCACCGGCTTCTGCAGCGTCTCGATGATCTGGCGGATCTTCTGGCCGATGCCGCCGATGCCGATCACGCTGGCCAGGAACCCGATGAGAATGGGGACCATCTGGCCCAGGACGTCCTCGATCTTGTTCACGACGGCGCTGACGTTGCCGCGGACGATGTCAGCCACTGAGTCGATGATGGTGTTGACGAACTTCATAATCCGTTCTGCGTTGTTTACGAAGAACATGACCACGTCGTAGATCAGCTTGCAGGCCTTGATGAACGCCGCGGCGGGATTGAGCAGGCCGATGAGCCACGTGATGCCTGCGGTGATGATCTTCGTGATGACGAAGTCCTTCACCTGCTCGAGGATCATGTCCTTGATGTTGCCGAGCTTGTCCATGAGCATCTGCCACAGGCCCGCGACGCCCTGGCCGCGGATGATCTGGAAGATCTCCACGCCCTTCTCCACCGCGGCCATCGCAGGCTCGCCGATCTGCTTGACCAGCCGGTTGCGGATGTTGGCCCACGTCAAACCAAAAATCGAGGCGAGCAGCTTGATGATGCCCTTAAGGTCGAAGGTTTCCGGGAGTTCGACTCCGCCCTCGGCCAGGGCGCCGAACAACCAGCCCATCAGGCCCTTCTTGAGGTGGCCCAGAATATTGTCCTTGAACTTGAGGATGCCGCCCTTCACGCCCTCAATCAGGTTGCCCAGGAACGCCACGGGGTTCTTGATGATGTCCCCAACCACACCCGCTGCCCGGGAGAGGACATTCTTCAGCATCCCGGCAAGCTCGCGGATGGTGTTGATGATCGCCTTGAGCGCACCGATCGCCTTGTCCACCAGGCCCTTGTTCTCCGCCTGCAGCGCTTCGATCCGGTCGTTGAGCCCCTTGCCCGCTTCAACGTACTTGGTCGCCAGGGCATCGACAACCGATTCCTGCTTGGCGTTGACCTCGCCCTCAAGCGCCTCGAATTTGTCCCCGATTTCCTTGGTAGCATCGGCGCCCACCTTCTGCAGGTCGGCCGGTAGGCCCGCAACGTAGGTTGAGATCTCGGCGCGGCCCTTGGCGATCCGCTGTTTGGCCCCGGTCAGGGCCTTCCCGACGATGTCCGCAACCCGGGAAATGACGCCGTTCATCTTCGAGAGATACAACTCGCGGCCGGCTTCATAGAATTCGTTGACCTTCGCGGGCATGCCTGCGATTTTGTCCCGGAGCCAGCGGTACCCGCCCAGCCACCCGCCGTACCGGTCCTTCTTGTACGCCGACATCTTGGCTTCCACGTAGGCTTCAAAAGCCGCGCGTGCCCCGGCTTCGCCCGTCTCGAATTCCTTGTCCACCTCCGGGTCGATCCCGTCGAGGGTTTTCTTCACGTCTGCCTCGGTGGCGGCGAAGATGGCCTGGACCTTGGCCGTCACTTCGGCGCGGCGGGTCTCGTCCTTGGATTTGGTCTTACCCTTGTCCGCGGCCAGTTTGGCCAGCGCCGAAGCCTTGGCGTTCTGCATGCCCGAGACGCCGCCGGCCGTGACGGCGCTGGCTTCCGCTTTGCCTTGCTGAAGGACCTGCTGTTCCTGTTGCCGGTATTCCACGGGCGCGGTCTGGGCATGCTCGGCAGCGGCCTGCTTGTCCTTGAGGCCCTGCTGGAATTCGGGCTCGTTGGACTGGGCCAACTGCTGTTCACTGACGTCGGCGTCGGCCATTTCCTGGTTGGCCTGCTGCGGGCCGGCGGCAAGATTGACTTGGTCGGCCGGCGCTGGTTTCGGCGCGGCCCCGACGGCGGTGACGGCCGGAGCCTGTCCCGGCTGCTCCTGGGCCATTGGGGTGACGGGCTTCGGAACCGCCTTCGACTGGTCAGGCGGGGCGTCCGTGGCGGCCTCGATGTCCTTGGCCTGCCCCTCCTTGCCCTGCGAGACGAGGCCCTTGACCTCACCTTTGGCCTGGCCGGCCTTACCGGACTTCTTGTACTCGTCCGCTTCCTCAAGGGTCTTCGGCGACTTCGACTCGATGGCCGTCTTGACCGCGGCAATGAATGCCTGTTTGTCGAAGGTGCCGGGCTGCTGGGCGTCCATGGTGTCGACTTTGGCGGCCTTGGCCTGGCCTGCAACATCGTCCGTAGGAGGAAGTGCGGCACTCTGGGCTTCCTGGGCTTTGGCGGCAGCCGGAGGGTGGGCCTTGCGGGACTGTGCAACGCCTTTGATAGCGCCGGCAACCTGCGCGAAGCCAGGATCATCCTCAGGCCGGACCGGAACCGGCGCAACAGGAGGTTGCAGGAGCTTGTCGGCGGGCAGGGCGAGGGGCGCAGGCATGGCTGGGGCGGCCGCTCCCCCGCCTACGCCGGCAGCGGCGGGTTTGCCTGCTGCCGATCCTTTGGCCTGGCCCTGCATCTTCGCAGCACCGGCTTTCCCCAGAGGACTGACGGCAGGCACGTGCTTGGGCGGCTGTACAGGCTTTTTCGCCGGCACCGACCCCGGGCCAAAACCCGTCTTCGTTACCGCAAGCGCTGCAGCCGGCGGCTTGGGTCCTTCTAGCTCGACTGGCACCCCTGCAGCGTGGGCAGCCTTCAGCCCCTTCTCCACGGTACTGATCGCAGGCTCATCCTTGCGAACTTCTTTCAGGGCTGCGTCGATCTCACTGGCTGCCTGCTCACCCGGACTCTTCAGCTTCGCTGCCATCAGGGCGCCCACAGCGGCATTACCCGCCTGCCGCTGCAGCGCCAACATGCCGCGAAGATCTGCCCCTGCCCGGCGCCTGCCGTCAGTGAGCGCGTTGGCGACCTCGATCCTCGCTGCTCCAGTGGTCTGCCGCGAAACAGCAGGCACAACACGCGCAGCTGCAGGCCCTGCCCGTTGTGCCGGGGCCTTTCCGGGACCGCCCTGGAATGTCGTCGCCATGAGCCGCACCGGCCGGGGTCAGCCCGCCGGCTCTTCCTCTTCGGCCTCTTCGCGCTGGACGGACCCTGCATCCGTGAAGGAGCCCTGGGCTGTTTCCTCTTCCTCTTCCTCGCGCTGCACGGGCGCGCTGTCCATGAACGTCCCCTGCGCGGTCTCCTCGTCTGCATCGCGCTGCACGACGGCGGCACCCGTCGTACGCTGCGCAGTCGCCGGGGACGCCGGTGCAGACACAGCCCTCTCGGCGGTGGCGGCAGCCTCGCGTTCAAAGCGGTCGGACGGGTCGCTGACCCGCACCCCGGTGCCCGTGGCGGTTCCGTCCACGGGCCCGCTCCGCTGCTGCACCACGTGCGTCAGTTCGTGGGCAATCATCGTCCTGCCGGCATCGGAACCGGGATCGTATTTGTCGCGCTGGAAAACGATATTGGATCCCACCGTGTAGGCATGGGCATTTACGGATGCAGCAGAATTGTGCGCAGCCTCGCCCGTATGGACACGGACGTCCGAGAAGCTGTGGCCCAACCGGCCTTCCATATCGGCCCGAACCGGTTCCTCCAGCGGCTGGCCCCCTCCGGACGAGACAACATCCAGAACCGGTGACCGCTCTTCCTCAGCCAGGCCGCGGACGCCGTTGTTTCCGACGGCGCGCTGCAGCGCCAGCATCCCGTGCGACCCAACAACATCCGCCCTGCCGGACGCCGCGGCCCGGAACAGGATCGCTGAATCCGCTGCTTCCTTTCGGGCGGGCTTGGTGAGCAGGCCGTCGACATCGGACTGGTCGTGGTCATGGCTGCGCATGATGGACACCTTTCATCAGACCTACACCGACGATGCGCCCGGCATTCCCCGCCCACAAGCTCCGCCACAACGTCCAAACGGGCACCCGGCCGTGCCCCAAGGGGCAATCTCAGGCCTACCCTGCGGACCTTCGCTGCGTCGTCAGCATTCCCCAGTATGGGCCGAACTCACTCTCCAGCGTCAGCCGTCCCAGCTTGCGGTACTCGCGCTGCACGGCGGTGACCAGATGGGTCATCGTGACCGTACCGCCGTCGTCCGCTGCCAGGTAGGCGGCCGTCACGGCAGCGGAGCGGATCGCCCCGCCGGCCAGTTCGAAGGCCTGGCCCAGGAAGGCGAGGTCGATGTCTGCCGCCCGGGCAAGCGTCCGCCCCAGGCAGCGGTCCCACAGGATGCGGCGGTGCGCGGCGTCCGGCAGCGGGAAATCCACGACGACGTCCAGCCGGCGGGTGAATGCTTCGTCAATGTTGGCGCGCAGGTTCGTGGCAAGGATGGCCAGGCCGTCGAACGTTTCCATCCGCTGGAGGAGGTAGGCGCTTTCAATGTTGGCGTAGCGGTCGTGGGCGTCCTTGACTTCGGAGCGGCGCCCGAACACGGCGTCCGCCTCGTCGAAGAGCAGCACGCCGTTGACCCCCGCAGCAGCCGTGAAGATCCGTTCCAGGTTCTTCTCGGTCTCACCCACGTATTTGTCGACGACGGTGGCCAGGTCCACCACGTACAGGTCCAGTCCCAGCGCCCTGGCCACGACCTCTGCGGACATGGTCTTGCCGGTCCCGGAATCCCCGGCGAACAGCGCGGCCACGCCGTGTCCCCGGCCGGCGCCGGGCCGCATCGCCCAGTCGCCGAGGACCTGTTCGCGGTGCTTGGCCCGCAGTGCCACTTCCTTCAGCGCCAGGAGGACGGCGTCCGGGAGAACCAGGTCGTCCCAGCCCACCACCGGCTCCACCCGCCGGGCCAGCCGGTCCAAGGATGAACCGTTCTCCCCCCTGGCCCCCGCACCAAGGTGCGCAGCGGTGAGGCGGCCGTCGGGGGTCAACGTCGCCTGCACCCGAGCCGATCCTGCGGCCCGCGCCACCTGCTCGGGACGCAGCCGGAACGCCGACGTGGCTGCCCCCAAGTCGAGCCCATTGAGGGCCCCGAGCGCGGCGCGCCACAGCTTTAAACGTTCGGCGGTTGTGCTGGCAGGGACATCCACCAGGAGAGGCGGTCTGGAGGTCCATGCCGGATCCCAGGCGCCGTCCCCTATGAGCAATACGGGCATCGGCTCGGCATACAGCGATTCGAGCACGGCCGGCCGGTCCGCCACCGCACCCAGCGGCCCAGCCACGAGCCCTGCTCCGCGCAGACGGGTTTCCCGAACGGCAGCGTCAATGAGCTGAAGCAGCTCACGCTCGGCGGCCAGCCGGGCCAGGTCCAGCAGGACGGTTCCGTAGCCCGCGGCCCTCAAGGCGCCCGCAGCCAGGACACGGCCGGAACCCGTGGCCGGCTCCCGCAGGTAGGCCAGCCGGACACCGGCCCGGAGCGCGCGTTCCAGCGGCACCGCATCACCCCAGTCGACGTCCGGCGGATCGGCCAGCACAGCCTGAAGCGCCAGCTCGGGCGTGTCACCGCCCAGAAGATGCCCGACGACGCGGTCCGGCACCCGGAGCGCCCTCCCCGGCAACGGGCGGTCCGGGTCCTCGACGACGAGCAGACCGCCGGTGATCAGCGGACCGGACAGCACCCGCGCACGCCCGTCCGCGGCAGACAGGGGGGTGCCGCACAGTGCCAGCGCGACGGCGACCGAAGGGCGGCGCCGGGTGACGTCGTCATTCAGGTACCCGAAAAGCTGCTCGAAGCGCGGGTCAAGATCGGCCGCGAGCGCCACCAGCAGCAGATCGACGTCGAGGGGTTCGAGGCCAAAGGTGGCCGCAAGTTCCCGCAGCCGCAACCGCTGTCCGCTGGCCTGGGCATCATCCGCACGGGCCTCACATTCCACGAGCCGCAGTGAGCTATCCGAATCCGACTCCGACCCTTCCTCCGCCCGGTCTGCAGGTTCCCTACCGAGAAGACGGTCGACGGCGTCATCGCTCAGGTAGAGCCCACGGAAGGGGTCATCGGGTTGCGGGTCATCGGCACGGCGTGTTGCCACGAGGAGGCGAATCCGCTCCTCCACCACCCCCACGCGGCCCAGCAGATGGGCGAGACTGGGATCCCTGGTCATCGGGCCCGCACCATGGCGGTCACCTCGGGTGGCGGCGGCCGGGTCCGCGCACGGAGGCCGGCGGCGGAACGTGCTGGTGGCGTCCGGTATCGGTCCCGCCGCCGACCAGGTCGGACATGTCCACGTGCGTGCCCTTGGACGCAGGCAGTGCCGCCTCGTAGACGATGCCCGTAGCAATGGGGGCGATGACCACAATGTCCAGTGACGGCTTGAGCTCACCACCCAGGGCGGACCATACGTCCGCAAACGCGCGGTCCTCCGGCGGGGGCAGCCCCACCGTCATGGGGACCACGAGTCCTGTCTCGGCGAGCGGACCGACCACCAGTTCGTCAGGGAGCGCCTCATGCTTAAGGAAACAGCGCAGCAGCTGGTCCAACAGGCGGTGCTCGTCCTCGGGCCGCTGGGTCCACGCGGTGACGAGGTAGGAGAGCTTGAAGTGGCGGGGAGCCGGCCTGCGCGTCCGGACGTACCCGTCAGCTCCACGTTCTTCTGACAGGCCGCGTTCCCGCCGTCGGAGATCTTCCCTGATGTCGTAGAGATAGATGTTCACGGTCGGGGCGTTCCGGCGGCTGGCCCAATCCTTTGTGGGCGCGTCGAACACCACATCCACCTCCGAACCCTCCAGCGCTTCAGAACGGACCAGCGACCGCAGGGCGTCGTCAATTTGAGCGATCACGTTTACCCCCTCATCCCCGCCCAATCAGATCCGGCGACGGCGTCATCGGACGGGCGACAACGAGCACCGGTGCACGGAGTTCTCCGAAGAGTTTCTCCTTGTCCGCGCTGGTGACAATGATGTCCCGCGTTCCCAACTGGTCCCGGCGAACCAGCAGCACTCCCCTTCGCAGGTCGGTGCCGTCGTGTTTGATGGCTGTCGAGTCCGGGGGAATACCCTTCGACCAGGCAAATATCACTGGAGCGCCCGGTGGCAGGCCCTCCACCACGATGGTGACCACGTCGCCCGGTTTGGCCACCGCGGGATAGACGGAGACGCCGGGTTGGCGGACAGTGAACCCTTCGCTGTCTTTGTTGTTCTCGAGCTTTGGATCCGTACTCGATGTGCTGGCTTCAACGCTGATCTCCGCGGACTGGGCCGAGACTCCCCCGTTCGGATCACTTTCCGGCAGGCTGAACTTCAATTCCACCTCCCGGCTGGTTCCGGAATCCAGGTTTTCCACTGGACACCCAGCATCACCGCACCCGTCGGCCGCTTCAAAGGTCAGCGGACCCGTAGCGGCGGCCTTGATGCTGATGCCCGATGCTGTGCCCGGGCCGTTGTTCGTGACTTTTGCTGTGGCGGTTGCCGGCTGGCCACCCGTCCAGCCCTCGCTTTGTTGAAGGGTGAGCTCCACACCGATGTCCGCCGAGGAGTCCCCTCCCGGCGTTCGCGTGGTGGTGGTGGCCTGGTTGTCAGCCGGGCTTGGGTCGGGGGTTCCGGCGGTGATAGTCGCAGTTGAGACGTGTTCGCCTGCGGCGTCGCTCCTTACCTCGACATCGATATCCATAGCTATGCCCTTGTTTAGCCGTCCGTCAATGTTGCACTGGACAGACCTGGCGGACACTTCGCACCCGTCGCCGGTTGCCTTCAGGGCGGTCATGCCTTCGGGCACCTCAATAAGGACCTTCGCCGACGCCGCCGAGGACGGTCCGTTGTTGACTACGGAGGCCTTAAGCGTGGCCGTGTTCCCGTGCGCTACGGTGGCCGGAGCGCCGGCCAGCTTGATGGCGAGGTCTGCCCACGGTTGAAGGGCCGGCTGGGTTTCGGCGCGGCGGCTCTGGACGACGGGCCGGACGTTGCTGCCATCAGGCCTGACGGCATAGATGCCCGGATGGTCCGGCTGCCCGGCGGGCTGGCCGGTGAAGTAAATCTCCGTCCCGTCCAGGGCCCAAGCGGGATCCTCCGCGGAACGGATCTCGCCACGGCTGGCAGTGGGCGCGCCTGCTGCGGCGAAGCCAGTGACTGCGGCGATGGACGCGGCGGCGTGCGGGACGTCCGGACCGTTGGCCCCGTCGTCGTCCTTTAGCGTCACCGCCGCAAGCATGCCGCGGTCCGTGACCACGATCCGTGCGCCGTCGGGTGACCAGGCCGGATGCGTACCGGAGACCGTGCACTCCCCTATGCATCGGCCAGGGGCTGCCAGCGGAGTTTCCTCGTCTGTGGTGGCGTTCAGCACCCACACCTCCGGCGGAGACGTGATGGGTTTAGTCGGTGGCTTAAGCTCGAGCAACGATCGGGACGGTTGCATCCCCGCTTTCGCAACGCTTGGAGCAGGGTTGACCGAGGACAGAAGCCGGAGTTCGATCTGAGGTTGGGGCGAAGGTGAAGTCGTCGAGGGCGGGGATGGGATGGGCACCACAGTAACCGCCATGTTGTTGTCGGTGGATATCTCGGCGTTGTCCTTTGAAACTCTGGCTGTGACGGTGTCCTTTCCGGTGGCAGCCCCGTCAAGAATGATCTTGCGAGTAGCACTAGCCCCCGGCGCGAGCGCTTCGATGGGGCACGTGACAGCTTCGTCTTCCTCCGTAGCGACACACTTGCCAATGCAGGAAACTTCCCGGGAGCATCCAGAAGGAAGAGCCAGATTTCCTTCTGTTGTAAAGGTCAGGGCGCTGGGGCCAGCTTGAAGTTCACCCACGTTTGTGACCGTGGCACTGGCAATCACTTCATCCACCCGAGTCGAATCGTCGAAGAACACCTCCGGTGTAGCCTCGACCGCAACCTCCAGATCGGAATTTCCGGCAACAAGCAGCTTCACCCTGGCTGTGTCGTTTGCCGGGTTGGAGTCGCCCGGCAGGAATACCTGCTCACTGACGTCCCACTCGCCGGGCTTGTCCCCGCGCAGCGTCCATTGGTGCACCGAATTCCCACGCGGGGGCAGGTTCGATACCCAACACGTGATCTCGGCTTCTCCCCGGGAGCATCCTTCAGGAACGGACACGGCCGTCACCCCTGCGGGGACTGCGAGCCTGATTTCCGTCGGTTCAGTAGCCACTCTCCCTATATTTGTGATGCTTGCCTGAAGGCTCAGCTCCTGCCCGACTCGGACAGGCCCCGAGCCCTCTAACTCAACCTGTAGATCCGGTGCGTAGCGCCTGTCGACCGCGAGGAACAACCCGTCCGGTGACCAGGCCGGGTTCTCCTCGCCGTAGCGGACACCTTCAGGCGGTACCCCACCAACTCGTCGGCTGGGCGCGCGGGCGCCTTTCTCCCGTTCCGCCTCCAGGTCAACAATCCAGGTGGCCGGGTCGCCGTAGTCGCTCCCCCTCCATTCATAGCGGGTGAAAGCAATCCGCCGGCCATCCGGCGACCAGACCGGGTCAACGTCAACGTCCTTGTCGCCCCGCTCATAATTGAGCATGCCCGCATCCTGCCCGTCAGCCTGACCGCGGTACAGCACACGAGGGATGGCCCCATCTACCTGGCCGACTTCTTGACTCCACGAGATCGACGTTCCGTCAGGCGAGTAGGCGGGGCCGGCGTCGTCCAGGGCGGCAGCAGCAATGACGCGCTGCGCCCCGCCGTCGGACGCATTGGCATCAGAAATATTCGCATCTGCGGTCCGGGACGTGAAGCCAATGGATGTAGAGCCTCCATCTACAAGCCAGGCTGCATGGGACTCGGCTGTTCCAGGATCCACGGCAGCTTCCACGACCCGCGCCGGGTCAATTTCGGGGGCACCGTTGCTGAAATTCAAAGCAGCTATCAGTACGTCGCCACCGGGATCACTACGAATTGAAGTAAAGGCAATCCAGTGGCCATCTGGGGACCAGGCCACCTCCGAGCTGCCATATCCCGGGGCCAACCGGGGACCAGGCTCGGATGCTGCTGGCCAAACGGGCAAGACTTGTGGATTCTTGGCGCCGGCGGAGGGGAGCTCAAGGATCGCCAGGCTCCCGGACTGTTCGAACAGAGTAGTGGTGAAGATGACCCAGGTTGATCCGGAGCTTTCAATCCGACCAGTGGGCCGGTAAGCAGCCGGCTGCGTATCCGCATCGGGACCGGCCGTGAGCTGGATGAGGCCGGCCTCTGACGTTGCGTCAAAAGTTTCATTCAGGTCTGGAACAGAGAGCTGGAAGAGGTCACCGAGTGGATCCTCGCGGGTACTGCTGAAAATTACTGCCGAAGAGTCCGGCGACCAAGTGGGCCAGGTATCTGTGGCTGTTGACAGCGTCAGCTGCCGGGACGGCGGGCAGTCGTCCGGGTTCTCCCCCAGCCGGACAACCCAAATGTCCAGGTTTCCGGCCGCCTCCGAAGCGTACGCCAGCATGGCGCCGTCGGGCGAAATGACCGGATGAAACTCCGCTGAGTTGTTGTCGCAGGTGATGCGCTGGTGGCGCGCGCCGTCAGCATCACTTCGAACGGCATATACGTCCCCTTGCTGGCTGTCTTTGCTGCTGACATACGCCAAGCTCGGCGTCCCATAACCTGCTGATAGCTCCGCCTTGACTGCGGTGGGATCGTCCTCCCAAAGTTCCGGCTCGGGAGCACCGCGACGCTCGGAACCACCGGAAATAGCGACCTTGTAGATATCGGCCCGTCCGTCTGTGAACGCCACCTTTGGTGCTGCCGGCTCGGGGACGTTGACTACCGTTGACAACAGCATGGCCGGGTCCGCTATTTCTGCGGAGGGTACCGCCAGTCCGGCAAGAGCGATCGCCCACACCATGAGCGACGCTCCTGCCCACCTTCGCTGTTGCACTGGCCTCTCTCCTGCGCTGTCGAACCGATTTCACGGTAGCGGCGAACCTGACGGCACACCCCTACAACCCTAGGAACCACAGTGCTGGCCCGCGCCGCGGTCCGGCTCGGTGCCCCGGACACACGTTTGGGAACCAGATTCTGCCCCAAAAGGCAGCCGATCAGATCAGGCCCTCCCGCAAGGCGTACGCCACGGCGTGGGACCGGTTGCGGAGCTGCAGACGCGTAGTGACATCGTGGACAACATTTTTTACAGTCCGCTCTGAATACGCGAGTTTCCGTGCTATTTCGGACGTATCCAGACCATCGGCAAGAAGGCGGAGAACCTCCACCTCGCGGGGGGCTAGCCCTGTAAACATGATGCCCCGCGGGCCAAGGACGTGCCGCTGCAGTTTGCCCACCTGGTCCAGGAGGCGTCCCAACAGATCTGGTGGCACACTCCCTTCGCCTGAAGCGGCCGCCGCTATAACGGAAACCAGCCGGTCCGGTGTGGCTTCGCTGCGCCGCACCAGCCCAACAACGCCCGTTTCAACCGCTTTGACGAGATCGCCGTCGTCGAGATGGCCTGCAACCAGGACGGCGCGGGACACGCCTGTCCGCTGGACAATGCGGAGAAGCGTCAGGGCGTCGTCGTCCACGGAATCGGTAACAATAACGACCACCCGCACCTGTTCAGAGTCATTTGTCTTCACCACCCGCACCTCGGGGCGTGCACGCAGCTCGCTGGCGACGCCAGCTTCCGAAATTGGGTCGCGTGCGTGGACGCGGACCGTTATTGGTTCCATGGTTCCTCCCTCAACGTACAGGGCCGACGGCTGCGGTGGGCTAGCCTGCAGTGTCTGCCCAGATTGCCCTGTGCCACCAATGTAGAGGCGAGTCCTCTTCGTGCAATCAACACAGGCTCAACGGGCAACCCCTGTGCCCGTAAGACCGCCTGTCCGGTGTGATGCCGGTT
The DNA here is from genome assembly GCF_021129155.1 of Arthrobacter sp. AK04. Taxonomy (GTDB): domain Bacteria; phylum Actinomycetota; class Actinomycetes; order Actinomycetales; family Micrococcaceae; genus Arthrobacter; species Arthrobacter quantipunctorum. Next base: position 58,509 of record NZ_JAJOMC010000018.1, read on the forward strand.
GTCACGGGAGCCCTAGCCTCGAAAATACCGACGAGCGCGGTGCGTCCCTCGGACGCTGCTCTGTTTGCAAGGAGAGGCCATGAGCACCACTGCAACGCTGGATTCGCGCCCCCTGACCCTGGAGGCCGGCGCCCAAGCGTCTGTGCCGCTGCACATTCGCAATGATGGCGAAATCGTCGAGGAGTACAAACTTGAGGTTGTGGGACCCAGCGGCCCGTGGTCTGAGGTTGTTCCCGGGCTGGTGTCCTTGTACCCGGGCCAGGATGCGACAGCCTCCGTGGAGTTCAGGCCTCCCCGTTCTGCTGCCGTCCAAGCAGGCGAATTTCTCTATGGCGTCCAGGTCCTCCCCACCGAACATCCGGAAGAGGCGGTTGTGCCCGAAGGGGTGCTGAGCCTCCTCCCCTTCTATGAAACGACAGCTGAACTGATGCCGCGGACATCGCGGGGTCGCTTCGGTGCCCTTCACCGCTTAGCCGTGGACAACAGGGGCAACATTCCCATTGCCGTCACGCTCACCGGTACCGATCCGGGAGAAATGCTCGACATGGGACTGCCCGAAGAGGCGCTGACTGTTGAGCCGGGAACCGTTCAGTTCGCCCACGTTCGCATCCGTCCTGTCCGAAAGATCTGGCGCGGCATGTCCGCCACGCATCCTTTCGCCATAACGGCCACACCGACCGATGGGCCGCCGGTGGTGCTTGATGGGACGTACCTCCAGGAGCCGATTCTGCCGGCATGGATCACCAAAGCTGCCATTGCATTGTTGGCGTTGACTGTTGGCCTTTTCGCCGCCTGGCAACTGTTGTTCAAGCCTGCGGTCGAAGCGACTGCCAAAGCGGCTGTCCAGGATTCCGTCAACCAGGCTGGCCAGAGCGCTTCCGAGGCGGCAACCAAGGCATCGGAGGCCTCGGCAGGAGCTGCGAACGCGGGGGTAGCAGCCGAGTCGGCCGGGGAGGCAGCGACGAGTGCAGCAACGTCCGCAGAAAAAGCATCGCAGGCGGCCGGAAATCCGCCTCAGCCGGAAATTGTCAGCTCTATCGCCAAGCGCCTCGAAGTTGAGGCAGCAGCCGGCGCGTCCGGTTCCGCACCTTTCTCTTTCGATAATCCGACCGGCGTCCTAAAGCTGACCGACCTTGTACTTAACAACCCGCAGGGCGACTTCGGACGATTGCGCCTCGAACTCGACGGGGTCCCGCTCCTGGACATGGCATTGGAAAACTTCCGGGACATGGACTACCACTTCCTCACTCCGGTCAGGGTCACGGCAGGACAGAGCCTTAACCTAACAATGTCCTGCAACCGCGTGGGGTCGCCTCCCGATCAGGCCGCACCACCATCCCAATGCAAGTCGGCGGCTTTTCTTAGCGGGACAATAACGATTCCAAACCCGTCGTCAGCCCAACAATAGGAGGCGCACCGTGCCTACAGGTCCTGCCCTGAGGGTAGGAGACACATCCCTGTGTCCCCTCTTCGACGGGCCAAAGCCGCATGGGGGCGGACCGGTCACACCTGCCGCAGCCACCGTGACAGTGCTCATTGGTGGCATGCCAGCCGCCGTAGCCAACTCAGCTCCCGGCGGAATCCTCTGCGTTTCGCCTGCGCCGAATGGAATCGCCTCCGGCAGCCTCACGGTGCTGATCGGAGGCTTTCCTGCAGCCCGGGTTGGTGACCTCTCGCTTCACGGGACCCCTATTGCGCCAGGTCCGGGATGCCCGACCGTCATTATTGGCGGATGAAATAAACAGCCTGTCTCCTCCTGTGCGGGTGGGCCGGTGGCGAAGCCGTTACTTACCGTCCGTCGTTACACGTCCAGGGATCCTACTTGTGTCGCCAAATGACCGAAGAGTCGGGCAGAGGGAACCGCCTAAGCATGGCGGCCGCCCTGAGCCTGGACTCGATCTGGCCGTTCCACGGTACCGGTTACGAAATCGGAGTGGGTTCCGCCGCTACACATGGGAGCTCCGGGACGGTTGCAGGATCCACAGGAGCCGGATCCACAGGACCGGGTGCAGGACCCGGCGGACACGGACGTGGTTCAGGACTCACCGGCACACACGCCTCCGGCCCAGGACCCGGCTCAAAACCCGACGGACACGGACGTGGTTCAGGACTCACCGGCACACACGCCTCCGGCCCAGGACCCGGCTCAAAACCCGACGGACACGGACGTGGTTCAGGACTCACCGGCACACACGCCTCCGGCCCAGGACCCGGCTCAAAACCCGACGGACACGGACGTGGTTCAGGATCGGGCACGCGCGGCTCGGGTGCCGGCGCTTCTAATTCGCCTCCAGTAATATGGCGGTTGACGGGCCTATTGGCCGGAATTGCCCATACTATTGGCCTTTCCGTCTTGCTGCCTATGCCCGGATCAAACCTATTCCTGGGCAGATCTTCCAGCTGGTCCAGCTGGGAAATTGGTAGAAGTTCCCAGTTTGATGGATCTGTATGAATGCCCTTAACCAGGGTTTCGAAATGTAGGTGGCATCCTGTAGAAGATCCGGTGGTGCCCACATGCGCGATGACCTCACCAACTTTTACGGATTCGCCTTGCTCCACCGCAGTGGATTCCAGGTGGTTGTAGGTTGAGATAATCCCGTTGCCATGGTCAATCTCCACGCGGTTGCCACCGCCCCAAGGGTGCCAACCGACTGCCCTGGCTACGCCCGAGTCGGCCGAATAAACGCGGGTGCCGCACGCGGAACCGAAATCCTGCCCCCAATGGAATTCCCCTGCCGCGCCAGTAAGGGGATTTATTCGAGAACCGTAAGAAGACGACAGGTTGAGAACTTCCAGTGGCGCAAGCAACCAACCTGCCGGGGGACGACCAAGACCACGCGATGCGACCCGCATCCTCCGCGAACCGTCAGCCCCGATCGATTCCACGTCCACGCGTTCGAAATAAAGGAATCCGGCAGAATCAGCCACCACGGCATCTTGCACGCGTTCCTGGGGCGCGCTCCCTTCTATTCCGGCTGACCCTTCAGTCTTCACCGATTTCGATGGAATTGGCGTTTCGTCGGTTCCTACAGCGGCGGTTGCAGGCAAGGAGGCGCAGCAGAGGACCACGGCTGTAAGGGTTACACTCAGCCAAGACTTCGACGGCAGTAGTAACAGCCTCCGCCGGCCACACTCATTTCTTTTCGCCACGCTGTTCCTCACCCCGGGTCCCATAATCCCTTTTGGCTTCCTTTCTAAAGCCGGCAGGCGCCGAAAAGACGCCCATAAAGGCAGTCAAGTGGGCAATGTCCACCTCCGGAACTCTGCAGGAGCAACAACTCTCAGGGGCTTTTGGGATGGGCCCCAGCCATAGGTGGAGTTGGCGGGAGACCCTCTTTAGCCTTGCCAACCAGCAGGACAATGCTTTGGCCGCCTTTGATAACTGTCCCGCCAACAGGATCTACTTCCACGACAACGTCGACACCGGCGTCCTCGGTTTCCCGATAAGTTACGGTGTAAGGAATGCCCTTGGCGGACAGCTGTGCCTGGGCAGCATTCACGGGCTTGTTTACGAGATCCGTCGGCACCATGGGCCCAATGGCCCCCTTGAGCTTCCCGACCAGCAGAACAACGCCCTGGCCCTCACTAAGAACCGTCCCGCCAACCGGGTCGACTTCCAGGACAACGCCGAGACCGGCGTCCTCGGTTTCCCGATAAGTTACGGTGTAAGGAATGCCCTTGGCGGACAGCTGTGCCTGGGCAGCATTCACGGGCTTGTTTACGAGATCCGTTGGCACGGTCGGCCCTTTGGTCTCCGTGGGCTTTCCCACCAACAGGACAACGCTCTGGCCCTCACTAAGAACCGTCCCGGCAACCGGGTCGACTTCCAGCACAACGCCAACACCGGCGTCCTCGGTTTCCCGATAAGTAACGGTGTAAGGAATGCCCTTGGCGGACAGCTGTGCCTGGGCCGCCTCCACGCTCTTACCTAGCAGGTCTTTTGGCACACGCTGTTTCATGGCGTCTGTTTTGGACACCGTTGGATTCGGGGTTGTCTTGCCAATGGCAGTCGGAGAACCACTCGATAGGGGCCCAACCGGCCCAGCTGCAGTAGCAGCAGCAGAACTGGTTGATTGTGGTCCACGAACAGTAGGAGACCCAGTCGACACCGGCCCGGCCGCCGTCGTTGGCGCAGTCGACAGCGGCTCGACCGAAACCTGCCCACACGACACTGCCGAACCGCTGATCAATGCAGTCGCAGCTACTGCAACCATCCAAGTGCCCGTGCCGCGTCTCATGCGTTCCATCTGCTTCCTCACGAAACAACTGAAGGTCCGGTTCGGTTGTCCTGTACCCCAATAGGACTGATCCGTTCCCAGCCCAGTTGACTGGATCTGTGAAGATATACGCGGCAAGAATAGGCTTGGTCCCCTTATGTGCGGCCGATGGTTGAGGTGAACTAATGGTCCGATGATTCTGCCCATAGGGGCACTTTTGTCGCACTGGAGGAAGGGCTTATGCCGTCCCGGTGGACACAACGGTGTCGTCGCGGATTACGCGGTCCCAGCGGCATGATCGGGAGCTGTTATCACGGTCGACGGCGCTCTGCCTTGCTGGTCACCAAGGCTCCGAGATCGTGGCGCATGTGTCCGGTTAGCCGACGATATCGCCCTCAATGACTCCGAGGGCAAGTTGCCCATCACCCACGGCAAATCCGGGAGGGAGCGGGCACTGGGGGCTCGGTTGGGGCGCCGCCGACGGGAGGCGGCACAAGGCGCCCTCTCCCCCATCTATCGTGAGGCCCTGGCGGTCATCCCTGGATGGGACAAGACCTCAACACGAAAGCCGATAAGGAGGCCCAATGGCAGCAGCGGCTGGAGGAACTGCAACACCTCCGGGCCGCCGGCGGCGACTGGCCGAGGCATCAGAAATTGGACGACAAGCACGAACGCACGCTGCGTGTGTGGCTGCACAGGCAGCGGATCGACTACCGCACCGGAAGGCTGAACCCGGTCAAGGAGAAGAAGCTGAACACGGACGTACCAGGGTGGCGGGACGGCCGCGGCCGCAAGGGGGCGGCCGCCATCCCAAATCAAAAACCCTCCAACCCGGATTCTGACCAGCTTGGATACCGACAACGAGTAACGAACAAGGACAGCGATTAAAAGCCCCCTTTTGGCGACAATACCGCCGCGATTTTTGACCAACGGACAAAACGGTTGTTTTGACCCTTGGTTTAGGATCCAATCACCCAGCAGTTTTCGGGCGGGTCCTACTGGGATCCAGGACCGCGGTGACTTGAATGAACGGCGTATTGGGACTCAGCGGAGGCAGTGGAGGACCGGCTTACGGGCAAGGCGAAGATCGAGGGTTGCGGGCACGCGTGGCCATGCGGCTCTCTTCCAGTTGGCAGGCGTCTAAAACGTAGTGGGGCGCGTGTCCCTAGCCTCATTCCCGGTGAGCCACTCACGGCCAGACGGCGCCAATTCAGGGGTCTTAAAGAAATCAGAAAGCGCAGCCTCGACGGAGGGGAGATCTTGAACTAACCACAAAGGTAGAAAGCCCTTTACGTCCCCCATCGGAACCTCCACGAAGTTATCCGCGGCCTGGTCAATCCGCCCCAGAACTGCCCATGACACATCCGTGGAAACATCCGGATTTCGGTGACACACCAGCCCCTTTCCCGCACTACCGGCCACCTCAAACCGTGCTGATCCATGTTCGACGTACACGTGCGCGCTCGCGTCCCCATCTAACGCCCTCAGCGCAGCGGTGGCCGCCTCTCGGGCCTCCGCCCCAGAGGCGAATTCCTGGCCGTCCACTTCCCACGCAGCTTCTGCGGTTTTTGCAGCCCTTGCCTTCGGCTTCGTCGCGACCAGCCTCCATGCCGTACCCAGGTTGGTTCCGGCGACGAAGGCCCCAATCCAGGCGATATCAGCGGAGCCGACCGTGTCAGCATTCATAAACAGGACCACGCAAACTGCCAGCGCCCCGAATAAGCACAGCAGCGACAACCACGCGTGACGCGAGCCGAAGCGGAAGAGCCAGATCCCCAGCGCGGCACCGGCACCCAGGGCCACGCACGCATGCCATGTCGCGGCAAGGCGCCCGAAAAGGACGAAGGCAAGGGTCGCGCATAAGACGACGACGCCAAAAACAAAGTAGCTCAACGGATTTTTCGTGGTTATCGTTCCAGATATCTTCCGTCAGATGATGAAGAACGACCAGGGCGGCACGCCACCCCTTGCGAATCGCCGGACAGCCCGGATGGTCTCGAGATACGCGTCGGTTCGCCCGATATCCGGAGACCCGTCAGGGTGAGCGAAATAAAGGTCGGGAATTCGGACTGGTCCATTATCGAGCGAATGAAGAATGCTCCGGCACACCTCTAGTAGTTGCTTCCGGCCTAGCCCCTTCTGTAACTCATCCGCGCACTTGCGGAACCAAACCGAGGACTCATCTTTGTCGAGCTCGTCCAAGTACCTGGACAGCTTCAGCAACAGCGCGACACCCTCATTGAGCCTACTACTTTTCATTTCAATTCCAATTCCCATTTGTCGATTATGGTCCCGTGCTTATAGGACTGAGGAATGAGAACCTGTGGCGCCCCTCCGGGGTATATGGTCCCATCAAGTCCTATCTGGCGCCTGACCGTGCCCGTGTACATCGTGGTTCCCTCTGGGAAACTGGCCGTATACCCCATGCTAAGCGGGCTATACGCAGTTATTTCACCATTCTTGTCGTACCACTCAGGGAGAATCGCCTTGTCCTTACGCGCCTGGAGAACGGACGTCGGAGCATCAGCTGACCAAAAACTGCCAAAGTCCTTTTGGGGTCCAGAATCCCCCGCGCGCGACAAGATGCTCTCCCCGTGCGAGTACCCGGAGCTGTAGAGTCCGTACTTGAAAGTCTTCATATCGGCGATTCCGAGCCATTTTGGTTTGTATCCCAATGATTCCCCCCGTAGCTCCGCCAACTGCGGCTCCCGTGCCCGTCGCTTGTATAAACCCACCGGGCGTATGCTGGCCAGGCGACATCGCATAGCTGGCACCACCGCTGGCACCACCCTCAACAGCGCCTCCAGTTGCCGCAGTAGCTGCACGAGCGGCCAGACCAGACCCGGACGTCGCCGCGATTATCGCACCCGTACCGCCACCAAGACCGCCAGCGAGTGCGCCGATGACGGTGTCGACTCCCACTTGGTACCAATCGACTGAGCCGTTCCCGGACTTTTGGGTCGCGGCAGAGATACCACCAGAAACTAAGGCACCAGCACCCATCATCAAGGCCAGCCCAGCAGGCCCCCCACGCCGGTGCACATGAGCGCGATGCGCCCCACGATCGCCGCCCCAGCGACGAGGTATTCCCAGTTGTCCCCGAGCCAGTCCCCGGCGGCCGCGAGTGCTCCCCCGGTGGACCCGTCGTAGGCCTTCAATTCGTCGTCCGTGAGGGGACGCAGGCCAGTTGGGTCCGTAGTGTTGAGCGGGTTGTTTCCGGCGTAGGAGTAGGGGTTGCCGTCCCATCCTGCGCCGAGGACGGGGTTAAGGGGGTCGGTGGAGAGGAAGCCCCGGGCTGCTGGGTCGTAGACGCGTGCCCCGAGCCATTCCAGACCGGCCACATCGACGCCGCCGTTGCCCGTCAAACTGATACCTTGCGGCAGCGCTCCGGCGGCTCCCGGACTGGCACCTGCCGCTCCGCCGGCAGCGGGAAGGGCGGGGGTGCCAATAACGGCCCACGGGTCGGTTTGATCGGTGGGCCGGACGGTGCGCCAGCCCGGCGTCGTCCAAACATCTCCAATGCCGGTGAGCCCGCCGGGCAGCGGAAGAACCTGGCCGCCGCTGATGCCGGCCAGGGTGGGGATGGCGTTGGCGCTGTCCCACCACACCTCCGCACCATCAATGCCCGCGAGCTCGCCCAGGGCGTCCACCCACAGCACGTGTCGGGATGTTGCGCAACCCTCGGCAGTGCGTTCTGTGGTGCCGCTAAGATGCCCGGTGGGGCCCCATGCGTACTGGGTCGAGGACCCGTCGGGGAGGATGAGCCGGACGCGGCGGCCCAAACCATCATGGACATACTCCGTCCGGGACCCGTCGGGTTCGGTCACGGACAGAAGCTGCCCCGCAGCGTCGTAACCGTAAACCCGGGACCCGCCCGGCAGCACCTCACGTAGAAGCCGCCCGCCGACGTCGTACTTCCACCCCCAAACCACAGCGGGCTCGCCAGATTCGCCGGAACCGGTGGTGGAGGCGGTGACCATTTGCCCGGCACCGTCATATCCGTACCACGTCACCGCCCCGCCGCGAGTCAGCCCGGTGATCCTGCCGTCGTCATCGCGACCGATCATCGTCACGTCGGCCGCACCGGAACCGGCCCGGTCGACCCGGCTGTGCTCAGCGAGCGCGCCGTTGCGGTATACCCACTCCTGCAACAGGTCCCCTGCGGTGGCGGAGGTGATCCGGCCAGCGTCGTCGTAGCTAAAGGACACGTCTCCGAGCTGCGGGTTCCCAACAGCCGTGAGCTGCCCCGCGGCGTCACGCGTGTACGTGGTCATAGTTCCGTGCGCATCGGTGAAGCTGGTCCGGTTCCCATCGGCGTCGTACTCCCAGGACAGGCCCTGCGAACCACGGGTGCGGGAGGTCAACCGCCCGCACCGGTCAAAACCGAGCTCATGCTCCACGGCCAATCCGCCCGGGCCGGTGTAATCGGTGATGACTACGCGGCGGCGGAGCGGGTCGCGGCTGATCGAAGAGATCAGCTTCCCGTCCACCGTGGTAGTAGCTTCTCGGCCCGCAGCGTCATACGTCCAGGTGGTGGTGTGCCCGTCCGGATCCGTCTGCGACAGCTGCCGCCCGGCCGGATCGTACGTAGCCGTAGTGACCCGACCCAGCGGGTCCGTCACGGAATCGACGAGGTCCGTGACCGTGTACGTCCGGGTGATGACCCCGCCGTTCGGGTCGGTGATCCTGACCAGCCGGCCCCGGTTGTCGTACTCGAACCGGGTCCGCCCGCACACGCCATTAACGGATTCAACCAGTTCCCCGGCGACGTTGTACTTAAACCTGCGGGTGCCGTACCAGGTGTCCTGCGAGAAGGTAAGCCGCCCGCACGAGTCGTACCCATAGCGGGAAAGCCCCTGCCCCGGGGTTCGCCGGGCAGTCAGCCGCCCGCCGGCGTCGTACCCAAAAGTCTCCACCTCACCGGTGGGCAGCGTCCGGGAGCTGACCCGCTGGTCGGCGTCGTACTCCAGCTCCGTGACCGCGCCGAGCGGGTCCGTGGTCCGCCAGGGCCGCCCGCAGCCGTCGTACTCGTACCTCGTGACGGCACCGCTGGGCGAAGTGATAGTGGTGATCTTCCCGGCCACATCCCGGCCAAGGACAGTCAGACTCCGCGGACGTTTGTCGGGACGCCAGTAGGCCGTCTGGTCATCGCCGCAAAGTGATGGATGTTGAGGCGGAGTTGTGGTTGCAGTTGCGTCGATCAAGCGACAGCCCCGGCGACACCATAAAGCAGATGTAGGTGTTGACGCTGTCAACACCCTCTCGGCACGCCAAACGCCCCGGCAGCGCTCCTGGTCAGCCGCCAAGAGCCGCGCAGGAAGCTCCGAAAGGAAAAGTCTGCGAGGTCATGTAGCACCTAAAACCCCAAACAATGAACAGGTGTTGGCCACCCCCGGCCATTCCAACAGAACCGGAACGAGGAACCGCATAAAACCCAGCCACAGCAGGCGGAAGGCCCACCAGTCAGGGTCTTGAACCCGCTGCCCCACACACCTGAACAGGCTCAGCGGCAGCCAGGCCACAGCCCGCAAACCTAGCGTCAGAGGGACGCCACCACAAGCCACGTCAACACGTTAAAGCAAAAACCCCTCTGACGAGGGGATATGCCGTGCCCGAGGTGGGACTCGAACTACATTCCAGCCCTTGCAAACACCGGGGACCCGCGAAAACATGCGGAATCCTAGCCAGTCCGAAGGCTGTTTGGCCCAGTACGAGACGAAAAGTGTGGACATTGTCCACACCCCCTTTCGGGGGCGTTGGAGGACTACCGTGGCACCAGATGCCTGGAAATCTCGGCGGCAGCGTTCGGCAGGTCGATAGTGCCCGCGGCGACTCCGACGACGAGGTCGAAGCCTTCATCCGTGGTGAAGTCATGCCGGTAACCATTGATCCACAGCAGCAGCACCATGAGCGTCCACGCCGTCCGTTTATTGCCATCAATGAGTGGATGGAACCGGGCGACCGACTCCAACAAGGCTGCCGCCTTCACCGCGAGTTCCGGATAGGCTTCCGCGCCCATGACAGTCGTAGCCGGCCTGGCCAATGCTGAGGCCAACAAACCTACATCACGGATATGGAAGCCGTACCGGTCAACTACCTGAAGTGCATCCTCAATGTCCAGGTACGCTGTCACGCGTCTTCAAGGCGCTTCAGCAGGTCAGCGTCATGACTCATAACAAAATCAAGACCTGCGCTGATTTCACGTCGGCGCGCGTGGCGCTGCAGAACCAACTCTGCGCCCTGCAACAGAAGCGCGGACTTCGATGTATGTTCCTCGGCAGCCAACTTCTCCAGCCGCCGATCGAGGTCTTCAGGGACACGGAGATTCATAGCCATGACTTTATGGTACCAAAACGGTACCCGCCCTTGGTTGGGCTGTCCGCCTCTCTAATTGGAACAGACTCACCCGAGCAGGGTGTGTGGAAAGCTCTGTTGTTTTTCATGACGCTACGCTGCTTGAACCCAGAAGTGTGCTTACTTCCAGCCTCCCTCTAATCCCCTCGAGACGACGCCCGCTCACCGTCGGTGGACCAGTAAATCTCCCGAGCGTGACGACGCATCTAGCCGGCCGGGACTGCCGGCTGGGCACGGGTTTCCTTTCCGGGTCCGCGGGCGAGACCCACCCGGGCATTGCCGGCGAGGTGCACGAGTATGCCGACCAAGAGAAACGCGGCGAGTACCAGGGCGCTGGTGGCGATGACCGCCGGCCAGCCGCCGTCGAGCCCCGGGTTGAGGAAGTCGTAGGGGTACCAGCCGTCGAGGGCACCGCGCACCCAGGAGAAGATCAGGAACACCCCCGGGTAGCAAAGCCAGACGAGGGGCCGCTGCCACGGGCCTCGGACGGTGCGCGTGACCAGGAGCCAGTCGAGTCCCGCGACCAGCGGTGCGATGCGATGGGTGACCATCCACGGCCAGTACATGTCCAGCGTCCACCACGGTTCGTCAGGCGGAGCCACGAGCACCACATAGATAATGCCCGTCATTACAAGGTAGAACGCGAGGGCGCCGAAGAGGTGATCCCACCACTGCGGCAGCCGCGCGCGCGGCCGCGCGGCGGACACAAGGAACACGAGCCCGAGGACGAGGTTTGACTGGAATGTGAACTGGGAGATGAGCTGGGGGATGTCGACGGAGTTGCCGGGCTGGGTCGCGTCGTATAGCTCCTGGCCGAGGGCCGCGAGCATGGCAAGTCCGGCGCCGCCGCGTACTAGACGGATCCAGAGACGGTCCGGATGCAGCGCCCGGTTGGCGCCCACGTTGCGTTGAACCGGAGGACTCAGCGTCAGCACGTCGTTCATGGCATGAGTGTAGTGTTGCGCCAACCCGGGCCCCAGGGTCAAAGGACCGGGTTGCCACCGCCCGCCGCGTCAGCCACGAATCGCGTCAGGAAGCACGGGGCTTGAGCTGGTGCCGTGACACCCTCCCCAGATCCCTTCGACGTTTTCGTCCAGGCCGGCCCCGCCGAGTGGTGGGAGGTCCTCGCCGCCCTGGGTCCGCTGGCCGTGCTGCTCGCACCGGTCCTCGGTGCCGCCATCAGCCTGCGCACCCTGACGGCGGTCGCCTCGAAAAGGCCAAGACCGTCGCCTGATGCCGCGAAGCCACATGCGACGTCCCGGTGAAGGATCCCCTTGCGGGCTGCCCCATGCGACAAATAGCGCCGTGAAAAAGCCGCCATATTCCGCCGAAAGTCACACGGAATGTCCGAAGTCCTCTGCACTCAGCTCCTCGCACTGCGCTACCCTCGTCGCCGGACCCTGCCTGTAAGCTGCCGGCGCGTCATTTCCGGCTTCTACCGCTACAAGTCACAAAAGCCACGTGCTGAGTTTCATGCCTATCCGCTCTATACGGTTCAAGAAACGATCGACGGAGTTAGGCGAGTAAAGACCAGCGCCGCGACAAATGCGTGGTGGCTATCTGCCTCTGCGCGGTGCTGTCGCTTGGTAGACGATGGCGGCGGCAACGTCCTTCAGCTTGACGTTGTTGTTGCTGGACATCACCTGCAGTCGGTTAAAGGCCTCTTCGCTGGTGCAACGGTGCTGAGCCATGAGAATGCCCTTGGCCTGCTCGATGCCGGCCCGGGACCTCATGGCTTCCTGCAGTTGCTCCACCTCTTTGCGCGCGGAGTGATAAAGGCTAGATGTCAGCATGGTCGCTGCCGAGTACTCGGTGAAGCGCTGTTTCCGCTCGGCGTCAGACACATCCGGATCAGCACTGAGGTAAGCCAGGAGGCGGACGAGATCCTCGCGGTGCTCGGTCACGTCGCGTATCTCTTGCAGGAAAGCGACCACATGACCCTCCTCATCCAAAACAGGATTATTGACCGGGCTCCAGTACCGCTCCAGGAACGCGCCGGGGCGCCCAGGATCAGGGATGTCGAACCGATGAAGGAACATGCTGTCCCTCTTCCCGGTTCTCTTCACACGCTCAAGCGACTCGCGCATCACCCTGGCCGGTTCCTGCTCTGCCTGGGACGGGTTCTCGCCGAACACCTCGAAAGCCTGGTGCCCAACAAGATCAATGGAGGGGATTCCCACGAGGTCGACGAACGCGGGATTCACAGCGAGGATCACGTACTCGGGTTCCATCAGCGAGTACGCGGACGACGTTGCCTCAAAGATGCCCCGAGCATAATCGTTGATCCGATCAACTGATTTCCCCGACCCGCCCACGCCTGCACTGTCGTACTGTTCCATGGTCGCCGTCCTCTCCCTACCCGGTACCTCAGCATCCTTCGTGCGGCTTGGAAACGGAAGCATGATCATCATGTCAACGGTGGGGTCCGAATTGACCTCTTATCGACGGTGTCAAAAGGATCGGGTTGCCGCGGGGAACCTCACCCCACAATCCTCTCATTGAGACAGATCATTTTCGGCTTACCATGAGGATCAGAAGCTACCCTGATGGTAAGCAGTGTCTGCTGGGGCTATTCCGGTGCCCCAGGGGTGTTCTCGTAGGGACATGGACATTAACCATTCCCCGGTTATAAACCCTAGGCAGGCCGTCTCATGGATCAAGAAACCCAGCAACGAAGCTCCTGGCACGCATGCCCACAAACGCCTCAAGCAGGGAACACCGCCCCAGGAGGTCGCCGACACCCTAGGAGTCTCCGTGCCCACCCTCTACCGATGGGTCCCGGCAACACGCGCGACCAAGGCGCCAAAGAAGTAGTTGCTGCAGGCTGGTGCAGGCGGCTTCGGAAAAGATGACGGTTGGTGCGGAGGACTATTGAGCAGGATGCAGTCTCGTGCAGGGCACTTCTGACGTCAATATCCATACTCGTCTGCACAACCCCCGGAATTCCGCGGGCGCTTGTGCAGTCAACTTGTGAAAATGACAAGATTCCGTAGAAAATCAGCGACCGTCCAGGTCAGACGTCTCTCCACGGAAATGAGACATCTCATTTCCCAAGGGTTACGAGACGGCAAGGTGTTGAAGTTGGGGCACGTTCCCGGCCATCTAATCGGACAAGTTATTCAGGACATGCCCGCCCCAGCACTCTGCAGAACGCCTTGAGGGTGGCGAGGGGGCTTAGTCACCGACCGGCCTACGGGACGGCTTCGAGACCGGACCCTTGCGGGACGTTGTCAACCACTGGCTTGACCGGCGGGAGGTTCGCACCCGTTTGCAGTGGATACCTTGGGAGTAGATTTGGAAAATGAAAGAAAGAAAGGTTCGCCGATCGGGTGACGGTGCCTGATGTTGTGGGGCTGCCATTTCACGTCGGCCGCGATGTGGCATGGGAAGCCGGAGTGAGCCTGGCGAATCCCGATCCGGACGGGCCGCCCATCGGAGCCCTAGCTTGGCCCGGACTGTTGTACATCACATCGCAACGTCCCGCCGCCGGTACCATCGTCTATCGCTGGGATTCTGTGGCTGTCGAGGTTGTCGCGCACGGAGATGCGGAATCCAATGCTTGGCTGAAGCGCCCTGATGCTCCGCCCGCGGATTCGGCCCATGCCACGACTCCGCCGCCTGGGGTCCAAGGACGGACGCTGAGCGACCCTAGAATCGGCTTCCGCCGCACACATGCTCACTATGAGCGGAACCATTTGGACCGTTGCGCCGGCCAGGCTGGGCCCGGTGCCGCTGGACCCGCATCCGGTGAAGAACCCGAACTCCCCCGGCTTCCCGACGACGGACGAGGAGGCCGTTGCCTTCGCTCGTTTCATTCACGCGGCCCGCTCTGAGCGGACGCCCTGGCGGAAGATTGCCGAGCAGCTGGCCATTTCCCGGATCGAAGCGATCCGCCTGGCGCACAGGCTCGATGAGGTCATCCAGGAGATCAAGAACGCCGAAGCTCCCCCGACACACTGGCCAGGTGTCACTCCCCCGGCCAGTGCAACGGAACCTATCGCCAGCTAGCGAACATCTCGGCTTCGAAGGACGGGGAAGCCTTCACGGCAAACTCCATCCCCACGGTCTGCAGGGTCTTGTTCACCCCTTCACGTCCATGGAAGAACGACACCGTCCGGATCCGCTCCTCACGGGCCACGTAGCTTCCCTGGCGCACCTCGGCGGACAGGTCTTCCCAGAGGGCTCCGCGCTCGGCGAGCATCGTTTTGCGCCGCGGGACGGAGACACCGGTCAGCTCCTTGTGGCTGAAGTGGTGGGAGGCGAGCATTCCGACGCTGTTCCTGACCGCGTCGGCCTGGCGCCACCGGAGGTATTCGAGGACGCCGTCGCGGCCGTCCAGATGGTGGGTTCGACCATCAAAGACAGCCAGCTCCTCAACCTCCGGGCGAAGCCGGTTGAACTTCGCGGTGGCCAGGGCGGCGGACGTCGAGACGATCTTGTGGATCTGGCCGCCGAACCAGCGCTGGGTCCGCTGGCCGGCAAGGTCCGAGATGATCACCGAAATCTCATCCGACTGGGTGTAGGCCGCCTGCGCACCTTCGATCTCCTCGCAGAGGAACAGGGCCGCCTCCTGCATGTCCCGGGTGAACTTCGCATCGAACGGTCGTTCCAGGCCCTTTGTGTACCTGGAGAAGCCCTTGCCCTCGACGCGGATCACAGCGTAGGAGCAGGCCGGCAAAACGGTGCGGTACTGCTTCTCGAGGTCTTTGAGGGCGGTGGCAGATTCCCGTGCGGGGGTGAGTGTTGCAGTCTTGGGCTGCATGTGTGCGGAGGTGATGGGGGCAGTACCCGAGGCCCAGTTCCCCTGCTCTCCATTTGACTTGCGGTGACGTGGGCTCCGGGTAGCATGGCGTTTTTGTCCGCACACATCCAGGAACATGAGCATCTTCAACTTTCTCCGCCGGCCAGCCACCCCCTCCCCCGCCGTTGCCAACGATGAGCAGCCCAGCAGCATGGCGATGCCTGAACCGGCTGCCGTTGCGCCGGGCCTGACGGTGGAGCTGAAGCTGCGGGGGCGCAAGGGCGGCGGAGATCAGGAGTCCGGGCTGGAGTCAGCCGAGAACCGCCTGGCAGAGCTGCAGACGATGTACCGGCTGGGCCGCTACAGCGGACACCCGGAGGAGATGCTCGAAGACATCGAATTCGCCGAGAAGACGGTCCGGCATCTCCGGGACACCTCCGAAGCCTGAGCCTTCTACCAAGTAAAACAGCCCCGCAGCGGCATGATCGCTGCGGGGCTGTTGCTGTCGTGGGTCAGTTGGCTGCGACGACGCCCTGGTTGCGGCGGACAACCACCGTGGACGTGACACCCAGGGCGAGGGCGCCGGCGCCGGCGAGACCCCACAGGAGCAGCCCGTCCACGCCCGTTTTCGGCAGGCCACCCTGGACGCTCGAAGCCTGGGCGGCGACGCCAACAGCGGGGGCTTGGACGGTCACCGTGTTGGTCTGCGTAATTCCAGATCGGCCTGCGTGGTGACCTGGAGCGGTGCCAGCGCCACCCGGGAAGTGACGGCTCGGCTGACGGCCCCGGCGGCGGAGACAGACCCTGCGGGGGCCCCTGACTCAGAGAGGATGACGATCTGCTCCCCCGCGGAGAAGCCGCTGCCCGAGAACGTGACGGTATTCCCGGCCTGGACGGTCCCCTGGGAAACTGTCGAGGGCGGGGAG
>NZ_JAJOMC010000019.1 GCF_021129155.1 Arthrobacter sp. AK04
GCCCGGACCCTGCCCCCGCCCTCCAGGACCCTGTACGCCGGGATGACCGGGCCAACCAGGCCGCACGGTCAGTGACCGCCCTCTTCGGCCGTAGGCTGTTTTTCCTGCCGGGCACCCATCTGGGCGCCGTGCAGTGGCCCTCCCCCGCCTGGCGCAAGGACCCCAAGGCAGCCCTGGCGGGCCCGTGGCACTACTGGTGGCAGGCGCACTATGTCGACTGCCTGGTTGATGCGGGACGGCGGGAACTGGACAACGGCGCCACGCCGGCTGCCAGGTTCAAAGGCCCCGGCCACCCGAGCGCCGGGCGGCTGGCATCCCGCCTGGTCGCCGGAATCCGCCTGCGCAACGCCTTTACGTTCGTCAATAACTATTACGACGACATGGCCTGGCTCGCACTGGCCACCCACCGCCTCGACACCCTCGCCGGGGAGGCACGCAGGCGCGGCCGCCGGCGCAACGCCCGCGTTCGCAGGTCCCTCACCCTGCAGTTCGAGGCCGCCTGCACGGATGACCTGAACGGCGGTGCCTTCTGGAGCAAGAAACGGGATTTCAAGAACACCCCGGCCTCGGCGCCCATAGCGCTCCACTTTGCCCGGACCGGCCAGCCGGAGAAGGCCAGGGCCCTGCTGGACTGGCTGGATGCCACCCTTTTCGACCCGGCCCAGGGCCTGTACCTTGACGGCGCCCGGCTTGGCCCGGCCGGGGAAGTGCTGGTGGAACGCGCGGTCTACACCTACAACCAGGGCCCGGTGCTGGGCGCCCTCCTGGAAATGGGCGGGGAAGCCGACCTGGCCAGGGCAGCCGTGGTGGTGGACGCGGTGGACCGGCTGCTTACGGTCCCATCCGCCACCTCACAGCCACAGGCCCCCTCACCCGCAAACACGGCCGACGGCGGCCCATCCGCCCGGGCGGCCAGCGGCAGGGGCCGGGTGCTGCGCTGCGAAGGTTCGGGCGACGGCGGCCTGTTCACGGGGATCCTTTGCCGGTACCTTGCCCTAGCTGCCGCGGACAGCAGGCTTCCCGCGGAGACACGCGCCACTGCCGCCGGACTGGTGGCAGGCACGGCGGAGGCTTTCTGGTCCGGGAAGCGCACGGTGCAGGCGGGCGAAGCTCCAGGCAGGCACCACGTCGCCGTCGTCTTCTCGCAGCACGCCGCGAAAACGGCGGGCGAAACGTACCCGCCGGGGACCGTCGTCGAACTTTCCACCCAGCTGCAGGCGTGGATGGTCCTGGAGGCTGCGGCCACCCTGCCCGGCAATGCCGGTAATTAGGGCACGCAATAGTTCTGTAATTCTTGTGACTCTCGTCACTTAAAGCGCTTTCCGGTTTGTTGCTTAGGTTTGCCTACCCTACAGTTCCAAGCGTGGGCAACTTTCTCCCAGGCCCACCAGGACCCCGTCCGCCGACGTTTCCCCAGAAAGCAGTCCCCCAATGAAGATCCGCAACAGCGCCCTGGCCGGCATCGCGCTCGCCGCCACCGCAGCACTTGGACTGACCGCCTGCGGCGGCAGCACCACCCCCGCAGCCACAGGCTCGTCCGCCGCCTCCGCTGGTGCGGACAACGGCGAAATCACCGTGTACAACGCCCAGCACGAGAGCCTGACCAAGGAATGGATCGACGGCTTCACCGCCGAGACCGGCATCAAGGTGACCATGCGGCAGGGCTCGGACACCGAGCTTTCCAACCAGATCATCCAGGAAGGCGAGGCGTCCCCGGCTGACGTGTTCCTGACGGAGAACTCCCCGGCCATGACCCAGGTGGAGAACGCCGGCCTGTTTGCGGACGTGGACGAAGCCACCATCACGCAGGTCCCCGAAGAGTTCCGCCCGTCCACCGGCAAGTGGACCGGCATCGCTGCCCGCTCCACCGTCCTGGTGTATGACAAGAACAAGCTGACCGAAGACCAGCTGCCCACGTCCATGCTGGACCTGGCCAACCCGGAGTGGAAGGGCAAGTGGGCCGCTTCCCCGTCCGGCGCCGACTTCCAGGCCATCGTCTCGGCGCTCCTGGAGCTCAAGGGCGAGGCCGCCACGGAGGAGTGGCTGAAGGGCATGAAGGAGAACTTCAAGGCCTACAAGGGCAACAGCACCGCCATGAAGGCAGTCAACGCCGGCGAAGTTGATGCCGCGCTGATCTACCACTACTACTACTACGGCGACCAGGCCAAGACCGGCGAGAACTCCAACAACGTCACCCCGTACTACTTCAAGAACCAGGATCCGGGCGCGTTCGTGTCCGTTTCCGGCGGCGGTGTGCTGAAGACCTCCAAGAACCAGGAAGCTGCCCAGGAGTTCCTGAAGTACGTCACCGGCACGAAGGGCCAGGAAATCCTGAAGGACGGCACCTCCTTCGAGTACGCCATCGCCTCCGACGTTCCCGCGAACGAGAAGCTCGTTCCCATCGCAGAGCTGCAGGCGCCCATCGTGGATCCTGCCAAGCTGAACTCGGAGAAGGTCACCGAACTGATGACCTCGGCAGGACTCCTCTGATTTCGTGACACCTGATCTATCGGCTCCCCCACGGGGGAGCACGACGACGGCGGGCCGGGGCAGCAGCCCCCGCCCGCCTTTCGGCGTTTCTGCGGTGTCCGCCCTGGCAGTGCTGATTGCCCTGTTTTCGCTGGTCCCCCTGGGCTACGTGGCCTACATGACCGTGGCAACCGGCTGGGACACCGCCGTCGAACTCGTCTTCCGGCCGCGCGTGGCCGAACTGCTGCTGAACACCGTCCTGCTGATGGTTTGCACCGTCCCGCTGTGCCTGGTCCTGGGAGTTGCAGGCGCCTGGCTCGTGGAACGCACAACGCTGCGGGGTGCACGGATCTGGGCGGTACTGCTGGCTGCACCGCTGGCGATCCCGGCGTTCGTCAACAGCTATGCCTGGGTTTCCGCCATTCCTTCCCTTGGCGGCCTGGGCTCCGGCGTCCTGATCGCCACGCTCTCTTACTTCCCGCTGGTCTACATTCCAGCCGCTGCCGCCCTCAGCCGGCTGGACCCCGCCATTGAGCAGTCCGCGGCCGCGCTGGGCCTCGGCGCCTGGCGGACCTTCTTCCGGGTGGTCCTCCCCCAGCTCCGCATCGCCATGACCGGCGGCGCGCTCCTGGTGGCCCTGCACCTGCTGGCCGAGTACGGGGCGTTCGCGATGATCCGCTTCGATACCTTCACCACGGCGATCATGGTCCAGTACCAGTCGACTTTCAACGGTGCGGCCGGAAACATGCTGGCCAGCGTGCTGGTCTTTTTCTGCCTCCTCCTGCTGCTGGCCGAAGTCCGGAGCCGCGGCACTGCACGGTATGCACGCATTGGCCCCGGAGCCCAGGCCAGGGCGCTGCGCCTGCCGCTTCACGTGTACCAGTTTCCGGCCCAGCTGTTCCTGCTGGCGCTCACGGCGCTGGCTTTCGGCCTGCCCCTGTTCTTTGTGTTGCGCTGGGTGGCTTCCGGCGGAACAGCAGCCTGGGCTGCGGACGAATTCCTTCCGGCGCTGCTCACAACGCTCGGCTACGGCCTGGTGGGCGCCCTTGCCACCACCGTGGTGGCGTTCCCCATGGCCTATCTTGCTGTCCGCCATCCCGGCTGGTTCAGCAAGTCGCTGGAGCTCTCCAACTACATCACCAGCTCGCTGCCCGGCATTGTGGTGGGCCTGGCTTTCGTCACGGTGAGCATCCGGGTGGTTCCGGGTATCTACCAGACCGCCGGCCTGCTGGTGGCGGCCTACGTGCTGCTGTTCCTGCCCCGCGCCCTGGTCAACCTCCGGGCCGGCCTGGCACAGGCACCCAAGGAACTGGACGAGGCGGCGCAGGCCCTGGGCAAGCCGCCGCTGGTGTCCTTTATCCGGGTGACACTGCGGCTGACGGCGCCGGCAGCCGCAGGTGGTGCGGCGCTGGTGTTCCTGGCCATCGCCAACGAACTCACCGCCACCCTGCTGCTGTCCCCCAACGGGACGCGCACCCTTGCCACCGAGTTCTGGAGCAAGAGCAGCGAAATCGACTACGCCGGCGCTGCGCCGTATGCGCTGCTGATGATCCTGCTCTCCGCCCCCATGACGTACCTCCTCTTCCAGCAGTCCAAGAAAGTAGCCGGACAGTGACAGAACAAGCCCCTTCCAGGTTGCCGGAGCCGCGGGTGGCCCCGTCCGTGGCACCCACCACGAACAGCCACCTGGAAATCACCGACGTCACCAAGAACTTCGGCAACCAGGCCGTCCTGAAGGGCGTCAACCTCTCCGTGGCCAGGGGCGGGACCACAGCCATTGTGGGACCCTCCGGATCGGGCAAGACCACCCTGCTGCGGCTGATCGCGGGGTTTGAGCACCCGGACACGGGCACCATCGCGCTGAACGGCGCCAAGGTGGCGGGCGACGGCGTGTGGGTGCCGGCGCACAAACGGCACATTGGGTACGTGGCACAGGACGGTGCCCTGTTCCCGCACCTGAGCGTGGGGCAGAACATCGCGTTCGGGCTGGACCAGGACCGCCTGCCGGGCGGCCGCCGGGCAGTGGCGGGACGGATCAGCGAGCTGCTGGAGATGGTGTCCCTGGACCCGGCCATGGCCAAGCGCCGCCCGCACCAGCTCTCCGGCGGCCAGCAGCAGCGGGTTGCCTTGGCGCGGGCCTTGGCGCGCGAGCCGGAACTGATGCTCCTTGATGAACCTTTCTCCGCACTCGACGCGGGGCTCAGGGTGGCTACCCGCCGTGCCGTGGCCAAGGTCCTGAACGAGGCCGGGGTCACCACCATCCTGGTCACCCACGACCAGGCCGAGGCACTGTCCTTCGCGGACCAGGTGGCCGTGATGCGCGGCGGCAAACTCGCCCAGATCGGCAACCCGTTCGTGGTGTACACCCGTCCCGCGGACCGTGCCACGGCGGAGTTCCTCGGAGACGCCGTCATCCTGGATGCCTGGCTTGAGGGGTCCTTGGCCACCTGCTCCCTGGGGGCAATCCCCGTCCGCAGGCCGCCGGCGCAGGGCCGGGTGCAGCTGATGCTAAGGCCGGAGCAGATCCGGATTGCCGAGGACGCGGCCATCCGCGGGGTGGTTGTGGACACGGATTACTTCGGCCCGGAAACCACCGTCCGGCTGAAGCTCTCGGTCCCGCCGCAGCTGGCCGCCAGCCCCGACCACCGCTACCCTGGCGGCGGCGAGATCATCACCATCCGGCACTGGAACGCGTCCATCGCCCGGCCGGGCATGGAGCTGTGCCTGCGCGTGGTGGGCGAAGGCGTGGCTTTCCCGCTCGATTCCTGAACAGGGCCAATTCCTGAACAAGCTCGATTCCTGAACAGCGGGCAGCACGGGACGTTTCAGGTCAGCGGATGGCAGCAAGCGGAGTGATGGCGCCTCTCCTGACGCTGACAGCACCGCCTGACGCCGCAAGCCGGGCGTCCTTGGCCCCCGCCGGCGGGAAGACCAACGACGTCAGGGTCCCGCGGCCGCCGTCGACGAAGACCTCCACGGAAGACCGGTCAACGTAAGCCGTCAGGCGGACCGTGTCCCCGCCGGTGCTGCCCTTAACCGAGCTCACCTTCCGGTACTCCTCAGCCGGCCCTCCCGCAGCCTGCGCCACCGCGTCCCCTTCACGGACCACAAAAGCCTGCCCGGATGTGAAGTCATAGCCCACAGTGGCGTAGGCCTTGCCGCCGCTTTCCAGGAGGACGCGCGCCTCACCGCTGCCCGATGCGGGTTTTTCCAGTTCCAGGTCCACCTTGTACGCGCCGCTGTCCGGAACGGGCAGCTCCTGCCCCGAACCTTCCCGGACGGTGCCCGCGGGGATCTGTTCCGGATTGCCATCAAGGGACTCCAGCGCAGGGGTGGGCGCCGAGACCAAAACCGGACGCCCGCCGTCGGACACCAGACGGATGTCACGCACCACCGAAGCTGCCCCGAACCACTCCCCGGTGGGCAGTTCCCGGGCGTACGCCCAGTTGTTCATCCAGCCGATGGCGTGCCGCGAAGCCTTCCGCTGCCCGTCCGTCAGGCGCGGGTCATCCCAGGTGACGGCGGCGTAGAAGTCCGTTCCGCCGTCGAGCCACTGGTGGTCTCCGGCATCCGGCGCAAAGTCCGTCCCGTCCCAGCTTCCCGTCCAGTACGCCAGCCCCGTGGTGCGGCCTTCCCCGGAACCGTTGGCACTGGCGGCCAGCACCCACGTGCGCTTGGACGGGTCGCCGTCGACGTCCAGCTGGAAGAAGTCCGGGCACTCAAGAATTCCCAGCCCCTCGCGCTCAAAAGCGGAAACGTAGGTCCAGTCCTTGAGGTCCGGGGAGGTGTAGAAGCCGATCTTGTGGCCTTCGGCCAGCAGCATCAGCCACTGGTTGCTGGCGTCGTCCCGGACAATGCGGGGATCACGCCAGTGCTCTTCGCCCGGATTGTCCATCACCGGATTCTGATCGTAGTTCTGGAAGCTGTAGCCGTTGTCCGTGGAGTAGAACAGTGATTGCCGCTGGACTCCGTCGTCCTGCTGGGTGAGGACCGCGATTACGGCTCCCTTGCCGAATCCGGCGGTGCCCTCCGTGTCCACCACTGCTGTGCCGGTCTCGATGTCGCCGAGCCCGTTGCGGAACTTCTCAATCGCCACGCCCTCGTTTTTCCAGTTGACCAGGTCGGTGCTGGTGGCGTGGAACCACTCGGTGCCGTTCCCTTCCGGATAGTCGGCGTTGTACAGGTAGTAGTAGTGCCACCGGCCGTCCAGAAAGAAGGGCTTCTGGGGATCGTTCATCCAGCGCTGTTCCGGGGTGAGGTGGTAGGCCGGGCGGTACTCGCCCGCCGGCGCCGAAAAGCGGTCCGCTCCTGGCTCGGGCCACGTCCTGTCCACGCCGAGGTCAGCCAGCAGGGCATCGCGCGCCTCGGCGCTGATGCAGTCCGGAAGACGCGCCGCTGCAGCATCCTCAACCGTGTCCGCGGCCGCACTGCTTCGCAGGAAGACCTTGCCGTCCACGCGCGCTCCCGCCAGCCAGCCCCCGCCGCATTCAATGCTGCGAACATCCTCCGCGCCCTCAGCATCGAGCGCACGCCCACGGTCCGTGAGTGTGGCGTCGCCGCCTTCCAGCCAGAGCGTCGCGTAGCTGCCGGTGGCGTCCCTGGCCGTTTCCTGCGCGGACGCAACACTGTCCAAAACGCGGCCGGCAACGGCCGCCGGGCCTGTCCGGGCATTGCCGGCGAGCACCAGGGAAACCACCAGGACCAGCGCGGCGGCCAGGGCGGCACCGACCCAGATCAGGGGCCGGCGTCTAAGGGCAGGAGGTACGGGTCCGAGGATTTTTCGGGGCATGGTTTTCGATCCGTCGCTGAACGCACAAGTGCCGCTCCCCAGCAGGGGAACGGCACCAGCGCAAGTGAACCGTCAATTTTACAGGCATGCCGGCAGGAACCCAACCGGGCACAGGTTCCCGGATCCCCCGTGCGGTCAGCCCAGGCCCTCCGGACGCTTCTTCTGCGGATACAGCGATTCCCCGCGCGCCAGCATCGCCACGAATTCGGCAATCCTCTTCTCGCGCGTAGCGGGCCGCACGGCGGAGTTGACCCGGTAGATCATCGCGAACCGGTTTGTCCCCGTGAGGACATCGAACATCGCCTGGGCGGCGGGAACCGCGGCGACGGCAGCGGCCAGATCCGCTGGAACTTCGGCCACCGCCTGGCCGCCGTACGCATTGTCCCAGCGGCCGTCGGCTTTCGCCTTGTTCACGGCCGCCCATCCGGCGTCGGTCATCCGGCCTGCCGCCTCCAGCCGCGCCACATGGCCCACGTTCCTCGCAGACCACGGGCTCCTGGGCCGGCGGGGCGTCATCCGCTGGAACGACGTCTGCTCATCACGGCGGCGGGCCTGGCCATCAATCCATCCGAAGCACAGGGCCTCATCCAGCGCCGCGG
The DNA here is from genome assembly GCF_021129155.1 of Arthrobacter sp. AK04. Taxonomy (GTDB): domain Bacteria; phylum Actinomycetota; class Actinomycetes; order Actinomycetales; family Micrococcaceae; genus Arthrobacter; species Arthrobacter quantipunctorum. Next base: position 7,858 of record NZ_JAJOMC010000019.1, read on the forward strand.
CATAATCCAGTTCCGTGACGTTTCCGCCCTTCTTGTGCAGCACCAGCCAGACCCCCGGGCTGGTGCTGTGGTTGGCCTCCAGCCAGCTGCGCCACGCCGCCGCGTCCGGCAGCAGCAACTCCTCAAGTTCAACGGCCATGACCCTATTCTGCCCCCGCACCTGGGCATCGCTGCAGCCCCTCTCCACAAGGGCCAGTGGCGTGGCATCATGGGCCTAAAAGGTCCTGGCTACCGAGGATTAAGGAAAAACCGATGCTCCGTGTGCGCCCCCTCCATTTCACGTCCAGGATGGATTCCTGGGACCGGCTCCTCACCGCCCTGGGCATGGTCCGGACCGAGGACGACGCCGGTTGGCAGGTTTTCGACGCAGGCTCGGGACGCCTGGCCCTCCACGCGGTTCCCGAGGGTGCCCAGGACGGCAGCACAGCCCTGGCGGTGGAGGTGGGAGACCTGGCGGAGTTCGCCCGGCGGACCAACCTGGCCGCTGAAGCGGACGGGGCTGCGCCAGCCGAACTGGTCACCGCGGACCATGGCGAATCCTGCCGGATCACGGCGCCCGACGGTTTCAGCTTCCTTGCGGACAAAGCCGCTCACGCCGCCCAGTGCGCCGACGCCGATCCTGCCCTGGCCGTCGTCGGGGTCTGGTTCACGGAGGATCCTGCGTCCGTCTCCCGCACCCTGCACCAGGTGGGCGCGCGGCCGCGCCCGGTTCCGGACCAGGACGACACCGCCGACTTCACCGCCAAGAACGGCGGCGTCCTGATGGTCCGCCCGGCCTCGGGAATGCCGCGTTCCGGCCTGGGTTTTGAGTACGACGGCGCGCTGGAGCCTTTGCGGGAACGCCTCGCCTCAGCGGGTATCCAGGCCAGCATCACGGAGGAAGCCTTCGCGCGCACCCTCCATGTGGCCAACCCCGATGCCGGGGCCGGGGCAGCTGCACACGTGCCGGCGACGCTCTGGATCTCGCAGCGCCACCCATGACAGAGAGACCGCTAGAACCGACGCATTCCGCCGGCAGCTGAGTCCCACCCGTCACGCAGCGTCCCATGGGGTAGAACTTAACCATGAACGTGCGCACCCCTGACCCGAATCCCGGCTGGCTCTCCGAAGAAGACCTCTTTGAGGCACGCGGGCGGCTGCCCATGGTCTACGTGGAGGCTGTGCCGGTCAGGCTGGACCCGCTGGGCTTCGTCAACGAAGTAGGAACCCTGCTCCAGGCTGACGAGGACGGGACCATGGTCCGTTCGCTGGTCTCGGGCCGCGTCATCTACCGCGAAACCATCCGCGCTGCCCTGCTGCGGCATATGGAAAAGGACCTGGGACCGCTGGCATTCCCGCAGCTGCCCATCAGCCCGGTCCCCTTCACCGTTGCGGAATACTTCCCGGCGCCATCCCAGACCGGCTTCACGGACGAGCGGCAACACGCCGTGGCCCTGGCCTACGTCATCCCGGTAACTGGCGAGTGCGAGCCCCGCCAGGATGCCCTGGAGCTGACCTGGATGACCCCCGAGGAAGTCCTCAGCCCCGGCGTCCAGATGGAGTTCGTGGGCGGCCGCGGCAGCCTCATCCGCCAGGCGCTGGCCTTCGCCGGCGTTGGCTTCTGACACATACCGCGGAACCTGGGGGTCCCCGATTTTAGGCGCCCGCCTTTGTAGACTGTAGGGCGGACCGCAAGAGAACCTAAGGACTCCCATGACCGAAACACCAGCCGCCAGGCACCATCTTGAACAGCAGGCTGGATCTCTGACCACCGGCACCCACATTGTCCTGCCCGACGGCGGGCGGACGGCGGAAGTCCATCAGGTTGAGCTTGAGCGGGACGACTTCGGAGCGCCCGCGCTGGTGCTCGCCAGCCTTACCGGCGGCGGAACCCTGCGCATCGCCGTGGGCACCACCGTGACCGTTGTGGACGGAAACCCCGACGCCGTCACCCAGCTTCCGCGGGCAGCCCGCCCTGGGCAGGAGGCTGGGCAGGACTCAGTGCAGGAGGCTGGGCAGGGCTCAGGGAAGACGCAGCCCAGGCAGCTCCGCGAAGAGCCGGCGGCCGCTGCCCCCGCTCCCGCCGTCGTCGTGCCTCCCCTCCCGCCGGTCCCGCCTGCCCTCAGCGGACCCAGCGAAGAGGACCTGGCACTGATTCCCACCCCGCAGGGAACCCCGGAATCCGTGGTGGAGGCGGCCGCGGAAGCCCACCCTGACGCGATGGGCGTCCTGCTGCTCTCCGACCGGCTGGCCAAGGGCGTCAACTTCAAGTCCGGCAGCTGCCTGAAGGACCTGAGCGATCTCGCCCACGAACTGTTCATCACCCTCAAGGACGCCGAGGGCTCGCTGGCGGTGGCGGACCTCCTCAACGTCCTCCCCTTCGACGGGAACCCCGGCCGCTGGGCATCCGTGGAGGCATCCCTGGCGCTCTCCAGCTACATCTGCCGCCAGAACGGCCAGCCGGAGCGGGCCGAGGTGTACGAGAAGCTGATCCGGACCCCGGAAAACCAGGAAACGGACCCGTTCAAGGCCAGGATGGCTGCCAAGGTACGGCAGCGCTCGCTCAATGAGCCCAACCTGTATGACAAGGAAATCTTCCGCTCCATCGACAACTCCAACCATGACGCCGAGCGCGAATGGCGGTTGCTGCGCCTGGAATCCCTGCTGTTTTTGCGTGCCCACGGCGGCTCCGAAACCATCGGGATGGTCGAGCTGGAGCGGCGCATCAGCAACGAGCTTGAGGCCGTCCGCGCCTGACTCCGGGCCTCCCCGGGGGCCTGGTGCCGGGTCAGGTAATTTGGCCCCTACCCGGCGCCGGGCCGGAGTTGTACATTCGGGGCTATGACGAACAATCTCAGCGTAGTGATCAACGCCGACGCGCCGCAGGTCTGGACCATGCTGCGTGAACCGTCCAAGGTAGCCCAGTGGCATGGCTGGCAGGCAGAGGACCTCGACTCCGAGATCAAGGAGATCTACTTCTCCGGCGATGTCCAGGAGTCGCCTGACCACACCAGCCTTACTGTCCATGGCGGCGACGTCTTTGAGTTGAAACCCGTGCCCAACGGAACGCAGGTCAGCGTGACCCGGGGGGCGCTGGACCACGATTCCGAGTGGGCTGCCTGGGACGAGGACATCACCCAGGGATGGCTCACGTTCCTCCAGCAGCTCCGCTTTGCCCTGGAACGCCATCCGCACGGCAAACGCCACACCCTGTTCCTGCACCTCACGGAGGGGCAGGGCTCCGCGATCGAAAAGCTTGGACTTTCGGATCTCCCGGCGCCAGGCGAAAACTACCAGGTGAAGCTGGGGACCGGCGAGGAGATCAGCGGCAAGGTCTGGTACCGGACCAGCCACCAGGTGGGGCTCACTGTCCACAACTATGCCGAGCATGGGGAGGGACTCCTGGTGGTGGCCGACCATCCGGCGATCAAGGACGTGCGCGAGGAAGGTGAAGGCTCCCTGGTCATCGTTTCCACCTACGACCTGGGCGCCGCAAGGCTCGATTCTGTGCGCTCCTCCTGGGATGCCTGGCGGGCTGAGAACTACCCTGCGTCCGAACCGGTCAGCTGACCGGGTGAGCTGACAGCCCGGTTGCCGGGCGGCAGCCGGGCGGTAGCCGGTGCGGTTGCCGGGACGGGGCAGAATGCTGGCACACTTGTACGGTGCCAGCCAACCCTGCCCCAGCTCCCTTCCCTGCCGTTGCCCCGGCTCAAACTGCCCCGACGGATGCGGCCCCGTGGACTCCGGCCAGCTTCGTAGCGGACCGGCAGTCGGAATTCTCCTTCCAGGTTGGTACCCGCCTCGGTGATAACTGCCCGCCATCCGCTGCCCAGGTTGCCTCCAACGGCGGCCAGTTCCTGGGACGGACCGGCACCATCTCCACGCCCCACGGTGAGATCCAGACCCCGGCGTTCATCGCCGTCGGGACCAAAGCCACCGTCAAGGCGGTGCTGCCCGAGGCCGTAGCGGACCTCGGCGCGCAGGCTGTGCTGGCCAATGCCTACCACCTGTACCTGCAGCCGGGCGCGGACATCCTGGACGAGGCAGGCGGCCTTGGCGCCTTTATGAACTGGTCAGGACCCACCTTCACGGACTCCGGCGGATTCCAGGTGATGAGCCTGGGCTCGGGTTTCAAGAAGGTCATCGACATGAACACCGTTACTGCCGCGGGCGCGCCCGGCCCGGATGACGCCGTCGCCCCCGGAAAGGAACGCCTGGCCCACATTGACGACGACGGCGTGTGGTTCAAGAGCCACCTCAATGGCGATCGGCACCGGTTCTCCCCCGAAATCTCCATGCAGGTGCAGCACCAGATCGGCGCGGACATCATGTTCGCCTTCGATGAGCTGACCACCCTCCAGAACTCCCGCAGGTACCAGGAGGAATCGCTCGAGCGCACCCGCCTGTGGGCGCTGAGGTGCCTCGAGGAGCACTTCCGGCTGACGTCGTCCCGCGCGGGCAAGCCGTACCAGGCCCTGTTCGGCGTGATCCAGGGCGCGCAGTACGAGGACCTGCGCCGGAAGGCCTGCCGGGACCTCGGCGCCATGCCGTTCGACGGGTTCGGCATCGGCGGGGCACTTGAAAAGGAGAACCTCGGCACAATTGTCCGCTGGTGCAACGAGGAACTGCCCGAGGACAAGCCCCGCCACCTGCTGGGCATCTCCGAACCGGACGACATCTTCACGGCCATCGAGAACGGCGCCGACACCTTTGACTGCGTCTCCCCCACACGGGTGGCCCGAAACTCCGCCTTCTACACGCCGCAGGGACGATTCAACCTCTCCGGCGCCAAGTACAAGCGCGATTTCGGCCCCCTCCAGGACGGCTGCGACTGCTACGCCTGCACCAACTACTCGCGGGCCTACATCCACCACCTTTTCAAGGCAAAGGAGATGCTCTCCGCCACGCTGATCTCCATCCACAACGAACGGTTCGTGGTGAAGATGGTGGATGACGCCCGCCTGGCCATCGAGGACGGGACCTTCTTCGACTTCAAGGCGGAGACCCTGGGGCAGTACTACCCGTAACCTGCCGGGCGCACGCAAGCGGCCGCACGGGCAGGCAGGCGTCGGCACACCGCCGAGGGACCGCCGTCGTCAGCTGTTCCGGTATCCTGACCCGATGCTGATCGAGATCCCTGCCGCTGAAGGCACCGCCGAGGCCCTGGTGGCGCGCCCGCCCACGGGCACCGGCCCGTTCCCCGGCGTCATCCTGTACATGGACGCCTTTGGCCTGCGGCCGCGCATCGGGGACATGGCCCAGCGCGTTGCCGCCTGGGGCTATGTGGTCCTGGCACCCAACGTCTTCTACCGCGAAGGGACAGCGGCGGAGCTGGCGCCGCGCGGGGACATGACCACGCCGGAGGGCAGGCAGGCGGCCGGCAAGGCGGCCTTTCCCCGGGTGGAGCGCCTCACCACGGACAAGGCGCTGCCGGACATCGATGCCTGGGTAGCGGCCTTCGAAACGCTCGACGGCGTTGCGCCGGGTCCCATCGGCGCCTTTGGCTATTGCATGGGCGCCAGGCTCGCGGTGCGCACCGCCGCGGCACACCCGGAAGTGGTGGCAGCCTGTGGCGGATTCCACGGCGGAGGGCTGGCAACAGACGAGCCGGACAGCCCGCACCTGGGGCTGGGCAGGGCGAAGGCGCGGTTCGTGTTCGGGCACGCCGACCATGACCACAGCATGGGCCCCGACGCCGTCGCCCGGCTGGGTAAAGCCCTCGATGCGGCGGGCCTTGCGCATAGCAACGAGGTCTACAGCGGCGCATCCCATGGCTACTCCATGGCTGACACGTCAGCCTTCCACGAGGAGGCGACGGAACGGCACTTCCAGGAACTGCGGGCCCTGCTCGACGGGACGCTCAAGGGCGGCGGTTAGGCGGCGTTCGTCACCGCTGCCACCGGGCCCCCGTAGCTGGGTTCCCGCTTCTTCACCCACCGGATCACCAGCGACGTCACCGGGACCAGGATGAACTCCACCAGGGTCTTGTATACGAAGCCCACCACCACGTAGTTCACAAAGGTCGCGGCATCCGTTATTCCGATCACCGAGGCGGCGATGCTGCAGAAGATCAGCGTGTCCACGAACTCGCCGGCCACCGAAGAACCCATGATGCGGGCCCACAGGGACTTCTCGCCGGAGCGCGCCTTCATCCGCACCATGATCCAGGAGTTGATGGTCTGCCCGGCCAGGAAGGCCAGCAGCGATGCCAGCACAATCTGCGGAACCGGGCCGAGCGCGCCCTCCAGGGCGGCCTGCTTGGACGTTCCGAACTCGTCATCGAAGCCGGGAAGGGCAATGATCGCCCAGTAGCAAAGCGATGCGAAGACGGACAGCGCAAAGGTGGTAAGGATGGCTTTGCGTGCCACCTTGAAGCCGTAGACCTCGCTGATGACGTCCCCCAGGATGTACGCCAGCGGGAAGAGGAAGAAGCCGCCGTCCGTGATGATCGGCCCGATAGCCACCCCCTTGGACGCCCCAATGTTGGACAGGATCAGCACAACGGCCATGACCGCCAGCATGATGCCGAAGTACGGGGAGCCAATCGAAGCGAACCGTGCGCGGTCCGGAACTGGAGGGGTCTGGGGCAGGGCGTGGTGGCCTGAAGCTGAGGTCATTGCGGAGGTCCGTTCGTAGTGGTTCGCTCGGTACCCGAAGGGCGGGAACACCGGCTGTATTAGCACTGTCCCCCAATTCTCCCACTGCGGGAGCGGCAGCTGTACGACAGTTCGATAGGCCTGATCTGAACGTGTTCAAATCGTGGTATTTTTCTTGAACACGTTCAAATTTAGGGAAGCCCATGACCGTAAAGAGCGAGCAGACGCGCCAGCTGGTGGCCGACGTCGCCCTGCGGATGTTCCGGGAGATCGGCTTCGCCAAGACCACCATGCGGGCCATCGCAGCAGAGGCCGGCATCTCGGTGGGCAATGCCTATTACTACTTCGCATCAAAGGATGACCTGGTCCAGGAGCTGTATCTGCAGGTACAGGCGGAGCATGCGGCCAGGGCTGCCGAAGCGCTCAAGGATGCTGCCGACCTCACCGGCCGGCTCAAGGCCACCCTCCATACGGGCCTGGACGCCATGGCCCCCTACCACCGGTTTGGCGGCGACTTCATAGCTACGGCCATCCGCCCGACGTCCCCGGTAAATCCGTTCGCGGCCGGTTCAACGGCGGCCCGCGAGGCGTCGCTGGCCATCTTCCGCACGGCAGTTGAGGCAGCGAAGCCTCCGGCACCTAAAAAGCTCAGGTCCGATCTTCCGGAGCTGCTGTGGCTTTGCTATATGGCCGTCACCCTCTTCTGGGTCTACGACACCTCCGAGGGGCAGCAGCGGACCAGGCGGCTGGTGGACGGCGCCGTCCCGCTGATCACTCGGGGACTCTCACTGGCACGGGTTCCCGGCGTGGGCAGGATCCTGGACGACTTCCTGAGCCTGAGCCGCAGCATCCGCAGCTAAACCGGAACAAAACACATTGGGGGAAAAATGAGCGGCACCAGAACGGTGGTACTGGCGGGAGCCTCAGGTTTCATCGGCAGGTATTTTCGGGCGCGGTTCGAGAAGGACGGCTGGACCGTGCGCACTATTGGCCGCAGAGGTTCCAAGGGCGCACCGTCGGCCGCGTGGGGTGACGACGACGTCCGCCTTGCCCGCGTGCTGGACGGCGCGGAACTTCTCGTCAACCTCGCCGGACGCTCAGTCTCCTGCCGCTACAACGACCGGAACAAGGCCGCCATACTGGAGTCCCGCGTTTCCACCACGGCGGCACTTGGCCGTGCCATCGCACTCTGCCGGCAGCCGCCGTCCACCTGGCTCAACGCGAGCACCGGCACCATCTACCGCAACGCCGTCGACCGCCCGCAGTCGGAACGTGACGGCGAACCCGGAACGGGATTCTCCGTGGACGTTGCCCGCGCCTGGGAAGCGGAACTCGACGCCGCCGTGACGCCGGGGACACGCAAGATTCCGCTGCGGATCGCCATCGTCCTGGGTCGCGGAGGCGGTGCGCTGCGGCCGTTCGCCAACCTGGCCCGGCTGGGCTTGGGCGGCCGGATGGGGCCAGGCACGCAGAAATTCAGCTGGATCCATGTGGAGGATCTGTACCGGTGCGTCCGTTTCCTGCATGCGCGGAAGGACATCACCGGGCCGGTGAACGTGGCTTCGCCGGATGTGGTGACAAACCGCGAACTGATGCGCATGGTCCGTCGGGCCTACGGGGCCCGGTTCGGCATCCCCACTCCTGCCTGGCTGCTGCGGCTCGGTTCCGTACTGATCCGGACAGAGACGGAACTGGTCCTGAAGAGCCGCTGGGTCCAGCCGGAGAAGCTGCTGGACGCGGGCTTCGTCTACAGCCAGCCAGAACTGGGCCGCGCGCTCCAGCAGATCGCCAAAGCCAGGTGAGCCGGCCGCGCAGGGTGACTTTCGGCCCCGCCGCCTTCCTCCTCGGCGCCGCCATTACTGTCTTTGTCTTTGGCCTGCCATTCGGTCCCCCGGGGTACGTATTCTCAATTGGAGCGGCCCTGCTACTCGGCATGCCGCTGGCCCTTTTGGTGGGGATGCTTCTGCGGCCTGTCCGCAACCAATGGATTCACATCCTCGCTATAGGTGGGGCCGGCATCGTCACCGGCATGGTGACACTTCTCTTCCTCGTTGGCACCCGGTGGTATTCGATGTGGGGCCTAGCGCTGTGGGCCGGATTTTGCGCGGCGCTGGGCCGCTCGGCCGTGGTCCAAATGGTCAAGGTGCACGATGAAGCGGACCATGGCCACGGCGCTGGGCCGTCGCCAGCTGCGGCGGTCTTGGAACCCTGACCAGCAGGACGTCCTGACGCTGTACAGCCCCACAAAGCGGGCGTTCGACGGCGGATGGCAGGATGGTGCCATGACTTCCGTTTCCGTTGACGCACCACAGTCCGCTGCTGCTCCGGCAGTTGTCCTGACCATTGCAGGGTCCGAAGCCACCGGCGGCGCCGGCGCCCAGGCAGACCTGAAGACGTTCCAGGAGCTGGGCGTCTTTGGCATCGCCAACCTGACCTGCATCGTCTCGTTCGACCCGAACGACAACTGGAACCACCGGTTTGTCCCCGTGGACCAGCAGGTCATCGCGGACCAGCTGGAAGCCACCACGGCCGCTTACGGGCCGGCCCTAGACGGGAAGTCCGTGCCCGGCCGGCCGGTGCTGGACACCGTCAAGATCGGGATGCTGGGCAGCCCCGCCACGATCGCCACCGTGGCTGGTGCGCTGGAAGCCAACAGTTTTGGCAACGTGGTCCTGGATCCGGTCCTGATCTGCAAGGGCCAGGAGCCCGGGCATGCGCTGGATACAGACCAGGCCCTTAAGGCGCAGATTCTTCCGCTGGCCACGTTTGTCACACCCAACCATTTTGAGGCCGAATCGCTGTCGGGCCTGGAAATCACCGATGTCGAGTCCCTCAAGGCCGCCGCCATCCGCATCCGCGAGATCAGTGGGGCAGCCGTACTCGCCAAGGGCGGGGTGCGGCTGGAAGGCCCGGACGCCGTCGACGTGTTCTACGACGGCGAAACCCTGGAAGTCCTGAGCGCGCCCAAGGTGGGCGAGGTGGCTGTCTCCGGCGCCGGCTGCTCGCTGGCTGCCGCAGTGACAGCGGAACTCGCCAAGGGGGCATCGCCGCTCGACGCAGCCCGCACAGCCAAGGACTTTGTCACCGCGGGGATCCGAAATCGCGTCGCGTCCGGTGCTCCCTTTGATGCGCTATGGCAGGGCGGCGCCCGCTAGCGTCGGATGTCGCGCTAAGACGCTGCCTCGCACTTGTATCGGCTGGTCAGGAGCCGGCCGGCCCCAGCGGCTGCACCGGTGCGTCCGCTGGCATCCCCGCTGGCTCCTTGAGCTCGATGAAGAACGTGTGGGTTTCCGAGTCACCGGTATTTTCGCCCGAGTGGTGCTGCGCGGGCAGCCACCGGGCCACTCCGGCCGGAAGTTCCACGTCAACGAATTTTCCATGGGACGAGATACGGCGGCGGAACGAGCTCAACGTGATCATCACACTGTCAGGGTGGCTGTGCTCGGAGGTCGCATGCCCTGGTTCGTCCGTGTACTCCAGCACGCGGACGCGCTCGTTTTCGAAAGCAACCCGGTAATTTCCGGGGTTTGTTTCAACAGGATCCAATGCCATGGAGGGACTCTACGCCTGGCTGGCAGTTGGGACCATAGGAAAAATATCCAGGACCGCGGCGGCGGGCGGCAGGCGGATTCCGGCGGTTTTCCACATAAGCTTCTCTGTCGTAGCGGCCATCATGACCACGTCCGTACCGTCCTGTGTAGACGGATAGCACGCGAAGCAAAGCGAGGACAAATGTGGGCAGAAAGAAGCGCCGGACTCCGGGCACTACAAACAAAGGAAGGAAGCGCTCCGGTAATCCGGCCAGGAACGCCAGCAAGAAGACACTTGCCCCAGGAAGCACCACGCAGGAGCTGGACAGGCTCTTGCCAGATTTTGTCCGATGGCATGACGTGCACGGTGGAGGCACAGACACCAGACTCGCACTGGCACGCCTAACCGCTTTTTACTTCCTGTATACGAAAACGAGCAGCATAAAGAGCGTCACCGCCATCGACCCTCAACTGATGATCCAGTTGCTTGCAATGCTGCTCTCACTCAACCAGGATCAGGCCGTAAAGATTGCCAGGACCCTTCATGTGTTCCTGCACTTCCTCAGACAATCCGGCCGTTGGTCAGGCACATACTCGTCCTACCTTGAAACCCACGCCATCCTGCAGGCCGTGGGTTCAGACGACCCACAGCTCGTCCCCGACCCCACAACGTAAAGAGGGGAGGGCGGAACCGCTGAGTAGCTCAGCTCCCCGAGTGCGCCTGAAGGAAGCTGTACACCTCGGTCTCGTCCACACCGGGGAAGGCCCCGGGCGGCATTGCGGCCAGCAGGTGCGAATGGGCACGCGCGGAAGGCCACGCATTGCCGGCCCAGTGCGACGCAAGTTCGGCCGGCGGTCGCTTGCAGCAGTTTGGATCCGGGCAGGTGGACTTGGCCCTTGCCGTCGTCTCCCGCCCCCGGAACCATTTCACGTGCTGGTACGGGACCCCGATGCTCAGCGAAAACTCCCCGGTGGCGGAGCGTTCGGTGCGGGCGGTGCACCAGTAAGTCCCCGAGGGCGTGTCGGTGTACTGGCTGTAGGCACTGAATTTGTCCGGGACGTCGAAAACTGCCCTGGACGTCCACGCCTTGCATGACGGCTGGCCCTCGATGGCGCCGGTGTGGTCCTGGGGGAACGCCACGCCGTCGTTCTCGTAGGCCTTGTAGATGATCCCGCTCTGGTGGGTCTTCTGGAAGTGCGTGGTGATGCCCAGGTGCTGGGTGGCGAGGTTGGTAAACCGGTGGGCGGCCGTTTCGTAGGACACGGCAAAAGCATCGCGGATGTCTTCCACCGCGATCTCCTTGGCGGCCTTGGCCTTGTGCAGGAATTCCATGGTGGCCTGCTCGGGGAGCAGGAGCGCGGCGGCAAAATAGTTCGTTGCCACGCGCTGGGCCAGGAAGTCGCCGTAATTCTTCGGGGTTTCATGCCCCAGGACGTAGTGGCCCAGCGCCTGCAGCAGCACCGACCGGGGGTCATGGTCCGTCCGCTGGTTCTGGGTGAGGTAAATTCTGCGGTTCTTCAGGTCGGTTACGGACCGCGTTGAATGCGGCAGGTCACCCACATGGTGGAGCGTGAATCCAAGGTTCTCGGCGATGTCCGCGATGACGTGCTGGCTGAGCGGACCGGTGGTGTAGCCCACGGCCTTGAGGACCTTCTGCGCCTCGGCCTCGTACTCCGGGAAATAGTTGCCGCGCTCGCGCATCATGGCCCGCAGTTCACCATTCGCCCGGCGGGCTTCCTCAGGGGTGGCCACCTGCTCGTTCATCTTGCGTTCCAGCTCGTGCAGCAGGCCCACCTGGGCCTCCAGCACATCCAGAGGAAGCCGCGAACTGATGCGGATTTTGGGCAGGTCCAGCGTCTCGTAGAGCGGGCTGCGCTGGTAGCGTTCCAGCTCGATCTCCAGGGCGGCGCGGCGGCTGGGCGGCTCGGCACCAAGAAGCTGGTCGATGCTGACGTTGAGCGCGGAGGCCAGGTGCTGGAGCAGCCCCAGCTTGGGTTCCCGCTTTCCGTTCTCGATCAGGCTCAGTTGGCTGGGCGCCGTACCGACGGCGGCGCTGAGGTCATCGAGGGTCAGTCCAGCCTGCTTGCGCAGATGCCTGACCCGCCGGCCCAGGCTGATGACGTCCAGGCCAGCGGACGCGGCCGAGGGTGCTTGCGGCGAGACTTCTCTGTTCCAGCTTCCAGGCGTCATTTCTGAAGAATACGTGAAGATGTGCATTTCTTTCCATAGATTTTCACTAGAAAGGTGCTTGAAAGTGCTGAAAAGTAGTGATCACGGAAAGAAACACCGCACCGGGAAGCCGGCGGGAACTGCAAAGGCGCAGTTCCCGCCTACCGATTCCGGAGCTCAATCAAGGAGATCAACGATGACTGCAGCATTTGAGCCCAACCAGCAGCCGTCCGGCCAGGACACAACAGAGCAGGCCGCCGCCCTGGAGCTCGAGTGGGCCGCCAACCCCCGCTGGGAAGGTGTGACCCGGGACTACAAGGCTTCCGACGTCGTCCGCCTCCGCGGCCGCGTCTCCGAAGAGCACACCCTGGCCCGCCGTGGTGCGGAGAAGCTGTGGAAGCAGCTGACCGAAGAGCACAAGACTGGCGGCTACACCAATGCCCTTGGCGCCCTGACCGGCAACCAGGCCGTGCAGCAGGTCAAAGCCGGACTCCGCGCCATCTACCTTTCCGGCTGGCAGGTCGCCGCGGATGCCAACAACTCCGGCCACACCTACCCGGACCAGTCCCTCTACCCGGCCAACTCCGTTCCCACGGTGGTCCGCCGCATCAACAACGCCCTGCTCCGCGCCGACCAGATCGAGTTCTCTGAAGGCATCCAGACCGTCGAGGACTGGATGGTCCCCATTGTTGCCGACGCCGAGGCAGGCTTCGGCGGGCCGCTCAACGCCTACGAGCTCATGAAGTCCATGATCCAGGCCGGCGCCTCAGGCGTTCACTGGGAGGACCAGCTCGCATCCGAGAAGAAGTGCGGCCACCTTGGCGGCAAGGTGCTCATCCCCACCCAGCAGCACGTCCGCACACTGAACGCGGCACGCCTCGCGGCCGACGTCGCCGGTACTCCGTCGGTAGTCATCGCCCGCACCGACGCCGAGGCAGCCACGCTGATCACCTCCGACGTCGACGAGCGGGACCAGGAATTCATCACCGGCGAGCGCACCGCCGAAGGCTTCTACAAGGTCCGCAACGGCATCGAACCCTGCATCGCCCGCGCCAAGGCCTACGCCCCGTACTCCGACCTCATCTGGATGGAAACGGGCACCCCGGACCTGGAGCTGGCCCGCAAGTTCGCCGAAGCCGTCAAGGCCGAGTTCCCGGACCAGATGCTCTCCTACAACTGCTCGCCGTCGTTCAACTGGCGCAAGCACCTGGACGACGCCACCATCGCAAAGTTCCAGCGTGAACTTGGCGCCATGGGCTTCACGTTCCAGTTCATCACCCTGGCCGGCTTCCACGCCCTGAACTACTCGATGTTCGATCTCGCCCACGGCTACGCCCGGGAAGGCATGAGCGCCTACGTCGAGCTGCAGGAGAAGGAATTCGCCTCCGAGTCCCGCGGCTACACCGCAACCAAGCACCAGCGCGAAGTCGGCACCGGCTACTTCGACGACATCGCCACTGCGCTCAACCCGAACGCATCCACCCTCGCACTGGTCGGATCGACCGAAGAGGGCCAGTTCCACTAATTCTTCCCAAGTAAGTAGCAGTAAGTGTCGTTTTGGAGGGTCAAAACGACACTTACTGCTACCCAGATGGGCCTTGCACCAGGAGACAGAAATGAACAGCTTCACTGACAGCTTCACCATCAATGGCATCACGATGACCGCGCAGCCCATTTGCCGGCAGGACGAGGTGCTCACCCCGGATGCCTTGGCCTTCATTGCCAAGCTGCACCGGACGACGGCGGCGCGGCGGCAGGAGCTGCTGCAGGCACGCCGGACGCGGCGGGCTGAGATCGCTGCCGGACAGGATCCGCGGTTCCTCCGGGAAACGGAACACATCCGCAACGATCCGTCCTGGCGTGTCGCTCCCCCGGCCCCCGGGCTGGAGGACCGCCGCGTGGAAATCACCGGGCCGGTGGACAAGAAGATGACCATCAACGCCCTGAACTCCGGGGCGAAGGTGTGGCTCGCGGACATGGAAGACTCCTCCACCCCTACGTGGCGCAACGTCATCAAGGGGCAGCTGAACCTGACCGACGCCCTGGAGCGGCGCATCGACTTCACCTCCCCCGAGGGCAAGGAATACAAACTCCGTCCGGCCGGTGACCTGCCCACCATCGTGGTCCGTCCCCGCGGCTGGCACCTGCCGGAGAAGCACATGCTGATCGACGGCGAACCGATCGCCGGCGGCATCGTGGACTTCGGCCTGTTCTTCTTCCACAACGCCCGCCGCCTCCTGGCCCAGGGCAAGGGCCCGTACTTCTACCTGCCGAAGATCGAGAACCACCTCGAAGCCCGGCTGTGGAACGACATCTTCATCCTGGCCCAGGACCTGCTCGGCATCCCGCAGGGCACCATCCGCGCCACGGTGCTGATCGAGACCATTACCGCGGCCTTCGAAATGGAAGAGATCCTCTACGAACTGCGGGACCACGCAGCGGGCCTGAACGCCGGCCGCTGGGACTACATCTTCTCGCTGATCAAGAACTTCCGCACCCGCGGCCCCCGTTTCGTCCTGCCGGACCGCAGCCAGGTGACCATGACCCAGCCGTTCATGCGGGCCTACACCGAGCAGCTGGTCCGCGCCTGCCACAAGCGGGGCGCCATGGCGATCGGCGGAATGGCGGCAGCTGTCCCCAACCGCAAGGACGAAGCCGCCAACACCAACGCCCTGGAGAAGGTCCGCACGGACAAGACCCGCGAGGCCAACGACGGCTTCGACGGCTCCTGGGTGGCACACCCGGACCTGGTGCCGGTGTGCCGCGAGGTGTTCGACTCCATCCTGGGCAGCAAGCCCAACCAGCTGGACCGCACCCGGGACGACGTGGTCCCGGATGACCGCGCCCTGATCAACGTGGCCGCCACCGAAGGCACCATCACGGAGCAGGGCATCCGGAACAACATCGAAGTCGGCATCCGCTACATCGAATCGTGGCTCCGCGGCAACGGCGCGGTGGCCATCCACAACCTCATGGAGGACGCAGCCACCGCCGAGATCTCCCGCTCGCAACTGTGGCAGTGGATGTTCGCCAGCGCCATCACGGACCGCGGCGAAATCGTCACCCACCACTGGATCGAGGAACTCCTGGACGAGGAATTCGCGCGGCTGGAACGCTTCGACGGCGACCGTTTCGAAGACGCCCGCGACATCTTCGAGGAGGTCACCATGGCCCGGGATTTCCCGTCCTTCCTCACCCTCCCCGCCTATGCGCGGTACCTGACCGAAGCCCGCGAGAAGGCCACGGTCGAGGAACTCGCCGCCGCATAACCAGAATTCCGTTCGCCGGGCCGGCACGCCCTTTCGCAACAGGCACCTCCGAAATCCGGAGGGCCGGCCCGGCGGCGGAGCACCGCACCTCCCCGCGAGATGGCATTTGATGGCAGTGTTTTGGGAATCTATTGCCGCCAAGTGCCATTTCGCGTGTCCGGGTGGAGGGACGTACGACGGCGGCGCCTGGCTCAGCGCCCCTTCGGCACCTGCCGCACGGAAAGGGCAGTGCTGGCAAAGAACGTCAGCACGGACGCCAGGATCACCAGCAGTGCGGGGGTCCAGGAGCCCGAGACGTCGTGGATGAAGCCCACCAGCGGTGGGGCGGCAGCTCCGATTGCGTAGCCCGCGCCCTGCACCACGGCGGACATGCGTCCTGCCGACGCCTGGTCCCTTGCCAGCCGGATGATGGCGATGAAGATGACGGTAATGCCGCCGCCCTGGGCGATGCCGCCGGCAATGGACCACAGCCACCAGGCCCCGGGAGCCAGCAGCAACCCGGCGGGCACGGTAATCCACAGCACGCCCAGGGTGACCGCCAGGGACGCCATGCTCATGTACTTTGCGGCAAACGGCACCCCAAGTCCGCCCACGATGGCGAGGATCTGGAAGATGGAGGAAGCCGCGCCGGCCTCGGACGCGGACATTCCCAGCTCGTCGTTGAGGTAGCTGGGCAGCCACGCCGTTACCCCGTAATAGGAAAACGCCTGCCCGGCGAAGCCGGCCGTGAGCCCCGCGGTAATCCAGCGGAAACCCCGGACCGGCGCCAGGCTGCTGTCGGCAGTGCTTTCGGGCGAGACCACAAACGCGCTCCGCGGACCCACCGCCAGGATCCAGATCACCACCGCGGTCACCGCCAGGACCGCCACGGATCCCAGTGCGAATCTCCACCCGGCCACGCTGGCCAGCGGTGCGGTGGCCACCGACGTCAGGAACGAGCCGATGTTGAGGGCTGCCGTGTAGATGCCCATCGCGGTCCCCTGCCGGGCCGGTGCAAAGTCGCGGCGGATAATCAGGGGCACCGCGATGTTTCCCACCGTGATGGCCATGCCGATCACAACCGTGCCGGCCACCACCAGCACGGGCCCTCCCGCGGAACGCACCAGGACGCCGGCCAGCACTCCAAGGATGGTCAGCGTCACCGCGAACTCGGCGCCGAACTTCCTGGCTGCCAAGGATGCCAGGGGCGCCGCAAGGGAGAAGCAGAGGACCGGGATGCTGGTCAGCAGCCCCAGCAGCACCGGGGTGAACTTGAGCTCGGCCTGCATCAGGTCCACCACCGGGGCAACGGCTATGAACGGGCCCCGAAGGTTAAGTGCCAGCAGGCCTATGCAGGCCAGCAGGATCCAGCTGTAGGGAATCCTGGCGAGGATCCGGCCGCTCACAGGGCCAGGGACCGGTCTGGGGGTGGTTTCATCACTCCCATTGCTATCACGACCGGCGGTTCAGCGGTTCCAGGCGTCCCCGCAGGATCCGCTGGCTTACGATGAACTTCACGCCAGACAGATCCGGGACGAAGGACAACGCCATGCAGCACCGCCTCGCCATCCTTGACGACTACCAGGATGTGGCCCATGGTTTTGCAGACTGGGCAGCCCTGGAGGCGGAAGGGGTAAGTGTTGTCACCTACCGTGAACCTTTTGCCTCGCCCGAGGCCCTGGTGGCCGCGCTGGCGGATGCCACCATGGTGGTTGCCATGCGCGAACGGACGGCCTTTCCGCGCGAGGTCCTTGAAAAACTTCCCGGCCTCCAGCTGCTGGTGACCACCGGAATGGCGAATGCCTCCATCGACGTTGCTGCCGCCGTAGAACAGGGCATCACCGTGTGCGGCACTCCGGGTTCTCCCACCGCCGCTCCCGAGCTGACGTGGGCACTCCTGCTGGCCATCGCCAGGAACCTGACGGTCGAGGAGAACTCCCTGCGCGCCGGCACCTGGCAGACCTCGGTGGGCTTCGAGCTGGCAGGCAAAACCCTGGGAGTGGTGGGGCTTGGCAAGATCGGGCGCCGGATCGCGGCCTACGGGCGGGCCTTCGGGATGGAGGTGCTGGCGTGGAGCCAGAACCTCACGGCTGAAGCAGCCAAGGAGGCTGGCGCGCGCCTGGTGTCAAAGGACGAACTTTTCCGCCAGTCCGACGTCGCCACACTCCACCTGCGGCTCTCGGCACGCTCGGAAAACATCGTGGGTGAGCAGGAACTGCGGCTGCTGGGACCCGAAGGCGTCCTGGTCAATACCGCCCGGGGCCCGCTGGTCAACCAGGACGCCCTGCTGAAGGCCCTCAGCGAGGGCTGGATCCGCGGTGCGGCGCTGGACGTGTTCGACCAGGAACCGCTGCAGGCGGGCCACCCGCTCCTCACCGCACCCAATACGGTGCTCTCCCCGCACCTTGGCTACGTCACGCGGGAAAGCTACCGGCAGTTCTACGGCGGGGCTTTCGAGGACGTCACCGCCTGGCTGGCCGGCGAGCCTGTCCGGAAAATCACGCCGTAGCGGGGTTCAGCCCGCTACGGCGTTCCCGGCAAGGGTTGCCTCAATGACTGCCGGGGAAAGGACATGCCGGGTCACCAGCTGGCTGGCCCCGAGGATGGCGGCCTTGTCCCCGGCATGGGACAGCCCCACCCGCAGCTGCGACGTGGCAAGGGGCAGCGAGCGCCGGTAGACCACCTCCCGGACGCCGGCCACCAGGTGCTCACCCGATTCCCCGATGCTTCCTCCGATCACGATGACCGAGGGGTTCAGGAGGTTCACCACGGTGGCGAGCACATCGCCCACGTCCCGGCCTGCCTGGCGCACGGCCTGGATTGCCTGCTGGTTACCGTGGGCCACAAGCCTGACCACATCCGCGCCCTTCGCCGCCTCCAGCCCCTCACCGCGCAGGGCTGCGGCGATCGCGGGTCCCGAGGCGAGGGCTTCAAGGCAGCCGTGGTTTCCGCAGCGGCACAGGACGTCGTCTCCGCGGGGGACGCGGACATGGCCAAGGTCCCCGGCGGTGCCGTTGGCGCCGCGCTGCAGCTCGCCGCTGCTGATGATGCCCGCGCCGATGCCGGTGGCCACTTTCACGAAGATGAAGTTGTCATGGTCCGGCCAATGGGCGGTTCGTTCACCCAGGGCCATGATGTTGACGTCATTGTCCACCAGCACGGGGACCGGCAGGGAGCGCTGGACGAACCGGACCACATCAAACCCGTCCCAGCCGGGCATGATGGGAGGTTTCACGGGGCGTCCCGTGTCGTGCTCCACAGGTCCGGGAAGCCCGATCCCCACGCCTGCAAGGTCCGCCACGCCCCGGGATGCCGACGCCAGCAGTTTCGCTGCCTCGCGCACCACCAGCCCCAGCACCTTCTCCGGCCCGTCCGCCACCTGCTGGTCCATCCGCCGCTCAGCCAGCACAGAGCCGCCCAGGTCCGTGACGGCCAGCGCCACGTGCGTGGCTCCGACGTCCACCGCGAGCACCACCCGCGCGGCCGGGTTGAAGGCAAAGCGCGACGGCGGCCTGCCGCCACTGGAGGTTGCCTCGCCGGCCGGACCGACCAGTCCGGAAGAGATGAGGGCGTCAATCCGGGCCGCAACGGTTGACCTGGCCAGGCCCGTGGTTCCGGCCAGCTCGGCGCGGGTGCGGGCCCTGCCGTCCCGCAGCAGCTGGAAGATGTCGCCGGCGCGTCCCGGCAACGCCTGGGGCTCGGAGGGAGCCTGCCGGGCGGTGGTCTTGTTCATAGGACATGGATAGCAGATCTACTTATTTATGTCACGGCAGCAACTTTTGCTTGACGTTCGGCAAAAGTGCTCCTAGCTTTGCAGGTAGACCTGCATCACAGTACTTGCCATCGTGGCCAAGCAACCGGGAGACAACTTGTCCTACTCAATACAGCTCTACACCCTGCGGGACGCCATCCAGGAGGACCTGGAAGGCACCATCCGCAGGGTCGCCGAGATCGGCTTCACCCAGGTGGAGCCCTACAACTTCGTAGCCACGGCAAAGGAACTTGGCGCAGCCCTGAAGGAAAACGGGCTGACCGCCCCCTCCGGCCACGCACCCCTGCTCAGCCAGGACCAGGACCAGATTTTCGCGGCAGCCAGGGACCTGGGCATCACCACCGTGATCGATCCGTTCATCGCCGCCGACCGCTGGCAAACAGCGGAGGACATCCAGGCCACGGCAGCGGCGCTGAATGAGGCCGCCAAGAAGGGCGCCGAATACGGCATCCGCGTTGGCTACCACAACCACCAGTGGGAGCTGGAGTCCACCATCGAGGGCCGGACTGCCCTGGAATACTTCGCCGGCCTGCTCGATCCGGAACTGGTCATGGAAGTGGACACCTACTGGGTGTCCGTCGGCGGGCAGGACCCCGTGGATATCCTCACCAGGCTCGGTGACCGGGTGAAGCTGATCCACATCAAGGACGGGCCCCTCACCACGGACACCAAAGCGCAGCTGCCTGCAGGCAAGGGCCTGGTTCCGATCCTGGACGTCATTGCCGCCGCCACCTCCCTGGAGGTGGGCGTGGTGGAGTTCGACGACTACGCCGGGGATATCTTCGAGGGCATCGCCGCGAGCCTCGCTTTCCTCAACGCCGCCGGGAGCACCACAAACAACGCCGCTGCAAACACCGAAGGAGCCCAGGCATGAGCACCCCCTCCATGGCCAAAGGCCCGGTTGGCGTCGGCGTCATCGGCGCGGGCAACATCAGCAAGCAGTACCTGGACAACCTCACCACCTTCCCCGACCTCAAGGTCCACGTGATCGCGGACCTCTTTGAGGAAGCCGCCGAAGCCAGGGCCAAGGAATACGGAATCGCCGAGTGGGGCGGGGTGGAGAAGGCACTGCACCACCCCGACGTCGAAATCATCGTCAACCTGACCATCCCGGCAGCCCACGTCGAGGTGGCCACCGCAGCCGTTAACGCAGGCAAGCACGTCTGGACCGAGAAGCCGTTCTCCCTTGACCGCGAATCAGGCCTGGGGCTCCTCAAGACCGCTGACTCCGCAGGCATCCGCCTGGGCTGCGCCCCCGATACCTTCCTCGGCGCCGGCCTCCAGACCGCCCTGCGCCTGATCCAGGGCGGCGACATCGGCACCCCGCTGGCGGCCATGACCACATTCCAGACGCCCGGACCGGAGTCCTGGCACCCCAACCCCTCGTTCCTGTTCCAGTACGGGGCGGGCCCGCTGTTCGACATGGGCCCCTACTACCTCACCACCCTGGTCCAGGCGTTCGGCTCCATCCGCAGGGTGGCCGCGGTCGGGTCCAAGGCCAAGGACGTCCGCATCATCGGTTCCGGCCCCAAGGCCGGGGAGGAATTCACGGTGGAAGTCCCCACCCACGTCTCAGCGATGGCCCAGTTTGAGGGCGGAGCATCCTCCCACAGCGTCTTCTCCTTTGAGTCCCCCCGCACCCGGATGGGCTTCGTGGAGATCACCGGTACCGAGGCCACCCTTTCCCTGCCGGACCCCAACAACTTCGACGGCGACGTCAAGCTCTGGCGGGCAGGCGACGAGGACTGGACCACCATCCCGGCCACGGGGCCCGCGAACGGCCGCGGCATGGGCGTCCTGGACATGGCGCGCTCGCTCCGCGCCGGTGTCCCCCACCGTGCCACCGGCGACCTGGCCTACCACGTGCTGGATGCGATGGTCTCCATCTCGGAGTCCATGGATTCAGGAACGTTTGTGGACGTGGCAAGCTCCGCGCCGGCGTCGGCGCCCCTCCCCGAAGACTGGGCACCGGAATCCCTGACGCTTGGGGGCACTTCATGAGCCCGGACGCAGGCACCGCCACACCGCTGGGCGTGGCCATGATCGGCTACGCCTTCATGGGCAAGGCACACTCCAACGCGTGGCGGAACGTGGCCAGCTACTTCGACGTCCCATCGTTCGAGCAGAAGGTCCTGGTGGGCCGGGATGCCGCAGCGGTTGCCGAGGCCGCCGAGAAGTACGGGTGGGCAGAGACCGCCACGGACTGGCGGACCGTCCTGGACCGGGACGACATCCACATCATCGACGTCTGCGCACCCGGCTGGATGCACGCGGAAATCGCCATCGCCGCACTGGCTGCCGGCAAGCACGTGCTGCTGGAAAAGCCGCTGGCCAACACACTGGCCGAGGCTGAAGCCATGACCGCTGCCGCCCGCGCCGCCAGGGCCCGGGGCGTGCAGTCGATGGTCGGGTTCAACTACCGCCGGGTCCCGGCCCTCGCCCTGGCCAGGGAGCTCATCGCCGAGGGCAGGATCGGAACGGTCAGGCACGTCCGCGCCGCCTACCTGCAGGACTGGCTCGCGGATGACCAGGCACCCATGACCTGGCGGCTGAAGAAGGAAACCGCCGGTTCCGGGGCCCTCGGTGACATCGCCTCGCACGCCATCGACCAGGTCCTGTTCCTGCTCGGGGACCACGTCACGGAAGTTTCGGGCCGTGTGCACACCTTCGTGAACCGCCGCCCCGGCACGGGTGGTCCTCCAAGCGGGCTGGAGGACGTAACGGTCGACGACGCCGCCTGGGCCACGCTGTCCCTCGCCTCCGGGGCCATCGCCTCAGTGGAGGCATCCCGGGTGGCCACCGGCCGGAAGAACTCCCTCCAGCTCGAGGTTTTCGGCGACAAGGGAGCCCTCCGGTTCGACCTGGAAAACCTCAACGAACTCCAGTTCCTGGACGCCACCGCACCCGCCCGGGAGCAAGGGTTCCGTCGGATCGTCGTCACGGAGCCGGAGCACCCCTACCTGGATGCGTGGTGGCCGCAGGGCCACATCATCGGCTGGGAGCACACCTTCACGCACGAGGTCCGCGACTTCCTGCTGGCCGTCAGCTCAGGAACCGCGCCGTCGCCGTCGTTCGAGGACGGTCTGGAGGTCCAGCGCATCCTGGACGCCGTGGAACAGTCCGCAGCTTCCAAGAGCAGCCTCATCCAGCTTGCCCCCGCCACCGAAGGAGCCTGACATGCCCCGCCCGTTTACCCTGTTCACCGGCCAGTGGGCCGACCTGCCGCTCGAGGAAGTTGCCAAACTCGCGTCCGGCTGGGGCTACGACGGCCTGGAAATCGCCGTCTCCGGAGACCACCTGGACGCCTGGCGGTGGGACGAGCCCGGCTACGTCGAGTCCAAGCTCGCCCTGCTGGAGAAGTACAACCTCAAGGTCTGGGCCATTTCCAACCACCTCAAGGGCCAGGCCGTGTGCGATGACCCCATCGACTTCCGCCACCAGGCCATCGTGGGGCCCAAGGTCTGGGGCGACGGCGACCCCGAAGGCGTCCGCCGGCGGGCCGCGGAGGAAATGCAGCACACCGCCCGGCTCGCCAAGGCACTCGGCGTGGACACCGTCGTCGGCTTCACCGGCTCCTCCATCTGGCAGTACGTCGCCATGTTCCCGCCCGTCCCCGAAAAGGTCATCGACGCCGGCTACCAGGACTTCGCCGACCGCTGGAACCCCATCCTGGACGTCTTCGACGAATGCGGCGTCCGCTTCGCCCACGAGGTCCATCCCTCCGAAATCGCCTACGACTACTGGACCACCGTCCGCACCCTCGAAGCGATCGGCCACCGCGAAGCGTTCGGCCTGAACTGGGACCCGTCCCACATGATGTGGCAGGGCATCGACCCCGTCTCCTTCATCTGGGACTTCAAGGACCGGATCTACCACGTGGACTGCAAGGACACCAAGGTCCGCCAGACCGGCCGGAACACCGTCATGGGCTCCCACCTCCCCTGGGGCGACCCGCGCCGCGGCTGGGACTTCGTCTCCGCCGGACGCGGCGACGTCCCCTGGGAAGCGTCCTTCCGCGCGCTGTCCGCGATCGGCTACGACGGCCCCATCTCGGTGGAATGGGAGGACGCCGGCATGGACCGCCTCCACGGCGCCCCCGAAGCCCTCGCCGCCCTCAAGAAGTTCGACTTCCCGCCGTCGAACACCTCCTTCGACGCCGCCTTCAAGCAGTAACCTCCAGGAGTTTTTGTCCAGATATGCAGGGTTGGAAGGCCTTAAAGCCTGCATATCTGGACAAAAACTCGGAAGGTGGGGACGTAAAATCCCTGCATGACCTCTTCCATCCGCAAGGCAGCAGCGGACGACGCCGGTGCGCTGGCTGGGCTGGCGGCCGTCACCTTCCCCTTGGCGTGCCCGCCGTCGGCCTCACTGGATGACATCGCGGCGCACCTTGAGAACAAGCTCAGCGAACGGCACTTCCGCGAATACCTGGCCGATCCGGACACCACCATCCTGGTGATCGACGGTGGCGGGCGGCTGCGTGGCTACAGCCTGCTGGTGAACCGGCCGGCTGTTGACCCCGACGTCGTTTCTGCGCTCGGAATCCTGCCGTCGGTAGAGCTGAGCAAGTGCTACGTGCACCCGGCACACCATGGCCTGGGCGCCGCTGCGGAGCTGATGCAGGCGAGCCTCCGCGCGGCGGCGGAGGCCGGCGGCCGCGGCATCTGGCTGGGAGTCAACAGCCAGAACGCCCGGGCCATCCGGTTCTACGAGAAATCCGGCTTCCGCAAGGTGGGCACCAAGTCCTTCAGCCTGGGCAGCACGGTGGAGCACGATTTCGTCCTGGAGCGGGCCCTTCCCTGACTGGTCCTCCCCTGCCTGGTCCTACCCTGCGGGGTGCCTCAGGCCGGATAAACCTGCGGCGGGTAGGCCAGGTGCGGCCGGGGTTCGGCGAGCATCTTGAGGCCCGGCGGCAGCCCGTCGATGCTGCCGCCGGTGCCGTGGGCCCTGATGGTGATCCGGGAGGTGTCCAGCAGTACGTTCGCGGCCTGGAAGTCGCCCATATCCTCGGGCAGGATGGGCGCCAGGTGGACTACTCCCCGGGTGTACACGGGGTCGAACCGGAGCAGGGCGCGGATCAGCTGTATAGGCGCCGCCGCAGCCCAAGCCT
Source organism: Arthrobacter sp. AK04 (assembly GCF_021129155.1). Taxonomy (GTDB): domain Bacteria; phylum Actinomycetota; class Actinomycetes; order Actinomycetales; family Micrococcaceae; genus Arthrobacter; species Arthrobacter quantipunctorum. Next base: position 32,263 of record NZ_JAJOMC010000019.1, read on the forward strand.
GGGGCGAGCACGCCGTGGGGTAGGGCACGGGCCCCTCAAACTCGCCCCGGTCAAAGCCGCAGAAGAGCTCCGGCAGGCGGCCGTCGAAGTGTTCGGCGGCTTCCAGGATGCCAGTGGCAAGCAGCCGGGCCTCCTCCACGAACCCATACCGCATCAGCCCGGTGGCAACCAGGGCCGAATCATGGGGCCACACGGAACCGTTGTGATAACTGACGGGGTTGTAGGCGCCCATGTCGGAGCCCAGGGTGCGGATCCCCCAGCCCGTGAACATCTGCGGTGACATCAGGTGCTCCACGACGGACGGTGCCTTGTCCTCGTCCACGATGCCCATCCACAGGCAGTGCCCCATGTTCGAGGTACAGGCGTCCACCGGCCGCTTGTCCTTGTCCAGCGCCACGGCGAAGTAGCCCTTCTCCGGGAGCCAGAACTTCTCGTTGAACGCCGCTTTCAGGTCCTCGGCGCGCTTGGCCCAATGGCTCTCCAGGTCCCGGTCGCCATCCCAGTGGGCCAGCAGGGACCGGCCCACGAAGGCCGAGTAAACGTAGGCCTGCACCTCACACAGGGCAATCGGCGCCTCGGCCATTGTTCCGTCCGCGAAGTTGATGCCGTCCCAGGAATCCTTCCATCCCTGGTTGACCAGGCCATGGGTGTTGGGCCGAAGGTACTCCACGAAACCGTCGCCGTCGCGGTCCCCGTACTGGTCGATCCACTCCAGTGCGCGGTCCACGTGCGGCAGCAGCGGCTGGACTATGTCCTTGGACAATCCCCACCGGCTGAGCTCGCCCACGAGCGCGGCGAACAGCGGGGTTGCATCCGCGGTCCCGTAGTAGGCGGTTCCGCCCACGGCCAGGCCCGCGGTCACGCCAAGCCGCACCTCGTGCGGGATGCGGCCGGGCTCCTCCTCCGAGTCAGGGTCCACCTTTGTCCCCTGCAGGCCTGCCAGGGTCTGCAGGGTACCGGCGGCCAGTTTCGGATCCACCATGAGGCTCATGTAGGAGGCCAGGATGGAGTCCCGTCCGAACAGCGCCATGAACCATGGCGCACCTGCCGCCACGGCTGCCCGTTCGGGATGATGGGGATCAAAGATCCGCAGCGATCCCAGGTCGCTTTGGCTGCGGTTCAGGGTGGCCTGCAGGTTGGCGTCCGCAACGGTGATCAGCGGAACGTTCTGTTCCCAGTGGCGGTGCCGGCGGACGCCTTCACGGTGATGCGGAACCCCGGTCTCGGTGAAAGCCTCGGCGGGCGCCTGGCCGTTTATCAGCGGTACCACGATGACGCTGGTGGCCCATTTGCCGCGGGCCGGGATGGTTGCCCGGAAGCGCAGCCCGTCCAGGCTGACCTCCGCTCCGCGGGCGCGGACCGCCGTCCCGCGCTGGTGCCCGTCACGGACGTTTTCGATGACGAGCTGGCCGTCCCGGACAGACCGGGTGGTCTCGTGGGTAGCGGGAATCCGCCCGCCCTTGACGTCGAACAGGTCGGCCTGGTCTGCGGCGACAAGGAGTTCAATCTCGCATTCCACCGGTTCCGCCGAGTAGTTTTCCAGCGTGATGTCGTCCTGAAGGCCCGGCCCTATGTGGCGGACCTGCCGGACCACCAGGGGGCTGTCGAATCGTCCGTCCGGCCACTTCGCCCTGCCAACAAACGTGGCTTCGAAGGGTTTGGGCCGCTGGGCCGAGAGCGGCTCCCGCAACGCGCCGTTAACCCGCAGCACCCAGTGGGAAATGATGCGGGTGTCCTGGAAGAACGCGCCGTTCGTGCCGCCGTCGGAACTGATGTCCCCGGTCCCCGCCGAAATGCAGAACGAGGATCCCTCCAGTACCGTCACCGAACCGGACTCGGCAGCGCCTGCCTCGGTATCTTCGTTCCACGCGGTCATGGAAGGGCTCCTTCCTTCAGGGATACTGCCGGGGACGGGAGGACCTCCGGCCCTTAAAGATTCTGGTGCACGTGCGCAGTATGCGGAACCCCTCCGGCCGGTCTGCTTTCGATCAGTTCCCTGAAAAGGCGGATGTGCTGGTCCACCATGCGCTCGACGCTGAAGCGGTCCACTACAGCCTTGCGGCAGGCTGCCCTGCTCAGCCCGGCGGCGGCCCCGACGAAACCGGCCAGGTCCCCGGTCTTGCCGAGGAAGCCCGTGCGTCCATGCTCGATTATTTCCGGGGCGGAGCCAATCCTTGTCCCGATGACCGGAGTACCGGTGGCCAGTGCCTCGATCATCACCAGCCCGAACGGCTCGGACCACTGGATGGGGTTCAGGAAGGCCAGCGCTCCGCCCATCAACCGGTACTTCGTCGCGTCGTCCACTTCGCCCACGAAATCCTCGTTGGGTCCAAGCAAAGGCTCAATGACCTCGTGGAAGTACCGGACTTCGTCGTGTTCGCGCATCTTCACGGCGATCCGCAGGGGCAGGCCGGCCTCGCGGGCAACCATGATGGCCTCCAGCAGCCCCTTGTCCGGGCAGGACCGCCCCACAAAGCACAAGTACCCGCCGGTGCCGCTGCCCACCGGCACCGGGGAGACATCCATGCCGTGATGGATTACCCTGGTGACCGGCACGTCGGGAGCATGCGAGGCCTGGTCCCGGGAAATCGCAATAATGGCTGCCCGCCGTGCGATGGCCCGGTAGATGTCCACGGCGTTCGCGTTCAGCGGGCCATGGATGGTGGTAACCACTGGGGTTCCCCGGGGCGAATGCACGTATAGGGGACCTGCCATCGTGTGGTCGTGGATGATGTCAACTTCCCCCAGGCCTTCGTAGGCCCTGACCACGTGGCTGAGTTCCGACGTCGTGGAACCCATCTCATGGGGTGCTGCCGCCCGCATTCCCGGCACGATCGGCACAGGGCACGTACTCTCCGAGGGTGCTGCCAGCAGCACTTCATGGCCTGCTGCCACCAAACCCCGGGCCAGGCTGTCCACAACCCGTTCGATCCCCCCGTAGGTCACGGGTGGAATCGGGATCCAGGGTCCAGCAACAAGTCCTATACGCATTCCTGGCCTCCATGAGGACGACAGGCCGGGATCCCCAGATGTCCTGGCACTTCCAGCGGACCCGTTCTTTAGTCCGCATGGCGATTCGGAACAAGATCTCCGAGGGCGTTTGCTTAACCTTTGATCCGACTATCGCCCTATCGGGGGCCGCAACACAAGCCCTACCGTGAGGTACCTAACAGCGCCCCCCGGAATGCCGCCGCGCGCCTCCGGGTTGTCGGAGGTATGAAGATTGAGATCTGGTCCGACGTCGCGTGCCCGTGGTGCTACATCGGCAAGCGCCGCTTTGAAGCCGCCCTGGCCGCGTTTCCGCACCGGGATGCGGTGGAGGTGGCCTGGCGGAGCTACCAGCTCGACCCAACCCTTCCTGAACACTATGACGGAACCGAGCTGGACTACCTAAGCACCCGCAAGGGCATGCCGCCGCAGCAGGTTTCACAGATGTTCGACCACGTAGCCCGTGAAGCGAGGGGCGAAGGGCTGAACTACCGGTTCGATTCGGTGGTGGTGGCCAACAGCTTTACGGCACACCGCCTGATCCACCTCGCTGCCGCGCACGGCAAGCAGGACGCCGCCAAGGAGCGGCTGCTCAGTGACCACTTCGAGCATGGCAAGGACATCGGCAGCCGGGAGTACCTGACGTCGCTGGCGGTTGGCCTTGGCATCGGCCGGGCCGAGGTGGATGAGCTGTTCACCACCGACAAGTACGCAGATGACGTCCGCTTCGACTTTGAGGAGGGACGGTCCCTGGGCATCAGCGGCGTCCCGTTCTTTGTGATCGACCGGAAGTTCGGTCTCTCCGGGGCCCAGCCTGTAGAGACGTTCTCGGCCGCCTTGGACCAGGCATGGCAGGAGGCCCACCCGCTGGTGCTGGTCAATTCTGCGGACGGCGCAGCCTGCGGACCGGACGGCTGCCCGGCCTAAGCAACCGCCCACACAATGGGCAGGGTGTTTGCTGACACATCGCGGTAAAGTGTCTGTATGCCCAGGATTTCAGCGGCCAGCAACGCCGAGCAGCGAGCGGACACCCAGCGCCGCATTCTTACGGCTTTCGGCGAACTCCTCTTCTCCCATGGCCTGCCCGGCCTGACCATGACGGATGTGGCACGGCACGCGGGCGTTGGCCGGACCGCCGTGTACAACTACTACGCGGACATCGAGGAGCTGCTGATCTCCTACGCCCTGGATGAGACCGAGAAGTTCCTCTCCGAACTGCGGGACTCACTGGGCCAGCTGGACAATCCGGTGGACCGGCTCGCGCTGTACGTCCGCGCCCAGGTGGTTGACCTCAGCCGCCGCCACCTGCCGCCGGGACCCGCGATGGGAGCCGTCCTGTCGCCGTCGTCCTTTGCCAAACTCGCGGACCACGTTGGCGAGCTGAGCATCCTGCTGCAGGGCATCCTGCGGGACGGAATGGAGCAGGGTTACCTCCCGGCGGCGGACATCAACCAGCAGGCACAGCTCATTCTGGGCACGCTGTCCTCCAGCGCGGCCAGGGGCAGCGATGAGCCCGCCGAGCTGGAGGCGCGGGTGGCCAGGACAGTGCGCTTCATCCAGCTGGGTGCCGGCGCCAGGTTCGACGACGACGGCCGTCCCGTCCGGTTAAGCCACCTTCCGGCTGTGGCCGGCTGACTGGCCTGCGGAGATTCAGGAAGAGGGTGCGGCCGACGGGAGGACTGGCCATTTGTCGTCGTCGGCAACGCGGCGGCTTTCCCGCGGACAGCTGAGGGTTCCCGGCGTCTGGTCAACGAGGTCAGGCGGCGTGAGCGCCTTGTAGTCCTGGGCAAGGATCACGTCCACGCTCCCGTCCGTCCTGCTGTCCTGGAAGTAGTCCGAACCCGGAAGGTTCCGCTGGACACTGAACGCGGCCGATTGCCCTGCGGCTCCCGAAATCACGGCGGCAGCACCGCGGTAGCCGGCGTCAACGTTGGACACGGCGCCCACCACGAACTTCCGGGCCAAGAACTCGTCCGCCACTGACCGGGCCAGCCCGGGCCTGCTGGTGGAGTTGTAGACGTTCAGGTTGATCTGCTCGTTCGGGGTGTAATCGAACGTTGCGGCGGGGCAGGTGGAGACGGCTTCCTCGGCAGGCGCCGCGGCGGGGATCTTCAGCTGCCCGTTAATGATCGCCAGTGCCGTGATGATGGCCGCCGCGATGAGGCCCGCCAGGAGGACCAGGACAACCCCGTGCAGCACGCGCCGGCGCACGCGGGCTGTTTCGTCGGCCCGGGCTGCCGCAAAAGTGGCACGAAGTTCCGGTCCGGTGACTACGTGGTGGCCGTGGAGGACGCTGACGTCCTGCTGTTTCTTCCTAGCCATCTATCACCAGGACACGGGCGTGGATGGCGGTGCGCTGGTGCAGGGCGGTACGGACGGCGCGGTGCAGCCCGTCCTCCAGGTAGAGGGTTCCCTGGTACTGCACCACGTGCGGGAAAAGGTCACCGAAGAAAGTGGAATCCTCAGCAAGCAGCGCCTCGAGGTCGAGAGTGCGCTTGGTGGTCACCAGCTCGTCCAGCCGGACCGGACGCGGCGGAAGCGAAGCCCATTCCTTGGGCGTCGTGTAACCATGGTCGGGGTAAGGGCGGCCCTCGCCCACAGCTTTAAATATCACCTTGCCACACTAGGCATCCTGCACGCCCAGCGAAAGTACCCGGCGGTTCCCTCCGCATGTTGTGGCCAAACAGTGACCATGAGCCGCCTGCGCCCACCGCCGGTCACCGGTGCAGGCCGCCGTGGGCGGCCGGGAAGGTTCAGCTGACAGAATAGGGGCATGACAACATCCGAGTCCCCTGCCGTTTCCGCACCCGGAATCCACGCGCCTGCCATGCCGCCGCTGGCACTCCTGCTGGATGTGGACGGGCCGGTGGCAAGCCCCGTGACGCGGGACGTGAAGCGGGAGATCATCGATGACCTCGTGGCGCTCGCAGCTGCGGGGATTCCGGTCGTTTTCAATACGGGGCGCTCGGACGCCTTCATCCGGGAACAGGTGATGGAGCCCATGATCGCCGCCGGAATTCCGGCCGGGACCATCATCCATGCCATCTGCGAAAAGGGGGCCGTCTGGTTCAGCTACACCGCAGCCGGCCCCGGCCCCATCCACGTGGACCGGGAACTCGCCGTGCCCTCAGCGTACGGGGACGACATCCGGCGCATGGTGGCCGAGGACTACGCCGCGCACATGTTTTTTGATGAAACCAAGCGCGCCATGGTGTCCGTGGAACAGCACATCGAGGTACCCAGTGCCGACTACCTCGCGGAACAGAAACTCTTTGACGCCGACGCGATGGAACTGATGGCCCGCCACGGGCTGGGCGTGGTGAGGCTGGACCACCATGCCCCCAATTCCGACGACGAGGTGGACTACCGGGTGGATCCCACCATCATCTCCACGGACATCGAGTCGGTACGGCTCGGGAAGGACCTGGGCGCCAGCCGGGCAGTGGAACTGCTGGCCGCGCAGGGCATCACCCCGGCCGCCTGGCGGACAGTGGGCGATTCGCGCACCGACTACGCCATGGCCGACTGGCTCCACCACAACGACCACCCGGTCAAGCACGTGGACGTCCGGCCGGCCGACGGCATTCCGGAGAAACCGTACCCGGTCCTGACGGCCGAGGACCTGGGGCTTGGGGCGTCCGTCATCCACGACGACGCCGGCGGGGCTTTCCTGCGCAGCTGGCGGGAAGCGCTGGGCGCCTAAGCCGGTTCCCCCCGGCCCCGGGGCAATACGCCCGAAACCTGCTGTTTAGGCCGCCCGGCTATCATGCAGGTAGGAACGCTTACTTTGACGAGCACGGAGACGACCATTACAGAAGCACCGGTTCAAGACGAGGTCTACTACGGAGGCCAGGCATCCGTAGAGGAACAATTTCATGCGGAGATCACGTCCGCCGAAGCCGAAGAACGGCTCAACCCCCGCCCTGATGTCATCACGCATAAGGGCCGCATTGCGCTGATCAACCAGACCAGGACCCCGTACCAGGCAATGGTGGAGGACCTGCTGTTCGTGCGCAACGTGCTGGCCAACGCGGGCCTGGCGTACCTGCTGGTCAGGGGCAACAATGACCGGCCCGTCATTGCCCTTGACTGGAAGGACCGGAAAAAGCTGCGGACTGCCCTGGTGGAGGCCTGCAGGGACGAACCTTTCTACTCCATGACTGTGGATGCGAAGAAGAAGACCTCGCTGCTGGTTGCGGACGGCGAGCTTTCCTCCAACCGGCAGGCGCGCATCTTCCGCCTGTACCGCCCCCGCGTGGAACCCACCGGCGGCTTCGAGTTCGGATCTTCGGCTGGTGTGCAGATTGAGCTGTGGTCCTTCAAAGCCAACGAAATCATCCTGCCGATCGAGAACTCCCTCACGCGCAGGACCCTGCTCCGCCAGGATGCCGTGCGCGGCACCGTGGAGCGGTACGGCCACACCTGGCCCACCATCGAGAACATGTTCGCCGACCACGCCAGCGACATCAGCTTCGACATCGACCTGGTGTTCTCCTGGGTGGACGGAAGCTCCCCCGAGTACATTGCCGCCCGGCGCGCCCAGCAGAAGGACGTTGTCCTGGGTGAAGGCGACGACCACGAGGCCCGCTTCCGGCAGATCAACGAACTCAAGTACGCACTCCGCTCCGTGTACATGTTCGCGCCATGGATCCGCCGCATCTTCATCGCCACGGATTCGCCTGCCCCTGAATGGCTGGCGGACCATCCCTCGGTGACGATTGTCCGCAGCGAAGAGTTCTTCTCGGACCCCTCGGTGCTTCCCACGCACAATTCGCAGGCGGTGGAGTGCCAGCTCCACAACATCGAAGGGCTGTCAGAGCACTTCCTGTATTCGAACGACGACATGTTCTTCGGCCGGCCGGTCAGCCCGGACCTGTTCTTCACGCCCGGCGGCATCACCAAGTTCGTTGAGGCGGAAACCCGCATCGGCCTGGGTGAGAACGCGGTTGAGCGGAGCGGCTTCGAGAACGCAGCCCGCGTTAACCGGAAGCTGCTGTGGAACCGGTTCGGGCGGATCACCACCCGCCACCTGGAGCACTGCGCTGCCCCGCTGCGCCGCAGCGTGGTGGCGAAGATGGAGCGCGAGTTCCCCGAAGAGTTCCGGAAGACCGCTGCCAGCCGTTTCCGGGCTGCGGACAACATCTCCGTCACCAACTCGTTCTACCACTACTACGCGTTGCTCACCGGCCGCGCGGTAACCCAGACGGCGGCGAAGGTCCGTTACGTTGACACCACAATGAAGTCGGGGCTGAAGTACCTGCCCAAGCTCCTGGCCAAGCGGAACATGGACTTCTTCTGCCTGAATGACGGCAGCTTCCCGGAAGTGCCCGCCGATGAGCGCGCCGCACTGGTCACCGACTTCCTGGACAAGTACTTCCCCATCAAGGCGCCCTGGGAAAAATAGGCCAAGCCGCTGCCCTGGCAGTGGCTGGATGTCCATAAGGAAGGGTCCGTGCCCCCTGCGCCACGGACCCTTCCTTATTCCCCTAGCGGCTCGTGGGCAGGCCGCGCTTCCCGCCGCTCCGCTGTTTGGCGCTCTCCGGAATCCGGACCCCGGCGGCGTCCAGGCGCCGCTTTGTCTCTTCCGGGGAGACGTACTCCCCCACCGTCGTCGAACGCCCCATGGGTACCACCGAGTGCACGATCGTGTGCTCGTATACATGGACCAGATTGAACGACTGGCCGCCGTCCTGGCCCCTGGTGCCCCCGACGGGGACGTTCAGGTCCTGGGTGTAGCAGCTGGCTGAAGCCACGGAGACGGGGATGCCGGCAAAGCTCGCCGTCGTCGAATAATGCAGGTGGCCGGCCAGGATGGTGCGGACGTCCGAGTTCCGGACCACAGCCTCCAGCGAGGCCTGGTCCCGCAGCTCCACCAGCACGGAGAGATCCAGGACTGACGGAACGGGCGGGTGGTGCAGCGCCAGGATGGTGCCGTCAGGGGCCGGGGTGTCCAGCTGCCGCGTGAGCCACTCCAGCTGGGCTGTGCTCAGCTCGCCATGGTGGTAGCCGGGCACGGTTGTGTCCATGGTGATGACGCGGAGCCCGTTGATGAAGTAGCTCTTGTCCACCGGCCCGTCATGGGCGGGCTCGTCCAGCAGCCCTGTCCTGAAGTTGGCACGGTTATCGTGGTTGCCCATCGCCCAAATGACTTTGGCACCCAGCTCCTGGCACGCGGGGTCAACGATGGCCCGGAGTTTGACGTAGGCCTCGGGATCGCCCTTGTCGGCGAGGTCGCCCGTAAAGATGACGGCCTCGGGCCGGGCTCCGGAGGCCTTGACCTCTTCGAAGAGCTGAATAAGCCGGGCTTCGCTGTCAACGACGCCGTAAAGGGGGTCCGGACCTCCCATCAAGTGGGGATCGCTCAGGTGGAGAAGGAAGTGGCGTGGCCGCGGATGTTCGGCCTCGATGTGCTCCATTGCTGCCTCTGTGGTCGGTGGGAAACGGCGCTTCCCTTGTACCCTTCAGTAAGGTTTATCCAATCAGACATTTGGCAAACTTTGGGTAAATCGCCGTGGCCGATGTGGAAAAAGATGAAAGAACTGCGCTTTTGCGTGGCTGCGTTCGGCGCAGCGGCGGTTTTTTATCCGAGGGCGTTTTCGATGGCGTCAATGACCTCCGCCGAGTCGGGTTCCACCGTGGGAGCGAAGCGGCCCACGATCTCGCCTTCCCGGCTGACGAGGAACTTCTCGAAGTTCCACTTCACCAGTCCGGGCAGCAGCCCGGTCTTGAACTTGGTGAGCTCCGCGTACAGCGGGTGCTGGCCCCGGCCACGGACATCTGCCTTGGCAGTCAACGGGAAGCTCACCCCGAAGTTCCGCTGGCAGAACTCGGCGATCTCGCTGTCACTGCCCGGTTCCTGCCCGGCGAACTGGTTGCAGGGGACGCCGAGGATCTCGAACCCGCGGTCCCGGAACTTCTCGTAGAGCGTCTCCAGCCCGGCGTACTGGGGCGTGAAACCGCAGTTGGAGGCGACGTTCACCACCATCACCACTTTTCCCTTGAACATGCCGAAATCAGTGGCGGTACCGTCGTTCAGGGTCAGCGGGATGGGGTACAGGGGTGTCACCGGTTGCGTCCTCGGAGAGTTGTTCATGCCTGGAATTCGTTACTGGCGGACCACTGTACTGGTCCGGGCTTGGAGTTTCCTGGGTGAACTTCCGGCCGGTTCCTAGGGCTGCGGGGTTGCGTACGTTCCGGTTGGCAGCGGCTCAGGTTCGGCCGTCCCGGTTGGCGCCGGGCTCGGCTCTATTGAGTAGGTCGCAGTGGGCGCAGGGGCAGGCTCAATAGGGGCAGGCTCCACTGGCGCGGGCGCAGGCTCGACCGGTGCAGGCGGCGGTTCCACCGGCGCAGGCTCCACCGGCACGGGTGCTGGTTCTATCGGTGCGGGTTCAACGGGAACAGGTGCAGGCTCGACCGGGGCAGGCGGCGGTTCCACCGGCGCAGGCTCCACCGGCACGGGTGCTGGTTCTGTCGGTGCGGGTTCTGTCGGTGCGGGTTCAAACGGCGAAGGCTCGACGGGTGCCGGCGTCGGCGTAGGGGTACCTGTCTCCGTCTCGGTCGGCGTCGGGGACGGCGTCGGCGTACCCGTTCCCGTCTCCGTCGGCGTCGGCGTGCCTGTTCCCGTCTCCGTCGGGGACGGCGTCGGCGTGCCTGTTCCCGTCTCCGTCGGGGACGGCGTCGGCGTACCTGTTCCCGTCTCCGTCGGGGACGGTGTTGGTGTACCTGTCCCCGTCTCCGTCGGGGACGGCGTCGGCGTACCCGTTTCCGTCCAGCTCGGGGACGGCGTCGGCGTTCCCTGCCCAGCCCATGCAGTCGGCGACGGCGTGCCAGAGTCCGCGGACCGGTATGGCGAAGGCGAGGATGCCGGCCAGAAAGGTGAGGAGCTCGTCGTCGTCGGTGTTTTTACCCAGCGGGGAACCGGCGGAGGCTCGTTGCCCTGGCCCACGGGGACAGTCCAAGGTACCGGCGCGGTGGACGGAGTATCGGGCCGGGGCAGGTACGACCGCAGGCCAGCCGCTCCGGCGCTGACTGGCCGGACCGGGAGCAGGCGCCACTTCTGCGGATCGACGTGGCGCCCGTCGAGGATCGTTTCGAAATGCAGGTGGCAGCCGGTCGACCATCCAGTGGACCCTACCCATGCAATGGCTTCGCCGGCGAAGACGGAATCTCCGCTGCGGACGGCAATGGATGCCAGGTGGTTGTACGTGGTGACGAGCCCGTTGCCGTGATCGACCTCAACCCGGTTGCCGCCGCCCCAGGGATGCCAGCCAGCGGCACGGACCACGCCCGAGTCAGCCGCGAACACCTGCGTGCCGCAAGGCGCCGCATAGTCCTGGCCGAGGTGGAAATCACCTGCTGTTCCGAACAGCGGACTTACCCGGAATCCAAAGGACGAGGAGGGAGCCAGCTGCTTGAGGGGAGCCATAAGGAAACCCGACGGCGGCCTGCTCACCCCTGCCAGCTCCACGTCCAGGGATGACGGGGCTTCCTCGCCGGGGCCAGTGACCACCGGACGCGGAAAGGCGATCTCAACCTCAGGATCGCTCAGGATCGCCGCGGTCAGGGGGCCCGCAACAAGGCCGTCCAACGTCGGCACGCCGGCTTCCGTGCCTTCGTTCCCATCCGGAGTGGTGCCCGTGCTGGTACCAGCCGGAATCCCCACGGCACCCATGCCTGCGCCGGAACGGCTAACGGAGGCCGTGATGGTCCCTGCTTCAGGTGCGGGGCCGGAAGGGTTTACAGCCCAGACGGCCATGGCCAGCACCCCGCTGGCGGCCGCAGCCCGCACAGCGGGCAGGCACAACCCTCTGGGGCTTGTGGCGTCCTTCCCGGATACCGCGTGATTGCCCATTAGCCTGACTCCAGGACGTGGCCGGCCGCCCCTGTCATGACGGTATCTCCCATGGGAACATACGGGCCGGGACGCTGGGAACCCTGCAGCGGGACACTGCGGGTTTTTTGTGGATGCCCGCCGTCCAGTCGGTGCCGCCAGCCTGTCCGTGCACGCACCCGGACCGCCTGGATTGTGCTTACGATTAGCCCAAGAGCAGGGTTTCCCACAGGAAGCGTGCACCATGAAGAACATCCTGAGTCCCCTCAAGAAGCGCCTCGTCCGGACCTTCAGTAACAGCCACGAGGGCGTTCCGCAGTGGCAGCTCGATCTCGCGAACGGGGATGACGCCGGCTACCACCTGCCCGGTTCTGCGGTGTGGGCAGTGCATGGTTCCATGTCGCCCATTGTGGCCGGTATCCGCACACTGTTGATGCAGTCCCTGCACCCCGGCGCACTTGCCGGCGTCCACGAACATTCAAACTTCCGCGAAGATCCGCTGGGCAGGCTGGCCAACACTATCCGCTGGATTTTCACCGTGACCTACGGTTCCACCGAAGCTGCCGAGAACGCCTCACGCAGGGTGCGCCGGCTGCACGAGGCGGTCCAGGGCAATTACAGCGACAACCTTGGTACGCAGCGCGGCTACAGTGCCAATGATCCGGAACTGGCCAGCTGGATCCATCTTGCTTTCACGGATGCGTTCCTGACCGCCCACGAAATCTGGGGTGGCGCCATACCCGGAGGCCCGGACGCCTATGTTCGCGAGTGGGCCCAGGCGGGCCGCCTGATGGGAGTTGGGGACCCGCCGCTGAGCGAGGCGGAGATGCACAGGGAACTGGACCGCTGGTACAACAGCGGTGAGCTTCGCGTCGATGCCCGGGCGGCGGAGACGGTGGAGTTCATCCGGAACCCGCCCCTGAACCGGATGCTGCGGCCGGGCTACCGGATCCTGTTTGCCGGTGCGGTCTACAGCCTGGAGCCAAGGTACCGCCAGATGCTCGGACTGGCTGTTCCACGGCTGGGTCCCGTGACGCTTCCGGTGAGGCTCGCCACCAAACTGGTGCTCGGCGTCGTACGCCTTGCGCTGGGGCCCAGGGGTCCCAGCGAACTGGCCGCCAGGGAACGCCTCCGCCGGCTGGGCGTGCCGGTCGCAGACGCGTGACCGGAACTGTTAAACGAAAGAACCCGGCCCCGGCAAATGCCGGAGCCGGGTTCTTAACCGGCGGAGAATGGGGGATTTGAACCCCCGAGGGCGTTAACCCAACACGCGTTCCAGGCGTGCGCCATAGGCCGCTAGGCGAATTCTCCAGCTGCTTCTGAATCAAAAGCAGATACTAGATTACCTGATGTTTTCCGCATCGCCCAATTGGCCCCTTCTGCTCGGATGCATGCACAGCTGCCAGGACTGCCGGCGGGCAACTTAACGTGTGAGGCACTGCCCCTTAACCACGAAATGGACGCCCCCAACGCGTCCATTCCCCGGACACCGTTGAGCTGCCGGGTCCGGCCCCGTTCAGCCAGGCCACGCAGCTCACAATCTTGAGATTGCCCCAATCGGTGTATATACCAATGATCAAGGGCGCCGTCGGGATAAGCAACGGCTTTCGCCCGACTCCCCCGCCCGGTTCCGGCAGGATGGAACCATGAACGAGCTGCACGCACTGGTGGTTTACGTCCCGCGCTCGCATACGGAACCGCTCCTCGCAGCCATCGGCGATGCCGGAGCAGGCAGGATCGGGAAGTACTCCCACTGCTCCTTTGTCATGCCGGGAACAGGCCGCTTCACTCCCCAGGACGGCGCCCAACCGTACCTTGGACGGATCGGCAAGCCGGAGGAAGCCGCCGAAGACAGGATCGAGTGCGTGGTTGAACAGCCCTTCATGGGCGCGGTCATCGCCGCCCTGCGCGCGACGCACCCTTACGAGGAGCCTGCCTTCATGAGCTGGCCCGTGGAAGGCTGGCGCCGTCCATAAGACCGATTCGAGTCGGGCAGCAAGTTCGGGTAAAGTGTCTGACGGCCCCTCATGTGGCGTCATCCTGTTGAACTCCCCCAGGACCGGAAGGTAGCAAGGGTAAACGGGCTCTGGCGGGTGCATGGGGGGTCTTTACTATTCCCCCACAGGGCGGCAGGATGTCGGCCCGGATTGGTAGGGTTTTCTCTGTGACAGTTACTACCGCCCTCTACCGCAGATACCGTCCGGATTCGTTCGCTGACGTTATCGGCCAGGAACATGTCACCGAGCCGTTGATGACCGCTTTGCGGAAAAATCGGGTCAACCACGCCTACCTTTTCTCCGGCCCCAGGGGCTGCGGCAAAACCACCTCCGCACGGATCCTGGCACGCTGCCTCAACTGTGCCCAGGGTCCCACGGACACCCCCTGCGGCACGTGCCCCAGCTGCGTTGAGCTTGCCCGCGGCGGCTCAGGTTCACTGGACGTCATCGAGATCGACGCCGCGAGCCACGGTGGCGTGGACGACGCCAGGGACCTCCGCGAGCGCGCCACCTACGCCCCGGTGCGTGACCGCTACAAGATCTTCATCATTGACGAGGCCCACATGGTCACCTCAGCCGGCTTCAACGCCCTGCTGAAGATCGTCGAAGAACCGCCGGAACACATCAAGTTCATCTTCGCCACCACGGAACCGGACAAGGTCATCGGGACCATCCGCTCCCGCACCCACCACTACCCTTTCCGGCTGGTGCCGCCGGAGCCGCTGATGGCCTACCTGGAGCTGCTGTGCAACCAGGAGAACGTCCCGGTTGCCCCCGGCGTGCTGTCGCTGGTGATCCGCGCCGGCGGCGGTTCCGTCCGGGATTCGCTCTCCGTTCTGGACCAGCTGATGGCCGGCGCAGGCCCCAACGGCCTGGACTACGAACTCGCCGTCGCCCTCCTCGGCTACACCCACGCTTCGCTTCTCGATGACGTGGTTGAAGCCGTGGCCGCGTCCGATGCCGCCACCGTTTTCCGGGCTGTGGACCGGGTCATCCAAACCGGCCACGATCCCCGCCGGTTCGTGGAAGACCTGCTGGAGCGCTTCCGTGACCTCATCATTGTCCAGGCCATGCCGGAAAGCGCCCAGACCATCCTTCGCGGCATGCCCGCGGACCAGATTGCCCGGTTGAAGAACCAGGCCCACAACCTGGGCGCGGCCGAGCTTTCTCGAGCCGCGGACGTCACCAACACGGCCCTGACCGAGATGACCGGCGCCACCTCCCCGCGGCTGCACCTTGAGCTGCTGTGCGCCAGGATCCTGCTGCCCAGCTCCGAGCAGAACGAACGCGGCATGGCCGCACGGATAGACCGCGTTGAACGCAGGCTGAACTACGCCGGTAATGACGTCGGCGCTCCCGCCGCCACTGGTGCGCCCCGCACCGCAGCTGACGGCTCCCCCGCGCCCCAAACCGCGGCGCTTCCGGCCCCCGCCCACGCAGCGGAACCGGCTTCTCCTGCCGCAGCGCAGGCGGCTTCCGGCACGCCTGCTGGCCCGCCAGTGGCTGCAGCGCGGGCCGCGTCGGGTACGGCTGCGGCACCATCAGCGCCGTCGGCTTCGCCTTCGACGCCGGTCCCGGCGTCAGCCGCCACCACCACGGCAGCTCCAGGCGTTCCAGCCGCTCCAGCCACGCCGGCAGCGCCTGCTGCCGGCCTCGGGGGCGTCGCTTCTTCTCCCGCGGGCCCAGCCCGCGGCCCCCTGACAGCTCCGCGCGTCAGTACCGATGACTGGCCCGTAGAGGACGCGGCGGGGAATGGCCCCTCATCCAACGCCGCGAAGCGCCATGACCGCAGCGACGATGTGCCCCGCGCCAACTCAGCCGAGGCGGCGTCCGCTGCGCCCGGCCAGGCACAGGGTGGCCACTCCGCGCCGGCGTCCGGTCCGGGACGGGACGCGGTGCAGGAAGCGGTTCACCGGCCGTCGCCCGGCTCCAGGCCGCAGCCCACGCCTTCTCCTGCTCCTGCTCCTGCTCCTGCTCCTGCCGCCAAGGATCAGCCGGCCCCTGCACCGGCGGCTTCCGCAGCCGCTGGATCCATGGGCGATGTGGAGGTCCTGCGCCGCGCCTGGCCGGATGTCCTGCAAACATTGTCCAAAATCAAGCGCAGCACCTGGGCGCTCGTCGAGCCCAACGCGCAGGTTGCCGCGTTCGACGGCCATCTCCTTACCCTTGCCTTCACCACCTCCGGGCTTGCGGGCGCCTTCGGCAGGGCGGACCACTCAGAGAATCTGCGGCAGGCCATCCACAAGACCGTGGGCATCGACTGCCAGATCACTGCATCTGCCGGCGGCGGCGCTCAGGCGAGCTCTGACCCAAACCCAAAAGCGCCCGCCACCCGGGCGGCCCCGGCAACGTCGGCTGACGTCGCCTGGGGACTGGCCCCTGCACCGTCGCCGTCACCCAACGGCTCAGCGCCGCAGCCGGAAACGGCAGGCAGCACCAGTGCCGTGGCCCAGGAGCGCCATCTGCCGGGTCAGGCTGACCGGGACAGTACGGCCCTGCAGACCCCGGCCCAGGACGCACAACAGCAGCGCACGGTCACCGCGCCCGCATCGAATAACACCGGTCAGGCTGCCGCTGCCCCGAAAACCGCGACGGAACCTACGGCCGTCCCGGCGAACCCTGCAAGTCGGCTTCCGGAGAAAGGAGCGGGCCTGCCCGCCCCCGGACAGACGCCTGGGCAGGTCCCGGGTGCCGTAGATGCCCCTGCCGCTCCGGTTCCTTACGCTGCTCCGGCAGGTGACTACTCGTATTCCGATGACGACTGGGGACCGGCCAGAGACGAGGACGCTCCGCCGCTGGACGAGGAACCTCCCATGGACTGGGACCCTTCCGGCCAGTCCCGGCCCCCGGCGGCTTCAGTCGGCACCGGTCCGGCCGGCGCCAGTTCAAGTGGCGCCGGTTCAGCCGGCACCGGTTCAGCCAGCACCGGTTCCCGCGGTGCAGGCGGCAGTGCCGCGCCCAGCAGGGCCGGTTCGTCGCTGGTCGGCTCCGTCCCGGCCGGCTCCGATGCCGGTACCGGCGCTCACGGCAACGGCAACGGCAACGGCAACAGCCAGCCTGACGCCGATCCGGCGTCGGTTAGCGGAAGTCCCCACGACCCTTGGACCCGTGCAGTTGAACAGGCGCCTGGGGTCTGGGTGGTCGGCGAGGAAAGCAACGTGGGCAGGAGTGTCTCCGCTGGCGGGCCCGAAGAGACGCCCAACCCGCCGGCTCCGACGCCGCACTACGAACCTGCCGCCGCCCAGGTGCCGCCCTCCATCCCGGTCACCAAGGCTGGTTCCAGCCCTGGACCGGACTGGGGGCTCGCGCCTTCCGCACCATCTCCAGGCAGTGGACGGCCCGGCAACGGTGACTATGGACAGGCTCCTGCTTCAACGCACCCCGTGCGGGAGCCCGAGTACGCCATGGCTTCAGCCTCCTCCGCTGCTGCAGACTCGTCGGTGCATGCTGCAGATGCCCCGTCAGCACCGATGCCCACTGCGCCCTCGCCAACGGCACCAGTGTCCCAGGCAGCTTCGGTGGCAACTGTTCCTGCGCAGGCGGCCCCAAAGAAGGCCGACACCGCTCAGCCTGCGCAGTCAACTTCCGCTGCGGCAGCAGAAGCACGGCAGAGCCTTTACCAGCGCCTGTCCAACAGCCCCGAAGCAGAGGCCGGGCGTGCCAAGGCTCCGGCCAGGGCGGTTGCTGCGGCTACCTACGTCCAGGACATACCCAGCGCCGACGACGAGACGATCGAAGAGTCTGGCGTGTTCGGACGTGCGGCCGTGGAGCGTATTCTGGGCGGGAAGCTGATTGAGGAGCGCACCCCGGACGGAAGTCCCATCACGCCGCGGTACTGACCGCGGCCCCGGGTAAGGCGGGGGCGCGCCTGCACGTCTCTCCTTACCCGCAAACCACATCAAGCTAAACCCGAAAACCACACCAAGCTAAAGAGGGAAACGTGTACGAAGGTGCTGTCCAGGAGCTGATTGACGAGCTCGGACGCCTTCCGGGGGTGGGTCCCAAGTCCGCCCAGCGGCTCGCGTTCCACATCCTTGAGGCGGACCCCCAGGATATGAAGCGGCTGGTTGAGGCGATCACCACCGTCAAGGAAAGGGTCAAGTTCTGCTCGGTCTGCGGCAACGTCACCGAGCAGGAACTGTGCAATATTTGCCGTGATCCGCGGCGGGATCCGGCCGTGATTTGCGTCGTGGAGGAATCGAAGGATGTGCTGGCCGTGGAGCGGACGCGGTCGTTCCGGGGCCGGTACCACGTGCTGGGCGGTGCCATCAATCCCATCGCGGGAGTCGGACCTGAACAGCTCCGCATCCGCGAGCTGCTGACCCGGCTCAACGACGGCGCCATCCAGGAAGTCATCATCGCCACGGACCCCAATCTTGAGGGTGAAGCCACCGCCACCTACCTGGCGCGCATGCTCAAGACCATCGGGATCACAGTGACCCGCCTCGCCTCGGGCCTGCCCGTTGGCGGGGACCTGGAGTACGCGGACGAAGTCACCTTGGGACGCGCCTTCGAGGGCCGCCGCAACGCCCTGGCCTGACCGGAAACAACGCGGCACCAAACGGCACAACACGGGCTGAGCCTGCGGCGCCATTTCGCATCCTGGCTGCGCGGGGCGCACGCGCGCCTGCGCCTTCCAGGGGCCGGATCCCGGGCTGAAAATGGTCACAATTCAACCCCGGGCAGCGGGCGGCGATAAACTGGGGGAAGAAGTCGCGCCATGGACGGCGTTAGTTCCCAGCGTCAGGGCCAGCACAGCGATAAGGCTGTCTGGCCGGATTCCAATTGATTCAGTGAAGGTACGCGCATGAGTACGCCCACTACCGAAGTGCACAACGCAACGCAGCAGCAGGAGCCGCCTGCCGGCCGTGCGGTGACTAAGCAGCTCATCGTGCAGAAATTCGGCGGATCTTCCGTAGCGGACGCGGACGGCATCAAGCGGGTTGCCAAACGGGTTGTGGATGCACAGACGGCGGGCAACGAAGTTGTGGTTGTTGTCTCGGCCATGGGTGATACCACGGACGAACTCCTGGACCTTGCGGGGCAGGTGACGGACTCCGCCCCGGCCCGCGAGATGGACATGCTCCTGTCCGCGGGCGAGCGCATCTCCATGGCGCTCCTGGCCATGGCCATCAACAAGCTGGGCGCCTCCGCGCAGTCCTTCACCGGTTCCCAGGCCGGCATGATCACCGATGGCATCCACGGCAAGGCCCGGATCATCGACGTCGACCCCCACCGGATCCGCACCGCACTGGACAAGGGCAACATCGCGATCGTTGCCGGCTTCCAGGGCATGAGCCGCGCCACCAATGAAATCACCACCCTGGGTCGCGGCGGTTCAGACACCACTGCCGTGGCCCTGGCCGCTGCGCTGGAAGCGGACGTCTGCGAGATCTACACGGACGTGGACGGCATCTACACCGCTGATCCCCGCGTTGTTCCCTCCGCCCAGAAGATCGAGCGGATTTCCAGCGAGGAGATGCTCGAGCTCGCAGCGTCGGGCGCCAAGATCCTGCACCTGCGCTGCGTGGAGTACGCCCGCCGGTTCGGCGTTCCCCTGCACGTCCGTTCCTCATTCAGCCAGCACGAAGGCACCTGGGTCATCCCCAGCGCCGAAGACAAGATCACCACACAAGAGGGAGTTGCCTTGGAGCAGCCAATCATCTCCGGCGTTGCGCACGACCGTTCCGAAGCCAAGGTCACCGTTGTGGGCGTTCCGGACATTCCGGGCAAGGCCGCAGCGATCTTCCAGGTCATCGCCGACGCCCACTCGAACATCGACATGATCGTGCAGAACGTCTCCACCCACGGCACGGGTCGGACTGACATTTCCTTCACGCTTCCCATCGTGGAAGGCGCCGACGCACTGGCGGCCCTCCATGCAGCACAGGACCAGATCGGGTTCGAGAGCATTGAGTACAACGAGCAGATCGGCAAGCTGTCCCTGATCGGGGCGGGCATGCGCTCCCACCCGGGCGTGTCAGCGACGTTCTTCAAAGCCCTCTCCGACGCCGGCATCAACATCAACATGATCTCCACCTCCGAGATCCGCATCTCCGTTGTAACCCACGCGGACCTGCTGGACGAGGCCGTCCGTGTCATCCACAAGGCCTTCGACCTGGACAGCGAAAACGAAGCCACCGTCTACGGCGGCACCGGCCGCTAGGAGACAGCGAAAAGCCGGGCCCTTTTCCGTCAATCCGGAAAAGGGCCCGGCTTTTTTGGTGCTGCCTAGGGGAATGCCGGTGGGGCCGGAGCCCCGTCAGCCTTGCTTTTCGAGGTCTTCACGGCGTACGGCGTAGTGATGGCCGGCAGCATCGGTTTCCACAACGAAGTGCGAGAGTTCCTCTTCTGAGGCCTGTTCGAAAGCGTCGTGTTTATGTACCACCGGCGAATCGGAGTCCAGCCGCGTGGCCGGCCCAAAGAAAAACCGGAGCCTGTCGGTCAGGCTCATGAACCTGTCGACTACATGTGCCACTGTTTCCACCCCCTTCCCGGCTGTCCGGGGGAAAGAGCTCCTGCCTCCTGCTGGAGCCAGTGCCCTTATTTTATGCCTGCGGGCAGGAAAAGGCTCCCGCCCGTACCCGACTTTGGCAGGCTCAGCGCAGCGATTTGTCTTCCGGGTTACGGGGCACGACATAGGTGCTGCCGTCAGGCCGGGTAACGGTCTCCCACTGCTGGGTCTCCGCTTCGCGCTGGGCCAGCAGCCTCCGGTTTTCCTCCGTCATGTCGTGGGCCAGGGAAGAGCGGTTGGCCGGACCAAAAATAGCCCGAAGCCTGCCGGTGGCCCGCATGAAACGCTGCGAGGCGTTCTCCTTGCCTGCTGAGTTGCCCTTACCCATGAAACCGGCTCCTTATCTGACATGATTCCTATCGGAAGTGTACGCTAATAGTTAGTGCACTAACAATTGGAGGAGACATGGCCACGGCAGCCGGTATCGACCCCGGGCAGGAGGAAGACCTGCTTCTGGAACACCAGCTGTGCTTCGCCCTTACGGTGGCTGCCCGCAGCGTTGTGGGCGCCTACAAGCCCGTCCTCGAAAAACTCAACCTCACCCACCCGCAGTACCTAGTGATGCTGTGCCTGTGGGAAGCGAGTCCGCGCACCGTCCGGAACATCAGCGATGCCCTCGCCCAGGAACCGGCCACCATCTCGCCGCTGCTCCGCCGGCTTGAGGCTGCCGGCCTGATTACGCGACGCCGGGTGGACGGCAACGAGCGCGCGCTGGCCGTCGCGTTGACCGCTGAAGGCGCCGCGCTGCGGCAGGAGGCGCTCAAAGTCCCGGGAACCATGATGGAACGCCTGGGATTGACCCGCGTACAGGTGGCCGAACTGCATACATCCATGATGGGGCTGATTGCGACCACCTCCAGTCAGGAGACAGATTCAATACCAGCAGTAGAATGATGGGATGACGGACAGGCCACGGTCCATGAGGAAGACGGCGCTCGCCCTGCTGCTGGCGGCAACGCTGCTCCCGGCGTGCTCCCCCGAACAGGGCGGCGGCGGCCCTTCCGTCGAACCTTCGGCAACGCCCACAGCCTCCGCCACTGCCGATCCCACCGCCAGCCCGTCCGCCGACGCCGAAACCACCGTCCCCGCACCGGCTCCCGAAACTTCGCCTGCACCCTCCGGTCCCGGCCAGGGCAATGCCGAACTTTCCATCATCGTGACCGCAGCCGAGGGAGAACCCGAAGCGAGCTACACCCTGGTCTGCGTTGACGGGGTCCCTGCCGCCGAGAGCGTGCATCCCGGCGCGGATGCAGCCTGCTCAGCGTTAAAGGAAAACGCAGGGATGCTGGGTCCGCACACTCCGGGAACCGCACAAGCCTGCACACAGCAGTGGGGCGGCCCGCAGGAGGCCACAGTGACGGGAGTCGTGGACGGCGTCCCCGTAGACACGGCTTTTTCGCGCACCAATGGCTGTGAAATCAGCGCCTGGGATGCTGCGAGGGATGTTCTGGGTGTTGCCGGTGGAGCCTAGGCTCCTCGCGGCGGACGAATGGCAGGAGCGGGAAAGGGCCCACCAGCTGCGCGTCAGCCGCTACGCGGACCCCTACCTGGCCCGAAGGTCGGCAGGCAAAAAACACCCGGTGGAAGACTTCCTCTTCACCTACTACACCCAGAAGCCGGGCCAGCTGCGCCGATGGCACCCCGGCGCCGGGCATGTCCTGCTGGGTGCGGAAGCGGCCGGGCGCCAGGGCTGGAAGCACTACCGAATGCTCGACGACGACGAACTTGCCTTCCTGGGGCTGCCGGAAGGGAGCACCGCGGTCACCTTTGACCGGGACGCCTTTCTTGCCGACCGGAGCGAGGCACTCGCCTTCGCGGAGATCATCCTGCGCGGAACTGCGGCCCGCCCCGCCCAGTTCGGCTGCTTCGGGCTCCACGAATGGGCCATGGTGTACCACCAGGACAGGTTCGACCTCCGCCACGAGTACCTGCAGCTGCGGTTGGGACCAGCCGGCACGGACAAGGTGGTGGAGGACAACCGGATCCGCTGCACCCACTTCGACGCGTTCCGCTTCTACACGCCGGACGCCGTCCCGCTGAATGAACTGGCGCCGAGCCGGGAGAGCCAGCGACACCTAGAACAGCCCGGCTGCCTCCACGCCAATATGGATCTGTACAAGTGGGCCTACAAGCTGCTGCCGGCCCTGCCCAGCGAACTGGTGATGGACTGCTTCGAGCTGTCCTGGCGAATCCGCGCCATGGACATGCAGGCATCGCCCTACGATCTCGCCGAATGGGGCTATCCCGCCATTCCCATTGAGACGCCGCAGGGCAAGGCCGAGTATGTGGAGCACCAGCGCTCCTTCGCCGCCGAAGCTGCAGCACTCAGGGAGAGATTGGCCGTTGAGCTGGACGTAGTGTCCAGGACGGTTCCGGCATGATCGACCTGACCGTCAGGCTCCGGGAAGATCCTGACGCCGTCGAACACGTCTTCCGGCTGGTAGCAGACGGCGGCCGCGTCCAGCCCTCCACTACCCTTCCGGACCCTGATGCCGCCCTGGCAGCCGTGGAAAAGTACGGCGAGAGCGTCTTCTTTCCCAAGCCCGGGCCGCCCCGGCTCTGCACCCAGCAGTACGGCGGGCCCCAGGTGGCTGTGGTCACGGGCGCTTTCCATGGGCGCACCGTCGATTCCATGTTCTCGCGCACGGATGGCTGCGAAATCTCGCGCTGGAATGCCTTGGCCCCTTTGCTCGGCGGCTGGGGCGGGGCATCCGGCGCCACCTGAGCCGTAAGAGCAAAAGACAGGATCCCAGGCGGTTCAACCGCCCGGGATCCTGTCTTTTTTCTAAGCCGTCAGGCTGCTACACCGCAGGTACGGCGTCTGCGAGCGCCACCTGCGGGGCCCCGGACGGGGCAACATGCGCAGAACCCACCTGGACGTTGACCCAGGTCCTGATGCCGTTGCCGCCCAGGCTTAGCCGGGACAGGTAGGCACCCTCGGACAGGCCGGTCCAGGACACAGTGGCCGAGGTGGCGGTTCCGTTGGGAGCCACGATCGGGTTGGGTTCCACAGTGAGGTTACCCGCGTCCCCAGCGAACGTCACCGCCTGCACGGAAGCGCTGGCCGGCCCGTTATCCGGAGTGGAATACAGGTTGACGGCGAGGTAGTACGTTCCCGCGCGCGGAGACTCCAGGTCCAGGAACTCGCTCGCGGAAGCCGTCGCCACCTGGGTGGCTGTCAGACCGCCCGAAACGTTGGGCGCGTAGACCACCATGTCCCAGTCGACGTCGTCCGACGCCGCCTGGACGCCCAGGCGGGCAAAGGACGCCCCTTCCGGAACTGTCACCCGCAGGAGCGCGTTGTGCTCGTCGTTCCGGGGTGCGTACTCACCGGGAGTCTTGGTGATGGCGGTCTGGCTCAGCGGCGCCAGGCCCTCCACACCCACGTTGATCGGGCTGTCCGAACCTGACACCAGTTCCATCGTGCCGCTCCCGCTGCCCGTGGCCGAGCCGAAGGAGAAGGACGGAGCGATCTGTGCATCCACGGGCCGGATGGCGATCGGCGAGCTGACAGTGCGGGGCCCCTTCCAGGTGAGGGTGCCCGTGCTGAACTTGCCCACCGGAGCACTGGCGTTCCGGATGGTCAGGGTGACCTCCCGGGTCTGTCCGGCCCTGGCGAAGTTCAGCGATTTCGGCTCCACCTGGATGTTGAAGCCGGGCATGTTGACCTCCGGCCGGTACATGCCCGGAACCAGTGCCGTCAGCTGGCGCTTGACCTGGACTTCTCCCACCAGGCTGCCAAGCGCAACGGACGGGACGTTCAGGTCACGGGCGGCGATGGTGCCGGCCTGCGGTGCACCGGTGTCCACACCCTGGCCGTTGAGGAAGCCCAGCCAGTCCTTGATGCCGGAGTTGTAGACCAGGCCCGGATCCAGGACCCGGGTTGAGTCGATGTGGCCGGCGCCGCCCTGGAACGGGTCGGCGTTGGGCGAGCCGTCGGCGTTGACCAGCGGGTAGGCGGTGGTCATCATGGCTGATTTCACTATGGCGGGAGACCAGCTGGGCTGCTTGCTGAGGACCAGGGCGCCGAATCCTGCAATATGCGGGGCCGCCATGGAGGTGCCCGACATGAAACCGAACTGGTCGCCGTTGTTGCCGATGGTGGATACACCCGCCAGGACGTTGACGCCCGGTGCGGCGATGTCCGGTTTCAGCAGGTCTCCGCCGGCGGCGAGGGTGGGGCCGCGGGAGGAGAAGCCGGCGATCTGCGGCGCCGGGGCCGGCGGTTCACCGGTCAGGTCGCCCTTGACCAGGCTGACGGTCAAAGCCGGGTTCGCTTCCAGCTTTGACTTCAGTTCCAGGCTCTTGGGCGCATTGACGTGGACGGTGGGCAGCACATGGTTGTCAGCGTCTTCGGAGCTGCTGGTGAGGTTCACCAGGACCATGCCGACGCCGCCCTTGTCCTGGACTTCCTGGCTCTTGGCCGTCCTGTCCACCACGCCGCGGTCGCAGACAACAACCTTGCCTGCCACCTTGGCCGCATCCAGGCTGCCGGGGCCGCAAAGGTTGGCATTGGTTACTCCCGCCGCTGCGGCCGCAGCCGCAACCACAACAGGGGTATCAGCCACTTCCGACTTCATGATGGAAGCTCCGCGGTACAGCGATCCGTCCGAAACCTTGACGGTGCCCAGCAGGTCGCTGGGGAACGTCGATGCGGCAACCGTGGTCAGCCAGGGCGAGGCATGGTTGACAGTGGACGCGGTGGGACCCGAGTTGCCGGCTGATGCGGAGACGAACACGCCTGCAGCTGCTGCGTTGAGGAACGCCAGGGCTACGGGGTCGGTGGTGTTGTTGTTATTGCCCGAGATGGAGTAGTTCAGGACGTCCACGCCGTCTTTGATGGCGGCCTCCACTGCCTCGACGGACGCCGAGGAGTAGCAGCCTCCGGTATCGGGATTGGTGTCTTCCCAGCAGACTTTGTACACCGAGACCTTGGCTGCGGGGGCAACGCCGGAGCTCTTGCCGAAGCTTGAACCGTCGATCACCTGCTCCACGCTGGCGTTGCCGGCGGCCGTGGTGGCGGTGTGTGTTCCGTGGCTTCCGACGTCGACCGGCGAGATGAGTTCCTCGGGCGCCCGGTTCCCCGGGGCAACATACTGCAGGAAGGTATCGGCGAAGTACCGGGCTCCGATGACTTTGGAGTTGCACAGGGAGCCGTCGAAGGAGGCACCCGTTCCCTGGCCCTTCTGGCATTCACCTTCGAAGGTGGTGCCGTCAGCCTTGAGCATGGCAATCCGGCCCTCCGCGGTGCGGTAGGGAACGCCTACCTGGGCAGGCCCGCTCAGCGGCTGGACCGGCTCGCCCTGAAGGAACGGGTTGTCCGGGGCGTAGCCGGAGTCGATGACGCCCACCACCACGCCTTTGCCGGCGTTCTCTTCGCCGCCAAACTGTGTGGCCCAGACCCCGTCGGGGCCGGTCAGCTTAAGGAAGTCGGTGGTGGTGTAATCCGGGGCGTTCTCCACGTCCGGGGCAACAACCAGCACGCGGTCGTCTTTGGACAGCTCCATGGCCTGGGCGGCAGTGAGTTCTGCCGTGAAGCCGTTCAGGGCGGCGGTGTACTGCTTGGCCGGGGTTACGCCCTGGCTGGCAGCAACCTCCCGCTGCTGCTTGCGGAGGTGTGCGTCGTAGGCCCTGTAGTTGGCGCTGCCGGCATCCAGCTTCCGCCCATTGTTGGGTTTTGTCGCCCCCAGTCCGGGCGTTTCCCCTTCATAGGCGGCCGCTGCTGCCCCCGCCAGGACAACAATGTAGCGGCCGTCCTTGAACTCGGCGGCTGCGTTTTCCGCGGCAGTCACTGCCATGTCCTGTCCGGTCGGCGCCGCGGTGGCGGGGGTGATGGCCATCGAGGTGAGGATGAGCGGCAGGCCCACGGCAAGCGCCGCTGCCTTCCGGAATCCCCCGCCCCGCGTGGGGCTCTTTCCAGTAGATCTCACATGCAAACCTTTCACGATGTACCGGCCCAGCCAGGGTGGGGGCCCGAAACGACTCGGCATGGCACGCGAAGTTACAGATCTTGTCATTTCGTGAGACCAGCCGGTTCACAGAGTACAGACTGATAGCTGAATATGACATAGGACACAAAACGGAAATTTCCGCCAGTCATACACCGGGCACCCTGGCACCGCCTGCAGCTGAAAGGCACGAAAAAGGGCGCCCGGGAAGACGCCCTCGAAACGCGGGAAAGCCGGGACCCGCCGCTACTGGCGTGGTGTGCGGACGACGTCGCTGATCCACTGCCGGGTCTTTTCGTCCACCGGCCCCGCCACCCTGTTCTCCCGGGCGAAACGGTCGGCTTTGATCTTTTGGAACACCATCCGGCCCAGCCCCGCGAACACTGCGGCGGCGACCATGGGCAACAGCACGGATTTCGAATTTTCAGCCATCCAGCAATCCTAGTGAAGCCGCCCGTCCAACTCCACAGCACCGGGCCGGAAAGCGCCGCCGCCAGGCGTACGGCAACCCGGCTTCCTGCGGCTGTCCTGCCGGAACCAGCCGAATACAGGCTGCGGCCCTTCGGCCGGTAGAATGGACGAGCAAGCTCGCGGAGCGCCCGTCCTCATGTCTGAACGCATTGTCTGAACTCACGGCCTGAACTGTTTAAGTCAACGTGTCCCAGACCCGGAACGGCGTGAGACGGCACCACTCCGCTGCGCCCTTACCCAAGCTCACGCACAGGAGTTACCGGATGCCCCGGATCGTTGTTGACGTCATGCCCAAGCCCGAGATTCTGGACCCGCAGGGGAAGGCGATCGTCGGCGCTCTCCCCCGCCTGGGCTTCACCAGCTTCAGCTCTGTCCGCCAGGGCAAGCGTTTCGAACTGACGGTCGACGGCGAGGTGACCGAGGAAATCCTGGCCCAGGCCCGGAATGCCGCGGAAACCCTCCTGTCCAACCCGGTGATCGAGGACGTCGTCAACGTCGAGGTCGTCGAGGCCTGACATGACTGAACTTCCCCTGATCGGCGAAGCACCCGCCGACGCCTCCGGCGCCCGCAGGCTCGCCGGCGCCCGGATCGGCGTCGTCACGTTCCCCGGCACCCTTGATGACCGCGACGCCGCCCGCGCCGTCCGCCTCGCCGGCGGCACCGCCGTCGAACTCTGGCACGCAGACACCGAGCTCGGCGACGTGGACGCCGTGGTGATTCCCGGCGGGTTCTCCTACGGTGACTACCTCCGCGCCGGTGCCATCGCACGCTTCGCCCCGCTGATGACCAAAATCATCGACGCCGCCAACTCGGACGCCAAGCTGCCCGTGCTCGGTATCTGCAACGGCTTCCAGATCCTCACCGAGTCGCACCTGCTGCCCGGGTCCATGATCAAGAACGACCACCTGAAGTTCATGTGCCGCGACCAGGTCCTGCGCGTCGAGAACAGCAACACCGCCTGGACCCTGGACTACGAGGCGGGCCAGGAGATCACCATCCCGCTGAAGAACCAGGACGGCCAGTACATCGCCGACGATAAGACCCTGGACGCCCTTGAGGCCGAAGGCCGCGTGGTGTTCCGCTACGTGGGCTTCAACCCGAACGGCTCCCGCCGGGACATCGCCGGCATTTCCAACGCAGCCGGCAACGTGGTCGGCCTCATGCCGCACCCCGAGCATGCCGTGGAAGTTGGCTTCGGCCCCGAATCGCTCGATGGCATCGGCGGGTCCGACACCGACGGCCTGGGCTTCTTCACCTCCGTCCTGAACAAGATTGTGGGAGGCGCCAAGTGACCACGGAAACCACCAAGAAGTTCAACATCGACACCGTCGAGCATGCTGCGAAGACTCCGGACACGGAGCTTCCCTGGGCCGAGCTGGGCCTGAAGCAGAACGAATTCGACGAGATCGTCAAGGTCCTGGGCCGCCGCCCCACCGGCGCCGAGCTGGCCATGTACTCCGTCATGTGGAGCGAGCACTGCTCCTACAAGTCCTCCAAGAACCACCTGCGCCAGTTCGGCCAGAAGGTCACTGAGGAAATGAAGAAGGACATGCTGGTGGGCATCGGCGAAAACGCCGGCGTGACCAACCTCGGGGACGGCTGGGCCGTGACCTTCAAGATCGAATCGCACAACTCGCCGTCGTTCGTTGAGCCGTACCAGGGCGCCGCGACCGGCATTGGCGGCATTGTCCGCGACATCATCTCCATGGGCGCCCGCCCCGTTGCCGTGATGGATCCGCTGCGTTTCGGCGCCATCGACCACCCGGACACCGCACGGGTCATGCACGGCGCAGTCGCGGGCATCGGCGGCTACGGCAACTCCCTCGGCCTGCCGAACATCGGCGGCGAAATGGTGTTCGACTCCGTCTACCAGGGCAACCCGCTGGTCAACGCCCTGGCCGTGGGCGTCATGCGCCATGAGGACATCCGCCTGGCCAACGCCTCCGGCAAGGGCAACAAGGTGGTCCTCTTCGGTGCCCGCACAGGCGGCGACGGTATCGGCGGCGCCTCCGTGCTCGCATCCGAGTCCTTCGACGACACCAAGCCCTCCAAGCGCCCCGCGGTGCAGGTAGGCGATCCCTTCGCCGAGAAGGTCCTGATCGAGTGCTGCCTGGAACTGTTCAAGGGTTCACTGGTGGAAGGCATCCAGGACCTGGGCGCGGCAGGCATCTCCTGCGCCACGTCTGAGCTGGCCTCCAACGGCGACGGCGGTATGCAGGTTGAGCTGACGTCCGTCCTGCTGCGCGACCCCACCCTGACCCCGGGCGAGATCCTGATGTCCGAGTCGCAGGAACGCATGATGGCCGTGGTCACGCCGGAGAACGTCAAGGCGTTCGAGGCCGTCATGGACAAGTGGGCCGTGGAGTACTCCTGGCTGGGCGAGGTGACGGACACCGGCCGCCTGATCATCACTTGGGAAGGCGACGTGATTGTCGACGTCGATCCCCGCACCGTGGCACACGACGGCCCCGTCTATGACCGTCCGTACGCCCGGCCCGAGTGGCAGGACGCCGTCCAGGCCGACACCTTCACCGGTTCCGTCCAGGACGCAGGCCGCCCGGCCGCGCCCGGGGAACTTGCCAAGGCCGTCACCGAGCTGGTGGCATCGCCGAACATGTGCTCCAAGGACTGGATCACCAACCAGTACGACCGGTACGTGGGCGGCAACACCGCCATGGCCTTCCCCGACGACGCCGGCGTGGTCCGCGTCGACGAGGAAACCGGCCTAGGCGTTGCCCTGGCCACCGACGCCAACGGCCGCTACACCTACCTGGACCCGTACCACGGCGCGCAGCTGGCCCTGGCCGAGGCCTACCGCAACGTGGCCACCTCCGGCGCCGTGCCCATGGCCGTCAGCGACTGCCTGAACTTCGGTTCCCCCGAGGATCCGGACGTCATGTGGCAGCTCGCCGAAGCCATCCGCGGCCTGTCCGACGCGTGCATGGTGCTGGGCATCCCGGTCACCGGCGGCAACGTCTCGCTGTACAACCAGACGGGCACCACGCCCATCCACCCCTCCCCTGTGGTGGCAGTTCTGGGCAAGCTCGACGACGTTGCCCGCCGCACGCCGTCGGGCTGGCGCGAGGACGGCCAGGCGATCTACCTGCTGGGCACCACCGGCGCTGAACTGGATGGTTCCGAATGGGCCAACATGCGCGGCCACCTCGGCGGGCAGCCGCCCAAGGTTGACCTAGAAGCCGAGCGTGCGCTGGGCGAGATCCTGATCAACGCCTCACGCGACGGCATGATCGACTCGGCGCACGACCTCTCCGAGGGTGGCCTCGCCGCAGCGCTGGTAGAGTCCTCGCTGCGGTACGGCGTGGGTGCCCGGATCGCACTGCAGGATGTCCTGGACCGGGACGGTGTGGACCTGTTCACGGCGCTCTTCTCCGAGTCCCAGGGCCGCGCCATCGTTGGCGTGCCCCGCTCCGAGGAAATCCGCTTCACGGACATGTGCACCGCCCGCGGCTTCGCCCACACCCGCGTTGGCGTGGTGGATGCGGCCAGCGGCACCCTGGAGATCAACGGCGTGGAGAGCCTGTCCCTGGACGCCCTCCGCGCAGCACACGAAGGGACCCTGCCGAAGTACTTCGGCTAGTCCCCACCACCACCCATCGATTGCTCCGTACCTGTCGTTTTGACCTCTCAGAACGACAAGTGCGGAGCAATCGATTATTAACCACCCCGCCGCCAGCCGGCCTGGACCAGCGCACTGCGCACCTTCATGACAGCAGACTTGGCGTCGTTGAGCATACGGCGTTTGGATATCCGGACTTCGGTCCAGCCCAGGGCGGCGTAGCGCTCCGACCGGTCTATGTCCCGCACAATCTGTCCTGCTTCACCGTGGTGTTCGCCTTCGTATTCGATCCCGATCCGGTACTTGCGGTAGGAGAGGTCCGGCTCGTGGTGCCGTGTCCCGTCTTCAGAGATGATGGGAACGTTCAGCTCGGGTTCCGGCAGCCCGGCCCGCACTATTGCCAGACGGAGCAGCGTTTCCTGGGGCGAGTCGGAGCCAACGCGGACCAGCTTGATGGCTTCCTTGGCTTTCCGCAGTCCGCGCTTTCCCTTGTGCCTGTCGATCATGCGCTGAAGGTCAGCAATGCTGCACAGGGGCATGTCCCTTTCCTCGAAAGCCTCCCGCGGCACCCGGACGCAGCTGTCCCCCATGACCACGAGCTCGTCCAGGGTCAGCATCTCCGCCATATCAAGCCACGTGCGCTCCGGGGTGGTGACAGGAATCCCATCGACCGTGGTGACCTCGTCGCTGTAGAGCTTCATTCTGTGCACGATGACATGGGGCCTGTTGAGGTGGGCCGCACCCTCGGGCCTTATGATGTGGAACATTTCCGGGTTCCCCTTCTGCTGGCGTCTCGGCAGGACCAGGAGCTCCGCCGCAGTGAGGTGCGACGCGGCGCATCGCTCATTGACCTCAATGAAGGGCCGCACCCTGGCACTCAAAGGGAGGTCCGCCGTCGTACATTCCATGCGGACGCCCCTGCCATGGCGTTCCAACGAACCGTGCCGCCAGCGCCGCGGGGAGACCCCGGCGAGGGCCGCATCTGCAATGGTGAAGGGGCGGGTCCGGAGTTCGTCCGGCAACGGGCGAGGCGTCTTCGTCGGTCCATGAGACCAGAATCGGGCAAAGACCGCAGAAGTTATCCACACCCATCATCGATTGCTCCGCACTTGTCGTTTTCGCGCGTGAAAACGACAAGTACTCAACAATCGATGAGGGGTTAGTCCTCGCTGTGGTGGTCACGCTGCCGGGCACTGAGGAGTTCGAACTCCGGCCGGGCTGCCACAAAACGTTCGACGGCGTCCAGCACCTCCACGAGGTGGGCGCGGTCGGCCGCCACCAGGCCGGCGCCCACCTGCGAACGCCGGTACTGGTCATGACCACCCACCTCAGCAACGGAGACGTCGAACCGCCGCCTGATCTCGGCGAGCAGCGGCCTGATCACCGAGCGTTTTTCCTTGAGGCTTTGGACGTCGCCCAGGAGGATGTCGAATTCGATCCAGCCGATCCACATGCCTTCATGCTATCGAGTGCTCCGTACCTGCCGTTTAGGGCGTTCAAAACGGCAGGTACGGAGCAATCGATGGGCTCAAATGGTGAGCTCGCCCATCCGGTCCCAGCCTTCGCCGTCGAGCTGGCGGCTGATGATCCTGGGAGTCTCGGCCAGTGCCTGGGGCATGTCCGCCATGGCCTGCTTGAAGTGGGCGCTGTTGACGTGGTCCCCGGCGGCGTCGTCCTTGAAAGCTTCAACCAGGACGAACTCGTTGGGATCGTCCACGCTGCGGGACCAGTCGAACCACAGGTTTCCCGGTTCCTGCCGCGTGGCCTGGGTGAAGTCGGCCACCAGGTCGAGCCAACGCTCCGACCAATCGGGCTTGACCTTGAACTTGACGACGATGAAGATCACGTGGGCATTCCTTCCGAGGCGAGAGTGCGTGCCCCTTCAATGTACCGGGACGTCACGTGGCGCTGTGCGGCACGGGTGACCAGTCCGCCGGCAGCGTAGAACCAGTTGGCTGGTTTGCTGAACGCCTGGATCCGCAGGAACACCTCCCCGCGGCCGTTGATCTCCACTTCGAAGGATTCCTCGCCCCGGGCCGGATGCCCGGGCAACGTGCCATAGCCGAATCCTGCTGACTGCGGCATCCCCCCGGGCGCGGGCTCCCGGACCCACACCACCTCGCAGGGCGCGTTCAGCCGGAAAGGCCCCGCGCCGAAGCCGCTGACCACCCGCTCCCCCGGCACCGCCACGGGTGAATCGGCACGGACGCGGAGCCCTGCCCGCCGCTGCAGTTCCCAACCCAGGATGCCTGCAGCCACCCGCCGGTACACCTCCATACCCGAGCCCAGGAACGTTTCCTCCAGGACACGCGGGTACCCTGCCGGGGCGGTGCCCCGTTCGGTGCTGCCAATCCCGGGATAGTTGAGCCCGCTCCCGGCCAGCCTTTTCTCAGCCACGTGCTCCACCTGCCGATCCGCTCAGCCGCGCCCATCCCAGCCGCTCCTGCTGTTTCCGGCCCAGGCCTGCCACCACGAGGTCGTAGGAGTCCTCCACCATGTCCCTGACCATGTCGTCGGGAAGTTCCCCATCCAGCCGAACACCGTTCCAATGGGTCTTGTTCATGTGCCATGCCCCCGTGATTTCAGGGTGCGCGGCGCGGAGCTGCACCGCCAGGCCCGGCTCGCACTTGAGGTTCACGTAGCCGTCCGGGCTCATCGATGACAAGGCAAAGACCTTGCCCTGGTTCTGGGAACCGCCCGCGCTTACCTTGAAGACGGCGGTCTCCGGCCCGAAGGGATAATCCTCGTACGCGCCGGGGAAGGAGAGGCAAACTTTCCGCAGTGCGTCTGGGTCCATCCACGAAGCCTATAAAGCCATCGCCTCCGGTGCTAGTCTGCGAGGATGGCACGCGATCAGGGGTCCATACCTGTTCTGGACCTGGGTACGGCCCGGCAGGCTGACGGGTCCTTCAGCCCGGATTTCATCGGGCAGTTGCGGTACGCCACGCACAACGTTGGCTTCTTCCAAGTGACCGGATATGGCGCGGCCCCCGGCCAGCCGGAACAGCTTTTGGACACCATCAGGCGCTTCTTCAGCCTTCCACTCGAGGAACGGCTGAAGCTGGATAACCGGCTGTCGCCGCATTTCCGCGGCTACACCCGGATGGGCACCGAGGTTACCCAGGGAAGGGCGGACGCCCGGGAGCAGATCGACTACTCGCCGGAACGGCAGCCCGTCACGGACTATCCGGAGGACCAGCCGTTCTGGCTGCTGCAGGGCCCCAACCTGTGGCCGGACGCATCGCTTCCTGAGCTTCGTTCGGCGGCCATGGCCTGGGCCGACTTGATGTCCCGGGTGGGGATGGAGCTGCTCAGGGGAATTGCTGTTTCCCTTCAGCTGCCGGAGGACTACTTCGACGAGCCGTTCCGGGGTTCACCGGCATGGATGGGCAAGCTGGTTCACTACGTGGGAGGCGTGGTGGAGGCCGCCGGAGACCAGGGGGTGGGATCGCACGCGGACTACGGTTTCGTCACGCTGCTGCTCCAGGACGACGTGGGCGGGCTCGAGGTCCTGCCGCCCGGAGCGGCGGGATGGGTTCCGGTGGAACCCATCCCGGGGGCACTGGTGGTGAACCTGGGTGAAATGCTTGAAGTAGCCACGGAAGGCTACCTGGCGGCAACCATCCACCGGGTGCAGGCACCGCCGCCGGGGGTGGACCGGTACTCCGTTCCGTTTTTCTGGTCCCCAAGGCTGGATGCGGTGATTGAGCCGGTGCCGCTGCCGCCGGAGCTGAAGGCAGCGGCGAGGGGAATCACGGATGACCCGGCGAACCCCCTGCTGGCCTCATTTGGGATGAACATGCTCAAAGGCAGGATGCGGGCCCACCCGGATGTCGCCGAGCGGCACTATCCGGAGTTGCTGAAGCGCTGAAGCTGAAAGCCTGTCAGAGGTTGAACTTCCAGGCCTGCTGGGCGGGACAGCTGTCCATCACCACGTCCAGTCCCGCTTCTTTGGCCCGCTTGGCCGCAGCCTCGTCAACGACTCCCAGCTGCATCCATACGGCTTTCGCGCCCACCTCGATCGCCTGGTCCACGACGTCCCCCACTTTGTGGGAATTCACAAAACAGTCCACGACGTCGACGGGCTGCTTGGCGGCCGGGATGTCCAGGAGGCTGCGGTAACCGGGTTCGCCGTGGACGGGGTCACCGGGCAGGTTGACGGGGATGATTTCCATGCCCATCCGGTCCCGGATGAACAGCGAGGTGTCGTAGGCTGCACGCCATTCGTTGGTGCTCAGGCCGACAATGGCCCAGCGTCCCTTGGTGCGCATCAGGCGTTCTATGACTGCAGGATCGTTCGTGTGGCCCATGGGTTTAGCCTACGCGGAGGGAAGGCCGTCAGCGTGAACCCCGCCAGGCAGGGTCCCTGGGCGAAACAGTTAGCGGACGAACTTCTCCAGCCACTTGGCACCGGGGACCGGTTTTCCTCCGGCGGCAGGGCCGGTTCCCTGCCCTTCTGCTCCCTGTGCGGCTTCTCCCGGCAGGCCGGGATCGTCGCCTGGCCCTTGCCCTGGCTTTTCCGCATCGGCGGCGTTGCTGGTCCCGGAATCCGGCGCGCCTGTCCGTTCCGTCATTGCCTCCACCTCCTGCTCAGCTGCGTGGCCGTGACTTTCCGGTTCACCCGTCCGGTCCCCTCCATCAGCCGCAGGAACGTCTCCGGATTCTTCCCCGCCCCGGCCGGGCGGCTGGAAGACTGGTGCCTGCCAGGACCCTTCCACGGTCTGCGGCGTCACCGGCGGTTCGCCGCCTGGGGTATCGCTGCCGCCTGCCGGCCCACTGTGATCCTGCCGGCCGGCAGCGTCGTCGATGCCGTCCTGAAGTGGTCCGGGTGCGGCGGCCTGGGGCGTGCGGATGGTCCAGGACGGCGACCAGTCTTCGAGCAGCTGCTGCACGGAGGGGCTGCCGGTGTGGGCAGGACCTGTGGAGCTGGCCGCCACGGTGCCAACACCCATCCCCATGCCCGCCACCAGGGCAAGCCCGACGACGGTAGGCCGGTGCGCACGCAGCCGGCGGCGCCGTCCGAGCTCATCGCCCGGGATGGTCTCCACGGCGTCGCTGTGCTGCGGGACGTTCCCGGACGCCCCGCCGGTACCGGCCAGCAGGGCAGCCAGCTGCCCTGTGGGTTCCGGCACGGCGAGGTCCGCCAGAGAGCCCACGGCCAGGAGGGCCCGGCGCAGGTCCGCGTCCTGGCCCATGCCGGCGTCGAGGAGCATCTCCTCCACCGCGTCCGCTGCGTGGTGCGTTTGTGGTGTCATGGCTTCAGGTATTCCTTCACGTCCGCAAGTTCACGCAGTTTCAGGAGCGCCCGGCGCTGCAACTGCTTCACGGCACCCTCGCTCTTGCCCATGGCTTCCGCAGACTGCTCCACGGTAAGCCCGGCTACGAGGCGAAGGGCCAGTACCTCGCGCTGGTCCTGGGGCAGCGCATCCAGCAGGGCAAGGACCTCCTGCGGCGCTATCCGTTCCAGCGCTTCCGTTTCAGCCGACGAATCTTCGCGCTGGTCCAGTTCGGGTTCAAACGGGAGCCTCGCGGGAGTGCGGCTCTGGCGCCGGTGATCGTCCACCATGCGGGCGTGGGCTACCGAAAAGATGAATGTGCGGAGCCCGGCGTCTCCCCCGTGCACCGAGCCAAGGCGGGGCAGGACGGAGAGGAACACCTCCTGCATGGCCGCCTCCGGGTCCTCGACTCCCCGGGCCGCCAGATAGCCCAGGACTTGTGCTGCGTACGTCCGGTAGACAACGCTGAACGCTGCTGTCCCGGCGGGGCCGTCCAGGGCCTCGTCTGTCAGGGCATCAGTCACGGACGTGGGGCTTTCGGTCAAAGATCGGGGGTGTCTGCGAGGAGGACGTGCCCGGCCTGCGGAACGCCTTTTCCGTGCATCACTTTACCGCCCAGTAACCACCGCCCGGGACCGCCACGCGTTTGCTGCCGGTCCGACCTGGCAGCTGCCCCTGCCGTCGGAAAGTGAAAGAGCCGGCCTGGAACGTGATGGGGGACAAGTTCCAGGCCGGCGCTACATAGGGGTAATCGTTGGGGGCACGCAAAGGGTTACGCGTGGACGGAAAAACTTTGAAAACTTTGTTGGCCGGGTCAGCGGGCGGCGGCAGTCCAGCGGGGCCGGGCGCCCTGGCGGCGCAGTCCCTTAGCGAAAACGAACGTGTGTCCGCCGGCGGGGACGCGCTGGTCCTCACACTCCGTCCGTGCCGGGGCCATGGCCTTTTCCACCGCCGGCGCAGGGGCGTGGGCAGGAGCCGGGCGGGCGGCAACACCGGCCGGACAAAGATCGGTGACCAGGCCGGTGCCGGCGCACTCCCGGACGGCTGCTATTCCGGCAGCAAGGGCGGCCTTGTCCGGGTAGGGGCCGGAAACAGCCATGACTGCGCCGTCAGGGGCCAGTAGCCGGAACCTGAAAGACGAATCAGCGTCCACGAATGCCTCGAATTTCCCGGCCATGGCAAGTCCTTCCTCGCAGTCACAGGGTGTACAGACGAGTCTGGCGGGCTCCCGGCAGCCTCACAAGACCACCCACGTTAACCTTGTGTAAATTGCCGCAGGGCGCTTCCGCCGGGCGCACAAAAGCGGCGGGACACTCTTGCAAGAGTGACCCGCCGCCGTCGAAAATGCTTGGCCTTTTTGGCCGCCGGTTCCGGACCGGTCAGTCGTTGATGAGGTCGTTCACCACGATGGTCTGGTCCCGGTCCGGGCCCACGCCAATGGCGGAGAAGCGTGTCCCGGACAGCTTCTCGAGTGCCAGGACGTAGTTGCGTGCGTTCTCCGGAAGGTCAGCGAGGGTACGGGCGCCGGTGATGTCCTCGGTCCAGCCTTCGAAGTACTCGAAGATCGGTACGGCGTGGTGGAACTCGGTCTGCGTCATGGGCATTTCGTCGTGCCGGACGCCGTCCACGTCGTAGGCCACGCAGACCGGGATCTGCTCGATGCCGGTGAGGACGTCCAGCTTGGTGACGAAGTAGTCCGTGAAGCCGTTGACCCGGGAGGCGTGCCGTGCCAGGACGGCGTCGTACCAGCCGCAGCGGCGCGGCCGGCCGGTGTTGACGCCGAACTCGCCGCCGGTCTTCTGCAGGTACATGCCCATCTCGTCAAAGAGTTCCGTGGGGAACGGCCCGGCACCAACGCGGGTGGTGTAGGCCTTGATGATGCCGATGGAGCGGGAAATGCGGGTGGGCCCGATGCCCGAACCAACGGACGCGCCGCCGGCTGTGGGGTTGGAGGAGGTCACGAACGGGTACGTGCCGTGGTCCACGTCCAGGAAGGTTGCCTGGCCGCCTTCCATCAGGACCACCTTGCCCTCGTCCAGGGCCGTGTTCAGCACCAGGGTGCTGTCGATGACCAGCGGGCGGAGCCGGTCGGCGAAGGACAGGAAGTAGTCCACGATCTCGTCCACCACCACGCTGCGGCGGTTGTAGACCTTGACCAGGAGTTCGTTCTTCTGGCGGAGGGAGCCTTCCACCTTCTGCCGCAGGATGGATTCGTCAAAGACGTCCTGCACGCGGATGCCCAGCCTGGCCACCTTGTCCATGTAGGCCGGGCCGATGCCGCGTCCGGTGGTGCCGATGGCGCGGCTGCCCAGGAAGCGCTCGGTGACCTTGTCCAGGACCTGGTGGTACGGGGCCACGAGGTGGGCGTTGGCGGAGACACGGAGCTTTGAAGTGTCGGCGCCGCGGGCCTGCAGGCCGTCAATTTCCTGGAAGAGGGCCTCAAGGTTGACCACGCAGCCGTTGCCGATGATGGGCACCGCGTTGGGGCTGAGAATACCTGCCGGCAGCAGCTTGAGTTCGTACTTTTCACCGCCTACGACGACGGTGTGCCCGGCGTTGTTGCCGCCGTTCGGCTTGACGACGTAGTCAACACGGCCGCCCAGAAGGTCGGTGGCCTTGCCTTTTCCTTCGTCGCCCCACTGGGCTCCTACGATCACAATTGCTGGCATGGGATCCTCCCCCATTCGTTCGGGCTGCCCGGTTCCGGCCACGTGTGGCGGTCCTGTGCAGCGCCGTTCATGAGAATGCCCCGAACGTACCGCCCTTCGCTGTTCCGCGAAGGCGCAGCGACGCAAGAGTTCCGGGGCTCTTACCACCCAAGTTTAGCCGATGAGTGACTTTGTCCACTCGCTGGTCCGCCGCGGCCCCTTCCTGCAGCCCAAGGGCTGGTGCAGGACGGAACCGCGGCGGGCCGCCAGCGGGTGGTGCTACTCGTCGTCGGCTTCCTCTCCGGGGCGGGAGGTCTGGGTGGCGAGGCTGTCCCAGAAGGAGGTGTCGGCGTCGGCGATTGAACCGTCAGCGATGGCGGCGGCGGTGGCGGTCAGGGTGGTGACCGTCTGCTTGATCAGGTAGCCGTTACTCCGCAGCCCCAGCGCAT
This sequence comes from Arthrobacter sp. AK04, assembly GCF_021129155.1. Lineage (GTDB taxonomy): Bacteria > Actinomycetota > Actinomycetes > Actinomycetales > Micrococcaceae > Arthrobacter > Arthrobacter quantipunctorum. Next base: position 70,962 of record NZ_JAJOMC010000019.1, read on the forward strand.
AGCCGTCAAGGTAGTGGTCGGACATGCCGCGCATCTCAAAGAGCAGCGTCGCAATGCCGTACTCCACGGCAATGCCGTTGCGGCTGATGGTTTCGGCGCTGCCGCCCACGTACTTGCCCAGGTGGCCCCAGCCGGTGGAGTCGACATTGTCAAAGACCACGGCACCCAGTTGCTTGGACTTCTCCACCACTGCCGGATCGGCGTTGGGCGTGGTGGGGTACAGGATGGAGCCGGAGACCAGCTTTCCGTCGCGTTCGCTGCGCGTGCCCTGGTGGTGGAGGTCGATCATGTAGTCCACCTGGTACTTGCGCATCACGTTGTTGTGCAGGGCCTGGGTTTCGGGCTGGACCTTGGCCACGTGGTCCCGGTTGAGGTCCACGCCTTCGGCGTTGTAGCGGGTCATGTTGCGGTCACCTTTGGCCAGGTAATCGTCCAGGGAGAAGTTCACGTCCCCCATGGCACCGTCGGCGTTGAGCATGGGAACAACCAGGATATTAACTCCGCCAAGGATGTCCCCTGATTTGCCTGTGCCGAGGTGCTTGACGAATTCCAGGGCGCCTTCGGTGGTGAGCTGCTCGTTGCCGTGCTGCTGCGTCAGGTAGAGGATGGTGGGCTTGGCCGGGTCCGAAATGTACTTGACCAGGTGAATGTCGCGGCCCTTGACCGTCTGGCCGATGACTTCCAGCTCCATGGCGGGCTGGCGGGCGTCCTGGTCTTTGAGGAACGCAACCATTTGGTCGTAGGTGGCAAGCTTCGACGTGGTGATCTGGCCGTTGCCGTCATAGTTGGGGCCTTCGCCCACGGCGAGGGCCGGTGCCGGGACGGTCACTGCTGCCAGTGCCAGGGCTCCCGTTAGTGCCAGGGTCCTGAAGGTTGCCAGGGTTTTTCTCACGGTGCGGTACCTCTTTCGAGTGCATTGGGGTGTGTCCAGCCGGCGGTGATCCCCCATGTGCAGGCTGTGACAAAAGCCAACCAACCTCAACGGTTACTGTCAATGGACGTGACAGTAATCTGCAGTCAGTTATTACGTTGCGAAACGATGCACCCGCGCTCTTATTGGGTGGCCCGGCCCGGCGTTTCGTTTTGCGGGGCTTGCTAAACTGAAAGAGGCCGACCAGGAATCGGCCCACCCCAATTAACCGCCGTTGATGAGCTGTGCCGTCGTGCGCCCATTTTCACCGGCGGAAGCAACAACAATCCCCGCAGGAGATCAAGCACTACATGACAGCCCTGGCACCCGAATCTTTCCATGAGCAACTCCTGAGCCGCCGCTACGAGCCCAACGTCGCGGCCGTCAATGAACTGTGCGATTCCCTGCGGGACGCCAAGCCCGGCACCGTGGTGCCCTACGTCGACCCGATGCACGATGTGGACGAGTGCCGCATCATCAGCCTGTATTCGAACATCGGGGAGGCGGACAAGTCCGGCTTCATCACCCCCGGGGACCACGACGCCGCCACCCGGATGCTGGGCATCCAGTGGAAGCTGGGCCTGCGCCCGGAGTTCGTGATGCCGTGGAATGTCCACCCGTGGCACCTGCCCGGCGAGCCCAACGGAAAGTTCACTCCGGACCAGATCTCTGCCGGCCTCAAGCCGCTGCTCAAGTTCCTGGCGCTTGTCCCCCGCGCCTCAGTCATTGTGGCGCATGGCACAGAGGCCAACCGCCTCGCGAACCTGCTGCTGAAGACCGAGGTGCCGCTGTTGTGGCGTCGTGGCCTTAAGACCTACAAGGTGCGTTCCCTCAGCGGCCGCGCGTTCGCCGGTTCGCCCGCCCGCCAGGAGGAGTACCTCGAGGACATGCGCGTGGCCTACGCCGACGCCATGGCACGGACGGGCCTGCAGAAAGCCAGCTAACTCCCCCACCGCTCTGAGTTTTTGTCCAGATACGCAGCCCAAAATGGCGTTTTAGGCTGCATATCTGGACACAAACTCACGGAAGAACAACGGCGGGGGGGGGGGGGGGGGGGGAATTGGGGGAGCCCCCCCCCCGCGGGGGGGGGGGGCGGGGGGGGGGCTCTGCGTGTTGCGGAAGATGGAGGTGCTTAGCGGGTGCTGCCGGCCAGGAGCCCGCGGCTGCGGAGGAGACGCTTCTCGATGGGCCC